>JARLJA010000148.1 GCA_031291445.1 Xanthobacteraceae bacterium | reverse complement strand
CACCTGGAACACGTTCTTCGCAATATCCAGCCCAATTGTGCTAATCTTGTTCATGG
Organism: Xanthobacteraceae bacterium; assembly: GCA_031291445.1. Taxonomy (GTDB): domain Bacteria; phylum Pseudomonadota; class Alphaproteobacteria; order Rhizobiales; family Xanthobacteraceae; genus Bradyrhizobium_A. The sequence continues at coordinate 62,097 of JARLJA010000148.1, read as the reverse complement.
ACGGCTCCCTCGTCTGAGATCTTCAACGACCTCATTCTGGCACACTGATGCCGTTGGGGGCCGTCCACCCCATCATCCCGGGGCGCGCGCATCGCGCGCGAGCCCGGGATCCATACGCCCTGTGTCAAACATGACCTGCTGAGGTCACTTGCACACACAGAAGTGTCGAACCGCTTGATCGTCGTCTTCGAGCTTCCACGGGCACCGGGGTTATGGTTTCCGGGCTCGCGCGCTTTGCGCGCGCCCCGGAATGACGGTCGAGCAGCCGACTAGCCCTGAAACTCCTCGTAGAAGCCGAGCTTGCGCTGCATCGGCGCGTCGTCGACCTGGAACAGGTAGGCGGGCCGCGTGGTCGAGCGGTTGGCGATCTCGACCCGGGCATGGGTCGGAACGGCCATGGTGTCCTGGCCGCCCCACGTCAGCGCGACGCCGTCGATCTGCGCCTCGCCTTCGCCCTCTACCACGTGCAGAACGGCGGATGCGGACCGGCGCGACGGCCGGATGGTCTCGCCCGGCCGCAGCATGATCGCCGAGAACCCGAGGATCGGCAGGCATTCCAGCCCGGTCTCGGGATTGACGTAGGCGAGCTGCACGATCTCGTTGGCGTCGGTGACGCCGGCGAGGTCGAGGAGCGCGGCGCGCGTCTCCTTCCACGGGAAGCGCCGCAGCGGATAGGCGTTGCGGGGCCGGCTCAGGGCCGTATAGGGCAACAGGCCGGCGCGGCGGTAGCGGGTCTGCGAGGCGTCGGGCTGGTTGCGGACGGTCTGCGGCTTGCCGTCGAGGCAGTAGGACGCCTCCAGCGAATACACCACCGGAAGATCGAGCGCGTCGAGCCAGACCACCGGGCCCGCCCCGGCATGGCCGTGCTCGTGCCACAGGCCGGACGGCGTCAGGATCAGGTCGCCCTTCTCCATCGGCAGCTTCTCGCCTTCGACCACGGTGAAGCCGCCCTCGCCTTCGACCACGAACCGCACCGCGCTCGGGCTGTGGCGGTGGTTGGGCGCGGTCTCGCGCGGCAGGATCAGTTGCATGCCGATATAGATCGACGGCGTCGCCTGCATGTTCTCGAGGCCGAGCCCGGGATTGGCCAGCACCAGCACGCGGCGCTCGGCCTTCTCGATCGGCGTGAGTTCGCCGGCCTGCAGCAGCCGCGGCCGGATGTCGGCGTAATGCCAGACCATCGGGCGGGTCCGGCGCGAGGGAATGTCGTAGGGCAGCGCCGCGCGCAGGTTCGGCCACAGCGGCACCAGGTTGTTGGCGGTCAGGCCGTTGCGATAGTCGAGCGGCAGTTCCTCGAGGGTCCCAAGTTCCGGCATTTCAACCTCCCGTATGACGATTCTACATTCGTTGATGATTGGTCACGCCAGCGCGAGCCGTCTTGCCCGCGCGCCGCGATAGAGCCCGAAGGCCAGCATCGCCGCGCCTCCGACCAGCGCCGGCAGGCCGACGATCAGGAAGATCGAGGGCAACGGCAGGTTCATCGCCAGCAGCGTGCCGCCCCCCATGGAGCCGAGCACCGAGCCGGTGCGGCCCATGCCGTTGGCCCAGCTGACGCCGGTGGCGCGACAGTCGGTCGGATAGAAGCTCGCCGACAGCGCGTTGGCGCCGACCTGGGCGCCGGAGATGCAGAAGCCGGCGAAGAAGATCGCGATGCCCACCAGCAGCGGCGACGCGGTCAGGCTGCCGATCGCGGCGATGAACACCGCCGCCGAGGCATAGCAGACCGCCAGCACGTATTGCGGGTTGAAGCGGTCCATCAGCCAGCCGAGCGCAATCGCGCCGAGCGTGCCGCCGACCTGGAACATGGCGGTGACGACCGAGGCGGTGGCCAGCGAGACGCCGGTGCTCTTGATCAGCGTCGGCAGCCAGCTCGACAGCAGATAGATCACGAGCAGGCTGGAGAAGAACGCCAGCCACAGCAGCAGCGTGCCGATGATGAGGTCGGGCCTGAACAGGTGGCCGATCGGCGATCCCGCGGCCTTGCCGTGGGCGAGCTGGAAGCGCGCGCCGGCGAAATCCTCCGACGGCGAAATCCGCTTCAGGATCGCGGTAATCCGCCGCGGATTCTTGCCCTGCAGCACGAGGTAGCGCGCCGATTCCGGCAGCCGCCACGCCAGCAGCGGCACCAGCGCCACCGGCAGCACGCCGCCGAGCAGCAGCACCGAGCGCCAGCCATAGGCACCGACCATGTGGGCCGAGGCCAGCCCGCCGATCGCCGAGCCGATGGTGAAGCCGCAGAACATCGACGTCACCATGAACAGCCGGTGCCGTTCCGGGCAGTATTCCGAGGTCAGCGTGATCGAATTCGGCATCGCGCCGCCGAGCCCCAGCCCGGTGAGGAAGCGCAACGCCACCAGCATCGGCAGCGAGGTCGAATAACTGGCCGCGATGCTGGCGGCGCCGAAGAACACCACGCAGACCAGCAGGATGGTCTTGCGGCCGAACATGTCGGCGAGCGGGCCGAACAGAAAGGCGCCGCCCATCAGGCCGAACAGGCCGGCGCCGAACAGCGGCGCCATCTGCTGCGGACCGATGCCCCATTCGGCGCCGATCGCCGGCGCCAGAAACCCGATCGAGGCGGTGTCGAAGCCGTCGATCGCCACCACCAGGAAACAGAGTACGGCGACCACCAGCTGGAAGCCGGTCATGCCGTGCCTGTTGATGAGTTCGGAGACGTTGACGTTGCTGCCGGTCGGCATGTTCTCTCCCGGTCCTGATCGGTTTTTGCCGCGCCGGGTCGGGCCCGGCGCGTTCGACGGGTGCGGATAATCTGCCCTTCAGGGAGCGAGACAGTTGCCGACGTTCCAGCCGTATAGCCAGTCCAGCGCGTCGTAGAAGCGCTCCGGCGAGCGGCCCTGCCACATCGAGTTGCGGATCGCGCGCTCCATCCCCTTGGCGTGATAGATCCGTCCCATCTCGCGGCCCGACAGCACGATCCGCGCGGTGCGGGTGGTGCGGGAGCGCTGGTAGAGATCGAACGCCTTGGTAATGTCGTTGTGGTTGACGCGCAGCGCCTCGCCGAGCGTGACCGCGTCCTCGAGCGCCATGCAGGCGCCCTGCGCCATGTACTGGGTGGTCGGATGCGCGGCGTCGCCGAGCAGCGTCGCCCGGCCGAAGCTCCACTGCGCGATCGGCTCGCGGTCGGCGGTGGCCCAGCGCTTCCAGCTCTTCGGCAGGTCGATGAGCTGGCGCGCCTTCGGGCAGACCTCCTGGAAGTAGCTCTGCACCTCCTCCTTGCTGCCCTCGGTGACACCCCACTCCTCCTTGTTGCGGCTGTGGAAGGTCACCACCACGTTGTACTGCTCGCCGCCGCGCAGCGGATAATGCACCAGGTGGCAGTTCGGCCCCACCCAGATGCTGGCGGCGTTCCACTGCAGGTCCTTCGGGAAATCCTTCTTCTCGACCACGGAGCGGTAGACCACGTGGCCGGTCACCCGCGGCGGATCGTTGACGTATTGCGCGCGCACCACCGACTTGCCGCCGTCGGCGGCGATCAGCGCGGCGCCGCGGTGGGCGACGCCGTGCTGGTCGTAGACCGTGACGCTGTCGGCGTCCTGCTCGACCCGCTCCACCCGCGTGGAGGTGAGGAATTCGACGCGGCCGGTTTCCCTGGCGCCCTCCAGCAGCGAGAGGTGGATGTCGACGCGATGGATCACCGCGTAAGGGTTGCCGAACCGCTTGCGGAACGCGTCCCCGGTGGGGATGCGGCCGACCAGGGTTTCGTCGATGGCGTCGTGCATCACCATCTCGTCGGTGTAGACCGCGCGGCCGCGCGCCTTCTCGCCGACGCCGAGGGCATCGAAGGCGTGAAAGGCGTTGGGGCCGAGCTGGATGCCGGCGCCGATCTCGCCGATCTCGGGCGCCTGTTCGAGCACCACCACCCGGAAGCCCTGGCGCACCAGCGCCAGCGCGGCGGCCAGGCCGCCGATGCCGCCGCCGGCGACGAGGATGGGAAGCTCGGATGTCGGTGTGCTCATGGTTCCTCCCTGGGCGCTGTTTGGCCCGCGTTCTTGTCAGCTCTGCCTTGATCCCGCGCCCGGCCGGTGGGCCACGGCGCGGCATTTTCGCACCGCGCGGGTCAGGCGATGGTGATCGCGATTTCGCCGAGTCCGTCGATGCCGCCCGTGACCTCGTCGCCGGCCACGATCGGGCCGACCCCGGCGGGCGTGCCGGTCATGATCAGGTCGCCGGGCGCCAGCGCCATCGAGCGGGAAATGATCGCGATGATCTCCGGCACGTTCCAGATCAGGTCGGCGATATCCTGGTCCTGCTTCACCTGGCCGTTCACCGCGAGCCAGATCCGGCCTTTGGCCGGATGCCCGACCCGCGCCGCGGGGCGCAACGGCGCGATCGGCGCCGAGCGATCGAAGGCCTTGCCCCAGCACCACGGCCTGCCGGCATCGCGCGCCGCCAGTTGCAGGTCGCGACGGGTCAGGTCGATGCCGACGCCGTAGCCCCAGACGTGGTCGCGGGCGTGTTCGGCGGCGATAGTGCTGCCGCCCTTCCCGATCGCGACCACCAGCTCGATCTCGTAGTGGAAGTTGCTGGTCTCGGGCGGGTACGCGATCACCGCCGGCGCATCGACCGCGGCGTCGGCCGGCTTCATGAAGAAGAACGGCGGATCGCGGGTCGGATCCTTGCCCATTTCGCGGGCGTGGGCCTCGTAGTTGCGCCCGACGCAGAAGATCCGCCGCACCGGAAAGCGCGCATCCGCGCCGTCGACGGCGACCGACGGGGTCGGCGGGGGCTCGATCACATAGTCAGTCACGGCTCGGCATCCTCCCGGTTCAACAATGGTTCCTATTCTTGTTTTTGATTTTTACTCCGTACACGGACTATCCGTACACTGTCAATATCGCCGCGCGATATTTCCGCGGCCGGCGGCCATGCGACAGCCTTGGTCCGTAGCGTTCTGATTGAGCTCGATCCCTCGGATCACGTCCGACGGCATGGCTTTCGGAAACCCGGCACCCGCCGTGCCCGATCACGCCCTGACGCGGCGTTTGACGAGGCCCTATATTCGGCGGACCCGATTCGACACGAGATGCGAGAGACCTGATGGAAGACCTCTACCGGATGCCCGGCCACCTGGTCCGCCGCGTGCAGCAGATCGCCTCGGCGCTGTTCCTCGACGAATGCGGCAGCTTCGACCTGACCTCGGTGCAGTTCGCGGCGCTGAAGGCGATCCAGTCGCACCCCCGGATCGACGCGACGCGTCTGTCGTCGCTGATCGCGATCGACCGCTCGACGCTCGGCAGCGTGCTGGAGCGGCTGGAGAAGAAAGGCTGGGTGGTGCGGTCCTCGAGCCCCACCGACAAGCGCACCAAGCTGCTGTCGCTGTCGCCGGAGGGCCGCGAAGTGCTGAAGCAGGTGATCCCGGCGGTGCGCCGGGTGCAGAAGCGGCTGGTGGCGCCGCTCGCCTCCACCGACCAGGAAAAGATCGTACAGCTGCTGCACCAGATCGCCGAAGCCTACAACGATCTGCTGCCGGCCCCGATCCATGCGGCTAGCCCGGACTAGCCTTGACTAGAGCGTTTTCCAAGTCAGTTGACCCATCCTTCGTCATGGCCGGGCCTTGTGCCGGGCATCCACGTCTTTCTTGTTGAGGCTCCGTGAAGTCGTGGATGCCCGGCAGACCTTAGTCGTAGCGATCCGTCAAAGACGGATCGCGCAGGCCGGGCATGACGAGTCAATCAAACGGAAGATGCTCTAGCCTGGTGCTGCATCGCCTGGACCGTCTCCAGGCGCGCCACTGTATGGCGACGCCGGATGACGGGGCCCGCGCCGGCCGATCCGGTCGCGTGTCCGCTCAGAACGGGTAGTGCTGCTCGCTCTCGATGGTGATCCAGCGCAGGTCGGTGAACTCGGCGATCGCCGCCTTGCCGCCGAAGCGGCCGTAGCCCGAGCCCTTGACGCCACCGAACGGCATCTGGGCCTCGTCGTGCACGGTCGGGCCGTTGATGTGGCAGATGCCGCTCTCGATCCGGTTGGCCACCGCCAGCGCCCGGGTGATGTTGGTGGAGAACACCGCCGCCGACAGCCCGTATTCGGTGTCGTTGGCGACCCTGACCGCGTCGTCGTCGCCGTTGACGCGGATGACGCTCTTGGCCGGGCCGAAGGATTCCTCGCTGTAGATCCGCATTGCCGGCGTCACGTTGTCGACCACGGTGGCTTCCATGATCGAGCCGGTGCGGCCGCCGCCGGCCACCACCGTCGCGCCCTTGGCCCTGGCGTCGGCGACCAGTTGCTCCACCTTCTCCGCCGCCTCGACCGAGACCAGCGAGCCGAGCACCACGTGCTCACGCGGATTGCCCGCCGGCAGCTTCTTCGCGCGCGCGGCGAATTTGGCGACGAAGGCGTCGGCGATTGTGTCGTCGACGATGATGCGCTCGGTCGACATGCAGATCTGGCCCATATTGGCATAGGCGCCGAAGATCGCGGCGTCGACGGCGGCGTCGAGGTCGGCATCGTCGAGCACGATCAAGGGCGCCTTGCCGCCGAGCTCGAGCAGCACCGGCTTGAGATGGCGGCCGGCGGTCTCGGCGATGATGCGGCCGACCCGGGTCGAGCCGGTGAAGTTAACGCGTTTCACCGCCGGATGCGCGATCAGGGCCTCGACCACCGCCGCGGCGTCCTCGGGACGGTTGGTGACGACGTTGACGACGCCGGCGGGAAGCCCGGCCTCGCGCAGCACCTGCCCGATCAGCCGCTGGGTCGCCGGGCAGATCTCGGAAGCCTTCAGCACCACGGTGTTGCCGCAGGCCAGCGGCATCGCCACCGCGCGGGTGCCGAGGATCACCGGCGCGTTCCACGGCGCGATGCCGACGCAGACCCCGGCCGGCCTGCGCACGGCGAGCGCCAGCGTGCCCGGCTTGTCGGAGGGAATCACCTCGCCCGTGATCTGGGTGGTCATCGACGCCGCCTCGCGCAGCATGTTGGCGCCGAGCATGACGTTGAAATGGGCCCACGGCGCGGTGGCGCCGGTCTCCTGCGTCATCAGCGCGGCGAAGTCCGGCCCCTTGGTCGCCATCAGGTCGGCGGCCTTGAGCAGCAGGGCGCGGCGCGCGGTCGGCGCCAGCGCGGCCCAGGCCGGGAACGCCGCGGCGGCCGCGTCGACCGCCTTGTTGACGTCGTCGACGCCGCCGGCAGCGGCGGTGGTCGCGACCTTGCCGGTCACCGGGTCCCTGCGCTCGAAGGTGCGCCCGCCCGCGGCGTCGACGTCCTTGTCACCGATCAGGAGCTGAATGTTCATCCGTGCCTCCCCATGTTGCCCGGCGGCTTGGGATTGTGGCGCGCCCGACGCGCGCGGCATCCCGCCAGCGGTTATCTTGACGGGCGGTGGTCTAACAAAGATCCGCCGGCGTGCCAAGATAGTTTGATATCAAAGCAGTTCCGTGCTGCAGTGGGCGACGGCGCGTCGTTCGGAGACGGGCCCCTAGAATGTGGCGGCCAGCGTCAGCCTGACGGCCAGGGGCTCGATCGGATGCACGACGGAATCCATGACCCCGTTCCGACACACTGCCGCCGGCGCGGTCTGCACCGGGTAGCAAAGATTGAACAAGCTGTCGGTCTTGATGAGCGATCCATACGCGTAGGTGATCTGGTTTGCCCTGGTGTTGAGAAGGTTGAGAACATCGAGCTGAACCCGCCAGCCGTTGTCGGCCCGGTAGCCGACGCGCCCGTTGAAGACGCTGGTCGGCTGTGACCGGAAGACATTGTCTTCGGTCAGCGGACTCGAGGCGAGGTAGCGCCAGCGCAAAGCGCCGAACCAGCCGGTCGTCTCGCCGAGGGTAATGCCTGCAGACGCCACCATCGCCGGGGCGTTGGGAATGTAATTGCCGGGAGCGTTACCGATCTGGGCCTGCGGATAACCGTTCAGGGAGGCATAGACGGCGGCCTGGTCGCTGTCGTATCCGACGAACCGGGCGTGACTCATGGCGAGGTCGGCGTCGAGAGAAAGCCACGGCTGCGGCCGGTAGGTGTTGGTCCACTCCACCCCGTAACGCCGGCTCGCGCGGTTCGGCGAGGTGTCGCCGCCGTCGCCGTTGAAGACGATTTCCGATGCCTGGTCGAGCATGAACAGGCTGACGGAGGAATCGAGGCCGGGCACCACCTTGGTGCGGACTCCGACCTCCGCTCCCTTGGTCCGCACCAGCAGCGGTGATGCGGTCAGCTTGGTGGCCGGATCGGTCGGAGACTCGGTAATCGTGGCGCCACGTGCGTCGTTGCTGTGCATGCCCATGCCGGCGCCGAGGAAGAACTCGGTCTTGTCGAAGGGGCCGATGACCGCGGTGAATTTCGGGCTGCCGATCGCGGCGCTGGACCTGCCGGAATTGCTGGCGTCGAACAGCGAGGTGACGTCGGCGTCGTAATAGTCGCCGCGCCAGCCAAACGTCGTCCTCAGCCACTCGGTCCAGTGCACCGTGTTCTGGGCATAGACCCCGACGCTCGCTTCCTTGACCTTGTCGCTGCGGACATTGGCGAGGAAAGCGCGCTGGTAGGTATCCGTGAGCGCGACCCTGATGTCGTCATAGCGGGTCTGGACGCCAAAGGTGTTTTCCATCTGCCTTCCGGCGAACGACCCGTTGAAGGTGCGCGACGCGTTGGCGCCGATCATCGCGCGATCGTCGTATTGATGAAACTGGTCGCCCAGCACCGGATTGGCCAGGAAGTAGGTGAAGTCGTTGAACAGGTTCAGGCTGCTCTTGACCGCGAACGCGTTGGCCTTCCAGGATCCGGCGTCGTCGGTGCCGGCGCCACGCGCCGACAGCGCAAACCGGTCGGTGTTGCCACCGTCGGTGGAGTCTTCCGCGCCGAAACGGTCCAACTGTCCCGAATTGATGGCGCGCTGCGGCACCTGATCGGTGGAATTCCATTTGTTCGAATAGGCCATGCCGGTAACGGACAGGCCGTCCTGCGCCGTTCCCTGCGTATAGCGCATCAGACCGTTCAACTTGCGCATGTCGTCGGGATTGATCCAGGGGCCGTTGTAGGAGCCGGCCTCGCCCGCGACGAGCAGATTTCCGTCGCCGACCTTGTTCGATCCCATGCCGAACAGCCGTCTATATCCGAAGCTCCCGGCGGTGGCCTCCACGATGCTCTTGTCCGTGCGGTCGAGCAGTCCGATCCGGAGATCCCCGGTCGATCCGAAATCGCCCACGTCGGCGAAATACGGTCCCTTGCGGACATCGAGCGAATTGACCGTTTCAGGCATCAACCAGTTGAGGTCCGAGTATCCCTGGCCGTGGGCGTGGGTCCGCATGTTGACCGGCACGTCGTCGACGGAGATGGCCAGATCCGTGCCGTGATCGAGATTGTAGCCACGCAGGAAATACTGATTGGCCTTGCCATCGCCACTGTGCTGCGTGACGATCAGCCCGGGAACAGCCTCCAGAACTTCCCCCGGGCGCGTAACGGGACGCGCATTGAGGGAGTCGCCGGAAAACGAGACCTCGCTTGCCATGGCGGGCGCCGCCGCCGGACCCGACCCCACATTGGGCGCACCGGAAACGGGCGCGCCGGAAACGGTCGCCGCTGCAGCCGCCGCGGGGGGCGACAACGCCTGCTGTGCGCCGGCGGACCGCACGACCGGAAACGCACGACGGTGGGCCGATTGACGCCGTTTCGCCGGCGGTTTCGGCGCGCGGACGGTGATGCCGGGCAGATCCGCCGCGGCCCCATCGGCGGTGGCCGAGGTCTGACTTTGCGCCGGCAATGGCTGCGCCAGGACGACAGCAATTCCCGCAACGACCGCCAGTCTTACCACCCTGCACGCCATCCGATACTCACTCCACATCACGACAATCCCCGGCGGAAATTTCTTCGTGTCGCCGATTTTTGGACCTGCAGTAGTCGAAACCGATGTCCGCCGGATGATGAGTGAGCTGCGGTACAGTGTCGCTCAATGGGGGCAGGCAATGTGGGACTCCGCCGCGGCCCGACGATGGCTTTCGACATTGGCGATCGATTAACTGCCGACCCTGAAACTCACCGGAAGATTGAAGCTCAGTCCCTGGTCCGCGACCGTCGGCGGCGGCAACGGCACGGGATCCGCGCGGCGCAGCATCGCGATCGCCGCGGCGTCGAATTCCGCGTCGCCGGAGCTCTTCAGGATCTCCGCCGACAGCACATGGCCCGCGCGGTCAATGCTGAATCTGACGATGAGGTCGACCGTCTTCTGCGACCGCGCCGCCGGGTAGCGTTTGTACTTCTCGACATGCGTCCTCAGCGCATTCTGCCAGACCACGCGAAGGCGTCGGTCGCCGGCCTCGTTTCCCGGCGCCGGCGCCACCGATCGCGGCGCGGGCCGCACCGCTTCCTGGCTCGGGGGTGCGATCGCTTCGGCCGCCGCAGAGTCCTGCGATGCCGTCCGGCGGACCGCAGCCTTGTCCGGATCGTCGGGCTTCGGCTGCTCCGCCGCATCGGGCATCGCCGCCGGGTCGGCGGTGGCGCTCGGAGCGCGATCGATCCGCACCGGCGCGGCTTCGTCGACAACCGGTGTCTGCTCCGCGGCCGCCGCCGACGCCACCGAGGCCGCCATCTCCGGACCGGGCGGCAGATCGCTTGCGTCCTCGCTGGGCGCGCCCGTTTCCAGGCCGACCTCGAGCGCGGCAGCGCCGAAAGACTCCTCCGAACTGTCGGATTGCACCGACGCCAATGTCAGCGCCACCGCCGCATGAACCGCCACGGCGCAGACCGCAGCCAGGCTCCAGAGCCGCCCAGATGCGTGCCGTGCGTCGCGGACCTCCGGCATCAAGGTCATGGCTCAGCGCCCTGTCGCCGGCCGCGACTGCCCCGCCGCCTCGACCGCCACGAGCTTGACCCTGGCATAGCCGCCGGAACGCAGCTCCTCGAGCAATTCCATCAGTTCACCGTAGTGCACCATGCGATCGGCCCGCACAAATATGACACGGTCTCGATTCGGATCGGCGGCGTCGAGCGAGCGGATCAGGTCGCCCCTGCCGATCGAGGTCTCGCCGATCGCGACCGACTGGTCGGGTCTCATCGATACGTAGGTCGGCTTGTCCGGCTTCTTCTGCGCGGCGGCGGCCGACGTCGGCAGATCGATCGGAAGATCGACGGTGGACAATGGGGCCGCCACCATGAAAATGATCAGCAGCACCAGAATGACGTCGATGAACGGAGTGACGTTGATCTCGTGGGTTTCCGCGAAATCGTCGGCGTCGAGGCCGCTCTCCGAAATCGACATTCCCATGGCTATTCTGCCGCGCGCGCGGCGCCGAACTGGCCCGCGCGGTCGAGGTCTCGCGACAGCAGTCGCGAGACGGCGCCCGAGCCTCGCGCCACCTGCTCGAGGTAGCGTTTCGTCGCGCGGGCGAAGTGATTGTAGACGATCACCGCCGGAATCGCCGCAATCAGCCCGATGGCGGTGGCGAGCAGGGCCTCGGCGATTCCCGGTGCAACCACCGCGAGATTGGTGGTCTGCGATTTCGAGATTCCGATGAAGCTGTTCATGATGCCCCAGACGGTCCCGAACAGCCCGACGAACGGTGACGTCGCGCCGACCGTCGCCAGAAGTCCCATGCCGCGTCCGATCGCCCGCGCCTCGGCGCGAACGGTTTCCGCCAGGCGCGACGTCGTCCGTTCCTTGACGCCGCTGTCGCGCAACAGGCCGTCCGACAGGCGCATCTCCTGCGACGCGGCGGCCAGCATCGACCGCAGCACGGTGCCGCCGGTCCCGATCGCAAGTTCGGCTTCTTGCAGGGAGCGGGCATTGTCGATTCGTCGCAGAGCGCCGCGGAGCCGGCCCTCGGCCAGCATGAGTTCGACAGTCTTTGCGAACAACACCGTCCAGGTCGCGAGCGACGCCAGCGCCAGCCCGATCATCACGGCCTTGACGATGTTGTCGGCAGCCAGAAACATCGACCATGGCGAGAATTCGCGCGGCGGCGTCGAAACGGCCCCGATCGCGGGTTCGCGTTCTCCGCCTTGGGCGGCGGGGTCGGCTGCAGTGGAGGCACCCGCGAGTTCGCGCCGTGCCATCGCCGCGCCGTCCGCCCGCTCCGCCGCCGGGGGGATGATCGACTGATGCGGGTAGGCCGGCAAGGACACACAGAAGACGCCGGCAACGAACCATCCCAGCGCCAGCAGCCACGGGACATGATCACCGCCGGCTGCGCGGGCGAACATCGAGCCAAGAGTCACAGAACGTATCCTTGAGGTATCGTCTGCTCACTCGATTAGACCAAACGCGAGAACGATTTGTGACTGCGTCACGACCGCGTCCACTCCTCCGACGTCAAATCAGTGTCACAAAGATTCGAGAGACAGTCGGACGGACTCGCCCGTGACCGGGTTGCATCCACCACACGAGCAGGCGGACACCGTCGGGGACGTTGGCGGCGACTGGTCGACACCCACCGATCATCGATTGCCCGCCATCGATGGCGTCATCGGTCATCTGCATCAATTCGGTCGCGGTGCGGGCGCAGTATTCAGCACGGCGCGGACGAGCCGCTGCGACCGTCACGTCGGCAAGCAAGGAACGACGACAATGCAATCCGATCCGGACGCCGGCGTAACCGCACCCGCAGGCGTCGCCCCCCGATCCGTCGCCGATCCGGCACCGGTCGCGCCCTCCCGGCTGCGCATCGGCGCCGGATGGGCGCTGATGCCGATTGTCGCAGCGTCAGGCTTCGCGGGGCTCGGATACGAGATCGTCTGGACACGCCAGCTGGCGCTGGCGCTTGGCAGCGACATGATGGCCGTTCTCGGCGCGGTGGCGGGGTTCTTCGGCGGACTGGCGATCGGAGCTTTCGCGCTCGACCGACCGATCCGGCGGGCCGGATCTCCGCGGACGGCCTACGCCTGGCTGGAAGCGGCGATCGGGTTGTGGGGGATCGTCTGCGTCTGGTTGCTGCCCGCGGCAGGTCGGGGTCTCGCCCCGCTGCTCGGCACCGAGCCGGCGCCCGCCTTGCTGTGGGCTGCGAGCTTCGCGCTGCCGATGCTCGTGCTGCTGCCAGCGACTGCCGCGATGGGTGGAACGCTGGCGGCGCTCGAGCGCATCGTCCGCGAGGCCAGGAGCGACCCGCGCGTCAGCGCCGGCGTCTATGGTGCGAATACCGCCGGTGCCGTCGCCGGCGCGCTGATCTCGACGTTTGTCCTGCTTCCGTTGCTGGGCCTGTCCGCCACGCTGATCTGTCTCGCCGCGATCAACGCGCTATGCGCGCTCGCCATCCTGGGCATCGGGCCGCAACGCGGTGAGGCGGCGGCGCCGATCGATGGCGCCGGTCTGCGAACGATCGGGGTGCGCCTCGACATCACCTTGTTCGCCACCGGCCTGCTCGGCATCGCGTTCGAGGTTCTCGTGGTCCGTCTGGCGGCCCAGGTGATGCAGGACACGATCTACACATTCGCGGGATTGCTGGCCGCTTACCTGCTCGGCACCGCGGCAGGCGGCCTCGCCTGGCAGCGCCTGGGACGCGGCGACCGTGGCCGCGGCATGGGGTTGCTGCTGGCAGGGACCGCGCTGGCTTGCCTCATGACGGCGTATCTCGCGCCGGCGATGGTGCGCATCGCCGAAACGGCGGCCGAAACCGGCGTGGCCGGCGAACTGGCGATCGCGGTGGCACTGTTCTTCGTGCCGTCGGCGGCGATGGGCGCGCTGTTCGGCCATCTCGTCCAGCAGGTCCGCGACCAGCGTGGGTCCCTCGGCTGGGCGGTCGGCGTCAACAGCATCGGCGCATCGATCGCCCCCCTGCTGAGCGCACAGCTGCTGATCCCGACGCTTGGCGCCTGGACGGCGATCGTCGTGGTCGCGCTCGGCTATCTGCTGTTGATGCCGGTGTGGCGCGCCGCCTTGCCGTGGGCGGCCGTGCCGGCCGCGGCGGCGGCATTTCTCCTGCTTGGCCCGCCGCCCTCGCTGACGCGGGTGCCGGCGGGCGGCTCGCTGCTCGCGGTCCGCGAGGGGCCGATGGCAACGGCAAGCGTCGTGGACGATGCGTCGGGCGCGCGCTATCTCGAGGTCAACGGCCGCTTCCGCATGGGCGGCACCAGCTCGGCGCGGTCGGACTACCGCCAGGCCACGCTGCCCCTGCTGCTGCACCCCGCGCCCCGCCAGGCGCTGTTCCTCGGCATCGGGACCGGAGCCACGTTGATCGGCGGCGCGCGCATGCCCGGCGTCTCGGTTCACGGCGTCGAACTTTCGCAGGAGGTCGTGGATCTGCTGCCCTGGTTCGCGAGCGGCGCTGCGCCTGCTCCCGCCCCCCGGCTGACCGTGGCCGACGCGCGACGCTATGTCGCCGCGGACAAGGCGCGGTATGACGTCATCGTTGCCGATCTGTTCCACCCGGCGCTCGACGGCAGCGGCGCGCTCTACACCACCGAGCACTTCGCGGCGGTTCGGCAGCGGCTTGCTCCAGGCGGACTCTTCTGCCAGTGGCTGCCGCTGTATCAGCTCGATCTGCCCTCCTTGCGCACGATCATTCGCGGATTTCTCGACGTCTATCCGGGCGGTTCGGCCTGGCTGAACCATTACAGCGTGGGCACGCCGATGCTTGCCTTGATCGGGCCGCGCGACGCGGGCCCGCTCGATCTGGACGCACTCGCGAGCCGGCTGGCCGGTCCGTCGCTCGCGGCGGTCGTCCGGCCGATCGGTTTCGAGACCCCGATCGATCTGCTCGGGCAGTATCTCGGCGGTCCCCGCGTCCTGTCGGCGTTCGCCGGCCAGGGGCCGCGCAACACCGATGATTTCCCGTTCGTCACCTTCGACGCCAGCCGCAACGTGCGGGCGCTCACGGCGCCGCCCTGGTCGCTTCTGCTCCAGGTCACGCGGGCGATGCACGCCGATGCATCGGAACTGCTGTCCGAGCCCCATCGCAGCGCCATGGCGTCCCGGCTCGACGCCTATTGGCAGGCGCGCAATCGCTTTCTCGAGGCCGGCGCGGCGCTTCCCGGCAGTCCGCGCGGCCTCGCGCTGATCGAGGCGGCGTCGCCCGGCCTGCTCGCGGCGCTGCGCCTCAGTCCCGAGTTCGACCCGGCCTATCAGCCCTTGATCAGCATGGCGCAGGCGCTGGCGGCGTCGGATCGCGCCGCGGCCGCGCGCCTGCTGCAACAGGTCGTCGACGCGGCGCCGTCCCGCACCGAGGCGCGGGCATTGCTGGCGCGCGAATTCGGCCGCTGAGCGCTGCAGCGGCTGAGCGGTCACCGGCATCCGCTGCCGTCGACCTGTCTCAGGGGGCGAAATTGATCCGGTAGCCCCAGCAGTCCAGGCTGTCGGGGATCGCATTGAAGGCGATCGTGATGCGCTGATCGCCCTGGTTTCTCGGCACCTCGTGATAGAGATAGCTCGGAAACAGCACCAGATCGCCCGGGTTGGCTTCGGGCAGCAGGTACTTGCCGGCGTTGAACGGGCCCATCGCGGCGGTGCGGGTGTGGTGGCGAAAGGAAAAGTCGCCGCCGCCGGGCGGGCGCACGAATACGGTCTTGCAGGCCGGGTGAGACGGCGTCAGGTAGTAGACACCCGAGACGAAGCTATTGGCGTGGGAATGCAGCGTCTGGCTGCCGCCGTTTTCCAGCATGTTGGTCCACATCTCCTTGACGATCCAGTTCAGCCTTTCACCGAACAGCAGCATCCCGAAATCGACAAGTTTCGGGACTGCCAATTCGGCGATCTGCCGGAACAGCTGGTTTTCCCGCGGATCGGCGACCTCGGTGTGGAATAGCTGATCCGAGCGCAGATTGCTCTCGATGCGGGCGTTGCGGATGGACGCCACCGCAGCGGCGTTGAGCTCCGGAGGCAGCAGCGCGGGCGAGCGCATCATCGGGATGGGAAACAGCGCCTCGATTTGATCCATGGTTCGACTTCCAATCTTGAATGGGACGACGGAATCGGGATCCCGAGATCGAGACGACCGCCTTGCCGACAGGCCGGAGATGACAGCCTTTAAATGACGGCGTTGCGACAGCGCCGCAGGATTCGCCTCCCGCGGGGCCCGCCCGATCAGGAAGCGAACTGCGCGCAAGCCGCTACTTCTTCATCGGCACCCGCTCGAAGGTCTCGCCGGGTCTCAGTACGTGGCGGTGTTCCTTGACCTCGACCGTGGCCCGTTCGGCATATTCGATGCAATCGTCGAACTCGCCATTGCCCGCCTCGACATCCGCCTGCAGCAGGCTCCGCTCGGCGAAATAGCGCGACAGATCGTCCTCCGGAAGGGTCGCCGCGAGCGCGCGCGCCTTGTCGACGGCGGCGATGCAGTCTTCCCTGGTCGGCTCCGCTTCGGCCGGTTCGGCGCGGCCCGGCGAAGCTCCGAGAACCACGAGGCCGGCGACGAGACCGGCAGCGCAACACACGATCGGGCAATTAAATCGGGACAAGTGCGTATCCAGTCAGAACGCAAAGGACGGCGCTTCGCCTGTCCGGTGTCAGGCCTCGGGGAGGTTATTAAATGCAGATTGACGAGGCGGAGAAATCCGCCTCGTCAAATCTCGTCGCCAGGACCCCGCGGGGCCTCTGGGCGTCAGCGGCGGCTGGCGCGAGCAGCCAGGGTCTTCGCCAGCGCCGCGTTCGTCTCGACCAGCAGCTGGGGAGTCCCTGCCGGACGGATGAAGATCGGGTTGGCGTAGAACCAGGTGTTGGACCAGGCCTGCACGTCGTAGGTCACGAGCTTGTTGCCGCTGCCATCGGTATCGAGATGGACCGGACAGGCCGGATCGCTGCAGACGACATTCGCGTTGTTCACGTCGATGAGCGGGTTGCCGGCGGTGTCGGTAACGTTCGGGGTCGCAACCGGAATGTTGGTACCGCGAGTACGGATGTACATCGGGGTGCTGGGCGCGACGAAGGTGGTGGTGAAGGACAGACGGGTCGAACCGTCCGCGTTCACGACCTTGGTCATGCTCGAGGCCTGGATCTGCTGGGCGATCACCGTGCTCGAATTATAGACGACGGCCGCACCGGCAACACCGGAGAAGTTGGGAACGGCATAGCCCGGCGCACCCGGCGCGATCACGCCGGTGATCTGACCGGTGATCAGGTCGACGTGGTCGAGAGACGGCTTGTTGAGCGGCTGGTTGATGCCAACCTGCGCCAGCAGCGGGTTGTTGAAGCTGTACGGGCTGTTGTTGCCGGCCGGCACGGTCAGCTGCATCTCGACAGTGACGGTGTCGCCCGGGGTCACGACCAGGGTTTCACCCATGCCGTGCCAGACGCCGTCGCTGCCATGGGCGTGGAAGACGAGGTCCGGACCGATCATGTCGGCGTTGACGGAGTAGGAATTGCCGGACCGCATGCCGTCGACAATCGACTGCGCCTTGAAGCCAACGGCACCGGGCGTGTTCGGCACGTAGAGCTTGGAATACTCACCCGGCATGAAGTCCGAGTTGGTGGAGGGGGAGGTCGCAGCGAGGGCGCCGCGGGTGTGCCAGTCGGAGCTCACGAAGACGAACGAGTTGCGACCTTCGCCGAGCAGGCCGTCCCACAGGCCGCCGACCTTGGCGGTGTAGACACCCTCGAGGCCGTAGGTGCCGCCACCGACCGCGTTGGTGGTGTAGGACCCCGAGCCGCCGCTCTTGCTGCCCTGCGCCATGTGGCCGGGCGACTCGATGCCGATCGCGATCGTCGGGCCGGCATTGTTGAAGTCGCGGAAGTGCTCGATGTTGTAGCCGCCGTTACCGCTCGGGCTGAACGCGCCGGCGCGCTCGGAGTGGGTCGGAACGACGTAGGACGTCAGCGGATAGCGCGACTGCAGCCACTGCACGCCGGCGACCGCCTTGGCGTGACCCAGGGTGCCGGAGTTGTTGAAGCTCTTGCCGGTCCAGATCGGGTTGTTGCTGCCGTCGACCGGACCGATTTGGTCGTTGTCCTGACGGTCGTAGAGGAACTCGAACTCCGCCATGTTGTTGGCGTTGCCGGTCGAACCACCGATGCCGAGCGGGTTCTGGCCGGCGATCACCGCAACGTCGGTGTGCTCGTGACCGGGAACGACCCACTCCATGCCTTCGATCAGCACCTTATTATATAGGGCCGAGCGCTGCACGATGATCGGATACTCCATTTCCTCGATGTGCTGCCAGTGCCACATCTGCCGATTCGAGCCGGTGCCCGACGGGGTGCCCTTCAGGCTGGTGATGGTGATGCCGTCGATCGTCTTGCCGAGGGTGTCGTTCCAGTAAGTCGTGACGTTGTCACCGGGGATGCCGGCGCTGGCATCGCTGAAGCGGCAGTCGCGATTGCCCGAACCGCCGTGGTTACCCAGGGTAAACCAGTCGAGATTGAAGTTCTTGCCGCCCGTCGGGGAGACGCCGGTCGCGACCGAACGGTCGATCGAATAGCCGGCAGCAACCGAACCGTCGATGCAGGTGTTGTGGTTGTGCATGTCGCCGGCGAGATAGGGATTGCCGTTGTTGACGGTGTCGGCAACCGCGGTGCCGGCGCTGGCCAGGGCCACCGAAGCGGCGGACAGCAAAACGACTTTGGAAGACGGAAACATAGTGTCGGCTCCTTGAGATGATCTGCGTGCGGGGAAATTAAACGATGCGCGCCGTAAATTAAGACCGATATTCACTAGCTCATTTAAATCAGGAACCGGCGACACTTTGGTGAATGTTTTGTGAGAAGCGCCGCGATCGACCAAGAATTTCGCCCGTGACTCGCGAGGGGACTCCGTTGCATAACTCGCCCGCCACGCGAAGGAAGATCAGCACCGTCACTCAACTCTCAGACACTCATCGGACGTACACACACGATGTCAGTTCAAGCGACCAACGAAATCTATGCCCATGATTCGCTCGGCGGCGCCGCGGCGACCACGCGGTCGACGGTGTCGGCGGCGCTGCATTTGATTCGGCACGAACCCCTGGTGCATTTCTGCCTGCTGGGGGCGCTGATCTTCGGGATTGATGCGGTGCTGCATCCGCCGGCCAAGGACGACAGGACGATCGTCGTGACGAAGGCGTTGCGCCAGTCCTTCATCGACGGTTACGACGAGGACAAGGAGCGGGTGCCGTCGGCCACCGAGATGGACAGGATGGTCGACAACTGGCTTGCCAACGAAATCCTCTACCGCGAGGGCAAGGCGCTCGGCGTCGACAAGGGCGACGACACGATCCGCGACCGCATCGCCTACAAGCTGCAGGTCCTGATCTTCGACCAGATCCGCGTGCCGAAGCCGACCGACGAGGAGCTGCGCGAATGGTTCGCCAGCAATCACAAGCAGTTCGACGAGCCCGAGCGGGTCGGCTTCTACATCACGCCGCCGACCGACGAAGCGACCGCGCGGCGGCAACTCGAGGACATCGAGGCGCAGCGGGAAACCGACGATCTGCAAAAGCGGACCCGCGCCATGCTGGGCCGCCCGGTGGCCAGTCTGGCCGGCTCCTTCGGCGACGATTTCAGCAACCGCCTGCTGGCGATGCCGCTTGGCGAATGGAGCGTGCTGCAGTCCAAGGACGGCTGGCACGTGGTGCGGCTCGACTCCCGCAAGCCCGGCAAGCTTGCGAGCCTGGACAGCGTGCGCGACGAGGTCACCAAGATCTGGGAGAGCAACGAGACCCGCAAGCGTGCCTGGGAGGCGGTGAACCGTCTCAAGGCCAATTATCGCATCCAGTACGAGCAATGACGATGCCGACGCTGATTCGGGCAGCCCTGCTGCTCCTGGCTGCCCTCGCTCTGCCCCGCGACCTTTACGCGCATGAAGCGACGCTGGGCGTCATCGAATTCCGCGAGGTCCGGCCCGGCGCCTTCGTCGGCCGCTGGACCATGGTGCCCGAGATCGGGGCGGAGCGCGTCAACCTGCAGGTGCCGCAGCATTGCTTCCTGCGCCTGCCCGAGCTCAATTGCGGCGACAAGGGACTGGTCGGACCGATCACGATCACCAACCTCGGCGCCAAGATGTCGGCGGTGCTGGTCAAGATCACCTCGCTGAACGGCGAGATGCGCAGCTATACATTGTCATCCGCCAATCCGGTGGTCTCGGTCTTCAGCTCGGATCAGCCGACGCTGCAGGCCTGGATCGAACTGGGCACGACCTACCTCAACTACGGCATCGACCACATTCTGCTCGGCGCCGACCACCTGCTGTTCGTGCTGGGCCTGATCTGGATCGTGGGCGGCGGCTGGCGGCTGGTGAAGACCATCACCGCCTTCACCATCGGCCACAGCGTCGCGCTCGCCGCCGCCGCCTTCGGCCTGATCGGCGTGCCGGAACGGGCGCTCAACGCCTGCATCGCCCTCAGCATCGTGTTCGTCGGCGTCGAGATCGTCAAACAGCAGCGCGGCAGGCCCGGCCTGACCGCCCGCTACCCCTGGGCCGTCGCCTTCACCTTCGGCCTGGTGCACGGCATCGGCTTCGCGGGCGCGCTGGCCGGGCTCGGCATCGAGCGGCGCCTGCTCCCGGCTGCGCTGGCGTTCTTCAACGTCGGCGTCGAAATCGGCCAGCTCGCCTTCGTGCTGCTGGTGCTCGCGCTGATGTGGGCGCATCGGCGGCTGCAGGCGGAGCTGCCGCGCTGGGGGGCGGCGCTTCCGGCCTATGCCATCGGCTCGGTGGCGATGTTCTGGTTTATCGGACGCCTGGTCCGCGTGTTCACCACCGCCACCATTTGAAGGAAGAGCTGCCGTGACGCCGTCCCATCGCCTGCCCGCGCTCGCCGCTCTCGCGCTGACCGCGCTGGTGCAGCCAGCCCTCGCGCACGAGCAGGTCGGCGTGACCGGCGGCCTGCTCAGCGGCCTGCTGCATCCGCTGACCGGTCTCGACCACATGATTGCGATGGTTGCGGTGGGCATTTGGGGCGCACAGCTCGGCGCGCCGGCGATCTGGGTCCTGCCGATCACGTTTCCTCTGGTGATGGCGCTGGGCGGCGTGCTCGGCGTGCTGCAGGTCCCGCTGCCGTTGCAGGAGCCGGTGATCGCGCTGTCCGCGCTGGTGCTGGGCGCGGCCGTGGCGACGCGTCTCAGACTGCCGTTCGCCGCCGCGGCCGTCGTGGTCGGTGTGTTCGCGATCTTCCATGGCTATGCCCACGGCGCGGAACTGCCGCGCTCGGCCAATCCGCTGGCCTACGGCATCGGCTTCGTCGTCGCCACCGGCCTGCTGCATCTGTGCGGCATTTCGATCGGGCTGCTGCTGCGCTGGCCGATCGGCGAGCGGCTGATCCGCGGCATGGGCGTGGCGATCGCCGTGCTCGGCTGCTATTTCCTCGCACGGAGCCTGGGAGGCATCGCATGAGAACGAAGCTCGATCGCCTCGGCCTCGCCGTCGCGACGCTGATTGCCTCGACGGTCGCGGCCGACGCCCACATCATCGGAACGCGGCTTGGCGATTTCTACGCCGGCGCCGCCCATCCGGCCACCGACCCCCAAGACGTGATCTTGTGGATCGCCGTCGGCGTGCTTGCGGGCTCGCTCGGTGCCTCGCGCGGGCGCTGGCTGGTCCTGCTGTTTCCGCTCGGGCTCCTGGCCGGGCTGTTGATCGGCGCCAGCGTCCCGTCGTTGCCCGGCAGCCCTGTCATGGATGCCGGACTGATTCTCGTGCTCGGCCTGCTGCTCGCAGCCGGCGCGCGCATTCCGGCCACCGCTCTCGGAATGATCGGATTCGCTCTCGCCGTGCTCCGGGGCGCCGCCAATGCCGGCGGCATCGGGCCCGAAACCAATCTGCCGCTGTTCGCGGCCGGACTGGCCTGCACGGGCTATGTCGCCATCACGCTGATCATGGCGATCACGATCGCCTTCCGCCGCGCCGAGGCCGGAGATGCGACGGCGTGGCGCGGCATTGCGCTGCGCGCGTTCGGCGGCTGGATCGCGGCGATCGGGATGATGATGGTGGGCTTCGCGCTGGCGTCGCACGCCGGCGCCTGAGGCGGCGTCGCGGAGGCCGGACCAGCCTTCTCGGCAGCACAGAACCAGGCAGCCCCAAACAAGTCGGTGCAGAAGCCTCGGGGCGCAATCTCGCTGCCGCCCGGCTTGTCCCGCGGCGCATGGGACGAGCGCACCAGCGTCACGGCAAGACCCCACTCTTGTTTCCCGACAATGCCGTCCCGCGTCGGCGCGCGCGAGGCCAGTCCTTGCGTGTTCGACGATCGACGACGGACTCGCGCGGCGACCCGATGTCCGAACGATCCGATCGCGATCGATTTAAAAAGCGCTGCAGCAAAACCGCAGCCTGCTCGTCATTTCCTCATCATGAAGGAATGCAATACCTGCGTAAGTCAAAATTAACCCTTCTGGAGATTTAAATGAAGATTAAATCCTTGATCACCGCCGCCGCCCTTTTCCTCGTCGTTGCCGGTCACGCGAACGCGGATGTGCTGTTCTCCGGCTCGGGCACCTGGGACACGGCCGTTGACAACTACAACGCCTCGCTGGGCGTCGGCACGGTGTACAGCGCGCCCAACCAGACCTGGTCGTTCTCGTTCGACCTGCAGAATCCGATCGCGTCCAACCCGACGTTTGCAGCCACCAACTTCAGCTTCAAGCTGAACGGCGCCTCGGTCGGCGGCGCGCTGTCGGCCGTGCAGTTCTACCCCGTCTCCGCCGGCGGCGGCTTCGACCTCGACTTCGCCAACGGTGACGTCGTCAGCCTGCTCTTCACTGCGGATTTGGGTTCGACCGGAAACCTGGTCGTCGGCCCGACCAGCTACAGCGCCGAAATCCAGACCTTCGATGCCAACGGCACCCGCGAGCACGGCGTCGGCTCGATCTCTGCGGTTCCGGAGCCCTCGACCTGGGCCATGATGATCCTCGGCTTCGTCGGCGTCGGCTTCATCGCCTATCGCCAGAAGTCGAAGGTCGCTGCTCAGCTGGCCTGAGATCGAACTTCCGTCTCGACGACGAGAGGCCGCCGGGAGGCGGCCTCTCTTTTTGGGTGGCCCGCATGTGAGCCACGTATGAGCGAAAGCGCTTCAGCAACCGGTCGTCAGTGCCCCACCACCGCGGTGGCCTCGATCTCGACGCGGGCCGCCGGCTCGACCAGCCGCACCACCTGGACCAGCGCCATGGCCGGATAGTGGGCGCCGACGACGTCGCGGTAGGCCTCGCCGATCGCCTTGAGGTTGGAGGTGTATTCCTCCATGTCGACGACATACCAGGTGAGCCGCATCAGCTTGTCCGGCCCCGCGCCGCCCTCGGCGAGAATGGCGACGATGTTGGCGAGCGCCTGGCGCACCTGCGCCACGAAGGTCGCGGGGAAGACGCCGCTCTCGTCCCAGCCGACCACGCCGCCGGTGACCACCAGGCGGCCCTCGGCCATCATGCCGTTGGCATAGCCCTTGGGCCGCGGCCAGCCGGGCGGCAGCAGCGACACCGGCCGCGCGCCTTGGGGGGTCTCGGAGGTCGCGGGCAGGACCGCGAGCGGGGAGGATTTCGGAGCATTCACCGGCAGGTCTCCTTGTAGCGCTCGACCGCGGCCCGCAGATCGTCGGGAACGGGGATGGCGCGGTGTTCGGTCAGCGAGGTCGTCACCATGACGAGGCGCATCGACAGCGTCGGCTCGGCGTCGCGCGCGCCGCCCGTGGTCCGATAGCCGTGCAGCGTGAAGGTGATGGAGGCGGTCCCGATGGCGTCGATCAGGACCGCGACGGTCAGGTGGTCGCCCATCTTGCCCGGCTTGAGGAAGTCGCATTCGGCATGGGCGAAGCCGAGCCCGATGCGGCGCGCCCCGATGAAGTCGTGATAGGACAGCCCCAGCGCCGCGGGGAAGAAATCCTCGACCACGCCGTTGGCGATGTCGAAATACTTGGCGAAATAGACGATGCCCGCCGGATCGCAGTGCGAGAAGCGGATCATCAGCGGCTGCCGATGCACCGCGGCCGGCAGGACCGCGAGCTCGGGCATGCGCACGCGCTGGCGCAGGGGAGCATTCATTCGGCGGCCGTCCGCGTCGCGGCGTCGCGCGCCTGCTGGCGCAGCGTGAAGCGCTGCAGCTTGCCGCTCGCCGTCTTCGGCAGCTCGGTGACGAACTCGATGGCGCGCGGATACTTGTACGGCGCGATCTCGCGCTTGACGTAGTCCTGCAGTGCCGCCACCAGCGCGTCGTCGCCGGTCACCCCCGGCCGCAGCACGACATAGGCCTTGACGATGGTGCCGCGCGCTTCGTCGGGGGCGCCGACCACGCCGCACTCGGCCACCGCCTCGTGGGTCAGCAGCGCCGCCTCGACGTCGGGACCGGCGATGTTGTAGCCCGCCGACACGATCATGTCGTCGGAGCGCGACTGGTACCAGAAGTAGCCGTCCTCATCCATGACGTAGGTGTCGCCGGTCAGGTTCCAGCCGTTGAGGACGTATTTGCGCTGCCGCGGATCGGCGAGGTAGCGGCAGCCGGTCGGGCCGCGCACCGCGAGCCGGCCCAGGGTGCCGGGAGGTGCGTCGCGGCCCTCGTCGTCGACGATCTTCGCCTCATAGCCCGGCACCGGCTTGCCGGTCGCGCCGGGGCGGATCTCGTCCTCGGTGGTGCTGATGAAGATGTGCAGCATTTCGGTCGAGCCGATGCCGTCGATCAGCTTGAGCCCGGTGGCCTTGAACCAGGCGTCGAAGGTGCCCTTGGGCAGCGCCTCGCCGGCGGAGACGCACTTGCGCAGCGAGGTGAGGTCGTACTTGTCGCGCAGCCCCAGCATGGCGCGGTAGGCGGTCGGCGCGGTGAAGCACACCGTCGCCTTGAAGCGGTCGATCATGGCGGCGAGATGCTCGGGAGTGGCCTTGTCGAGCAGGATGAAGGACGCGCCGATATGCATCGGAAACAGCACGCCGCCGAACCCGAAGGTGAAGGCGAGCGGCGCCGAGCCGATGAAGCGGTCCTCGGGCCGCGCCCGCAGCACGTTGCGGGCGAAGCCGTCGCACACCGCGAGCATGTCGCGGTGGAAATGCATCGTGCCCTTGGGGTCGCCGGTGGTGCCGGAGGTGAAGGCGATCAGGCAGACGTCGTCGGAGGCGGTGTCGACCGCCGCGAACGCGTCACTGGCCTGCGCGATCAGCGCCTCCAGCGCCTGCGGCGTGCCGGAGCCCCAATACACCACCTGTTTGAGCTCGGGCGCCAGGGCCCTGGTCTTCTCCATCTCGTCGGCGAGCGAGGCGTCGCACAGCGCCAGCGGGATCCTGGCCTTCTGGATCGGATAGGAAATCTCCTTGGCGCGCAGCAGCGGCATGGTCGCCACCGCGACGCCGCCTGCCTTGATCACCGCGAGATAGGTCGCGACCATCATCGTGTTGTTGGCCGAACGCAGCAGCACGCGGCCGCCCGGCACCAGACCGAGGCTGCCGACCAGCACGTTGGCGATCCGGTTCACCAGCTGCTGCAGCTCGCGGTAGCTCAGGTTCTGCGACGAGGTGTAGATGCACGGCTGGTCGCCGCGCCCCTCCTCGACCCAGCGGTCGAGGAAGCGGCTGACGCAGTTCAGCCGCTCCGGATACTGGTATTCCGGCCGGGTGAAGATCAGATCGGGCCATTCCTCGCGCGGCGGCAGGTTGTCGCGCGCGAACGTGTCGACATGAGCGGTCTTTGCCATCATGCTTTCCTTTCAGCCAAGTCCTTCATTGGCCGCACCCGCCGAAATCATCCGCCACACCGCTACTCCGCGGCACCGTGGTTGGAGACTCCCGCCTGCACGGCTTTCATCAGTTCCCGGCCGATGACAACCTTCTGCACTTCCGTCGCACCCTCGTAGATCCGCAGCGCGCGGATCTCGCGATAGAGTTCTTCCACCTTGACGCCCTGCTTGACGCCGAGCCCGCCGAACACCTGCACCGCGCGGTCGATCACCGCCTGCGCCGCCTCTGTGGCGTACATCTTCGCCATCGCCGCCTCGCGGGTAACCCGCGGCGCGCCGGAATCCTTGGTCCAGGCGGCGCGGTAGACCAGCAGCGCCGCGGCGTCGACGCCGGTCGCCATGTCGGCGAGCCCGGCCTGGGTCAGCTGCAGGTCGCCGAGCACGCCGCCGAACATCCGCCGGCTCGCGGCGCGCTCCAGCGCCTCGTCGAGCGCGCGCCGGGCGAGCCCGAGCGCGGCGGCGCCCACGGTGGAGCGAAACACGTCGAGCGTCGCCATCGCGACCTTGAAGCCCTCGCCGGCGCCGCCGATCCGGTGCGCCAGCGGCACCCGGCAGCCCTCGAACGCGAGCGTCGCCAGCGGGTGCGGCGCGATCACGTCGATGCGCTCGGCGATGGTCAGGCCGGGCGCGTCGGCGTCGACCACATAGGCGCTGATGCCACGGGCGCCGACGCCCTCGCCGCTGCGCGCGAACACCACGTAGTGGTCGGCGATGCCGCCGTTGGAAATCCAGGTCTTGCAGCCGTCGAGCCGGACATGGTCGGGCCCGTCCGGCGTCGCGGTGGTGGTCATGGCGGCGACGTCGGAACCGGCATCGGGCTCCGACAGCGCGAAGGCCGCGATCGCCTTGCCACTGGCGACGCGGCGGAGGTAGCGGCGCTTCAGGTCCTCGGAGCCGAACAGGCTGATCGGCCCGGTGCCGAGCCCCTGCATGGCGAAGGCGAAATCGGCGAGACCGCTTTCATAGGCCAGCGTCTCGCGGGCGAGACACAGCATGCGCACGTCGAACTGCGCTCGCGCGCCGCTGGGTACCACCGCGCCGAGCCAGCCGTTTTCCCCGAGCGCCGCCACCAGCCGCCGGCACGAGCCGTCGACATCGTGGTGATCGATCAGCGGCGCGACGGTCTCCCTGGTCCAGCGCGCCAGATCGGCGCGAAACACGCGGTGCTGGTCCTCGAAAAACGGCCAGGACATGAAGGACGTGTCGGCCATCTCGGCTCCATGATTCGTCGGTATCGATCGTCGGTCGATCGGGGGCGCGCAGCCACCGAAAACATTTTAAACCTAAAACAAATCGGCGCAACAGCGAAAATGCGGGAACAGGCGGGGTATGCACAGCGGGCGGGTGGTAGCCGGCAGCCGCGACCGATGTACTCAACCGTCGTCGTCCGGCTCGATCCCTATCCATCGTCATTCCGGGGCGGCGCGCAGCGCCGAGCCCGGAAACCATAGCCCCGGTGTCAAGGATGGGCATCGAGCGGGACACGAGCCCACGCATGGCGAGCGATCTCAGCACGCCAGATTATGCCCGGTGGCTATGGATTCCGGGCTCGCGCCGCTAACGCGGCGCGCCCCGGAATGACGATGGTTGCTTCACCGGGGACCTGACGGCGCCGGGCTCGGCGATGGAACGCTCACCCCTGCGGCAGCGCCGCCTTGTCGGCCAGCCGCTGTGCCGCCGCCCGGGTGGTCGAGGCCTTGGTCTTGGCCAGGAGCCGCATCAGGTCGCGCACGTCCTTTTCGGTGAGGTCGGCGAACATGCCGGCGATCCAGGTCTCGTGCTCCGCCGCCATCTTGCGGAACACGGCGCGGCCGAGCCGGGTCAGCCGGATCACCTGGACCCGGCGGTCGGTCTCCGAGGTGCGGCGGTCGATATGCCCCGATTCCACCAGCCGCTCGACCAGGCCGGTGACGTTGCCGTTCGACACCATCATCCGCTTCGACACGTCCGACAGCGTCATGCCGTCGGGCGCCTTGTCGAGCTGGGCCATCAGGTCGAAGCGCGGCAGCGTGACGTCGAAGCGCTCGCGCAGGCGGCTGCGCACTTCGCCCTCGATCAGCGTGGTGCAGGTGAGAAGCCTGAGCCACAGCCGCAGTTCGTCGCCGTGATCCTCGGGGGTCTCGTTGGCCTTGGTCTCGGAATCGAAGGTCATGGACATCGCTTGGGCTTCCGCATCGGCAGCTCGCGGGAGCGCACTCGTGGGTCGCATGGCGCGGCGCGACGCATCATTTTCAACCTGAAATAATTGGGAAACGCGCCAAAGTCAAAAAACAGGCACCGTGCCCAGCGGCCGGGCGCTGGGGAAGCGCACTTGCCGCGCGGGGCAAATTCCTTTAAGGTTCAAACAATTGGCGGAAATCGCCTGCGCTCGCCCGTTGGCAGGCATTGGTTCGAGGCGGCGCGCAAAACCGCTTTCCCCTTGCGCCGATCATGCTTAGGCTGGAAGTGACAACCACTTGCAGTCCCCGGACGACCCACTGCCACACGCGATCCCCCACAAGAGGGACAGGAGAGAGAGACCATGAAGCGGATCCCCGGAGCCACGGCCCTGAGCGGTCTTTCGCGCGCCCGACGCCGGGCGCTGGCCGGTCTCGCACTGGCCGGCCTCGCGCTGGCGGGCCTCGCGGCGCCCGCCGCGGCGCAGGAGAAGGTCAAGATCGGCCTCGTGCTTTCCCTGTCGGGCCCCGCCGCGACCCTCGGCCAGCAGGCGCGCGACGGCTTCAACCTCGCGGTCAAGGACCTCGGCGGCAAGATGGCCGGACGCGAGGTCGAGGTGATCGTCATCGACGACGAACTGAAGCCGGACGTCGCGGTGACCAAGGTCAAGGGCCTGCTCGAGCGCGACAAGGTCGACTTCGTGGTCGGACCGATCTTCTCCAACATCCTGCTCGCCATCGAGAAGCCGATCGTCGAGTCCCAGACCTTCCTGATCAGCCCCAATGCCGGGCCATCGAGCCTCGCCGGCAAGAACTGCAGCCCGTACTTCTTCGTCACCTCCTACCAGAACGACCAGGTCCACCAGGTGCTCGGCAAGGTCGCGCAGGAGCGCGGCTACAAGCGCGTCTTCATCCTGGTGCCCAACTACCAGGCCGGCAAGGACGCCGCCGCCGGCTTCAAGATCGACTACAAGGGCGAAGTGACCGAGGAATCGTATGTGCCGCTCAACACGCTCGATTTCCAGGCCGAGCTGTCGTTGATCGCCCAGCAGAATCCCGACGCCGTCTTCACCTTCATGCCGGGCGGCATGGGCGTGAACCTGGTGAAGCAGTACAAGCAGGCCGGCCTCGCCGACCGCATTCCGTTCCTGTCGGCATTCACGGTGGACGAATCCACCCTGCCGGCGCAGCAGGACGCCGCGGTCGGCCTGTTCGGCGGCGCCAACTGGGCGCCCAACCTCGACCTGCCGCAGAACAAGAAGTTCGTCACCGAATACGAGGCGGACTACGGCGGCAAGGTGCCCGGCACCTACGCCTTCCAGGCCTATGACGCCGGGATGCTGATCGACAGCGCGGTGCGGGCGACCAAGGGGGACCTGAGCAACAAGGAAGCCGTCAAGGCGGCGCTGAAGAAGGCGGACTTCACCTCGCTGCGCGGCCCGTTCAAGTTCAACACCAACAACTACCCGATCCAGGATTTCTACCTGGTCAAGGTGGCCAAGCGCCCCGACGGCAAGTATCAGACCGAGATCGCGCAAAAGGTGTTCTCGAATTTCGGCGACCAGTTCGCGCAGTACTGCCCGGCGGGCAATTGACCGGCGGCTGTGAATGGGCAAAGCGCACATCAAATTGCTGAGTCATGGCCGGGCTCGTCCCGGCCATCCACGACTTGCTTCCTTGCGATGGCGGTAAAGACGTGGATCACCGGGACAAGCCCGGTGATGACGACAGTGGCTGTTGAAGCGCCTTCGCTTACCAGTGAATACGCGGCATGACCCTGACCCTCGCCCTGGTGCAGATTCTCAACGGCGTGCAGTTCGGGCTGATCCTGTTCCTGATCGCCGCCGGGCTGACGATCGTGTTCGGGGTGATGGACTTCATCAACCTCGCCCACGGCGTGCAGTACATGGTCGGCGCCTATCTGATGGCGGCGTTCACGGCGCTGACCGGCAGCTTCTGGCTCGGCCTGGTGCTGGCGCTGCCGTCAGCGCTCTTGATCGGGCTGATCCTCGAGATGCTGGTGTTCCGCCACCTCTACGCCCGCGACCACCTCGCCCACGTGCTGGCCACCTTCGGCGTCATCATCTTCCTCAACCAGGCGGTGAAGCTCGCCTTCGGCGCCGCGCCGCTCAGCGTGCCGGTGCCGCAGGCGCTGGCCGGCGCGGTGACGCTGGCGCCGGGGCTGCTCTACCCGGTCTATCGCCTGGTGATGATCGGCGCCGGACTGCTGGTCGGGCTGTTGCTCTACGTCACCGTCAATCACACCCGGCTCGGCATGCTGGTGCGCGCCGGCGCCAGCAACGCGCCGATGGTGTCGGCGCTCGGCGTCAACATCCGCCTGCTGTTCACGATCGTGTTCGGCGTCGGCGCCATGCTGGCGGGGTTCGCCGGCGCCATGGTGGCGCCGATCCTCTCGGTCGAACCGGGCATGGGCGACAACGTCCTGATCCTCGCCTTCGTCGTCATCGTGATCGGCGGCATCGGCTCGATCCGCGGCGCCTTCATCGCCGCGGTGCTGATCGGGCTGACCGACACGCTGGGCCGGTTCTTCGCCCCCACCCTGCTGCGCGCGGTACTCGATCCGGCGGCGGCCAGCCAGACCGGGCGGGCGCTGGCGCCGATGCTGATCTACATCCTGATGGCGGCGGTGCTGTTCTTCCGACCCACCGGGCTGTTCCCGGTGCGGCGGTGAGGTGCGCGCCGTGAACGAGATCGCCGATCGCAACCTCGCCGTGGCGCCGCGGCCGCGGGCCTCGCGGCTGCGGCAGGCCGCGCTGCCGGTCGCGATCTTCGCGGTGCTGGCGCTGATGCCGGCGGCGGCCCATTTCGGCGCCTCGGGCTACATCCTGGCGCTGATGACCCGCACCATGATCTATGGGCTCGCGGCGATGTCGCTCGACCTCCTGATCGGCTGCGGCGCCATGATCAGCTTCGGCCACGCCGCCTTCCTCGGCATCGGCGCCTACGCCGTCGGCATCCTGTCGAGCCACGGCATCGACGACGTCTTCATCCAGTTGGGCGCGGCGCTCGCGGTCGCGGCGCTGTTCGCCCTCGCCACCGGCGCGATCTCGCTGCGCACCCACGGCGTCTACTTCATCATGATCACGCTGGCCTTCGGCCAGATGCTGTATTTCCTGTTCACCTCGCTCGCCGCCTATGGCGGCGACGACGGCCTCAGCCTGTCGCGCAGCCACGTGTTCGGCCTGCCGGTGCTGAGGAGCGACCTGACGCTCTACTACGTCGCGTTCGCCGCCCTGCTCGGCGTCTACCTCGCCTGCCGCGCCATCGTGGCGTCGCGCTTCGGCCGGGTGCTGCGCGGCATCAAGGACAACCCGGTGCGGATGCAGGCGATCGGCTTCGCCCCCTATCGCTACCAGCTCACCGCCTATGTCGTCGCCGGCATGATCTGCGCCGTGGCCGGCGTGCTGCTGGCCAACGCCAGCGAGTTCGTCAGCCCGGCCTATGTCGGCTGGCAGCGCTCCGGCGACCTCATTTTCGTGGTCGTGCTGGGCGGCCTCGGCACGCTGCACGGTGCCATCCTCGGCGCCGCGGCGTTCACGCTGCTGGCCGAGTTCCTGTCCGGGCTCACCGAATACTGGGGCATGATCTTCGGACCGATCCTGGTCGTCGTGGTGCTGTTCGCCCGCGGCGGGCTCGCCAGTCTCCTGCGGGGAACGCGATGACCGGGGACGCGCTGACGGCGCCGGTGCTCAGGCTGACCGACCTGCGCAAGAGCTACGGCGCGCTGCGCGTCACCGACGGCGTCTCGCTGGCGATCGGCCCGCGCGAGTTGCACGCCATCATCGGCCCCAACGGTGCCGGCAAGACCACGCTGGTGCACCAGATCTCCGGCCTCGCCGCATCGGATTCCGGGCGGATCGAGTTCTACGGCGAGGACATCACCGCGCTGCCGATGGACGCCCGCGCCCGCGCCGGCCTGGTCCGCTCGTTCCAGATCGTCTCGATCCTGCCGGGCTTCTCCGCGCTGGAGAACGTCGCGCTGGCGGTCCAGGCCCGCAGCGGCTCGAGCTTCCGCTTCACCGGCGACGCCGCCGCCGAGCCCGCGCTGAACGACGTCGCGATGACGCTGCTGGCGCGCTTCGGCCTCGCGTCGCGCGCAGGCTTCACCGCCGGGCTGTTGTCCCACGGCGAGAAGCGCCAGCTCGAGCTCGCCATCGCGATGGCGGCCGCGCCGAAGCTGCTGCTGCTCGACGAGCCGCTCGCCGGCACCAGCCACGAGGAATCGAGCCGCGTGATCGCGACGCTGAAGGAGCTCAAGCGCGAGGTTCCGATCATCCTGGTC
Source organism: Xanthobacteraceae bacterium (assembly GCA_031291445.1). Classification (GTDB taxonomy): domain Bacteria; phylum Pseudomonadota; class Alphaproteobacteria; order Rhizobiales; family Xanthobacteraceae; genus Bradyrhizobium_A. The sequence goes on along the minus strand of JARLJA010000148.1, from coordinate 30,147 downwards.
GAGCACGACATGGAGGCGGTGTTCGCGCTCGCCGACCGCGTCTCGGTGCTGGTCTACGGCCGCATCATCGCCAGCGGCACGCCCGACGAGGTGCGCCGCGATCCGGAGGTGCGATCCGCCTATCTCGGCGACGAAGCCGCGGAGGCGATGACCTGATGCTCAAGGTGTCGCAACTGCAGGCCTCCTACGGCGCGGCGCGGGTGCTGTTCGACGTCTCGCTCGAGGTCGGCGCCGGCGAGGTGGTCACCCTGCTCGGCCGCAACGGCATGGGCAAGACCACCACGGTCAAGGCGATCATGGGCCTGCTGCGGCCGGCCGGCGGCAGTCTCAGCTTCGGCGCGACGGCGCTCGCGGGCCTGCCGCCCTACCGGATCGCGCAATGCGGCATCGGCCTCGTGCCGGAAGGGCGCCAGATCTTCCCCACGCTCACGGTCGAGGAGAACCTGGTGGCGACGGCGGCGGCGCGCCAGGCGCCCGCGCGCTGGAGCCTGCCCAAGATCTACCAGCTGTTTCCGCGGCTCGGCGAGCGCCGCCGCAACCTCGGCACCCAGTTGTCCGGGGGCGAACAGCAGATGCTGGCGATCGGCCGGGCGCTGATGACCAACCCGCAGCTCCTGATCCTCGACGAAGCCACCGAGGGCCTCGCGCCGCTGATCCGCGTCGAGATCTGGAACTGCCTGAAGAGCCTCAAGGCCGAGGGCCACGCGATCCTGGTGATCGACAAGAACGTCGACGCGCTGGCGACTTTCGCCGATCGCCACGTCGTCATCGAAAAAGGCCGCGTGGTCTGGAGCGGCACCAGCCCCGAGCTGAAGCACGATCCCGGCATCAAGGACCGCTTTTTGCACGTTTAGATCCATCATCAGAGGAGAGGACCGCATCATGACAGCACCGATCGAAACCGCCGGCATTACCCGGGCCAATGACGGCCTCCAGGGCATCAGCTGGAACATTCTGGGCCAGACCTATGTGCCAAAATCGCGCACCGAGCACTCGTTCTCGTGGCACGCCACGTTCCCGCCGGGCACCTTCGTGCCGCCCCATATCCACCCCGACCAGGACGAGTACCTCTACATTCTGGAGGGCCGGCTCGATTTCTTCCTCGACGGCGCCGACGAATACGCCACCGCCGGCGACCTGGTCCGCCTGCCGATGGGCAAGCCGCACGGAATCTTCAACAAGTCCCAGCAGCTGGCCAAGACCATGTTCTGGGTGAGCCCGACCCGGCGGCTTTACGACCTGTTCTGGGGCATCCACAACATGCGGGAGCAGACCCCCGACGCCGTGGTCGCCCTGGCGGCCGAGCACAACATCCACTTCCTCCCCCCTCCCGGCTAGTCCCGGAAGGCGCAGGGGGCCAAATAGCCCCCTGAACGGGCTCACGGTCAGCAAAACCGGTAGCAAATTGGCCGTTTTGCAGGCTTTTTAGGGTAAAGATTGCCGAAGAGTGTTGCAGAGCTGCTACAGCCGAGGCCGTCGACTCGGGCTAGGGTGCAACCATCTCAAGAGCAGTGTTCATGTCGGCACTCTCACCATCCAAGGAGATCTACAGTGAAGAAGCTTGTTCTGGCGGTTTCCGCCCTCGCGCTCAGCGCGGTCAGCGCATCGGCGGCCGATCTGGCGGCCCGTCCTTACACCAAGGCGCCGGTCGCGCCGCTGGGGTATGACTGGAGCGGCTTCTACGTCGGTGCCAACGGCGGCGGCGGCTGGGTCAACAATGCGTACTCGGACGCCCTGTCCGGCATTACCGATGGTTCCAACACCGGCAGCGGTGCCATCGCCGGTGGCCAGGTTGGCTGGCGCACCCAGGCCAGCTGGCTGGTGTGGGGCTTCGACCTGACCGGTGATTGGGCCGGCATCAAGGGTTCCAACACGTCGGCCGGCTTCAATCCGGGCACCGTCTGGACCACCAAGACCAACGGCCTGTTCACCATCGCGGCGACCGCCGGCTACGCCGTCAACAACGTCCTGCTGTACGCCAAGGGCGGCGGCGGCTGGACCAGCAACACCGTCTCGGAAGCCGTCACCGCGACTTCGCTGTACGAAGCCCGTTGGGGCGCCCTGCTCGGTGCCGGCATCGAATACGGCCTGACCCCGAACTGGACGATCGGTGTGGAATACAACCACTACTTCCTCGGCGCTGTGACCGACGCCGTTGGCCCGGCCGCTGCCACCACCGGCGAGCGCGTCAGCCAGAACGGCCTCGACACCGTCACCGCCCGCCTGAACTACAAGTTCGGCGGCCCGATCGTCGCCCGCTACTGAGCATTGCGAACGATCCAAGGTCTCCTTGCCTTACGGAAAGCCCGGCACCTCGTGCCGGGCTTTTTGTTTGAGGCTTCGGCTGCCGCTTGATGAGACCGGCACCGCCGCCCCGGCAAGCCGGCGGTCCGCTTCTCGGTTTCCGGTTACCGGCGACCGAGGCGACGGACACGCCTTCCCAGGTTGGCAGACAAGGCCGCTCCAAAAGCAGAAAAGCCCGGCTCACCGCCGGGCTTCCGTCTTGTGCAAATGAATCTGCAGGACCGGCCCGCCACCGAGCCGCGGCGGCGGTCCGCCGCCGGCCTCAGGCCCGCACCGCCTCCGGCCGCGCCACCACGCGGGCGGCGAAGCCGGCCCTGGCGGCATAGCCGCGCACGATCGCCTCGCGCGCCTCGTAGTTGAGAATTGCATCGACGTCGGTGAAGCCCTGCGGCGCCAGCTGCTCGACGGCGTCGATCACGCCTTCGGGGCCGCCGCGGCGGTTCGAGGCGACGATGTCGGCGGTCATCGGCAGTCGCTGGCGCTCGTAGGCAGCGAGCCCCTGGCGCGGGTGCTCGGCGCGCGCCAGCGCGTCGGCGAGGCAGCGGGCGTCGAGAATCGCCTGCGAGGCGCCATTGGAGCCGACCGGATACATCGGATGCGCAGCGTCGCCCAGCAGGGTGACGCGGCCGCTCGACCAGTACGGCAGCGGATCGCGGTCGCAGCAGGGATATTCCCAGAACTCGGGCGTCGCGGTGATCAGCGCGCCGAGGTTGACCTGGGGGATGAAGAAGCCGTTGACGTGGGGCATCAGCTCGTCGCGCTTGCCGGGCCGCGACCAGTCCTCGCGGCGCGGCGGCGGCGTCGCGGCGTCGCCGATCTTGACCAGCACCGCCCAGTTGGTCAGCCGATTCGAGGGGCTCGAGCCCTCGGCGATCGGATAGACCACCGCCTTGGCGTTGAGGCCGCCGGCCACGATCATCGAATTTCCGGTCAGGAAGGCCGGCCAGTCGGTGGCGCCGCGCCACAGCATCAGCCCGTTCCAGACTGGCGCTCCCTCGTCCGGAAACAGCGTCTGCCGCACCTTGGAATGAATGCCGTCGGCGCCGATCAGGATGTCGCCGCGCGCGGTGTGCACATGGGCGCCGGACCGATCGAAGAAATGGGCGGTGACTCCGCCCTCGTCCTGGCTGAAGGCACCGAGCCGGCAGCCGGTGTGGATCACCTCGGCGCCGAGGCGATCGATCACCGCCTCGAGAATCACGCTCTGCATCCGGCCGCGGTGGATCGAGAACTGCGGCACGTCGTAGCCGGCGTCGAGGCCGCGCTTCTCGTGCCAGACCTGCTGGCCGTGGCGGGTCAGGTAGAACAGCTGGTCGGTGCGGATCGCGACCTTGTCGAGGCGATCGAGCAGACCGATCCCGGTGAGCTCGCGGATCGCGTGGGGCAGCGTGTTGATGCCGACGCCGAGCTCGCGAATGGTGTCGGACTGTTCGAAGATCTCGCACTCCAGGCCGCGCGCGCGCAGCATGAGCGCCGTGGTGAGGCCGCCGATGCCGCCTCCGACGATGATGGCTTTCATCTCACTCTACTCCACGCGTTGTCGAACACCCTAGGGCGGCGGCAGTATGTCTTGGGCCACTCCGCCTCGCCAGCGCCTTTGGCATTCCCGTCCTCGGCCCCGGCCCGGACACGATCCTGCGGAACACCCGCTGTTGTCCCGGCAAACGGCGCGGAGGGCAAGGGCCGTCGGTGGACCCGTACCGAACGGCTGCCGTTAAGGTAAAGGACGACCTTCCGGAAAATATTTTAGGCCTAAAACAAATCACGGGGCAAGCGGCATTTGCGCGGGCACCTGCGCTGCCGGGCAGCCAGTCTTGTCACGTCTGGAGGGCACGGCCTCAACCCACCCAATGTCGTCGCCGCCCGTTTTCTCCAAAGCAGCGGCAGACGGCGTAGGGCGGGTTCGCCGAAGGCGTAACCCGCCACCTGGGCAAAGATGGCGGATTACGCTGCGCTAATCCGCCCTACGACACCGCCGAGATCAACGCCTCAAATATGCTCCGCCGCCTGCGCGGCCAGGAAGGCGTCGGTTTCCGCCTGTTCGCGGCTGGTGTGGTTGAAGAAGGCGTTCAGCCCGACCGCCACGATCGAGGTCAGGATGATGCCGTCGCCGAAGATCGGCTTCAGCGCGTCCGGAAAGATATGGAAGAAAGTCGGCGCGACGATCGGGATCAGGCCGAAGCCGATCGCGGTCGCGACCACGAACACGTTGTTGCGGTCGGCGTAGTCCACGGTCGACAGGATCTTGATGCCGGTCGCGGCCACCATGCCGAACATCATGATGGCGGCGCCGCCGAGCACGTACAGCGGTACCGAGGCCACCACATAGGCGAGTCGCGGGATCAACCCCAACGCCAGCATGATGCAGCCGCCGGCGACGCAGACCCAGCGGCTCCAGACCCCGGTGACGCCGACCAGGCCGATGTTCTGGGAATACGACACGTAGGGGAAGGTGTTGAAGATGGCGCCGATCACGGTGCCGAGCGCGTCGGCGCGCAGGCCGCGCTTGACGTCCTCGGCCTCGACCTTGCGGCCGGTCATGGCGCCGAGCGCCAGGAACATGCCGGTGGCCTCGATGAATACGATGGTCACCACCACGCACATGGTCACGCACGGCACGAGATAGAACTGCGGGATGCCGAACTGCAGCGGCAACACGATGCGCAGCAGCGGCTCGTTCTGGATGCCGCTGAAATCGGCCCAGCCGAGCACCAGCGTCACGGCATAGCCCAGCGCGATGCCGAGCAGCACGGCCATGTTCTGCAGGAAGCCGGTGGCGAAGCGCAGGATCAGGAGGATGGTGCCGAGCACCAGCGCCGCGATCGCGAGATAGCCGGCGGCGCCGAAGTCCGCCGCGCCGAGGCCGCCCCCCGCCCAGTTGATGCCGACCCGCATCAGCACGACGCCGATCATGGTGATGATGGTGCCGGTCACCACCGAGGGAAAGAACCGCAGCACGTGCTTGACGAACGGCGTGACGCAGAGCCCGAACAGGCCGCCGACCAGCACGGCGCCGTAGATGCCGGTCAGTCCGACGCCGGGCATCGCCGCCATCGCCATCATCGGCGAGATCGCGACCGCGGTCACGCCCATCATGATCGGCAGGCGAATTCCGAACGGTCCGAAGCCGATGGTCTGGATCAGGGTGGCGATGCCGCAGGCGAACAGGTCGGCATTGATCAGCATCGCGATCTGGTCCTTCGGCAGATGCAACGCGCCGCCGACGATCAGCGGCACCGCCACCGAGTTGGCATACATCACCAGCACGTGCTGGAGGCCGAGCGCGAACAGCTTGGGAAGCGGCAGGACCTCGTCGACGGGATGGACGGCGGCCGGCTGAACAGCGTCTGTCATCGATGGCCCCTCAAATGGCTATGTTTCGCAATTGCGAAATCTTGCCTGCTGACGGAGCGCTTTGCATGCCCATGTTGTGCGCTTTCGCTGCACAAAGAACGGGCGAAGGGGCTGAGGATTGCGCCCACCGCATTCTTCAGCGTCATTCCGGGGCGGCGCGAAGCGCCGAGCCCGGAAACCGTACTCCCTGCGCCAGCTTGAGCTTCGGGAAAAGTGACGAAGCACATCAATACTTCTTGGCGGCGGCTCCGTGCATCTCCCGGGCCCGTCCAGCCACAGGGGCTATGGATTCCGGACCCGGCGCCTGTCGGGCGCCGTCCCGGAATGACGTCTCTTGTTTGGCCGGTGCAAGCGACCAACAAGCGCCGATCTAGTTCCCCTCGAACACCGGCTTCTTCTTGTTGGCGAAGGCGTGGAAGGCACGCGCGAAATCCTGGGTGGTCATGCACAGCGCCTGCGCCACAGCCTCGGCCTCGATCGCCTCCTCCACCGACATCGCCCATTCCATCGCCAGCATGCGCTTGGTCATGGTGTTGGCATAGGTGGGGCCGGCCGTGATCTCGCGCGCCAGCGTCTGCGCCTCGCCGAGCACCGCGGCGGGCGCGACGATGCGGCTGAAGAAGCCCCAGCGCTCGCCCTCCTCCGCGGTCATGAAGCGGCCGGTGTAGAGCAGCTCGGAAGCGCGCGCCTGGCCGATGATGCGCGGCAGGATGGCGCAGGCGCCCATGTCGCAGCCGGCGAGCCCGACCTTGTTGAACAGGAACGCGACCTTGGCGCCCGTCGCGGCGATGCGGATGTCGGATGCCATGGCCATGATCGCCCCGGCGCCGGCGCAGATGCCCTCCACCGCGGCGACCACCGGCTGCGGGCAGCCGCGCATCGCCTTGACGAGGTCACCGGTCATGCGGGTGAAGGCGGTCAGCCCCTTGGTGTCCATCTCGACCAGCGGCCCGATGATCTCGAACACGTCGCCGCCCGACGAAAAATTGCCGCCGGCGCCGGTCACCACCACGGTCTTGACCTCGTCGTCGAAGGCGCAGGCGCGGAAGAAGTCGGTCAGTTCGCGGTAGCTGTCGAAGGTCAGCGGGTTCTTGCGCTCAGGACGGTTGAGCGTGACGGTGGCGATCCCGCCCTCCACCGCCAGCAGGAAATGCCGCGGCGTATAGCCCTTCAGCGGCAGCGTCACCGGATTGGCGAAACGGGTTTCAGTGGCGGTGGTCATGGCATCTCCCCGACGATTGTTGATGTGGTGAAGGATGGTGTGTTGACGGCCGCGATCAGATTTCCCCGCCGGCGACCGCGATGGCCTGGCCGGTCACGGCGGACGCGCCGGGACCGCACAGCCACAGCACGGCGTCGGCGACCTCGGCCGGCGTCACCAGGCGGCCCTGCGGATTGTGGCGGGCCAGCTCCGCGGAGGCCTCCTCGCGGCTGCGGCCGGTCTTCTTCATGATGGTGTCGACGCTCTCGGCCACCAGGTCGGTGTCGGTGAAGCCGGGACACACCGCGTTGACGGTGACGCCGGTCGGCGCCAGTTCGAGCGCCAGCGAGCGCACCAGGCCGACCACGGCGTGCTTGGCGGCGCAATAGGCCGAGACGTAGCCGTAACCCTTCAGACCCGCGGTCGAGGCAATGGCGACGATGCGGCCCTGGCGGCGCTCCGCCATCGGCTTCGCCACCGCCTGCACGGCATGGACCACGCCCATCAGGTTGACGTCGATCATGCGCCGGAACAGCGCCGCGTCGGCGCGGTGGAACGGCGCGGATTCCGCCGCCCCCGCATTGGCGACCAGGATGTCGATCGGCTGGCGCGCGGCGGCCTCGGCGATCGCGGCCTTGACCGCGGCCTCGTCGGTGACGTCGGCCACCGCGACGTGATGGGCGTCGCCATCGGCGACCGCCGCCCGCAGCGGCTCGGGGCTGCGGCCGAGCACGGTGACGGTGGCGCCGGCCTGCGCCAGCGCCGCGGCGATGGCGCGGCCGATGCCGCGGCCGCCCCCGGTGACGAGCGCATGCGACGAGCGGAAAACTGGCGCCATGGATCGGTCCTCGCGAAGATTCCGGGCAATATATTTTAAGCTTGAAGCTTTGGCAACAAAGCCCACCGGCGGGCCGGACGCGTTCCACCGCCCCCGGGCCGGCGCGGGGATTCGCATTCTGGATAGACCGCGGCGCGGCACCGCCCCACCATGGCCGGGCGACAGCGCGCGTGCGACGCATTCGCCGCCCCATGAAGGAGACCACACATGCCGACGCTCGAAAAGGGCATCACCGCCACCGGCACCGGTTACGCCGGAAAGACCTGGAACATTCTCGGCCAGGTCTATTTTCCCAAGGCGGTCTGCGACTCGACCTTCGCCTTCGAGACCAACAGCGACCCCGGCCAGTTCGTGCCGGTCCACATCCACCCCACCCAGGACGAGTTCATCCTGGTGCAGGAGGGCGTGCTCGACCTCAAGCTCGACGGAGTGTGGACCAGGGCCAAGGCGGGCGATCTGGTGCGCATGCCGCGGGGCATTCCGCACGGCTACTTCAACAAGTCGGACAAGCCGGCCCGGGCGCTGTTCTGGGTGTCGCCGATGCAGAAGCTGGAGGCGCTGTTCAACCAGCTCCACAATCTCACCGACGTCCCGGAAATCATCCGGATCTCGGCGCTGCACGAGGTCGATTTCCTGCCCGAGGACGCCAACGCGTAGCGTCGCCGGTCATGGGGGCTCGTCATGACGACGACAAGTGATGTGACGCGAAGCCATCGCCCCAAAGACACTGTCGTCCCCCGGCGCGAAGCGACCGGGGGACCCGGTAAAGAGCAAGGTCCGTTGTAGACCTGAGGCGTCTGCGTCTGCTGGATCCCCGCTTTCGCGGGGATGACGGGAGAGACTGCGGCTCGGAAGTCGGCGAACTACGCCGCGCGCGAGCGCGGCAGGCGGCGGGCGACGACGACGCGATTGCGGCCTTCGTCCTTGGCGCGGTACAGCGCCTGGTCGGCGCTCGACAGGGTCTGCGCCCAGCCTTCCTCGCCGCCGCGCCCGAGCGCGACACCGAGGCTCGCCGTCACCGTGATCGCGGTGTCCTTGTCGATCGCGATCGGGCTGTCGGCCATGGCGGCACGAACCTTTTCCGCGATCGTTTCCATCAGGCCGATATTGGGCTGCGCCACCACGATGGCGAACTCTTCGCCGCCGAACCGCGCCGCCATGTCCGACTTGCGCACGCACTGCCGGATGCGGCGCGCGGTTTCCTGCAGCACCGCGTCGCCGGCCGGATGGCCGTGGACGTCGTTGACCGCCTTGAAGTGATCGAGGTCGAGCAGGATCAGGCCCATCGCGCCGTCGAAGCCCGAGAACTGATCGGCCCCCGACTTGATGGCGTTGTCGAGCGCGCGCCGGTTCAGCAGCCCGGTCAGCGGGTCGGTGTCGGCAAGCGTCTTGAGCCGCAGGTTGAGCTCGTCGCGCTCGCGCTCCACCGTGAGCCGGGCACGCTGGCTCTCGCGCAGCAGCCGCAGCGCGGTGAGCACCTCGCGGATCTCCTCGCCCTTCGCCGACGGCATCGGGACCTCGCCCGGGGTTCCAAGCGCCAGCGCCATGATCTGGTCGCGGATGTACAACAGCGGCTGGAACAGGAAGCGCTGCATCCCGGCGATGATCGAGATCATGGTGAGGATGATCAATCCGGTGGCCAGCCCCGAAATCGTCATCACCCGCCAGGTGCGGTCGCGCGCGCTGATGGCGCGCTCGAAGGTGACGGTAAGAATGGCGTCGCCCAGGGCCTGCAGCGTCGACATGTTCGGCACCAGCGCCGTGGTGAACTCCGCCGGCGTCATGGCGTAGGGGACCGCGCCGTCCTGGCCGAGCCGGATGCCGTCGAGCAGGCGGAAGGCCTCCCCGAAATAGCGCATGTTGACGTCCGCCCAGGCGTCCGCGACCCGCGGGTCGTCGAGGCAGGTCCGCAGATTGGCGGCGACGATGGTCCGCATCTGCTCGATGCGGGCGCGCAGCCGGGTGATGTCCGTGAGCCTGCCGGCGCTCGGCGGCTGCTGGGTCCGCAGCGGTACGATGTACTGCGAGCCGAGGCGGCCGGCGACGTCGCGCAGCTCCGTCACCAGCGTGGCGACGATCACGATGGGAGCCATCGACGGATCGGCCTCGGTGGTGCGGCCGCCGAGTTCGTCGACCAGCCCCTGGGTGACGTCGACCACGCCGAACATGCCCTCGATCACGTCCTGCAATTCGACGGTGCCACGGTTGGCGGGCGCCTGTGCGATCACGGCGTCGACCCGCTTGCGCGCCGCCGCCAGCGTGTCGCGGACGGCGTCGAAGCGCGCCAGCGCGCGGGCGGAGAACGACGCCTCGTCTGCGACGATCTGGGTGCGGAGGCTGCCCAGCGCCTGGTCGACGCCGGCGCGGGACTCCTGCAAGGATGCGGTGAAAGGCTGGGCGCCGGCGAGTTCGGTCATGGCGGCGTTGGCCGGGCCGCGTTCAGCGGAGATCCTGGTCATCACCGCCAGCGAATCGTGAAACTGGCGCAGGTTGACGAGGCTGGCCTCGTTCGCGGAGTACTGGACGAAACTGTTCCAGACCAGGTCGGCGCCGAGCGCAAACGCGCCCAGGATCACCACGGAGGCGAGATACCAGAATCGTCGACTGAGGCCGGCCTTGCTCATTCCACGCGCACTTTCATTTGCGTGTCGTTGTCGCCCCGCGAGGGTTTAATATTCGTGAGTCCGCTCGCCGAAAAACAATCGAGGTTAAGGATCAAATCGTTCGCGATCGGCATGGTTTCCGATCGATGAACGGCGCCGGCGAAAGGCGCGCGCTCCGCCGGCCACGCCGCGGGAACCGGACCGCGCGGGCCCGGGGCCGTGGCAATAGCGGGTGAAGTCAAGCGGTTGCGCGGACGCGGCCATGTCAGGACTTCATTTCAAGGCCTCGGCACCCACCTTGCAGACCGCGGCGTCCTGGTCGCCGGTGCCGCCGCTGCAGCCGATCGCCCCGATCAGGCGGCGCGGCCGGCGTCGGAGACTGGGCTTGAGCAAGAGCCGATCCCGCAACAATGGCCGTGAGGGCGGCCGCGGTCGCCAATCCGATAAAGCGCGGTTGTCCTCCCCTGTCGCAATCTGCTGACGCGATGGTCGTTCGACGTCTGCGGGCGGAACCCCCTCGAATCCTGCGTTCAGCGCGCCAGCGGATCCGGCCGCATCTGCACCTTGAACACCCTGGGACGCGCCTCCTTGCCGCCCTCGCTGTGAAAATAGGCGCGGGTGCCGGTGGTGGTCCACAGTCCCCGGCCCTTCCAGCCGGCGGCGGCATCATCGATCCGCCCGTCGACGTTCTTGCTGAAGAAGCCGAGCGGATAGGGAATGCGGATGTCGACGAAGGCGCCGTCGACCAGCGCCAGCAGCGACTCGCTGCCGTTGGCCGTGGCGATCGGCACGTTGGCGCCGAGCCCCAGCGTATTGTAGCGGTCGACCCAGATGTAATAGGCGTGGTTGGCGCTGCCGCTCTCGCTGACGCCCTTGAACTGCGGACCCGGCATCCGGTAGAGCGTCCAGCCCTCGAAGCATTGCTCGCCGGTGGCGGCCGCCTCGCCCTCGAGCCGCGCCTTGCATTTGCTGCGGTCGAAGCTCGCCAGATGGCCGCTCGACAGCACGGTCCACGCCACGCCGTTGAGGTCGACGTCGACGCCGCGTGCCCCGAACGCGCCCCCCGGCGGCTGGAAGATTTCCGACACCGCGGTGTGGGTCGGATCGCTGCCGGGGATCAGGCGGATCAGATAGCTCGGCTGCGGAATTCGCGAGAAGCCGGTGCCCATGGACTGGCCCCAGATCACGTCGCCCTTCGGCGACGGCATCACGCCGTAGAACGCCGCCTTGACCCACTTGTCCTTGCCGGGCTCGACCGGCTGGTCGGCGCCGACGAACGGCTCGCGCTTGCCGGTGCCCGAGACGTTGGCGACGATCGGCGTCCAGCCCTGGGAGGCGACCTCGTCGTGGCTCGCCTCGAACTGCTTGACGTTCAGCCAGCCGACGACGCCGCTATAGGGCTGGCCGGCGCTCAGCCACAGCGTGCCGTTGCCGTCGAAGGACAGGTGCTGGGTGGTGAAGCAGGTGTCGATCAGCGTCCATGTCTCGGTTTTCGGATCGTAGACCGAGAGCTGGCGGTTGGAGTCCTTCAGCGGCGCCACCTCCGCCGAGGGCAGCTCGGACCCCGCCTTGCAATGGGCAGGATTCTCCGGCGGCCGGATCCGCGCCGTGAACCACACCCGGCCCTTCTCGTCCATCATCGGGTTGTGGATGCTGGTGTGGCTGTCCCAGATCGCCTCGTCGCCCCAGAATACCGAGGTGCCGAGCGGATCATCCCTGGTGCTGGCGGTCGCGGGATCGCGATAGGGATGCTTGATCAGCCGCGCAGTGTTGTGGACCGGATCGAGCACCGGCACGAAGTCGGAGCTCTCCTCGGGCGAGCCGTAGATCGGCCCGTTGGCGTTGACGGTGGGATCGCGCCGGTCGGTCGAGATCGCGTCGTGGAGATACATCTTCGGCGCGCCCCAGTCCCAGGCGCTGATCACCACGTTGCGCTCGACGCCCTGTGGCCGCCGCGGCGTTTCGAACGGCAATGCGCCGGCCGCGATGCGGTCGGTCCAGTCGGCGAACATGCGATAGCCGCGCTCGGGACCGAGCCGGCCGATCGTCACGGCCATGGCGGCCATCGCCTGGCCGGATTGCAGGCGCCGCGCCCACAGCTCGACCGAGTTTGGAAACGTCCCCAGTTCCTTGTGCGGCGAGCGCACATTTTCGCTGCCCAGCGCGTGGCAGGACTGGCAGGAGTTCTTCACCGTGTCGATCCAGTCGGCCTGGGTCTCGAGGCCCGCGGGGATGCCGGTGGCATTGCGGTCCGACCCGGGAAACTCACGCTCCGCGGGAATCTTGAGCATCGCATACCAGTACATGCCCGGAAAATATTTCGCAGCGGCCGCCGGACTTTCCGCCCGTTTCGCCGTCAGCGCCAGCACCGCGCCGGGCCTGGCATCGACCTTGTCGGAATCGGAGAGGCCATAGCCGCGCACCCACACTTTATAGCTTGCGGCCGGCAGTTCGGGGATGACGAAGCGCCCGGCGTCGTCGGTCACCACCATCTTGGAAAATCTGGTCGGCAGGTCGATGGTGTCCGCGATCACCCAGACGCCGGCCTCGGGACCGGCCGGTCCCTTGACGGTGCCGCCGATATCGGCGGCGCCGACGGCGACCGCCGCGGTCGGCGAGGATTGCGCATGCAGCGGCGGGGCGATCAGGGAGATGAAGCTGGACGCGACGGTGAAGGCCGTCGCAACAACGAAGACGGCGCGGGCTGACGCGCGCGGCGGGCGATGGAAAACCAAGGCAGCCTCCCGATTCCGTCGTCATTCATTAACAGGACGCGATGACGTTGATGTCGCACTTTAGCGTGAAACGGCAGTGCGCTGTCAATCGCGCGGGCCAGCACCCTGTTTCCGAGGTTCGTGAGTCGCTTGCTGCACGCTCCGCCCGCCTCCGGAAAGAACGCAGGCAGGCCCTCAGGGTTGCGGCGGGAGCGGCGCGCTGAGCTTGAAGATTTCCAGCGCCTCGGCGTCGACGCCGCGGCTCGCCTCGAGCAGCCGGAACAGCTGCGCCGCGAGACTCGCCATCGGCACCGGCGTCAGGGTCGAGCGCGCGACCTCCAGCACGGTGTCGAGATCCTTGAGCATGGTGGCGGCGTGCCCGAGCGGCGGCGAATGGATGCCCGCGACCATGCGCGGCACGAACAGCTGCAGCGGAATCGAATCCGCGAACCCGCCCTTCAGCGCCTCGGGCAGACGCTCGGCATCGATCCCCGCATTGACCGCGAGCCGCGCCGCCTCCGCCAGCACCGCCATGGTGCAGCCGACGATGACCTGGTTGCAGAGCTTGGTGGTCTGGCCGGCGCCGAGCGGCCCCATATGGGTGAGCGCACGCGCCATCTTCAGCACGTGGGGCGTGACCGCGGCGATGTCGGCGGCGTCGCCGCCGGCCATCACCGCGAGCGTTCCCTCCTCCGCCCCCTTGGTGCCGCCGGACACCGGCGCGTCGATCCAGCGCGTGCCGTTGACGGCGCGCAGCCGCGCCGCGATGGCGCGGGTCCGCTCCGGATGGATCGAGGAGAAATCGACCACGATGCGGTCGCCGGCCGGCGCCTGCGCGAGGCCGTCGGCGCCGAACGCGACCGCTTCGACCGCCTCCGCATCGGTCAGGCACATGAAGACGATCGCCGCGCGCGCGGCGACGTCGGCGGGGCTCGTTGCCGCCCGCGCGCCGATGGCCACCGCGGCCGCGGTCTTCTCCGCCGAGCGATTCCACACCGTCACCGCCTCGCCGGCGGCGATCAGCCGCCGCGTCATCGGCAGCCCCATCAAGCCGAGCCCGATATAGCCAAGCGTCATGCGCGCGGCCTCCGTCACGCCGGTTGCTTGAGGACGCGGCCGTCCGGCGCCTTCACCGTGACGCTCAGCGGAATGCCGGCCTTGACGCTCTGCGACACCGTGCAGAACTCCTCGAACTGCGCCAGCGTGCGATCGAGATGGCCGAGCGTCTCGGGCGCGACGCCGAGCGTGATGTCGACGCTGAGGCCCAGGATGCGGACGCGGTTGTTGTCGTTGCGGCCGATCTGGCAAGCCACCGTAGCCGTGACGGGGCCGGGATCTTCCTTGAACTTGGCGTGGGCGAACACGAAGCTCGACGCCATGCAGTTGGCGACCGCGGCGGCCAGGAGATGCTCCGGCGACGGCCCCGCGGCGTCACCGAGCGGCGGCGGCAGGTCGGCGACCGCATCCGGAATCGTGCCACCGAAATCGACCAGGAATTTGTATTTGTCCTGCCGCGTGATGGTGACGGAAATGGCTTCGCTCATGGGAGATCCTCCTGGGACTTCATGATCGTCATGCCCGGCCTTGTGCCGGGCATCCACGTCTTCACTGCATAGCGACCAAGAAAGGCGTGGATGCGCGGGTCAAGCCCGCGCATGACGGAAACAAACGCCTTCCGCTCGGCAACACTAATCAAACCACGGCCATTCCGCCGGCCCGTCGTGGGTCACCGCGCCGCCGGGCGCCTGGCCGACGAGTTTGGCGTATTTCGCCAGCGCGCCGGCGCGGTGGCGCGGGGCCGGCCGCGACCACGCGGCGCGGCGGCGGGACAATTCCGCGTCATCGACCATGACGTCCATGCGGCGAAGGCCGGCGTCGATGCGGATGCGGTCGCCGGTCCGCAGCAACCCGATCGGGCCGCCGACCACCGCCTCCGGCGCCACGTAGCCGATGCACAGTCCGCGGGTCGCGCCGGAAAAGCGGCCGTCGGTGACGAGCGCGACCTTCTCGCCCATGCCCTGGCCGTAGATCAGCGCGGTGACGCCGAGCATCTCGCGCATGCCGGGGCCGCCGACCGGCCCCTCGTTGCGGATCACGAGCACGTCGCCTTCCTGATAGGTCCGCGCCTTGACCGCGGCGACACAGGCCTCGTCGTCCTCGAACACCCGCGCGGTCCCCTCGAACACGAGATGCTTCAGCCCGGCGACCTTGATCACCGCGCCGTCGGGACAGAGGTTGCCCTTGAGAATGGCGACGCCGCCGTCGGCCAGCAACGGCCGCGCCGGATCGACCACCACGGTGCCGTCGGGGGCGTGGACGCCGGCGAATTCCTCTTTAAGCGTGCGACCGGAGATGGTGAGGCAGTCGCCGTCGATGTGGCCGGATTCGACCAGCGCCCGGATGATCACGGCGGTGCCGCCGATGTCGTAGACGTCCTTGGCGGTGAACTTGCCGCCGGGCCGCAGGCTGGCGATCAGCGGCGTGCGGGCGAACACCTCGCCGACATCGTCGATGGTGAAGCGGATGCCGGCCTCGTTGGCGAGCGCCGGCAAATGCAGCGCGGCATTGGTCGAACCGCCGGTGGCGGCGACCAGGGCTGCGGCGTTCTCCAGCGCCTTGCGGGTGACGAGGTCGCGCGGCAGCGGCCCGCCGCGTTCGAGCATCTCCATCACCCGCCGCCCGGCCAGCCGCGACAGCTCCGCGCGCTCGGCATAGACCCCCGGCACCATCGAGATGTTGGGCATGGTGAGCCCCAGCGCCTCCGACACCATGGCCATGGTATTGGCGGTGAACTGGCCGGCGCAGGCGCCGATGGTCGGCAGGCAGGCGCGCTCGATCCGCGCCAGCGTGGTCTCGCTCATCTCGCCGGTCAGCACCGTGCCGACCGCCTCGTAGGAATCCAGCACAGTGAGGTCGCGGCCGTCGAGGTGGCCCGGCAGCGCACTGCCGCCATAGATGAAGATCGACGGCACGTTGCAGCGGATCATCGCCATCATCACGCCGGGCAACGTCTTGTCGCAGCCGCCGTAGCCGATCAGCGCATCATAGGCGAGCCCCTGCACCACCGCCTCGATGGAATCGGCGATCAGCTCGCGCGACACCAGCGAGAACTTCATGCCCTCGTGGTTCATGCTGATGCCGTCGGAGACCGAGATGGTGGAGAACTCGCGCGGTGTGCCGCCGGCCGCGGCCACCCCCTCCTTCGCCGCCGCGACCTGGAAGTCGTGGGTCATGTTGCAGGGCGTCTGCTCGCCCTTCATGCTGACGATGCCGACCATGGGCCTGGCGATCGCCGCATCGTCGAGCCCCATGGCGCGCATGAAGGCGCGGTGCGGGGCCCGGTCGAGCCCGTCGGTGGTGACGCGTGACCGGAGTTTCCTGTTCATCGATGGTTCCAGCTGTGAGGTGGCGGACGAACCTAGTACCCGGTTTCCGACATTCGTGCATCTCTCGACGCCAACCTCGCAAACAAAAGCCTCCCGCAATCGTGAAGTCGCTCGACCCCCTGCTCGGTGCGCAGCCCTGCCTCATAAAATTACTTCAGGTCTAAAATTATTGCTTTTCATATATTCGGACCCTGCTAACATCGACCCATCGCGCTCGCCCTGCCCGTGCAGCGGCGGCGGCAAAAACGGGTTGCGCCATGGTCGATATCGCACCGCACACAACCACCGACGGACGTTTCGCCTTCGAGCAGGCCGGGCCCGCCGACGGCATCCCGCTCGTCTTTCTCCACGGCATCGGCGGCGCGGCCCGCGCGTTCCGGCCGCAGCTTGCGGCCTTCGGCTCCCGCTATCGCGCCATCGCCTGGGACATGCCCGGCTATGGCGGCTCGGCACCGCTGGCCGCGCCGAGCATCGCGACGCTCGCCGCCGCGCTGCGCGACTTCCTCGACGCCGTCGGCGCGGTGCGGCCGATCCTGGTCGGCCATTCGATCGGCGGCATGGTCGTGCAGCAGGCCGTCGCGGAGGCGCCGCAGATCGCCTCGGCGATCGTGCTGGCGCAGACCAGCCCCGCCTTCGGCAAGTCGGACGGCGACTGGCAGAAGGCCTTCATCGACGCCCGGGTCGGCCCGCTCGAGCGCGGCGAGACCATGGCGTCGCTGGCGCCGAGCCTGGTCGCCGACCTGGTCGGCGACGCTCCCGACCCCGCCGGCCTGGAACTCGCGCGGGACTGCATGGCGAGCGTGCCCGAGGCAACCTACCGCGCCATGATGCACGCCCTGCTCGGCTTCGACTTGCGCGCCGCGCTCGGCCGGATCGCCGTGCCGACCCTGGTTTTGTCCGGCAGCAAGGACACCAACGCGCCCGCGCCGATGATGGCCAAGATGGCGGGCTTCATTCCGAACGCCCGCTACGTCGAGCTTCCCGGCGTCGGCCACCTCGCCGGCCTGGAACAGCCGCAAGCCTTCAACGCCGCGCTCGAGAGCTTTTTTGCAACCCTTCCGAAGAGGACGCCATGACCGCCGCACCCGCCGCTTCCCCGCGCGTCGCCAGCGACGCGCCGATGGTCGAACAGGACGCCGTCCGCCTCACCGACGAGCAGGCCGAGATCATGGCGCGGGCGCGCCGCGTCGGCGAGACGCTGTTCGCCGACCGCGCCGCCGAATTCGACCGCACCGCCACCTTCCCGACCGCGAACTACAAGGACCTGCACCGCGAGGGACTGCTCGGCATCTGCATCCCCAAGAGCCTGGGCGGGCTCGGCGCCGGCTACCAGACCTACTCGCTCGCCGCCGCCGAGATCGGGCGCTATTGCGGCGCCACCGCGTTGACCTGGAACATGCATGTCTGCTCGACGCTGTGGTCGGGACCGCTCGCCGACGATCTCGAGATGGATGCCGCGATGCGGGCGACCCACAACGCCCGGCGCGAAATCCACTATCGCCGCATCCTCGAGGACGGCGCGATCTACGCCCAGCCGTTCTCGGAAGGCGGCGCCGCCGCGGCCGGCAGCGTCGCTTTCGGAACCGAGGCGAAGCCGGTCAAGGGCGGCTGGATCCTCAACGGCAAGAAGATCTTCGCCTCGCTCGCCGGCCACGCCAACTATTACGGCGTGCTCTGCACCGAGACCGAGGAAGGCGAGAAGGCGAGCCGGCGCAACACCCTCTATCTCGCGATCCCGGCGACCTCCGAAGGGATCTCGGTGGTCGGCGACTGGGATCCGCTCGGCATGCGCGGCACCGTCTCGCGCACGCTCCTGTTCAAGGACGTGTTCGTGCCCGAGGACGCGGCGCTGATGCCGCGCGGCGTCTACTACCAGGCGGCGCTGCGCTGGCCGCACATGTTCATGACGCTGTCGCCGACCTACATGGGCCAGGCCCAGGCGGCCTACGACTTCACCGTGAAATACCTGCGCGGCGAGGTTCCGGGCATGCCGCCGGTGAAGCGGCGGATGTATCCGACCAAGCAGATCGCGCTGGCCGAGATGCACATCAAGCTGCAGCAGATCAAGGCGACCTGGTTCCAGGCGGTCACCGAGGCGCGGCCGAACCCGAGCAAGGATCAGGTGCTGCGCGCCTATGCGGCGCAGTACACCACCATGGAAGGCGCCAACGACCTGGCGCGGCTGGCGATCCGCACCTGCGGCGGCCAGTCGATGCTGAAATCGCTGCCGCTGGAGCGGATCTACCGCGACAGCCGCTGCGGCTCGCTGATGCTGCCGTGGACCGCGGAACTCTGCCTCGATCGCATCGGCCGCGAAGCGCTGTATAATCCCGGCGAGACGGATGAATGAGATAAATCGTCATTGCCGGGCTTGACCCGGCAATCCACGCTTCGCGGCAAAGAGTGGGCCCGCGGGTCAAGCCCGCGGGTGACGCAGAGTTCGCAGTAGCGCCGCAGCCACGGATCCGAAAGCCCCATGGACCTCGCCACCGTCATCGAACGCAACGCCGCGTTCACGCCCGACAAGCCGGCGATCGTGTTCGACGGCGCGACGCTGAGCTACCGCGCGTTCGAACAGCGCATCGCCGCGACCGCCCAGGCGCTGAAATCCGAACTCGGGGTCGGCCGCGGCGACCGCGTCGCCATCCTCAGCCTCAACCATCCCGACTACCTCGTGCTGCTCTATACCTGCGCCCGGCTCGGCGCCATCCTGGTGCCGCTGAACTGGCGGCTGGCGGCGGCCGAGCAGCTCTTCATCCTGTCGGATGCGGCGGCCAAGGTCGTGGTGCTGCAGCAGGCCTTCGCCGCCCTGCTGCCGCAGCTCGCCGCGGCCCTGCCGCAGACGCGGCCGGTCGGCCTCGACTTCGTCCCCGCAGGCGGCCTGACCTTTGCCGCGCTGCTCGATTGCGCGCGCGGCGACGGCCGCAATCCGCACACCGACATGAGCTGCCCGCTGCTCAACGTCTACACCTCCGGCACCACCGGGCGGCCCAAGGGCGCGGTGCTGCGCCAGGAGGCGCTGTTCTGGAACGCGGTCATGAGCCAGCACATGCACGCGCTGACCTCGGACGATCACGTGCTCACGGTGCTGCCGTTCTTCCACGTCGGCGGGCTCAACATCCAGACCACGCCGGCGCTGCACCACGGCGCCACCGTCACCATCCACGACCGCTTCGCGCCCGACACCACGCTCTCCACCATCGCCACCGCGCGCCCCACCCTCACCGTGCTGGTGCCGGCGACCATGCAGGCGGTGCTGGAGCATCCCTCCTGGGAGACCGCCGACCTGTCGTCGCTGAAAGCGATCTCGACCGGATCGACCATCGTGCCGCCCGCCCTGATCGACCGCTTCGTCGCCCGCGGGGTGCCGGTGCTGCAGGTCTACGGCTCGACCGAGACCTGCCCGATCTCGATCTACACCCGCATCGGCGGCGACCTGACGCGCCGCGGCTCGACCGGGTTGCCCGGGCTCGTCTGCGAGGCCGCCGTGGTCGACGACGACAGCATCGAGCTGCCGCCCGGCGCCGTGGGCGAGATCGTGGTGCGCGGGCCCAACGTGTTCTTCGAATACTGGGGCAACGCGGCGGCGACGCGCGAGGCGCTGCACGACGGCTGGTACCGCACCGGCGACCTCGGCAGCCGCGACGCCGACGGCTATTTCTGGGTCCACGACCGCAAGAAGAACATGATCATCTCCGGCGGCGAGAACGTCTATCCGGCCGAGATCGAGCGCGTGCTGCTCGGCCACGCCGACGTCGCCGATGTCGGCGTGGTCGGGCGGCCGGACCCGAAATGGGACGAGGTTCCGCTCGCCTTCGTGGTGCGGCGCGCCGACTGCGCGACCCCCGAGGAGACGCTGCGCAGCGAGCTCGCCGCCCATGTGCTGAAGCACCTGGCCCGCTTCAAGCTGCCGCGCGAGTTCATCTTCGTCGACGACCTGCCGCGCACCGCGCTCGGCAAGGTGCAGCATTTCAGGCTGAAGGAGAGGCCGCGGGAGTGAAGTGTAAGACGAGATAGGCCAGGCGCTGCCAATTTCACATCGTCATTGCCGGGCTTGACCCGGCAATCCACGCTTTGCGGCAAAGAGTGGACCCGCGGGTCAAGCCCGCGGGTGACGATGAAGGGAGTGGCACCCGCCCGGTAGATCCAAGAGCACAGATACTGGAGACTCAGCGTGAAAATAGCGGTTCTCGGCGGCGGCAACGGTTCGTTCGCGGCGGCGGGCGATTTCGCGATGCAGGGCCACGAGGTGCGGCTGTGGCGTCGCGATGCCGACATGGTGCGGCGGCATCAGTCTGCCGGCTCCCGCGTGACGGTGAAGGACGCGCGCGGCCGCCATGATGCCGTGCTGGCGCTGGTGACCACCGACATCGCTGCCGCGATCAGGGACGCCGAATTGATCCTGTGCCCGGCACCGGCCTTCGCCCAGAGCGCGATCGCGGCGCTCGTCGCGCCGCACCTCGCCGACGGCCAGGTCGTGTTCCTGCCGCCGGCGACGTTCGGCTCGTTCATCTTCGCCAGGGCGGCCTTCGACGCCGGCAACCGCGCCCGGGTCGCCTTCGCCGAGACCGGCACGCTGCCGTGGCTGGCGCGCAAGCACGGCGCCTTCGAGGTGGCGATCACCATCCGCGCCAAGCGGCTGCCGACCGGGGTGTTTCCGCTGCGCGAGGCCAGCCACGCCATCGACGTCATCGCCGACGCCTTCCCCGGCGCCATCGAGCCCTGCGGCGACGCGCTGTCGGGGGCGCTGATGAATGCCGGCCCGATCATCCACCCGCCGCTGATCGTGATGAATGCCGGACCGATCGAGCATTTCGAGCGCTGGGACATCCACAAGGAAGGCACCCAGCCGGCGATCCGCCGCGTCACCGACGCGCTCGACGCCGAGCGTATCGCGGTGCGCGACGCGCTCGGCTACGGCGCCCCGCATTTTCCGCTGGCCCACCACTACGCCAAGGAGGGCGAGGAGTGGATGTACGGCCGCGGCTCCCACGACCGCCTGACCGATTCCGGCGACTGGCGCGAGCGCCTGGTGCTGTCCGAACACCGCTACATGCGCGAGGACCTGCGCATCGGCCTGTCGTTCTTCGCCTCGGTGGCGCGGCTCGCGAACGTCCCGACGCCGCTGATGAACGCGTTTCTCGCCATCGGCGGCGCCGTCTGCGGCGAGAATTTCCTCGACGGCGGCCGCACCCTGCAAAGCCTCGGGCTCGGCGACCTCGACGCCGTGGCCCTGCAGGCGCTGCTGCGCGAGGGCTTCCGATGAGCGCCGCGACCAGGCCCCCGATCGCCTGCCTCGGCGCCGGCCGGATGGGGCGCGGCATCGCGGTCGCCTTCGCCTATGCCGGGCATCGCGTGGTGATCGTCGACTTCAAGCCGCGCGACGCCACGGCCTTCGCCGCGCTTGCCGGCGAAGCGCTGGCCGAGATCCGGCACACGCTGGAGAGTCTCGGCCGCCTTACCGACCTGAAGGCCGCGGACATCGACCGCCTGATGGAGCGCGTCAGCGTCGCTCCCGAGGCCGAGGCCGCGAGGGTGCTGCCCGCGGCGGCGGTGGTGTTCGAAGGCGTGCCGGAGGTCGTCGAGCTCAAGCGCGAGGCCCTGGCGCGCGCCTCGCGCCTCGCCGGCCCCGAGCCGATCATCGCCTCGACCACCTCGACCATCCTGGTCGACGACATCGCGCCCGCGGTCGAGGAGCCGCGCCGCTTCCTCAACGCCCACTGGCTGAACCCCGCGCATCTGGTGCCGCTGGTCGAACTGTCGCCCGGCGCCGCCACCGCGCCCGAGGTCACGGCGCGGCTCACCGCGCTCTTGGAATCGATCGGCAAGGTGCCGGTGACCTGCGCCGCCCGGCCCGGCTACATCGTGCCGCGCATCCAGGCGCTGGCCATGAACGAGGCCGCGCGCATGGTCGAGGAGGGCGTCGCCAGCGCCGCCGACGTCGACAAGGCGATCAAATACGGCTTCGGCTTCCGCTTCGCCGTGCTCGGCCTGCTCGAATTCATCGACTGGGGCGGCGGCGACATTCTCTACTATGCCAGCCGCTATCTCGAAGGCGCGCTCGGCGACGCGCGTTACGCCGCGCCCGACATCGTCAAGACCAACATGGCGGAAGGCCGCATCGGGCTGCGCACCGGCGCGGGCTTTCTCGACTATGCCGGGCGCGACATCGCGGCCTATCGCGAGGCGCGCCTGGCGGACCTCGCCACCCAGCTCAAGGCCATGGGGCTGGCGCGTCCGCCGGTGCTGGACTGAGTGGGGACGCGCGCACGTCCGCCCGGCCGCCTTTTCCCGCCAAAATGCCGTAAATCTCCGTGCGCCGCCCGACCGGTCGAGTTTGATTCGACCATGAATGTATCGCTTTACCTCGGGTTTACCGCGCGCCCCGGTTATCAGCACCGTTTGCATGCAATTGAGCGGCCGTTAAGTCCCACCCCCCATCATGGCAGGTACTTGAACACGCGCGAGCGCGTCGACGAAACGACCGTTCGCACCAAACCATCGCGAGTTCGAACCGACCATGCGCCGCCTTTCAAACTGGTTCAGCCGTACGTCCCCCGTGTTCCAGCTCGACCGCCTGGTGGTCCCGTTCATGGTCGTCGCGCTGGCGCAGGCGCTGCTGGCGGGGCTGAGCCTCGACGTGCTGAGCGCGATGCGGGCCTATGTCGGCGCCGAGAGCATCTGGTCGCGGTCGCAGAAGGACGCGATCCACTATCTCGACCTCTATCTGACCAGCGGCCAACCGGAATTCTTCGAGCGCTACGCGACGGCGATCGCCATCCCGCTCGGCGACCTCGCGGCGCGGCGCGCGCTCGACGCCAGCCCGCCCGAGCTCGCGGCGGCGCGACAGGGCCTCCTGCAGGGTGGCAACGATGCCGGCGACGTCCCCGACATGATCTGGCTCTACCGCAACTTCCATCGTGTCGGCCACATCGCATCAGCCATCGAGCAGTGGGTCGCGACCGACTCCGGGCTGGCCGAGCTGACGTCCGCCGCCGAGGCGATCCATCTGGTCCGCGACGCCGGGCCGCTGACGGCAACGCAGGTCGACGTGTTCAAGCGCCAGCTCGACGACATCAACAGCCGGCTGACGCCGCGCGCCGAGGCATTTTCGGCAGCGCTGGGCGCCGGATCGCGGGCGATCAAGCTGCTCCTCACCTTCGCCAACTCGACCACGGCTGCCGTGCTGATCGCGCTGATGGTGTGGTACTCCCGCCGGGTCGGCGCGCGCAGCCGCAAGATCCGGCAGGAACTGCACAATGAAAAGGTGCGGGCCCAGACCACGCTGGCCTCGATCGGCGACGCGGTGCTCTCGGTCGACGGCGGCGGCCGGGTCGACTACATGAACGACGCCGCCGAGCGCCTGCTGGCCTGCCGGCTCGAAGCCGCGCGCGGGCGACAGCTGTCGTCGCTGCTCACCCTGATCGACCAGGACACCGGCCGCGAACAGTCGGTCTCGATCGGCCGCATCAGCGAGCCCGGCGCCGGCAAGACCGGCGCGCGGCCCAAGCTGGTGCTGCGCCACCACGCCGGCACCACCCCGGTCTCCGTCGCCGCCGCCGAACTCGCCTTCGAGGGCGCGCCGTCGGGGATGGTGGTGGTCATTCACGACATGACCGAACACTACGAGTTCATCGCCCGGCTGTCGTGGCAGGCGTCCCACGACCCCTTGACCGGCCTCACCAACCGCCGCGAATTCGAGCACCAGCTCGCCCTGGCGCTGGAGCGGATCAACGACGCCCATACCGTCCACACCCTCATGTTCCTCGATCTCGACCAGTTCAAGATCGTCAACGACACCTGCGGCCACGCCGCCGGCGACCGGCTGCTGCGCGAGGTGGCCGCCGTGCTGCACGCGGAAGCCGGCGAGCGGGACGTGGTCGCGCGCCTCGGCGGCGACGAATTCGCCCTGCTGCTGCAGGACTGTACCACCGACGACGCCTCGATCACCGGCGAGCACCTGCGGAGTGCTATCGACGATCTGGAATTCGTCTGGGGCGGCCGCAGCTTCAAGGTCACCGCCAGCATCGGCCTGGTCAGCCTGTCGCGGGCCGGCATCTCGGTCGCGGACGCGCTGCGGATGGCGGACGTCGCCTGCTACGCCGCCAAGGAGAGCGGGCGCAACCGGCTTCGGGTCCACGAACCCAGCGACGTCGACCTGGCGCAACGGGTCGGCGAGATGGCGTGGCTGTACCGCATCCATGACGCGCTCGAGCACGACCTGTTCTGCTTCGAGGCCCAGGAGATCGTCGCGCTCGACGGCGCCGGCCTGGAGGCGCGCGACGGCCGGCATATCGAACTCCTGCTGCGGCTGCGCGAGCCGGATGGCACGATGGTGCCGCCGGCCGAGTTCCTGCCGGCCGCCGAACGCTACGGCCTGATGCCCCTGATCGATCGCTGGGTGGTACGCCACGCCCTCGACGCGCTCGCCGCCGGTCTTCCCGGGGCCGACGATATCGCCACCTGCGCCATCAATCTCGGCGCCGGTACCTTCGGCGACGACAGCTTCGCCGACTTCGTCGACGAACAGCTGCGACGAACCGGCATCAGCCCCGCCACGATCTGTTTCGAGATCTCGGAGGCCAAGGCGATCGGCAATCTGGCCACCGCATGCCAGTTCGTCCAGTCGCTGCGCGGGCTCGGCTGCCGCTTCGCGCTCGACGATTTCGGCGGCGGCATGTCGTCGTTCAGCTCGCTGAAGCAACTGCCGGTCGACTACCTCAAGATCGACGGCAGCTTCGTCAAGGACATGCTGCACGATCCGCTCGACCGCGCCGTGGTCGAGATGATCCATCGCGTCGGCAAGGCGACCGGCAAGAAGACCATCGCCGAACTGGTCGAAACCTCCGCCGTGCTCGAGGCGCTGCGCGCCATCGGCGTCGACAATG
This sequence comes from Xanthobacteraceae bacterium, assembly GCA_031291445.1. Lineage (GTDB taxonomy): Bacteria > Pseudomonadota > Alphaproteobacteria > Rhizobiales > Xanthobacteraceae > Bradyrhizobium_A. Next base: position 4,859 of record JARLJA010000148.1, on the reverse strand, counting down.
CGCAGGGCTACGCGGTGGGGGCGCCCCGCCCCGTCACAGCCACGCCCGACGCCACTGAACCGGCCCACCGCCGGCAGTCGATCGCCTGACCCCCCGCGCGGCCAGGTCGCTCCCGCCTTGCGCCGACGCGCCGCGGCGAGCCCCGGACGTCGCCGCGGCCTGAACCGCAAAGCCGCGCTCGCCGCTTCGGGCGCGGGATCGCCGATCACGACCCGTTCGTCAGGCCGACTCCCTCGCCATCGCCTTGAAGACCTGCCGCTCGATCGCGATCGCGGCGGCGACCTGTGGGCGCGCCTGGATGCGAGCGAGAAACGCGCTCAGCGCCGGCCACGGCGCGAGGTCGATCCCGGCCCGCGGCATCAGCAACAGCGCCCAGGCGAGATAGCCGTCCGCCACCGTGAAACGGTCGCCGACCAGATACGGATTGCCGTCGAGATGCGCCGAGGCGACCGCGAGCGTGCTGCCGATCCGCTGCCGCGCCGCCGCCTTGGCTGCGTCGTCGGCGTACCAGAAGGTCGGAAACAGGAAGGCCTTGTGGATCTCGCAGCCGATGAAGGACAGCCATTCCTGCAGCCGGTAGCGCAGCGGCTCGCCGGGACGCGGCGCCAGCCCGAGGTCGGGACGGCGATCGGCAATGTACTGCAGGATGGCCGCATTTTCGGTCAGCGTCGCGCCGTCCTCCAGCACCAGCACCGGCACCGCGCCTTTTGTCGACACCGAGCGAAAGTCGCCGCCGTCATCGACCACCGTCTTCTTCCACAAGTGCACCAGGTGATAGCGCGCCGCGACGTCAGCCTCCATCAGCGCGATCCGGGCCGCGAGCGAACATGCAAACGGATGGAAGTAGAGCTGCAGCATGACGTCCTCCGGTGCTCCTCACCACGGCATGTCGCCGTCGCGCACGACGATCGCGAAGCGATCGGCCAGCTCGGCGAGCGCGACCTCGTGGACGGTGCGGGCATCGATCGATCCGCCGCGGCCGTCGGGAAGATCGCGGCTCGCGCAGGCGGCGGCGTCGACGGTGGCGCGGAAGCCGAGGTCGAGCGCCGCGCGCGCCGTCGACGACACGCACATGTGGGTCATGAAGCCGGCGACGACCACGTCGGTGCGGCCCGTCGCCGCCAGGCGCGCCGCGAGATCGGTGCCGGCGAAGGCGTTGGGCAGGGTCTTGCCGATCACCGCCTCGCCCGCCGCGGGCGCCACCGCGCCGATGATCCGGCCGCGTTCGCCGTCGGGATCGAACATCCCTCCGGCCCTGCCGAGATGGGCGATGTGAAACACCGGCACGCCGCGCTCCCGCGCCCGCGCCAGGAGCCGCGCGGCGCGCGCGACGGCGGCATCGACGCCGGTGACCGCGATCGGGCCGGCGCGGTATTCGTTCTGCAGGTCGATGAGCACGAGGCAGGACTGGTCCGGCGGCGGAGGACGCAGGTCGGCGCCGGCGAGTTCGAGCAGGGTCTTGGCGGTGGTCACGGTCGAAGGCTCCGGCTGTTCAGGGGATCGCGGCCGGCAGCCTAGCCCGGGACCAGGCGGCATCCACGCAGGACTATTGCAGCCGGCGGCTGCAAAATTGCAGGTCACCGCCGGCCATGGTAGACCCGCGGCGCGCATGACGCGTGCGGGAGACCTGCGACGTGAAGGCCGCCGAGCGGATCAACTGGGACGACCTGCGCGTCATCGCCGCGATCAGGGACGAGGGCACCTTCGCCGGGGCCAGCGCGCGGCTGCAGATCGACGAGACCACGGTGGCGCGGCGGCTGGAGCGCATGCAGCGTGCGCTCGGCGTACGGCTGTTCGAGGCGGTCGACGGCGTCCGCCGGCCGACCGCGCCGTGCGAGGAGATCCTCGCCCATGTGCAGGAGATCAATGCCCACGTGGCGCGGATCGCGCGGATCGGCGAGCCCCGCGCCGAGCTCGCCGGCCGCTTCCGCATCGCCGCCACCAACATCGTGGCGGAAGACATCCTGGCACCGCGGCTGGAGGGCTTTCTCGCCCGCCATCCCGGCATGACGCTGCAGCTCCTGACCTCGAGCGACAACGTCAAGTTCTCGCGGTGGCAGGCGGATTTCGCCATCCGCCTGAGGAAGCCGGACAAGGGCGACTTCACCATTGCAAGGCTCGCGACCATCCGGCTCTACCTCATCGAGCCCGCCGACGGCGTCGCGGCATCGCTGACGTGCTGCTATCCGCCGGAGCTCGACCACACGCCGGAAATGGAGTTTCTCGCCGCGCGCGGCCTGCGGCCGCAGGCGCGCCTCGTCACCGACAATCTCCGCGTCATCGCCACGGCGCTGCGCAGCCATCGCGCGACCGGCGTGCTGCCCGACTATGCGTGCCGCGAATTGATGTCCGACGACCGGCTGCGCCTGACGCCGCTGCCGCGCGGACGCGAGGCCTGGCTTCTGGTGCAGAACCACCTGCGGCAGGATCGCGCGGCCCGCGCGGTGATCGCCTTCATCCGCGACTGCTTCCGCGACCCCGGGGCGTGAGGAGCAGAGATCCGATCACCGGTCCGGGTCCCGAGGGCCTGACTGAGCCTGCAAGTCAACGGAACCGCGCCGTTCTTAAGGAACCCGTGTTGCGTGGGCTCAACCCTCGCACCCACGCTTTGCGAAGTCGCTTCCCGAGCGCGATCTGCGATTCGCGCCCGATCGGATTGATGTGAGAGTTCCGCTCTCGATGAGTAGATTCCGACTCGGTTCCATCGCTTACGCGCCGCGAAGATCCGTGTTCAAATTTTTATTCCATCGGGCTGTATGCAAACCACATCACATTCATTGATCAGATCATCAAAAGCGCGCGAGCAAGTGTGGCCGACGGATCACGATGCATTCAATTTGAGATCGCAGTTCCATTAGCGCGCACCCCTTCATGCATCTGTCATTCAGCAAAAATAGCCTGCCGCGCTGTGAGGGGATCACAGCACACGCGAGTTATCGACATGACATTCAATGGAAGACTAGCCCTGTTGCTTGCCGGCACAGTGCTTGGGGCAACTTATCTCATGGCCGCGCCGGCCCGCGCCGACGAGGAGCAACTGCAGAAGCAGATCAGTGCCATGAAGGCCCAGTTGGACGCCATGCAGCGGGAACTGGCGCAGACCAAGAAACAAGCCATGAAGCAGCAGGCCGCGCCGCAGCAGGCCGCGGCCGACGCCGGCGGAATATCGCCCTCGGTCCTGAATGCGTCCGCCAATGGCCGCACGCCGATGCCGACCAAGGCCATGCCGGCCTGGTTCGACAGCGTCAACATCTCGCTCGCCGGCTCGTTCATCGCGATGGAAGGCGCGTGGCGCCAGCACAGCGAAGTCGCCAATGGCGCCAGCGATCCGCCGTTCGGGAGCCCGGGCATTCCGCTGCAGAATTCGGCGCTGTACAACGAACACGAGGCCCGGTTCAGCGCGCAGCAGAGCCGCATCGCCCTGAAGGCGACGGGCGACATCGACCCGAACCAGCACCTCAAGGGCTACTACGAAATGGACTTCCTGGGCGCCTCGACCGACGCCAACAACCGCGAGAGCAACAGCTTCACGCCGCGCATCCGGCAGGCATTCGCGCAGTACGACAACGACACCTACCACCTGCACATCGCGGCCGGTCAGGCGTGGAGCCTCATGACCCAGGAGCGGGTCGGCATGCTGCCCAACGACGAGAACGTGCCACTCACCATCGACGCGCAGTACGTCGTCGGCTTCGACTGGCTGCGCAACCCGCAGATCCGCTTCGTCGAGGATTGGAACAAGGTGGCCTGGTTCGGCGTCTCGATCGAACAGCCCGGCGCCGTGTTCCCGGGCTCGCCGAGCACCGCGACGGTGTCGCCGCCGGCGCCGGTCGTCACCAGCATCAACAACAGCTGTACCGGCTCGTCGCACCTCAACGGCACCACCACGTGCTCGAACGACGTCGCGCCGGACATCATCGAAAAGTTCGCGCTCGATCCGGGCTTCGGCCACTACGAAGTGCTCGGCGTGCAGCGCTGGTTCTCCGACGAAGTCGCCAACACCACGTCGCCGAACAGCTGGTCGCAGAAGGTCACCTTCGGCTGGGGCGTCGGCGGCAACGTCCTGCTGCCGGTGCTTCCGAAGGTGCTCGACCTGCAGGGCAGCATCCTCTACGGCCAGGGCATCGGCCGCTACACCTCGAGCCAGCTGCCTGATGCGGTGGTCGGTTCGAACGGCGCGCTCACCCCGATCACCGAGCTGAGCTTCCTGGTCGGCGCCGTCGCCCATCCGTTCGCGGGCAACGACGTCTATGCTTATTACGGCCAGGATCAGACCTACGCCAATGCATGGACCGTCGCCGGGACCCAGGGCGGCTGGGGCAATGCCGCCTTCGTCAACAACGGGTGCCAGAACCAGAGCTTCACCGGGGCCTCGGCCGGCGCCTTCAACACCCCGATCGCGGGCACCACCTGCACCTTCGACGTCCAGAAGACCCAGGAGTTCACCATCGGCTTCTGGCAGGACGCCTACAAGGGCAACCTGGGACGGGTCCGGGTCGGCGCGCAGTACGAATACGTCAGGCTGACCGCGTTCCAGGGCCTTGCCACCGGCGCCGGCACGCCGAACCAGGGGCTCAACCCGAACAACAACATCGCCTTCTTCTCGCTGCGCTACTATCCGTTCAACTGAGAAGGCGGGTTGAAGGGTTTCGTCTCTCAAGAACAGGGCAACGCGGCGCAAGCCGCGTGGCCTTTTCATTTCTGGCGCGAACGTCGTCAGTCGGCCGTGAAGAACCTGGATTTCAGGTTGGACTGAGGCGGAGTGCGAGGCTGGGGCGAGCGAAGATTTCGAACAGCAGAAGGCTGAGCCATTTGATGAGGCGGCGGAAGTTGTAGCCGGCGGCAGCCAGGACGGCATT
>JARLJA010000147.1 GCA_031291445.1 Xanthobacteraceae bacterium | reverse complement strand
GTGGGGCCGGCCGTGGTGGCGGAGCCGGGCGCGGCGGCGGCGCTGGGTGTGGCGCCGCCTGGACCTGCGGGCGCGCCGGCGGGTGCTGCGCAGTTGGCGGCGGTGACGGCTTTTGTACCGGCGTCGACGCAGGCCTTGGCGGCGGCGGAGGTGGCGCCGGCTTCTTCAATTCCTCCTGCGCGAGGCCGGGCCGGACCGGACCCGGCGGTGGCGGGTTCCCGCCTACATGACCGCCCCTGGGCGGCTCAACCTCGCGATTGGTGACCCCCGGCGGGGGCCCGGCAGGCGGGTGCTTGCTGCCGGCCGCGCCCGGCGAAGGCGGCGCCGGCGGCAACCCGTGGCTTCCCGGAACCGGCAAGGCATTGGCCTTCGGCAATCCTTGACCCGGCTGTTGCCCGAGATTGGCCGGCTGCGACGGGGTGACCGCGTTCGGCCGCACCAGCGGCGCGCGCCCCGGCCCGCCCGGCACCTGGGTCTTGATTGCGGGATTGATCGAGGCGCTCGGCGGCAGCGGCGCCTTGCCCTGCTGGATCAGGGACGCCCGCTGCTGCACCGACGGCGGCAGTGTGGCGCCCGCCCCTGCGCCCGCCGCGCCGCCGGCCGGCGCGTTCGGCCCGCCCGGTCCGGCCGGCGGCGGCTGGTTGATGACGTTGTTGATCACCGTGGTGTTGTGAATGTTGTTGAAAATGACATTGTTCGCAGGCGGCGCGACATAGACCGGCGGCCGGACGAACAGCGGGATCGGCACGAACACCGGCTGCGGCAGGATGAACAGCCCGACCGGGGCGAACGGCGGCGGCAGCACCACGAAATCCGGCGGCGGCGGCGGCAGGAAGAATATCGGCGGCGGTGGCGGCGGCGCGAAGCCGAAGTCGGGATCGCTGAACATCAGCACGGGGCGATCGACATACACCACCTCGTCCGGCGGCGGTGGCGGCACGTCGTAGTCGATCGACGCGAAACTCTGCGGCGGCTGGAGCGCGGCGGCGAGAACGGCGAGACGGCGCCGGGCGTCGGCGGCGTGCGGACCGTCGGGATAGCGCCGCAGATACGACCAGTAGGCCTCGGGCGTGTCGGCGCGATAACTGCGCCGCCAGGTGATCGCCTCGCGCCGCGCCGCGATGATGGCGCGCACCCGCCCCGCCAGGGGATCGCCGGGATAGGCCGTCAGGAAGTCCTCGTAGCCCTGCAGTGTGTCGCGTTCGACCACCGCGGCATAGGCGTCCTGCACGCCTAGCGCGCGGATCGGCTTGTCGCGCGCCGCGGCGGCCTGGTCGGCCCCCGCCGTTGCCGGCGCATCGGGAGCGCGGTCGAAGAATACGAACGGCGCGTCGATCTTCTGGGCATTCCAGGGCACCTGCGCGCCCTTGGTCACCTCGTTGACGCGCAGCCGAAGCCGGTCGAACAGCTCGGGCAGTTGCAGGCCGCCGGTTCGGATCATCTCGGCAAGCGCCTGGGCGTAGGCGCCATAGGGTCCGGGTTCGTCCGGCGCCACGGTTCCCGGCGCGGCGTTGAAGGCGATCAGCATGTGCGGATCGGGATCGGCCAGCGCCAGGCCGCTGGCGATCGAGCCCTGCACGAAGGGCTGGGCGCGGGCGGCGTCGAGCACCACGATGGTGGCCTTGAGTGGAAGCGCCGCGAGCTCCCGCAGATAGTCGCTGACCCGCAGCCCCTCGATCGGGATGTCGGTGTCGCGCGTCACCGCGGAATCGACCGGGATGAAGTAGTTCTCGCCGGCGAGCTGCACGCCGTAGCCGGCAAGATAGACCATGGCCACGGCGCCAGGGCCCGACGTCTCGGCCTTCTGGATGAAATCGCGCAAGCTCTTGCGCAGGCTGTCCCCGTCGAGATCGCGCGCCCCGACCACGTCGAAGCCCGCCGCCTGCAACGTCTGCGCGACCAGGCCGGCGTCATTGGCCGCCGTCGCCAGCGGCGACTTGGCATAGGCGCCGTTGCCGATGACCAGCGCGATGCGTTTCTCGGGCTGCTGCGCCGCGGCGGGCGCAACCAGCGCGGCAACGAACAGACTCACGCAGATCACGAAGGTCGAACACAGTCTGGTCAACGCCATGGACAGCCTCTCGGTGGGTGTCGAACCACCTTGCTCAGGATTGCAGGGCATTCAGCACGTGGCTTGCTGAACATGACTTGAACGAAAACAGCCGCCAAGAGATCCCGGCGTCGGCTCTGCATGCGGCATCGCACCGCACACGCAACCCGCGGGAAGGCAACGAGCGGTTCGGCCGAGCCGCCTACAACGTCTGGACGTCGATCACCCCGGCGACCGCCTTGAGCGCGCCGGCGATCTGGGGCGAGACCCTGAAGCGGCCGGGCAGCTTGAGTTCGACCTCGGTCTCGAGGTCGAGCATCATGACCAGGCTGACCTCGCCGTCGCTGCCGCCCGGCCGTGCCACCGCGAGCGGCGGCGACGGACGGACCGGCAGCGGTTTGCCGTTGCCGCCCGCGGCGGCCTCCGGCATCGCCAGCCGCTTGGCGATCGACTCCAGCGGCTTGGCGTCGCGCACGAAGATCTTCAGCGCCATCGGCGTCTTGGCGGCGGCCTGGTCGAGCAGTTCGACGTTGTTGATGCGGGCGCGGATCTCGTCGCCCTGCAGCTCGGCGCCGAGCTGCAGCAACACCACCAGGCCCGGCTCCAGCATGTCGCGGAACTGGCCCAGCGCCTCTGAGAACAGCACCGCCTCGAAATGCCCGGTCGGATCCGACAGGCCGATGATGCCCATCTTGTTGCCGGTCTTGGTGCGGCGCTCCATCCGCGACACCACGGTGGCGGCGACCTTCCCCGCGGTGCGGCCGTTCTTGACCGCCCTGGAGAACTCGGCCCAGGACTGCACGTTCAGGCGCTTCAGCACGGTCTGGTAGTCGTCGAGCGGGTGACCCGACAGGAAGAAGCCGATGGCGTCGTATTCGCGCTGCAGCCGCTCGGCGGGCAGCCAGGGCTCGAGCGCCGGCAGGATCACCGACGGCGCATCGGCGAGATTGCCGAACATGTCGTTCTGCCCCAGCGTCTGCTCCTCGTGGCTGCGCTGGCAGGCGGCGAGGACGGCGTCGGCGCCGGCGAAGACGCGGGCACGGTTGGAATCCAGTTCGTCGAAAGCGCCGGCGGCGGCGAGGCTTTCCAGCACGCGCTTGTTGATCGCCTTGGGGCTGACGCGGGCGGCGAAGTCCGCGATCGAGGTGAACGGCTTGTCGCCGCGGGCCTCGACGATCAGCTGAACCGCATGGGCGCCGACGCCCTTGAGCGCGGCCAGCGCGTAGAAGATCTTGCCGTCGGCGACGTCGAAGGTCACGCCCGAGCGGTTGATCGACGGCGGCTCGACGCGAATGCCGAGCCGCTGCGCCTCGGCACGGAATTCCGACAGCTTGTCGGTGTTGCTCATGTCGAGCGTCATCGACGCGGCGATGAACTCGACCGGGTAATGCGCCTTCATGTAGGCGGTATGGTACGACACCAGCGCGTAGGCCGCCGCGTGGCTCTTGTTGAAGCCGTAGTCGGCGAACTTCGCCAACAGCTCGAAGATGGTGTCGGCCTGGCTCTGGGCGATGCCGCGCTCCACCGCGCCCGACGTGAAGCGCGCGCGCTGCTTCTCCATCTCGGCGCGGATCTTCTTGCCCATGGCGCGGCGCAGCAGGTCGGCTTCGCCGAGCGAATAGCCCGACATCGCCTGCGCGATCTGCATCACCTGCTCCTGGTAGATGATGACGCCGAAGGTCTCCTTCAGGATCGGCTCGAGCATCGGATGCAGGTATTCCGGCTCCTCGTCGCCATGTTTGCGGGCGCAGTAGGTCGGGATGTTGGCCATCGGGCCCGGGCGATAGAGCGCCACCAGCGCGATGATGTCCTCGAAGCGGTCCGGCCGCATGTCGACCAGCGCGCGCCGCATGCCCTGGCTTTCCACCTGGAACACGCCGACCACCTCGCCGCGCGCCAGCATGGCGTAACTTTCGGCGTCGTCGATCGGCAGCAGGCCGAGATCGAGCGCGATGCCGCGCCGCGCCAGCAGCTTGACGGCGACGTCGAGCACCGTGAGCGTCTTCAGTCCGAGGAAGTCGAACTTCACCAGCCCCGCCGGCTCGACCCACTTCATGTTGAACTGGGTCACCGGCATGTCGGACTTGGGATCGCGATAGAGCGGCACCAGTTCGCTGAGCGGGCGGTCGCCGATCACGATGCCGGCGGCGTGGGTCGAGGCGTGGCGGGTCAGACCCTCGAGCTTCTGGGCGATGTCGAAGGCCCGCGCCACCACCGGATCCTCGTCGCGGAACGCCTGCAGCTTCGGCTCGCCGGCGATCGCGGCGGAAAGCGTCACCGGCGCCGCCGGGTTCTGCGGCACCAGCTTGGTCAGCTTGTCGACCTGGCCGTAGGGCATCTGCAGCACGCGGCCGACGTCGCGCAGCACGCCGCGCGCCTGCAGCGTTCCGAAAGTGATGATCTGCGCCACCTGGTCGCGCCCGTAGCGCTCCTGGACGTAGCGGATGACCTCGTCGCGGCGGTCCTGGCAGAAGTCGATGTCGAAGTCCGGCATCGAGACGCGTTCGGGATTGAGGAAACGCTCAAACAGCAGCCCGAAGCGGAGCGGATCGAGGTCGGTGATGGTGAGCGCATAGGCCACCAGCGAGCCGGCGCCGGAGCCACGGCCGGGGCCGACCGGAATGCCTTGCGACTTCGCCCATTTGATGAAGTCGGACACGATCAGGAAGTAGCCCGCGTAGTTCATGCGGGTGATGACGTCGAGCTCGAAGTTCAGGCGGGAGCGATAGTCCTCTTCGCTCATGCCCTGGGCGAGGCCGTGGGCCGCGATCCGGGCCGTCAGCCCCTGCTCCGCCTGGCGGCGGACCTCGGCGGTCTCCTCGCTCACGGCGTTGCCGCCGCTGTCGGCGCCGACCGTGAAGCGCGGCAGGATCGGTTTGCGCGTCAGTGGCCGGTAGGCGCAGCGCTCGGCGATCTCCACGGTGGACGCCAGCGCCTCGGGCAGGTCGGCGAACAGCACCGCCATTTCCGAGCGCGACTTGAAGCGGTGATCCGGCGTCAGCTGCACCCGGTCGGTCTCGGCCAAGAGCCGCCCGCCGGCGATGCACAAGAGCGCGTCATGGGCCTCGAAGTCGTCGGCGGTCGCGAAGAACGGTTGGTTGGTGGCGACCAGCGGCAGGCCCTTGGCATAGGCGAGATCGATCAGCGCCGGCTCGGCGCGGCGTTCGGCCTCGACGCCGTGGCGCTGCAGCTCGATGTAGAGCCGGTCGCCGAAGATCCCGGCCAGGCGATCGCAGCGGCTCGCGGCCAATGCCGCGTGTTCGGCGGTGATCGCCAGCGAGATCGGACCGTCGGGGCCGCCGGTCAGCGCGATCAGACCCTCGGCCTGATCGGCCAGCCACTCGAACTTGATGTGCGGCGTCTGGTGCACCGGGGTTTCGAGGAAGGCGCGGGAGTTCAGCCGCATCAGGCTGCGGTAGCCGGATTCCCGCGCCGCCAGCAGCACGATCCGTGCCGGCCCGGCCGCCAGCACCCCGCGGGTGCCGGGCTCGAGGTCGCCGAAATCCACCGCCAGCTCGCAGCCGACGATCGGCTGGATGCCGTAGCCCGCGAGCTTGTCGGAGAATTCCAGGGCACCGAACATGTTGTCGGTGTCGGTCAGCGCCAGCGCCGGCTGCTGGTCGGCCTTGGCCAGTTCCGCCAGGGTTCCGACCTTGATCGAGCCGCGCAACAGCGAATAGGCGGAGTGGACGTGGAGATGAACGAATCCGGCGGAACTCATGACGGTGGCGGAGGCCTTGATCGGGAGGACCGAGCGGCCACTGTCGCGCCTCTCACGGTGCGGCCGGCCGACTCAAGGCGCCCATGGTGACCGGCGGTGGCGCGGCTGTCCACGGCGCAGCCCAGCCGCCTCGCCCCGCCGGCCATGCCAGTCCTGATTGTTCACAGGCTTCCACATCCGCCCGCGTCAGAGCTGTGGAATCACCTGGGCCCAGACCGCAATCATCCCGACGAACAGTGCGATGGACGCCAGCGCGGCGGCCTCTTCGACGAACAACCTCAGCATGGCGGATCTCCAGGTTCGGCTTGAGGACGGTTGCTTCGATGTCCGCCCCGGCGGGCCTGGGCCCACAAGCACGAACCAGCAACCAGGAACATATAAAGAACATTGTTCCTTTTTTGTTCCTGAAGTCAAGCCAAGGCCGCTGGCCGGCTGGAATGATCACCGCTGAAATAAGGCGATTGGTTAACGGTGGCGCGCCCTGCTGCGAGGCGGTTGGCAACTTGGCAGGCTCGCCGGGCTACCCCCTCGGGCACCTGGGCTGCCTCACGGCTGATAGCCCCGCACCCGGAGCCAATGATCCCGATGCTCCGTCGCCAGCCAGTTCTGGATCGAGAGTTCGTCCAGGAAGCCGGTGACGTAGTCGATCTTGCCGCCGGGACAGTGGCACTTGATCTGCCAGTTGCCCTCGGAAATCTTCACAGGTTCGAAAATGACTTGCATGCTGCAAATATGAGCCTCCGGCGCCTCGGATCAAGGTGGATTCATCCGCCGCGATCAAACTATCCTGCGATCCCGGCGGACAGAAACCTCGGCCCCGATCCGGTGGTCGCCGGCGCGACGTGTATCCGACGGTATCTTAAAGCGATGGTTTAGTCAGGCGTTCGCTCCGCCGCCGGCACATCCAGGCTAGTCCAGCTCCACCACGTGGCCGTTCTCGATCGAGACCCGGCGGTCCATGCGGGCGGCGAGGTCCATGTTGTGGGTCGCGATCAGCATCGCCACCTGGGTGGCGCGCACCAGCTGCATCAGCGCGTGGAACACGTGGTCGGCGGTGTGCGGATCGAGATTTCCGGTGGGCTCATCGGCGAGCAGGATGCGCGGCGCGTTGGCGACCGCGCGGGCGATGGCGACCCGCTGCTGCTCGCCACCGGACAATTCGGCGGGCCGGTGAGTGATGCGCTCGCCGAGCCCAAGATAGGCGAGGATCTCCTTGGCGCGCTGCACCGTCTCCGACTTCTTCAGTCCCCGGATCATCTGCGGCAGCATGACGTTCTCGAGCGCCGTGAACTCCGGCAGCAGCCGGTGGGACTGATAGACGAAGCCGATCTCGGTGCGGCGGATCTGGGTGCGGTCGCCGTCCGACAGGCCCGAGGTCGGCGTGCCGGCAATATAGACCTCGCCGCTGTCCGGGCTCTCGAGCAGGCCGGCGATGTGGAGCAGCGTCGATTTGCCGGAGCCCGAGGGCGCCACCAGCGCCACCGACTGCCCGGCCCACAGCGCGAGCCGTGCGCCGTCGAGGATGGTCAGCGTCGAAGCGCCCTGCAGGTAGCTGCGGCTGATATCGTGGAGGTAGACGACCGGTACGTCCTCGGCATCCTGCGTCATCGCCGCGGCCCTACTCGTAGCGGAGCGCGTCGACGGGATCGAGCCGCGCCGCGCGCCACGAGGGATAGAGCGTTGCCAGGAACGACAGCGTCAGCGCCATGATCACCACGGCCGCGGTCTCCGCGACGTCGATCTCGGCCGGCAGCTTGGACAGGAAATACAGCTCGGGAGAAAACAGCTCGGTGCTCGTCAGCCACGACAGGAACTGGCGGATGCCCTCGATGTTCAGGCAGATCAGCAGCCCGACGAGAAAGCCGACGATGGTGCCGACCACGCCGATGGCCGCGCCGGTGATCAGGAACACGCGCATGATCGAGCCCTGCGTCGCCCCCATGGTGCGCAGGATGGCGATGTCACTGCCCTTGTCCTTCACCAGCATGATCAGGCCGGAGACGATGTTGAGCGCCGCCACCAGGACGATCAGCGTCAGGATCAGGAACATGACGTTGCGCTCGACCTGCAGCGCGTTGAAGAAGGTGGAGTTGCGCTGTCGCCAGTCGACCAGGAAGATCGGCCGTCCCGCCGCCTCGGTCACGGTCTTGCGGAAGGTGTCGATGCGGTCCGGATTGTTGGTGTAGACCTCGATCGCGGTGACGTCGTTGGCGCGGCCGAAATAGGTCTGCGCCTCGGCGAGCGGCATGAACACCACCGAGGAATCGTATTCCGACATCCCGATCTCGAACACCGCCGCGACCCGGTAGGTCTTGATCCGCGGCGTCACCCCCATCGGCGTCACCGCGCCGCGCGGCTGCACCAGGGTCACCGAGTCGCCGGCATGGATCGAGAGCTGGTCGGCCAGCCTGCGGCCGATCGCGACCCCCTGCCCTTCGTCGAATCCCTCGATGGTGCCCTGCTTGATGTTCCTGGCGATGGAGGCGAGGCTGTTGAGGTCGGCCGAGCGGATGCCGCGCACCAGCACGCCGGAGGCGTTGAACGGCGACGACGCCAGCGCCTGGCCCTCGACGATCGGCGCGGCGAGCTTGATGCCGTCGACCGCGCTGATGCGTTCGGCGACGTCCTTCCAGTCGGTCAGCGGCGATTCCAGCGGCTGGACCAGGAGGTGGCCGTTGAGGCCGAGGATCTTGCTCAGCAGTTCCTTGCGGAAGCCGTTCATCACCGCCATCACGATGATGAGGGTCGCAACCCCCAGCATGATGCCGAGAAACGAAAAACCCGCGATGACGGAAATGAACCCCTCTTTACGGCGCGCCCGCAGGTAGCGGGTCGACAGCATCCATTCGAATGGAGCGAAGGGGGCGGTTCGGATCGGCTCACTCATCGTATCATCCACATCATGGATTTCACACGATTGGGGCTAATTCAGGTCGCGACATGCGGCGGAGCCTCAAGCCGATACGGGAGCGGTCAGGCGGGCGACGACATCGTCCGGGGTAAGCAGCTCGCGCGCGCCATCGGCGCGCCGCTTCAGCTCGACCTTGCCTTCGGCCAGTCCCTTCGGCCCCACCAGCACCTGCCACGGAATGCCGATCAGGTCCGCGGTGGCAAACTTCGCGCCGGGGCGCTCGTCGCGGTCGTCGTAGAGCACGTCGATCCCCCTCGCCGTCAGCGCCGCGTAGAGGCGGGCGCAGGCGGCGTCGGTGTCGGCGCCGCCCTGCTTGAGATTGAGCAGCGCGACACGGAACGGCGCCACCGCCTCCGGCCAGATGATCCCGGCTTCGTCGTGGGAGGCCTCGATGATCGCGCCCAAGAGCCGCGACACGCCGACGCCGTAGGAGCCGCCGTGGATCGGCCGCTCGCTGCCGTCCGGGCCCATCACCAGCGCCTTCATGGCGTCGGAATACTTGGTGCCGAAATAGAAGATCTGGCCGACCTCGATGCCGCGGGTGTGCAGGCGCTTGGCTTCGGGCACCTCGCGCTCGTAGCGCGCCGCATCGTGGACGTCCTCGGTGGCAGCGTAGAGCTCGGTCCACTGGCGGATCAACGGCGTCAGGTCGCCGTCGTAGTCGACGGTCTCGTCGGGCACCGGCAGGTCGAGGACGTCGCGGTGGCAATAGACCCCGGACTCCCCGGTTTCGGCCAGCACGATGAACTCGTGGGACAGGTCGCCGCCGATCGGGCCGGTCTCGGCCTGCATCGGGATCGCCTTGAGACCCATGCGCGCGAAGGTCCGCAGGTAGGCGACGAACATCTTGTTGTAGCTGAGGCGCGCCGCGTCCTTGTCGAGGTCGAACGAATAGGCGTCCTTCATCAGGAATTCGCGGCCGCGCATCACGCCGAACCGCGGGCGCTGCTCGTCGCGGAACTTCCACTGGATGTGATAGAGGTTCAGCGGCAGGCTCTTGTACGACTTGACGTAGCTGCGGAAGATCTCGGTGATCATCTCTTCGTTGGTCGGACCGTAGAGCAGATCGCGCTTGTGACGGTCCTGGATCCGCAGCATTTCGGGGCCGTAGGCGTCGTAGCGCCCGCTCTCCCGCCACAGATCGGCGAGCTGCAGGGTCGGCATCAGGAGTTCGATGGCGCCGGCGCGGTTCTGCTCCTCGCGCACGATCTGCTCGACCTTCTGCAGCACCCGCCAGCCGAGCGGCAGCCAGGAATAGATTCCGGCCGCCTGCTGGCGCAGCATGCCGGCGCGCAGCATCAGCCGATGCGACACGATCTCCGCCTCTTTCGGCGTCTCCTTGAGGATGGGCAGAAAGAAACGCGACAGTTGCATGGCCGGTACTCTAGAATCGCTGAAGGGGGATATCCGAGCAGTGAAACCGGATCGGCGTCCAAAACACAAGCACCGACCCGGAAAATCGACGCTGCCTGCTATCTGCGGGCGAGACAAATCGGCAGTCGCGCAGCGCCTTGCCGACCGGGCCGGCCGCGGCTCGCGGCGCCGTTTCGTTCACCCGCCGTTCGCTCACGGACGGCCCGGCGGTACGTTCCCGCGCGAATACTGCTGTCCGGGGTGCGCCCGGCCCCCCTCGGTCAGACACATGTGCCCAAGAAGGAACCAGCGCCTCATTGCAATGCACCTGCGGACCACGGAGCGGCGCGTTGGCGCCGCCGACTGTTTCAGGTGGAAATCACCGCTCAAACCGCAAAAACTGTCATATTTCCGCCCCTTGAAACGATGATTTAACGGATGGCAATTTTTTGGACATTTGTTGCCGAAAAGAGTGACAAACCAAAACGGATCGGTTAGTTTGAAAGCTCAGGCTGATCCAAGCGATCACGTCTGGTGGTCCAAGTCTCGGGAGGAGCCCTGACGCGCATCAAGCTGCGTCTCCCCACACAAGCAATCGCAGAACCTCAAGCAAGGTGGGGGCAATAGGGTCGACACGGTTTTTAAGCAGGGCTTTTGCCCTGCTTTTTTTTGTCCCGATGTCCTGTCGTCTATTCGTGCCGCGCCCTCGCCGGCGCCGCGCGTGCAGGCGTAATCGATTGCGCGCAACCGGATATGTTTGGACGTCTATCGCGCTTCAGAACCTGGCGTCAGAACGAGAACCCCATCAGCCGCGACAGCCGGTCGACCCCGAGATAGCCGCGCTGGTAGGCCCACGCGGCGACGGCAAAGATCAGCAGCGACACCACCGTGGTCCAGATCAGTTTCTGCACCATTCTTGGCAGCACCGGCGCGCCGGGATCCGATCCCGGCACCGCCTCCGCGTCGGCCTCGAACTGGTTGCGCACGCCGAACGGCAGCACGGCGAACAGCACGACCCACCACAGCACGAAATAGATCGCGATCGCGGACGAGAGCGACATGGCGTCAGGTCTGCTCGATCTCGACCAGCGCGCCGGAAAAGTCCTTGGGATGCAGGAACAGCACCGGCTTGCCGTGGGCGCCGATCTTCGGAACGCCGTCGCCGAGCACGCGGGCACCCTCGCGGATCAGTTGATCGCGCGCGGCGATGATGTCGGGCACCTCGTAGCACAGATGGTGGATGCCGCCGTCGGCGTTGCGCTCGACGAACTTGGCGATCGGCGAGGCTTCGCCGAGCGGCTCGATGAACTCGATCTTGGTGTTGGGCAGCGTCGCGAACACGGTGATCACGCCGTGGTCGGGCAGCGCGACCGCCTCGGAGATCTCCGCTCCGAACGCCTTGCCGTAAATCTTCGCCGCCGATTTGGCGTCGCGCACCGCGATCGCCACGTGGTTGAGCCGGCCGAGCATGGTGTCCTCCTCGTTCAACGCGCGCCGGCGCCGTGCTCCGGCGCGGGCATCCCGTGCTCCGTTCTACACCATCAGGACGTGCACGATGCAGAGGGTTTTCTTGCCCCACTGCTCGGCAATCGACGCGCGCACGGCCCGGCGCAGCGATTCCGCCACCGCATCGGCGTCGCGGCGACGGGCCCGCGGCAGGTTCTCCACCGTCGACACCACCAGGTCGAACACCTCGTCGGCGATGTCCTCGCCGGCCGCGTTCTTCTCCGGAATGCCGACCAGTTCGACCTCGGGATCGTCGGCGAGCTCGCCCTTCTCCGTGAGCGCGATCGAGACGAAGGTGCAGCCCGCGAACGACAGCCGCCGCCGCTCCGCCACCGCGCGGGCCTTGGCCCCTTCGAGCAGCAGACCGTCCTTGTAGAGACGGCCCGCCGGCACCTGATCGATCACCGCGGGGTCGCCGGGCCCGAACCGGACGACGTCGCCGTTGCGGCAGGTGATCACCTTGGGCACCCCGGCGGCGCGGGCCAGCTCGGCGTGCTCGGCGAGGTGCAGCGCCTCGCCGTGCACCGGCACCAGCAGCTGCGGCCGAACCCAGGAAATCATCTGGCGCAGTTCGTCGCGGCGCGGATGTCCCGAGACGTGGACCAGATGGGTGCGGTCGGTCACGATCTCGATGCCCTGCGTCACCAGAGCGTTGACGATCGAACTGACCGCCTTTTCGTTGCCCGGAATGGTGCGCGAGGAGAAGATCACGCAGTCGCCCTTGTTGAGGGTGATCTCCGGGTGGTCGTCGTTGGCGATGCGCGCCAGCGCGGCGCGCGGCTCGCCCTGGCTGCCGGTGCAAAGCGCCACCACCTTGTCGGGCGGCAAGTGGCCGTACATGTGGGCGCTGCGAAACTCGCGAACGCCGTCGAGCAGGCCCTGCTCGCGGGCGACCTGGCTGACCCGCTCCATGGCTCGGCCGATCACCACGACCTCGCGGTCGGCGGCCCGCGCCGCGTCGGCCACGGCGCGAATGCGCGCGACGTTGGAGGCGAAGGTCGTGACCGCGACGCGGCCCCGCGCCTGCTTGATGATGCCTGCAATCGCGGCGGCGACCTCGGTTTCCGACGGCGAGCGGCCCTCCCGCACGGCATTGGTGGAATCCCCGACCAGCGCCAGGACCCCCTCGTCGCCGAGCTCGCGCAGGCGGCGCTCGTCGGTCGGCGGACCGATCACCGGCGTCGGATCGATCTTCCAGTCGCCGGTATGGAGCACCACCCCCGCCGAGGTGCGGATCGCCAGTGCGTGGGATTCCGGGATCGAGTGCGCCACCGGAATGAACTCGACATTGAACGGGCCGAGGTCGATCCGCCCGCCCGACGGCACCACGGTGATGGGGATCTCAGGCGCATTGCGCTCGGCGGCGCGTTTCGCCTCGAACAGCGCGGCGCTGAAGGCGGTGGCGTAGATCGGCACGCGCAGCCGCGGCCACAGATCGATGATGGCGCCGAAGTGGTCTTCGTGGGCGTGGGTCAGCACGATACCGACGAGGTTCTTGCGCTCGCGCTCGAGGAAGCTGACGTCGGGCATCACCAGGTCGATGCCCGGCAGGTGCTCCTCGTCGCCGAACGAGACGCCGAGGTCGACCGCGAGGAAGCTCCTCTGGTGACGGTTGCCCAGGCCATAGACCGAGAGGTTCATCCCGATCTCGCCCACTCCGCCGAGCGGAAGGAAGGTCAGTTCATCCGGCCGCGCCATTCAGGCAGCTCCCACCGACGCCGCGGCGCCAAAATAGACGTCGCCGGCGGACACCGGCACCCGCTCGCCCGACGCGGTCCTGACCACCAGGCAGCCGGCGTCGTCGATGGTCTCGAACACACCGGAGACGGTCGCCTCAGCGAGCCGCACGCTGACCTCGCCGCCAAGGCCGGAGGCGCGCTCGAGCCACAGCTTGCGGATCAGCGCGAAGCCGCGACCGTTGTCCCACAGCGCCTTCAGCCGCGCCCATTCTTCGGCCAGCGCCGTGAACAGTTCCGCCGCGCCGACATGAATGCCGAGCCCATGCAGCGAGGTGGCGGGAAACATCGTCGCCTCGGGCGCCGCCACGACGTTGACCCCGATCCCCACCACCACGGCGAGTCCGCCGGAAGCGGCCGGCTCGGCCTCGAGAAGAATGCCCGACAGCTTGCGGCCGCCGGCGAGCAAGTCGTTCGGCCACTTCAGGGCGAACCGGATGGCGTCGAGCCCCGCCGCGCGCATTCGCGCCTCGACGCTGACCGCCTGCAGCGCGCCCTCGAGCGCGACGCCTGCGGCGAATCCCAGGGTCGCGGCGGCGGCCGGCGCCACGTCCATGACCTCGAGAATGCTGGCGGCGAGATTGCCTGGCGGCGACTGCCAGGCGCGGTCGCGGCGCCCGCGGCCGGAGGTCTGGCGATCGGTCACGAACCACAGCGGCCCGCGCTCGCCGGCACGGGCGCGGCTCACGGCTTCCGCGTTGGTCGAGCCGATGCTCTCGAACGCCTCGAGCCTCGTGTGTGCCGAGAGTGCCAGCGGACCGAGCGCGAATCCCATCTCAGAACAACGACTTCGCCGCAGCCGCCGCCATGCTCACGAGCGGCGCCGGGTAGACGAAGAACAGGATGTTGAAGGTGCCGGCGATCGCCAGCACGGTCCGCAGTTCGATCCGCACCGGATCGACCGCGCCGGCCGGCTCGTCGAAATACATCACCTTGACGATGTTGAGATAGTAGAAAGCGCCGACCACGCTGGCCAGCACGCCGACGACGGCGAGCGTGAACATTCCGGCCTTGATTGCCGCCACGAACACGTACCACTTGGCGAAGAAGCCGGCGAGCGGCGGCACGCCGGCGAGCGAGAACAGCAGCATCGCGAAGAAGAACGCCAGCAGCGGGTTGGTCCGGGACAGGCCGGCGAAGTCGGCAATCGTCTCCACCGCCTGGCCGTTGCGCTTCATCGCCAGGATGACCGAGAATGACGCCAGCGTCATCGCCACGTAGATCGAGATGTAGACCAGGATGCCCTGCGCGCCCTCGGCGGTGCCGGCGGCCAGCCCGATCAGCGCGAAACCCATGTGGCCGATGGAGGAATAGGCCATCAGGCGCTTGATGTTGGTCTGGCCGATCGCGGCGAACGAGCCCAGCACCATGGAGGCGATCGAGACGAACACCACGATCTGCTGCCAGTCGTGCTTGATGCCGGGGAACGCGGTGAGCGCGACGCGGGTGAAGACGGCGAGCGCCGCGACCTTCGGCGCCGAGGCGAAGAACGCGGTCACCGGGGTCGGCGCGCCCTCGTAGACGTCGGGCGTCCACATGTGGAACGGCACGGCGGAAACCTTGAAGCACAGGCCGGCCAGCACGAAGACGATGCCGAACACGATGCCGAGGCTGCCGGTGGTCGCCGCGGCGGCGATGCCGCTGAACATCACGGTGCCGGTGAAGCCGTAGACCAGCGAGGCACCGTAGAGCAGCATGCCCGACGACAGCGCGCCGAGCACGAAATACTTCAGTCCGGCCTCGGTCGACTTGGCGTTGTCGCGCTGGCTGGCGGCGACGACGTAGAGCGCGAGGCTCATCAGTTCGAGGCCGAGATACAGCGTGATCAGGTCGGCCGCCGAGATCAGCACCATCATGCCGACGCTCGACAGCAGCACCAGGATGGCGAACTCGAAGATGCGGCGCGACGGGTCGGACAGGAAGTCGCGCGCCAGGATCAGGGTGACGCCGGACCCGATCAGCGCCAGGATCTTGAGGAAGCGCGCGAAATCGTCGACCACGAAGCCGCCGGCGAAGGTGACCAGCCGGCCCGCCGGCAGCCACAGCTCCAGCGCGCCCGCCGCCACCAGGAGCAGCACGGCGAGCACGGTGATGGCCGGGGTCGCCCCCTGCCCCCGGAACGCGCCGATCATCAGCAGCACCATCGCGCCGAGCGCCAGCACGATCTCGGGCAGCACGGGAAGCAGGGAATATCCGGCGAAAGTCATGTTGCTCATCCCGTGACGATCATGGCAACGCGGCCGCTTTCACGACCCCGATCGCCTGGCTGTAGTTGGTAACGAGTTGCTGCACGGATGCCTGCGACATGTCGAGCACCGGCTTGGGGTAGACGCCGAACAGGATGGTCAGCACCACCAGCGGCAACAGGATGATGCCTTCGCGCAAGGTGAGGTCCTTGATCCCCGCCAGGCTCGGCTTGTCGAGCACGCCGAAGATCACCTTGCGGTAGAGCCACAGCGCGTAGGCCGCCGACAGGATCACGCCGAGGGTGGCGAAAGTGGCCGTGCGCACGCTGACCTTGAAGGTGCCGAGCAGCGTCAGGAACTCGCCGACGAAGCCGGAGGTGCCGGGCAGCCCGACATTGGCCATGGTGAAGACCATGAACACGAAGGCATAGAGCGGCATGCGGTTGACGAGGCCGCCATAGGCGGCGATCTCGCGGGTGTGGAGACGGTCGTAGACCACGCCGACGCAGAGGAACAGCGCGCCCGACACGATGCCGTGCGACACCATCTGGAACACGCCGCCGGAGACGCCCTGCATGGTCCCGGCGAAGATGCCCATGGTGACGAATCCCATGTGGGCCACCGACGAATAGGCGATCAGCTTCTTGATGTCTTCCTGCATCAGCGCGACCAGCGAGGTGTAGACGATCGCGATCACCGACAGGGTGTAGACCAGCGGCGCGAAGTCGTGCGACGCCAGCGGGAACATCGGCAGCGAGAACCGCAGGAAGCCGTAACCGCCCATCTTGAGCAGGATGGCGGCGAGAATCACCGACCCCGCCGTCGGCGCCTCGACGTGGGCGTCGGGCAGCCAGGTATGCACCGGCCACATCGGCATCTTGACCGCGAACGACGCGAAGAAGGCCAGCCACGCCCAGGTCTGCAGCGAGCGCGGCACCGCGGTGTGCATCAGGGTCGGAATGTCGGTGGTGCCGGCGTTCCAGTACAGCGCCATCACCGCCAGCAGCATCAGCACCGAGCCGAGCAGCGTGTAGAGGAAGAACTTGAAGCTGGCATAGACCCGGCGCGGTCCGCCCCACACCCCGATGATCAGGAACATCGGGATCAGGCCACCCTCGAAGAACAGGTAGAACAGCACCAGGTCGAGCGCCGAGAAGGTGCCCACCATCAGCGTTTCCAGCACCAGGAACGCCATCATGTATTCGCGCACCCGCACCGTGACCGACTTCCAGCTGGCCAGGATGCAGAACGGCATCAGCGCCGTGGTCAGGATCACGAAGGGCAGCGAAATGCCGTCGACGCCCATGTGGTAGTTGATGGTGCTCGACAGCCACGGAGCCTGCTCCACGAACTGGAAGCCGGGTTGCGCGGGATCGAAGCGCAGCACCAGGATCACCGATACCGCGAAGGTGATCAGCGTGGTCCACAGCGCGATCCAGCGCGCGTTGCGCCGCGCCGGCTCGTCGTCGCCGCGGCTGAGATAGACCAGCACGGCGCCGAGCACCGGCAGGAAGGTGACGACCGAGAGAATGGGCCAGGTTGTCATTATTGGCCCCCAAGACCGAACATGAACCAGGTGACGAGGCCGGCGACGCCGATCAGCATCGCGAAGGCATAGTGATAGAGATAGCCGGTCTGCAGCCGGACCGCGGCGCGGGTGACGTCGAGCACCCGGGCCGATACCCCGTCGGGGCCGAAGCCGTCGATGACGAGGCCGTCGCCCTTCTTCCACAGGAAGCGGCCGAGCCACTTGGTCGGCCTGACCAGCACGGCGTCATAGAGCTCGTCGAAGTACCACTTGTTGAGCAGGAATTCGTAAAGCAGCTTGTGCTGGCTGGCGAGCTCGACCGGCAGGTACGGACGGCGGATGTAGAACTGGATCGCCACCAGCAGCCCCATCACCATCATCACCGTCGGCAGCAGGCTCGCCCACTGCGGAATCTCTTCCATGTGCTCGATGATCTGCGGATTCATCTTCAGCGACTCGCGGAAGAACTCCTCGACGTGGTGCCCGGCGAACAGCTCCTTGAACGGCAGGCCGGCGAGAATCGATCCCAACGCCAGCACGCCGAGCGGGATCAGCATCACCAGCGGGCTCTCGTGGGCTTCGTCGTAGTGATGCTGATCGTGCGGCTCGCCGAGGAAGGTCTTGAACACCAGCCGCCACGAATAGAACGAGGTCATGCCGGCGGCGACCACGGTCAGCAGGAAGGCGTAGGACGCGAACGGATTGTGGGCGGCGTAGGCCGACTCGATGATCGCGTCCTTGGAGAAGTAGCCGGCGAACAGCGGGAAGCCGGTCAGCGCCAGGGTGCCGACACACATCATGAAGAAGGTGAAGGGGATCTTGCGCATCAGCCCGCCCATGTTGCGGATGTCCTGCTCATGATGCATGGCGTGGATCACCGAGCCCGAGCCGAGGAACAACAGCGCCTTGAAGAAGGCATGGGTGAAGAGGTGGAAGATGCCCACCGAATACGCCCCCGCCCCCATCGCCACGAACATGTAGCCGAGCTGCGAACAGGTCGAGTAGGCGACGATGCGCTTGATGTCGTTCTGCACCAGGCCGACGGTGGCGGCGAAGAACGCGGTGGTGGCGCCGATGAACATCACGAAGGCCTGGGCCGTGGGCGCCAGCTCGAACAGCGGCGACAGCCGCGCCACCATGAAGACCCCGGCGGTGACCATGGTCGCGGCATGGATCAGGGCGGACACCGGCGTCGGGCCTTCCATGGCGTCCGGCAACCAGGTGTGCAGTAGGAACTGGGCCGACTTGCCCATCGCGCCCATGAACAGCAGCAGGCAGGTCAGGGTCAGCGCGTCGGCCTGCCAGCCGAAGAAGGGGATGGTCTTGCCGGTCAGGCCGGGAGCCGCGGCGAAGATGGTGTCGAAATCGGTCGACCCCACCAGCGCGAAGATCGCGAAGATGCCAAGCGCGAAGCCGAAATCGCCGACCCGGTTCACCACGAAGGCCTTGATGGCGGCGGCATTGGCGGAGGGCTTCTGGAACCAGAAACCGATCAGCAGGTAGCTAGCGAGACCGACGCCTTCCCAGCCGAAGAACATCTGCACCAGGTTGTCGGCGGTCACCAGCATTAGCATGGCGAAGGTGAACAGCGACAGGTAGGCCATGAACCGCGGCCGGCACGGATCTTCGTGCATGTAGCCGATCGAGTAGAGATGCACGAGCGACGACACCGTCGTCACCACCACCAGCATGACCGCGGTCAGGGTGTCGACCCGCAGGGTCCAGGCGACCTGGAGGTCGCCGGAGCTGATCCACGGCAACAGCGCCAGGCGCACGTCGTGGTGGGAGAAGCCGACGTCGACGAACGTGACCCAGGACAGCGCCGCCGCCGCCAGCAGCAGCACGGTGGTGACGACCTCGGCGGTCCGGGAGCCGGCCGCCGGCGGCTCGACCGCGTGATCGTCGTGGCCGTGGCCGTCGTCGTGCGTCGCGGCCATAGCGTGGCCGTCGACCGCATGGCCGTGGTCGCCGTGCTCCATGTCGTCGCCGCTCGGGTGGCGCGCATGCGCCCCGAACAGCGCGATCAGCCCCGCGAGAACCGCGCCGAGGAGCGGCAGGAAAACAATCGCCTGAATCATCTGCCCGTCAGCCCTTCATCAGATTGATGTCTTCGACCGCGATCGAGCCGCGGTTGCGATAGAACACCACCAGCACGGCCAGCCCGATCGCCGCTTCCGCCGCCGCGACCGTCAGCACCAGCAGCGCGAACACCTGCCCCACGATGTCGTTGAGGAACGACGAGAACGCCACCAGGTTGATGTTGACGGCGAGCAGGATCAGCTCGACCGACATCAGGATGATGATGACGTTCTTGCGATTGAGGAAGATGCCGAGGATCCCGAGCGTGAACAGGATCGCGGCGACCACCAGATAGTGCCCGAGACCGACCATCATCGCACCCACTCCTGAGCATCGGCGTCGCGCAAGCCCTGCCCGCTGGCGACCTTGCGGACATCCATGGCGGTGGCCTTGGAGCGCGCGTTCTGCACCGGGATGCTCTGGCGCTTGACGCTCACCTTGTGGCGCAGCGTCAGCACGATCGCGCCGATCATGGCCACCAGCAGCACCGCCCCGGCGAGCTGGAAGTAGTGGACGTAGCGGGTGTAGAGCACGAGGCCGAGCGCCTCGACGTTGCTGACGTTCGGCGCGATCGGCGCCGTCACCGACCTGGTCACCGCCGGATTGAGCACCCAGCCGCCGGCGACCAGCGCCAGCTCGAAGAAGAAGATGCCGCCGATCAGCAGGCCCACCGGAAGGTATTCGAGGAAGCCCTGCCGCAGCTCGGTGAAATCGACGTCGAGCATCATGATCACGAACAGGAACAGCACCGCGACGGCGCCGACATAGACCACGACCAGGATCATGGCGAGGAATTCGGCGCCCAGCAGCATGAACAGGCCCGCGGCGTTGACGAAGGCCAGGATCAGGAACAGCACCGAATGCACGGGGTTGCGCGCGGCGATCACCATCACCGCGGAGGCGATGCAGATGCCCGCGAACAGGAAGAAGAACAGGTCGGGAATCGTCATGCCCTCACCTCACCGGTACGGCGCGTCGAGCGCGATGCGGCTCGCGATCTCGCGCTCCCAGCGGTCGCCGTTGGCGAGCAGCTTGGCCTTGTCATAGTAGAGCTCCTCGCGCGTCTCGGTCGCGAATTCGAAGTTCGGCCCCTCGACGATGGCGTCGACCGGGCATGCCTCCTGGCACAGCCCGCAATAGATGCACTTCACCATGTCGATGTCGTAGCGCACGGTGCGGCGGGTGCCGTCGTTGCGGCGCGGGCCGGCCTCGATGGTGATGGCCTGGGCCGGGCACACCGCCTCGCAGAGCTTGCAGGCGATGCAGCGCTCCTCGCCGTTCGGGTAGCGGCGCAGCGCGTGCTCGCCGCGGAAGCGCGGCGACACCGGCCCCTTCTCGAACGGATAGTTCAGGGTCGGCTTGGGCTGGAAGAAATAGCGCATGGCGAGGAAGAACGCCGAAACGAACTCCTTCAGCAGCAGCGAACGGGTAGCGGTTGCAACACTCATGACGGCCTCATTTCGGCGCGAGCCCGCCGAACTGCAGCACGGCGGCGATCACCACCACCATGACCAGCGAGATCGGCAAGAAGACCTTCCAGCCCAGGCGCATGAGCTGGTCGTAACGATAGCGGGGCACGATGGCCTTGGCCATCGCGAACAGGAAGAACATGAAGAAGAGCTTCAGCACGAACCAGATCACGCCGGGCACCCAGGTGAAGGGCGCGATCGGGAACGGCGGCAGCCAGCCGCCCAGGAACAGGATCGTGGCCATCGCGCACATGGTGCAGATGGCGACGTATTCGCCCAGCATGAACATCATGTACGGCGTCGAGCCGTATTCGACCATGAAGCCGGCGACCAGTTCGGACTCGGCCTCGACCAGGTCGAACGGCGGCCGGTTGGTCTCCGCCAGCGCCGAGACGTAGAAGATCACGAACAGCGGAAACAGCGGCAGCCAGTACCAGCCGAACAGGCCGAAGCGGCCGTTCTGCGCCTCGACGATGGCCGACAGGTTGAGCGAGCCGACGCACAGCAGCACGCCGATGATGACGAAGCCGATCGAGACCTCGTAGGACACCATCTGCGCCGCCGAGCGCAGCGCCGCGAGGAACGGGTATTTCGAATTCGACGCCCAGCCGGCCATGATGATGCCGTAGACCGACAGCGACGAGATCGCGAAGATGTAGAGCACCCCGACATTGATGTCGGCGATCACCCAGCCGAGACTGACCGGGATCACCGCCCAGGCGGCCAGCGCCAGCACGCACGACACCAACGGCGCCAGCAGGAACACGCCCTTGTTGGCGCCGGCCGGAATCACCGGCTCCTTGAGCACGAACTTCAAGAGGTCGGCGAAGGACTGGAACAGCCCCCAGGGGCCGACCACGTTGGGGCCGCGCCGGATCTGCACCGCCGCCCAGATCTTGCGATCAGCGAGCAGGATGTAGGCGACCCCGATCAGCAGGACGACCAGCATCAGCAGGCTCTGCGCCACGATGACGATCAGGGGCCACGCGTAGCCGGTCCAGAATTCGGCGAAGGTCATCGACTTACTCCGCTGCCGTCAGGACGCGCGCCGATGCCAGCCGCGAGCATTCGGCCATCACCGCGGACGCGCGCGCGATCGGGTTGGTCATGTAGAAATCCTGCACCGGGCTCTTGAAGGCGACCTTCTCGACGGTGCCGCTTCGCCCCGCGAGCGCCTGCACGGCGGCGGCGTCCGCCGGCTCGATCTGGTCGACGCGCATCAGGTGCGGCGCCGCCTTGAAGATCGCCTGCCGCAGCGCCGGCAGCGAATCGTAGGGCAGCTTCCTGCCGAGCACGTCCGACAGCGCGCGGAAAATGGCCCAGTCCTCGCGCGCGTCGCCGGGCGGGAAGCCGGCGCGGTTGGCGATCTGCACGCGACCCTCGGTGTTGACGTAGATGCCGGTCTTTTCGGTGTAGGCGGCGCCCGGCAGGATGACGTCGGCGCGATGGGCGCCGCGGTCGCCATGGGTGCCGACATAGACCACGAAGGTGCCGTCGGCGACCTTGACCTCGTCGGCGCCGAGCAGGAACAGCACGTCGAGGGTGCCGAAGGTGGTCATCTGCGCGACGTTGAGCCCGCCCTGCCCCGGCGTGAAGCCGATGTCGAGGGCACCGACGCTGGAGGCGGCCGGATGCAGCACCGCGAAGCCGTTCCAGCCGTCCTTCACCGCGCCGAGGTCGACCGCGAGCTTCGCCGCCTGCGCCACCACGGCGGCGCCGTCGTGGCGGGCGATCGCCGCCGCGCCGACCAGCACGATCGGCGCCTTGGCGCCCTTGATCAGGTCGGCGAAGGAATGCCGCCCCGCGGCGAGATCCGCCAGCGTCTCGGCGCCTGCGCCCAGATGGTCATACCTGTAGGTCAGGTCGGCGGCCTCGCCGATGACACCGATCCTGAGCTGCCCGGTGCGCCAGCGCTTGCGGATCCGCGCATTCAGCACCGCGGCTTCCTTGCGGGGATTGCTGCCGACGATCAGCAGCACGTCGGCCTGCTCGATGCCGGCGATGGTCGGATTGAAAGTGTATGACGCGCGCCCGGCCGCCGGCACGAAGGCATCGGTCGCGGCGGTCGCGAGATTGCTCGAGCCGAGCTTCGCCAGAAGGTCCTTCAGCGCGAACATCTCCTCCACCGCGGCGAGGTCGCCGGCGATGGCACCGATGCGGCGGCCGTCGGAGCGCGAGACCCGCGCGGCGATGGCGGCGAACGCCTCCCGCCACGACGCCGGCCGCAGCTTGCCGCTCTCGCGGATATAAGGCCGGTCGAGCCGCTGGGTGCGCAGTCCGTCGACGACGTGGCGGGTCTTGTCGGAGATCCACTCCTCGTTCACCGCCTCGTTGACCCGCGGCAGGATTCGCATCACCTCGCGACCGCGGGTATCGACTCGGATGTTGGAGCCGACCGCGTCCATCACGTCGATGGACTGGGTCTTGCCGAGCTCCCACGGCCGCGCCGCGAAGGCGTAGGGCTTGGACGTCAGCGCGCCCACCGGGCAGATGTCGACCAGGTTGCCCTGCAGCTCCGAGCTCAGCGCGCTTTCGAGGTAGGTGGTGATCTCCATGTCCTCGCCACGGCCGGTCGCGCCCATTTCCGGCACGCCGCAGATCTCGGTCGAGAAGCGCACGCAACGGGTGCACTGGATGCAGCGGGTCATCGAGGTCTTGACCAGCGCCCCGAGATACTTGTCCTCCACGGCGCGCTTGTTCTCGGCGAACCGGCTCGAATCGACGCCGTAGCCCATCGCCTGGTCCTGCAGGTCGCACTCGCCGCCCTGGTCGCAGATCGGGCAGTCCAGCGGATGGTTGATCAGCAGGAATTCCATCACGCCTTCGCGCGCCTTCTTGACCATCGGCGAACGGGTCGACACCGACGGCAGCTCGCCGTTGGGCCCCGGCCGGCAGTCGCGCACGCCCCAGGCGCAGCTCGCCACCGGCTTGGGCGACCCCTTCACCTCGACCAGGCACATCCGGCAGTTGCCGGCGATGGACAGGCGCTCGTGGTAGCAGAAACGCGGAATTTCGGCGCCGGCCGCCTCGCACGCCTGGAGCAGCGTGTAGTCCGCGGGAACGTCGACTTCCTTGCCGTCGATCAGAAGCTTCGTCATGGCCTCACGCGATCCTCAAGCTTGCCCGCCGTGGCCACCGCCCACGACCGCCGCAACCATATGCTGCGCCATTGTTGTCACTCCGCCGCCTGCTGCGCCGGGTCCAGCACGCCGACATCGTCGATGCCGGCCTTGCGGGCGAATTCGTCGATGCGCCGCTCGATCTCGGGCCGGAAATGCCGGATCAGGCCCTGGATCGGCCACGCCGCGGCGTCGCCCAGCGCGCAGATGGTGTGGCCCTCGACCTGGGTCGTGACCTCGAGCAGCATGCCGATCTCGCGCTTGTGGGCTCGGCCCTCCACCATGCGCGACAGCACGCGCCACATCCAGCCGGTGCCCTCGCGGCACGGCGTGCACTGGCCGCAGCTCTCGTGCTTGAAGAAGTAGCTGATGCGCGCGATCGCCGCGATCACGTCGGTGGACTTGTCCATCACGATCACGCCCGCGGTGCCGAAGCTCGATTTCACCGCGCGGGTGCCGTCGAAATCCATGATCAGGTCCTGGCAATCGGCCGCCGGGATCAGCGGACACGACGCGCCGCCGGGAATGATCGCCAGCAGGTTGTCCCAGCCGCCGCGAATGCCGCCGCCGTGCTTGTCGATCAGCTCCCGGAACGGGATGCCCATGGCCTCTTCGACCACGCACGGGGTGTTGACGTGTCCGGAAATGCCGAACAGCTTGGTGCCGACATTGTTCTGCCGGCCGATGCTGGCGAACCAGGCGGCGCCGCGGCGCAGGATGTCCGGCGCGACCGCGATGGATTCAACGTTGTTCACCGTGGTCGGACAGCCGTACAGCCCCATGTTGGCCGGGAACGGCGGCTTCAGCCGCGGCTGGCCCTTCTTGCCCTCCAGGCTCTCGAGCAGCGCGGTTTCCTCGCCGCAGATATAGGCGCCGGCGCCGTGGTGGACGTAGAGGTCGAACGGATAGCCGTGGACGTTGTCCTTGCCGATCAGCTTGGCCTCGTAGGCCTGGTCGACCGCGGCCTGCAGGTGCTCGCGCTCGCGGATGAACTCGCCACGCACGTAGATGTAGCAGACATGCGCGCCCATCGCCGCGCTCGCGATCAGGCAGCCTTCGACCAGGAGATGCGGATCGTGCCGCATGATCTCGCGGTCCTTGCAGGTGCCGGGCTCGGATTCGTCGGCGTTGACGACGAGGTAGTGCGGGCGCCCGTCGGACTCCTTGGGCATGAACGACCATTTCAGGCCGGTCGGGAAGCCGGCGCCGCCGCGGCCGCGCAGCCCGGACGCCTTCATCTCGTTGACGATCCAGTCGCGGCCCTTCTCGAGGATCGCCTTGGTGCCGTCCCAGGCGCCGCGCGCGCGCGCGCCGTCGAGGCCCCAGTCGTTGAGGCCGTAGAGATTGCGGAAGATGCGGTCCTTGTCGTCCAGCATCACACTTTGTCCTTCGCAGTGACGTCCTTGAGCGTGTTCGGCCCGGTGGCCGGCGCGGAGAACTGGCGGCCGCTCTGCGGTCCCGGCTTCGGCGGATTTCCGGCGGCGAACCCGTCCAGCACCTTGGTGAAGCTCTCCACCGTCAGGTCCTCGTAAGTGTCCTTGCCGATCATCATCATCGGCGCGTTGACGCAGGCGCCCAGGCACTCCACCTCTTCCCAGCTGAAGTCGCCGTCGGCCGAGAGCTGGAACGGATCGTGATGGATGCGGTGCTGGCAGGCCGAGATCAGGTCGCCGGCGCCGCGCAGCCGGCACGGCGTGGTGCCGCAGACCTGCACGTGGGCCTTCCGGCCCACCGGCTGCAGCTGGAACATGGTGTAGAAGGTCGCGATCTCGAGCACCCGGACATAGGGCATGGCGAGCAGGTCGGCCACGGCGCGGATCGCCGGCTCCGACACCCAGCCGTCGTGCTGCTCCTGCACCTTCCACAGGATCGGAATCACCGCCGAGGCCTGGCGGCCTTCCGGATACTTCGCGATCTGGGCCTTTGCCCAGGCGAGGTTTTCCGCGGTGAACTCGAAGCTCGCGGGCTGCAGTTCTTTCGGTGCCAGGCGGCGAACGGACATGATCTTACGTCTCTCGATGGGCCTTGCGGGCGTTGCTCGCGTTCAGGGAGCCGATGTGATCGACCCAGAACGCGCTCGACGTCGCGAACACGTTGTATCCGATATTGGTCGCGACCTTGATGCGGTCGAGGATCGACAGCTCGGTCACCGGCTCGAATCGCGCGCTCGCCGGGTCATAGATGAACAGCTTCATCGGCGTGCTGCCCAGGATGAAGCGCGACACGCCGTGATGGCGGTCGGAGCCGTGCTCCTCGCACAGCAGCATGGTATCGGTCTGCAGCAGCCGCGCGCCGCCCTTGATGGCCTCGACCTCCACGCCCTCGACGTCGAGCTTGACGAGGTAGGTCCCGGTCGCGGCGATCGTGCCGTCATCGATCAGGTTGTCGAGAGCGATCACCGGCACTTCCTCGCCGCCATCGTGGCCCACGATGCTCAGCGCCTCGTGCTTGGTGCCCGACAGCCGCGCGACGCCGCGGGTCGCGCCGATCGCGCAGCGCATCGCCTCGAAGCGGTTGCCGTTGAGCCGGGCATTGTTCTGCAGCTTCGGAAAATTGCCCGACGACGGCTCGATCGCGATCGCCCGGTGGGCGCCGAACGGCCTGGAGGAGACCAGAACCGACCAGTAGCCGTAATTGGCGCCGCAATCGATCAGCGTGTAGCCGATGTCGCGCGAACCGAGGAACAGCAGCTCGAGCTCCTGCTCGTAGACGTAGCCGACATGGAGCAGCTTGCTCCAGTAGCCGTCCCCATAGGGAAACGCGAACACCGCGTCAGGATTGAGCGTGACGTCGATGTCGCGCGCCGGCAGCGCCCGGCGCAGCAGGTTGGCGCAGCCGTTGTAGCCGCGGTACGAGAAATGGGAGGACACCCTGGTCCCCGCCACCAGCGTCATCGCCGCAAGCCGCTCCCACGCGTTCGTCCCCTCGAGGACGCCCGTCGCCCGGTCAAACCGGATGGGAGCCTGCGCGATCACCTGTCGACCTCGCCGAACACGATGTCGAGCGATCCCAGGATCGCCGACACGTCGGCGAGCAGATGGCCCCGGCTGATGAAGTCCATGGCCTGGAGATGGGCGAAACCCGGTGCGCGGATCTTGCACTTGTAGGGTTTATTGCTGCCGTCGGCGACCAGGAACACGCCGAACTCGCCCTTCGGCGCCTCGACCGCGGCGTAGACCTCGCCGGCGGGGACGTGGAAGCCTTCGGTGTAGAGCTTGAAGTGGTGGATCAGCGCTTCCATCGAGCGCTTCATCTGGCCACGTCGCGGCGGGAAGATCTTGTGGTCCTCGACCGCGACCGGCCCCTGCCCGTCGGGCGCGCGCAGCTTGGCGATGCACTGCTTCATGATGCGCACCGACTGGCGCATCTCCTCGACCCGGATGCAGTAGCGGTCGTAGCAGTCGCCGTTCTTGCCGATCGGGATGTCGAAATCCATTTCGGCGTAGCACTCGTAAGGCTGCGCCTTGCGCAGGTCCCAGGACGCACCTGAGCCGCGCACCATGACGCCGGAGAAGCCCCATTCCCACGCCTGCGCCAGCGAAACCACGCCGATGTCGACGTTGCGCTGCTTGAAGATGCGGTTGTCGGTCAGGAGCCGCTCGAGGTCGTCGACCACCCGCAGGAACGGATCGCACCACGCCTCGATATCGTCGATCAGCTGCTTCGGCAGGTCCTGGTGGACGCCGCCGATGCGGAAGAAGGCCGCGTGCATGCGGCTGCCGGAGGCGCGCTCGTAGAACACCATCAGCTTCTCGCGCTCCTCGAAGCCCCACAGCGGCGGGGTGAGCGCGCCGACGTCCATCGCCTGGGTGGTGACGTTGAGGAGATGGGACAGGATGCGGCCGATCTCGCAATAGAGCACGCGAATCAGGCTGCCGCGCCGCGGCACCGTGATGCCGAGCAGGCGCTCCGCCGCGAGGCAGAAGGCGTGCTCCTGGTTCATCGGCGCGACGTAGTCGAGCCGGTCGAAATACGGGATCGCCTGCAGGTAGGTCTTCTGCTCGATCAGCTTCTCGGTGCCGCGGTGCAGGAGGCCGATATGCGGATCGACCCGCT
Organism: Xanthobacteraceae bacterium; assembly: GCA_031291445.1. Lineage (GTDB taxonomy): Bacteria > Pseudomonadota > Alphaproteobacteria > Rhizobiales > Xanthobacteraceae > Bradyrhizobium_A. The sequence goes on along the minus strand of JARLJA010000147.1, from coordinate 68,710 downwards.
CGACCACTTCGCCGTCGAGCTCGAGCACCAGGCGCAGCACGCCGTGGGCCGCCGGATGCTGCGGCCCGAAATTGATGGTGAAGTTGCGCAGCGATTGTTCAGACATCAGTTGCCGGCCTTTCCGCTGGCCTTCTCGTCACCCGGCAGCGGATAGTCCGCGCCCTCCCACGGCGACATGAAGTCGAATTTCCGGAACTCCTGGGTCAGCCGCACCGGCTCGTAGACCACGCGCTTTTCCTGGTCGTCGTAGCGCACCTCGACGTAGCCGGTGACCGGAAAGTCCTTGCGCAGCGGGTGACCGTCGAAGCCGTAGTCGGTCAGCAGCCGCCGCATGTCGGGATGGCCGGTGAAGAACACCCCGTAGAGGTCGTAGGTCTCGCGCTCGAACCAGTCGGCGCCGGGAAACACCGAGATGATCGAGGGCACCTGGGTGGTCTCGCCGGCCTCGCCGCGCAGCCGCAGCCGCGCGTTCAGCGTCGGCGACAGCAGGTGATAGACCACGTCGAAGCGCAGCTCGCGGCCGGGATAGTCCACCGCCGTGACGTCGATGATGCAGACGAAGCGAAACCGCGCGTCGTCGCGCAGCACGCGGACGACGTCGACGATTTTGGCCAGGTCGACGGTCACGTCGAGCTCGCCGAACGCGGTGCGGTGCGAGAGCGCCGCGCCGGGCAGCGCCTCCACGATGGTCAACCCCAAGGCATCGAGCTTCGCGTCGTCCATGCGTCAGTGCCTCAGCGTTCGATTGTGCCGGTGCGCCGGATCTTCTTCTGCAGCAGCATGACGCCGTACAGCAGTGCTTCCGCGGTGGGCGGACAGCCGGGCACGTAGATGTCGACGGGGACGACGCGGTCGCAGCCGCGCACCACCGAGTAGGAGAAATGGTAGTAGCCGCCGCCATTGGCGCAGGAGCCCATGGAGATGACGTAACGCGGCTCCGGCATCTGGTCGTAGACCTTGCGCAGCGCCGGCGCCATCTTGTTGGTCAGGGTGCCGGCGACGATCATGACGTCGGACTGGCGCGGCGAGGCACGCGGCGCGAAGCCGAAGCGCTCGGCGTCGTAGCGCGGCATCGACATCTGCATCATCTCGACCGCGCAGCAGGCGAGGCCGAACGTCATCCACATCAGCGAGCCGGTGCGGGCCCAGGTGATCAGGTCGTCGGTCGCGGTGACGAAGAAGCCCTTGTCGGCGAGTTCGTTGTTGACCTCGACGAAAAAGCGGTCGTCGGCCCCGACCGGGCGGCCGGTGCGGGGGTCGAGAATACCGGTGGCGGCGGGCGCGACGGCCGGCTCACTCAATCCCATTCTAGCGCCCCTTTCTTCCATTCATAGGCGAATCCGATCGTCAGCACGCCGAGAAACACCATCATCGACCAGAACCCGGCAACGCCGAGCTTTCCGAAAGCCACCGCCCAGGGAAACAGGAACGCCACTTCGAGGTCGAAGATGATGAACAGGATGGCGACCAGGTAGAATCGCACGTCGAACTTCATCCGGGCGTCGCTGAACGCGTTGAACCCGCATTCATAGGCCGACAGCTTCTCGGGATCCGGCTGCTTGAACGCCACCAGGAAGGGCGCGATCAGGAGCGCCAGCCCGATCACGATCGATACGCCGATAAACACCACGAGGGGGAGATAATTCTGCAAGATGCCGGCCATCGGCGATCCTTCACGTCAACAGAAGGCCTGTCCCGCGGATTCGCGAAACTTTAGAACCGTTCCTTGGATTAGCGCAGTGCAACAGGGGTGGCAAGACAAGGTCTTTTTAGGTTTTCGCCGGGGGACGGAACCTTGGGGACAAGGCTCTTGCGCCTCTCCTCGCGCCAGATCAAGGGCCCAGGCGCCGTTCCTCATCCAACATTTCGGCGGCCTTCACGGTGAGGCGGTCGACATCCTCCAGCAGACGCGCGACGCGGGCCTCGTCCATCCCCTCGAGCAAATGCGCCTGGCGCTCGATTGCGCCCTCCACAATCCTGTCATGCACGACCAGGCCGGCCTTGGTCAGCGACACCAGCACCTCGCGCGAATCGCGGGCGTTGACGGCCTTCGCCACCAGCTTGCGCCTGACCAGCCCGCTGAGCGCGCGGCTGATCTGGCCCTTGTCCATGCAGACCGCCGCGGCGAGGCGCGCAACGCTCATGGGCGGATGCCGCCCGAGCACGGCAACCAGCCCGAATTCGACCGCCGACAAGCCGGCCAGCCGCTGATGGCGTAGCAGCGCGCCGCGCCTGAGCAGATTCGCCAGCACGATCAGGCGCGAGGACAGCATGACGGTGATCGGCGCCGGCACCGTGCCGGCAGCCTCCGCAGCTATTTCCGGGGTATCGATCGCCGGTTTGCGCGCCATCCGTGGTGGTCTGCCAAGAATTGCGCCGCAAGCCAAGGGCGCACGTCGGGCACCGATATCGTTGACAATGTCAACGGACTGGGTTTGCTTGTGAGACGCAGTGGCGCCCGCGGAGGCGCAATCCCGGAGGAGCGCCATGGACGCCAGCCGCGACACCGGCACCGCCTATGAGATGAAGCCCCCCTCCACCCGGACCGACCTGACCCAGGTCGGTCGTGGTACGCCGATGGGCGAACTGCTGCGCCGTTACTGGCATCCGGTCGGACTGGCCACGGACGCTTGCGACGTCCCGGTCCAGGTTCAGGCGCTCGGCGAAGATATGGTCCTGTTCCGCGACCGAAGCGGGCAACCCGGGCTGCTCCACGCCCGCTGCTGCCACCGCGGCACCACCCTCTATTATGGCAAGGTGGAGGAACGCGGCATCCGCTGCTGCTACCACGGCTGGCTGTTCGACGCGCAAGGCCATTGCCTGGAGCAGCCCTGCGAGTCGGGCGGAGGCGCATTCCGCGACCGGGTACGGCAGCCATGGTATCCGGTGATCGAGCGCTATGGGCTGATCTTCGCCTACATGGGGCCGGCGGACAAAAAGCCGGTGCTGCCGCGCTACGACTGCCTCGAAACCTTGGATGAGGGCGAATTCGTCGAGGCCGACGACACCTCCCTGGGCGGCGGTGGGCCGCCGGTCATCCCCTGCAACTGGCTGCAGCACTTCGAGAACGTGGCCGATCCCTATCACGTTCCCGTGCTTCACGGATCGTTCAGCGGCCCGCAGTTCACCACCATGATGGCCTCGATGCCGGAGGTGCTCTTCGAGATGACACCCCGCGGGGTCGCCATCCGCTCGGTCCGGCGCCAGGATGACGGCAAGGTGTTCTACCGCGTCACCGAGGCGGCCTGCCCGACCTTGCGGGTGGTGCCCAATCCCAGGGTCGCACAATTCGCCCGCGTCGAATCGATCGGCTGGGTGCTGCCGCTGACCGACACCTCGTTCCGGATCTACGTCGCCGGACGGGTGCGTCAACGAGGCGACATCGGCCGCATGCGATCGACGTTCAACGGCAAGTTCTGGTGGGAGATGAACGAACGCGAGCACCAGCAATTTCCCGGCGACTACGAAGCCCAGGTCGGCCAAGGTCCGATCACCATCCATTCGGAAGAGCATTTCGGCCAGAGCGATCGGGGCGTGCTGATGGTGCGCCGAATGCTGCGCGACCAGCTCGATGCGCTGGCGGCCGGGCGCGACCCGATCGGCGTCGGCTTCGATCCTGACGCGCCGCCGATCGCCTTCGAGTCGGGCAATTTCATCAAGGACGCCTGAACCGGCGGCGCCCGCGCGCCGCTTCATCATCCCGATCGGAACGAGATCACGGACCTCAAGGTCGACGACGGGGCCGACGCGATCCGCTACGGGCTCCTCACCACGGCGCTGACATCGACGCTTGGGGCGCTGCTGTTCGTCGCCGCCGCGCCGTTCGTCGGGCGCGACATCGCCCGCGCCGGCATGGCCTCGCGCTCCGACACGCCCTATTCGCAAGCCAACCACGCGCAGTCTCCCGCACGCGCGGCAAAGCCTACTGCGGAGCGCCGTAGTTCGGCGCCAGCAGCCGATTGCGCAGCAGATAGCCCGCCGTGCGCGACCAGGACTCGTCGGTATTGCCGCGAAAATCCGCGTTCACGGCCGCGAGCAGCCGTCCCGTGCGCACGTCGCGCACGAAAATCTGCATGCCGAGAATGAGGGTCGATACCTTGTGCACCACGCCGGTGATCGCGAGATCGGCACCGAGCGTCTTTGCGAGGTCCACGTCGCAGCCGCCGCACGCCTGCAGATTCGCCTTTCTTGCCTCGGCGCCGACCGGCGCGATGTCGAGCACGGCGAACCGCTTGGACTCCGCCAGCCCGACGCGGATCTGCTGCGCGGCCGCGCGCAGCCGCGCCTGCTCGTCGGCCTGCGGTCCCCGCTTCTCACCTTCCAGGCTTGTATCCATCAATTCGAAATCGAACACCGCGACCTTGGGCGGCTGCTCGGCGGCGGCAGACCGCACCCCGCCGAGAGCCATCACGATCACCAGGAGCAGCCGAACCACCGGATCCCCTTCATTTCGACAGTCAGGAACCGACCAGGAGAGCCGACCGCACGCAGTTCCCCATCATCTCGACATTGTTCCAGGCGCCCGTCCGGCGGTCTGTTCCGTGATCGGCCGATCGTCCTCGTCCAGCAGCGGCACGCCGAAATCGAGCAGGATCCGGTCGATCTCCGCCTGCTCGTCATGAAGCAGGCGGTTGAGCTGCCGCTTCCAGTTCTGGTCGGCGTAGCGCACGCCCATGGAGATGCGATACACGAGCGACGGCCCCGACCGTTCCTTGGTCAGCAGCGTCACATGCAGCGGCGGATCGGAGCGCTTGGCGTAGTAGCCCGCCATCGGGCCCCACAGCACGCCGGCATCGATCGCCCCCGATGTGAGATCCTTGATCATCGCTTCGGCGGATGAATCGATCCGCGTGTCGATGGTCAGCGGGTAAGGCTTGGCGCCGGCCATGAGACCATAGGCGGCCAGATAGGTTGCCGGCGGCGTTCCCGCGATAATGCCGAGATGCTTGCCCTGGAGGCGCGGATCGCCCAGCGTCGTCACCTCCTCCAGCCCGCTGCCCGGCTTCGCGACCAGCGCATAGGCCGTGCGGTAGTAGGGATTGGTCACCTGGACCAGATCGTCGCCCTGGGGAAAGCCCATGATCAGGTCGCAACGATGCGCGCCCAGGGTCACGCGGACAAATCCGGTGGCCTGCGGAAAGAAGGTGTAGTCGAGCTTCTTCTGCAGCCTGGCCGCCAGCAGTTCGGCCAGCTTGTTCTCGAAACCTTCGCCTTTATCGTTGGAAAACGGCAGGCTGCGCGGGTCGGAGCAGACCCGCAGCACCTTCGGATCCACCAGTTCGATCGACATCTCCGCATTGTCCTGCGCGCGCGGAGACCCTGGGTTGAACAGCACCGACAGAGCAACTGCCGCGGCTCGCGGCGCCCAACCCGCGCACCAGCGAAGAGACCGGGTCGATGTCATGTCAGCCTCCTCAACCGCTCAACCACGCGCCAAAGACCCCGGAGTCCGCTGGGCCGTTTTGCAATGGTGAGCCGTTTCAGCGATCGAAGCTTGCCCGAGACGGAAGGTTGCTTGTTCCTCAGCGAACCCGAAACATTCTGCAGCGTCGAGCAATGGTTCACGCTGCACTGCGAAGGCACTGCTTGGAATGCATGTTCCGCTTGACGCCGCGTGCACATGACGAAAGGATCCCGCACCGGGCTCGACAACTCGGGCTTCGGAGTCCGGGGAGCGCCGATCTACCGGCGAGGCCGAACTTGGATGGATGACGGCGCGATGCTACCTTCGTGGGGGGCTTCCACTCACTCATTCGTGTGGTTAGGCCATGACCAATACCATTCAATCCCTGAGCACTTCCGGAATGTCGCCGAAGGCGCAGATCCAGCGCTGGACTGACGCGCTGACGGAGCTTTGCGGCAAATTCGATGTGGATCCGCTCGATGCCTCATCGTTCGAAGCCCGGATCGCCTACGCGACCGTTTCGAGGCTGAAGCTCTGCCAGATCGAGGCGAGCCAACATCGTATCGCGCACACCAGTGCGCGAGCGAGACCCGGCGAACACCCTTACGTCAAGATCGTCTTCCAGACGCACGGCATCTCTCATTTCGAGCAAGGCGGCCGCCGGATTGAACTCAGGCCCGGCGACTGCCTCGCCTACGACGTCTCCGCCCCCCATTCGATCGTCAGCCCATCGACGACGCGGCATGACGTGGCGATCGTTCCCACGGAACTACTGCAGGAACGCGGTTTCCAGCCGGCGAAGATGGTCCCCTGCAGACTGTCGGCGCGCACCGGCACCGGCCGGATCGCCCATGATTTCGTGCAGGCCGCGTTTGGCGAAGCTCCGAGATTGCTGCCGAATACCGCTTCCGGCGTGGCTGACACGCTCATCAATCTCCTGCTGCTGCCGCTTCGCGAGCTCGGAACGGCGTGCGGTCGGGCGGGGCCAGCGGCGCTCCACGTGCGCGCCCAGGCCTTCATCCACGAGCATTTGCGTGACCCCGATCTGAGCATCGACCAGATCGCGGTCGCGCTGGGTTGCACCAAACGCTACCTCCACGTGATCTTCCACGATCGCGGCACGACCGTCAGCGATTACATCTGGCAGGCCCGGCTGCAGAACTGCCGCCAGGAGCTCGAGGCGGCTCCGAACAGCAAGACCATCACCGACGTCGCGTTTTCGTGGGGCTTTTCGAGCTCGTCGCACTTCAGCCGCGTCTTCCGGCGACATTTCGGAGTAGCTCCGTCTGCGATCCACAAGGCGAACTACGACGGCTCGATACGCGAATTCTAGCGCAGTGAGCCGAAGTTCGCGGCGCTAGGCCTTCAGGCGAGCCGCGTGCCAGTGCAAGTGCTCCGCCATGAAGGTGGAGATGAAATAGTAGCTGTGGTCATAGCCAACCTGACGGCGCAGGTTCAGCGGTATTCCGGTTGTGGCGCAGGCATGCTCGAGGAGCTCGGGGCGAAGCTGTTCGGCAAGGAACGGGTCGGCGTCGCCGACGTCGACCAGCAGATCGCGAAGTCGCGCGCCGTCCTCGATCAGGGCGACCGCGTCGTGGCGCCGCCACGCCGACATGTCGTTGCCGAGATAGCCGCCCAGCGCCTTGATTCCCCAGGGCGCCAGCGACGGCGCGGCGATGGGGGCGAACGCGCTGACCGCACGATAACGGTCGGGATGGGTCAGCGCGATGGTGAGAGCGCCATGTCCCCCCATCGAATGCCCGCAGATCGATTGCCGCTCCATGTCCGCCGGAAAATGCTCCGCGATCACGTCGGCGAGTTCGGCGGTGACATAGGTCCACATGCGATAGTTGCGCGCGAACGGCTCCTGCGTCGCATCGACATAGAATCCGGCGCCGAGCCCGAAGTCGTAGGCGCCCGCGGGATCGCCCGGTACCCCCTCGCCGCGTGGACTGGTGTCCGGCGCGACGAGGATCAAGCCGAGCTCGGCGCAAGTCCGGCGAAACTCGCCTTTCTCGGTGACATTGGCGTGAGTGCAGGTCAGCCCCGACAGGAAGAACACAACCGGGAAGCCGACAGCACCCGGGCGCGGCGGAACGAAGACCGAAAAGGTCATCTCCGTCCCGGTCGCGCGACTGTCGTGCCGGTAAACCCCCTGGACACCGCCATGCGAGCGGTTGAGGGAAACGGTGCTGATCACAACCTTGCTGCTCCTGGCCGAGAGGCAATCGAATCCGAAGTTCGCTCGAGAGGCGGCATGCGGTCGCAAGCGAACTTCAGACCCGGGATCCTAGGCCGCCTTCGCCTTCGATTTCGCCACGTGGGTTGCGATCGCGTCCATCAGCGCCGGCGACAGGCAGTCATACGGCTCGAGCCCGAGCTCCTTGAGACGCGCTCTGATTCCGGTCATCTCCGATGGACTGACCCCGGCCTCGATCACCGACGAGACGAAGGCGGCGAAACCAGGCGCGGCCCAGCCGCCCTCCCTGAACAATTCGGGATGGATGAAATCAAGGCCGTAGAACGGATGCGCCTTGTTCTCGATCCGGCCGAACATGTGGACCCCGCAGCCGGTGCAGGCGTGGCGCTGGATCGCGGCCGACGGATCGACGATCTTGAGCTTGTCGCCGTTCTCCAGGACCTTCACGTTGTCCCGCGGCACCACGGCCACGATCGAGAATGCGGCCCCCGATGGCTTCCAGCATTTGGTGCAGCCGCAGGCGTGGTTGTGGGCCACATCCCCGGTGATCTGGACCTTTACCGGCTTGTCCTTGCAGTGGCACACCAGGGTGCCTCCCGCAAAGGCGCCGGATCCTTTCTTCACGCCGCTATCAACCGACGGATGGATGTGGACGGTCATGGGTCGTTCCTCCTGCGTTCGACGTTGGGTGGATCGTGCTGTCAATCAAAAGACCACGACGGAGCGTATCGACTTGCCCTCGTGCATCAGGTCGAAGCCCTTGTTGATCTCCTCCAGTTTCAGGGTGTGGGTAATCATCGGGTCGATCTGAATCTTGCCGCTCATGTACCAGTCGACGATCCGGGGCACGTCGGTGCGGCCCCGCGCGCCGCCGAACGCGGTGCCCTTCCAGACCCGTCCCGTTACCAGCTGGAACGGGCGGGTGGAAATTTCCCTGCCCGCTTCGGCCACGCCGATGATGACGGACGTTCCCCAGCCGCGATGGCAGGCCTCGAGCGCCTGGCGCATCACGGTGGTGTTGCCGGTGCAGTCGAAGGTGTAGTCGGCGCCGCCGTCGGTCAGCGTCACCAGGTGCTGGACGACATCCGTGCCGCCGAGTTTCGTCGGATTGACGAAGTGGGTCATGCCGAAGCGGCGGCCCCATTCGTCCTTGCTATCGTTGACGTCGACACCGATGATCTTGTCGGCGCCGACCAGCCGTGCGCCCTGGATGACGTTGAGGCCGATGCCGCCGAGCCCGAACACCACGACATTGGCGCCCGGCGTCACCTTCGCGGTGTTGATCACCGCGCCGACCCCGGTGGTGACGCCGCAGCCGATGTAGCAGCTCTTGTCGAAGGGAGCGTCGCTGCGGATCTTTGCTACCGCGATCTCGGGCAGCACGGTGAAATTCGAGAAGGTCGAACAGCCCATGTAATGGTAGACGGTCTGCCCCTTGTAGCTGAAGCGGGAGGTGCCGTCCGGCATCACACCCTTGCCCTGGGTGGCGCGGATGGCCGTGCACAGATTGGTCTTGCCGCTGAGGCAGCTCTTGCACTGCCGGCACTCCGGCGTATAGAGCGGAATCACGTGATCGCCCGGCTTCAGCGAGGATACGCCGGCGCCGATCTCGCGGACGATGCCGGCGCCTTCGTGACCGAGAATCGAGGGAAAGATGCCCTCGCTGTCGAACCCGTCGAGCGTGTAGGCATCGGTATGGCAGATCCCGGTGGCCTTGATTTCGACCAGCACCTCGCCGGCCTTGGGCCCGTCCAGATCGAGCTCGACGATTTCAAGCGGCTTCTTGGCCGCAAAGGCGACGGCCGCGCGTGTCTTCATCGCAAACCCCTATGTTGCAGTCCAATCCCTCAAACCGGCATCGAAGCCTCATGCGGCGATGATCGATCATTGCATGCAGCTCGCTTCCGCCTTCGTGTAGGCGTCGGGCTTCTCCTCGTGCCTGGCCGGCCGCACCCGACCGATCGCATCGTTGGCGCGCGCACGCAGGTAGATGTAGATGTCATCGAGATGGCAGGTCACGTTGGTGTTGTCGCCGAACGCCGGCATGACGTTTTCCTGCGACGTTGAAACGTTCCTGCGCCCACCCGCGACAACCGCGAGGAACTCGCCGTAGCTCAGGGACTTGAGCGAGTCCTTCAGCGCCGGCGCGTAGCTCGATCCCATCCCGTCGGGACCGTGGCAGACGTGACATTCGGAATGGTAGCGGCGGTATCCGGAATAGGCGTACCAGTCCACCGTACCGTCCGATCCGACGTGGTAGGTCGGACCGCCGTCCTTGTCGAAGTATCTGCCGTCCTCCGACTTGACCGCCGCCGGATCGCCGCTGCCGTCGGCAACAGCGATTCCATGGAGAAAGGTGACGCCAACTGCTGCGGCAACGATCGTCGCGACCACGAAAATGACTCGCACGCGCTTCTGCCCTGCTCTTCCGAGAGTTCGAATGGTTGATTGACCCGCCCCGGCGCGCGGAGATGCTCCGCGCGCCAGCGTGGAGAAGCGTCAGTTGGCGTTCGGCAGCGTGAACACCGTCAGCGTTCCGCCCAGTGCGGTGTAGTTGCTCAGTCCGGCATAGCCGCCGACCGCGCCGAGGCCCGCGGTCGGGTCGGTCAGGCCGGCCGCAAGTCCGATGCCGGCCCAGCCGCCGACGCCGGACAGAACGGCGATGTACTGCTTGCCGCCGTGCTCATAGGTGGTCACGTTGCCGATGATGCCGGACGGGGTCTTGAACCGATAGAGCTCCTTGCCGGTCTTGGCATCGACCGCCTTGAGGTAGCCCTCCAGCGTGCCGTAGAACACCACGCCGCCCGCCGTCGCCAGCGCCCCCGACCACACCGAGAACTGCTCCTTGTCGGACCAGACGATCTTCCCGGTCTTGCCGTCCCAGGCGATGAAGTTGCCCATGTTGGTCTCGCCTGGAGGCGGATACATCGACAGCGTCGCGCCGACATAGGGCTGCCCCGCGGTGTAACTCACCTTGAACGGTTCATAGTCCATGCAGACGTGGTTGGTCGGAACGTAGAACAGCTGCGTCTCGGGTGAATAGGCCGCCGGTTGCTCGTCCTTGCTGCCGAGCGCCGCCGGGCAGATTCCCTTGACGTTGTGGTCTTCGCCCTGCTTGTCGGTCGAATACTGATCGAGCACCTTCGGACGACCGTAGGTCGGCGAGCTCTTGTTCATGTCGACGCCGCTGGTCCAGTTGACCTTGGGGTCATACTTCTCGGCGACCAGCAGTTCGCCCGTCACCCGGTCCAGCGTGTACCCGATGCCGTTGCGGTCGAAATGGGTCAAGAGCTTGCGTTCCTGGCCGCCGACCTGTTGATCGGTCAGGATCATCTCGTTGACGCCGTCGTAGTCCCACTCGTCATGGGGCGTCATCTGGTAGACCCATTTGGCCATACCGGTGTCCGCGTCACGGGCGAAGATCGTCATCGACCACTTGTTGTCTCCCGGCCGCTGCTTGGGATTCCAGGTCGACGGGTTGCCCGAGCCGTAATAGACCAGGTTCAGGCCTGGATCGTAGGCCATCCAGCCCCACGTGCAGCCGCCGCCGATCTTCCACTGGTCGCCTTCCCAGGTCACCAGGCTCGAATCCTTGCCCACCGGCTTGCCCAGCGCCATCGTCTTCACCGGATCGAACTTGATCTGGTCGTCCGGCCCCTCCGAAAACGCGCGCCACGCCTGCTTGCCGTCCTTGATGTCGTAGGCGGTGACGTGGCACTGCACGCCGAACTCGCCACCGGAAATGCCGATCAGGACCTTGTCCTTCACCACCAGCGGCGCCGAGGTTCCGGTCCCGCCCTTGCCGGGATCTCCGTTCTTCACCGACCAGGCCACCTTCCCGGTCTTGGCGTCGAGCGCCACCAGCGTGGTGTCGGCCTGGTGCAGGAAGATCTTGCCTTCGCCGTAGGCGAGCCCGCGGTTGACGGTATCGCAGCACATCACCGGGATGACGTTGGGATCCTGCTTGGGCTCGTATTTCCAGACGATCCTGGAGTCGTTGGCGAGATCCAGCGCATAAACGGTGTTGGGGAACGGCGCATGCACGTACATCATGTCGCCGATGATGAGAGGTCCGCCTTCGTGCCCGCGCAGGACGCCGGTCGAAAACGTCCAGGCCACCTGCAGCTTGCCGACGTTGCCCGTATTGATCTGCTTGAGTTCCGAATAGCGCTGGGCGTTGTAGTTGCCGGCCGGCATCACCCAGTCATTCGGATTCTTGGACATCTTGATGAGTTCGTCATTGGCGCTGGCCGAAGTGGCAATCAATGCCGCAGCCGCGCCAAGGGAGGCCAATAGCACCACCTTGCGCATAGCGTTTCCTTCCCTTGTTCCGTTTGCTGTCAAAGAGAATACCGTCGCCGGGCACTGCGCGCCCGGCGTGAGCTCCGCCGAAGGGAGCTCCCGTCAGCGGCAGCTCGCGATATGATATCGACTGCGTATCAAGGCCCCTGTCCTCACACCGTGTAAGGCGGACAGGTGGACGCCGATCTCGTCGAAACGAAAGTTTGCGCCTGGGCTGGACTGCCATCCCAGAGCCACCGCCGACCTAGTTGCGACGCGCGCAGGCGTACATGTTGATTTCGAGGCCGACAGGCACTTCCACGATCCGCGGCGCTTTCCATGTCATGGCTGTTTCCTTCCCGTTCTTCTTGTTTTGCAGTCACCGTTCCATCGCGCGACCCGCGCAACAAGACGATGCTGCAGCCGATCATTACCGATTTTCACGATCATAAACTTGCCCAAGACGGAAGGTCGCTTGATCGGTAGCGAAGCGAAACACATTTGTTTTCAGTGCATCGCCGGCAATCAATCACGCTGCGCTGCAAACACGGCAGCAGCACCACCTTCGGCTTGACGGCGCGCGTCCTTGATCGGAGGATTTACCGACCATCCTGGATCGACACTCGACTTGCAGTTGTGAACGCCGCGATGTCTTGCGGCGGAACGGAGTTCCGAGAATGTGGCGATGCCAGTTGCGCTCCTGTTTCGCCGGCGGATTGTTTGCCGTGCTCGCGGCTGCAACGCCGGCGCACGCGGTGTTGGCTTACGTCTCCAACGAAAAGGGCAATACCGTTTCGGTGATCGACACCGGAACCTGGACCGTGGTCAACACCATCAAGGTCGGACAGCGGCCTCGCGGCATCGAGTTCACCCGTGACGGCAAATATGTCCTGGTGGCGGTCGGCGACGACGACACGATCCAGATGATCGACACGGCAACCCAGACGGTCGTGGACACCCTGCCCTCCGGGCCGGACCCCGAACTTTTCACCCAGGACAGCGCCGGCAGGCTGCTGTACGTCGCCAACGAGAACGACAACACGGTCACGATCATCGACATCGCCAAACGCACGCGCGTCGGCGACGTCCAGGTTGGCGTCGAGCCGGAGGGGATGGCGGTCAGCCCAGACGATAAAATCCTGATCAACACGTCCGAGACCACCAGCATGGCCCATTTCATCGACACCACGACCCGACGGATCGTCGGCAACGTGCTGGTCGGCTCGCGCCCGCGCTTCGCGACCTTCAAGCAGGACGCGTCCGAACTGTGGATCTCCTCGGAGATCGGCGGCATTGTCACGGTGATCGATCCGGCAACACGCACCGCGACGCACAAGATCAGTTTCGCCATTCCCGGGTTGCGCGCCGAAGCCATCCAGCCGGTGGGGATCAACATCACCCGCGACGGCAAGACGGCTTTCGTCGCCCTTGGACCAGCCAACCGCATCGCCATCGTCGATGCGACGACGCATCAGGTCGTCAAGTACCTGCTGGTCGGTCAACGGGTCTGGCACATGGCATTTACTCCCGACGAGAAATACCTGCTGGCCACCAACGGCGTCTCCAATGACGTTTCGGTCGTCGACGTCGCCGCGCAGAAGGTCACCAAGTCGATTCAGGTCGGTGAACTGCCCTGGGGCGTTACCGTCGCTCCACAATGAAGGTCGCTACCCGGGAGGCGTCATGAGATTGCGAAGCTGCCTGCTCGCCGTCGTTTTGATCATCGGATCCGGCGACCGCGGTTCCGCGACGGACCCGCGTGATCCGGACTGGCCCTGCGCCCAGCTCAGGGTGCCCGAACTCTCCGTCGCCGCGATATGGGTCGGACCGGATCTGGGCGACGCCACGACCGCCTGGAAGGACGACCCCGCGGTCGCCGACCTCGTCGACCGCCTGGCGGCCCGGCGCACGCCGCTCGACGAAGCTCAAACGCTGATTTCGGATTTCCTGAACGGGGGCGACAGGGTTGCGCGCGGCAAGCTGCTGTTCGCCGGCCTGTTCGACCGGATCGACGCCCAGCGCACCTCCGTCATGAGCGGCCTTGATCGCATCACACGCAAACAGCGGGCGGCCGCGGAGGCGATCCGCGCCAATACCCTCGCGCTGCGGGCGCTGCAGGATACGCCCGAGCAGGACCAGGCCAGGATCGAACAGCTCGGCAACCAGCTGGCCTGGCAAACCCGGATCTTCGAGGACCGCCGGCAGGTGATCCGGTTCGCCTGCGAAGTGCCGGTGAAGATCGATCAGCGTCTGTTCGCCTTGGGCCGCTTGATCCAGCAGTCCATGGAGTAGGGCCGAGATCCTGGACCGAGTGCCTTCTATTCTCCGGGCCGCGGGTCGGGACGGGCAGTGGACAACGGCATGTTCGCCTGCTGCCAGCCGTCGGTCCCCTCGGGATACCACGCCACGTTGGTATAGCCGTAGGACAGCGCGCGTTTGGCGGCATTCCACGACATCCAGCAGTCCCGCAGGCAATAGAACACCACGAGCTTGCCGGAATCGCCGCCGGTCGCGCGCGACACCCCCTGGCGCAGGTACTCCTCCATGATCGCCGCGAGTTCGCCATAGCCCGTATCCGGCAACCAGATGCTGCCCGGAATGTCCAGGCGGGACGCTTCGCGCCATACCGTACCGGCAGGCAGGTTCTTCGGCTTGGGCGGATGCGGCAGCACGTCCACGAATGCGCCGGTCCCGGCGGTCCAGATCTCCTTCACCTGCTCGGTCGACAGCACCCGTGCGCCCTTGAGCGTTGCAGGGACCGGCGCGCGATAGTTTTCGACACGATAGCCGTCGGGCTCCGGAACAAGGTCGCCGGCGGTTGCCGCCGAGACCAGCAGCAGGAGGGCGAGTGCGGAACAGCGCAATGCCCGGTCCATCCAGGTTCTCCCCGAAAGCGGAATCGGCGGGATGCACGACGTTCGTGTCAACGCCATTCAAGCCTCCTCGACCATCGGCTGTCGCGTCGGTCCGCAACGCCGAGCTCAATGCATGCAGGCATTCTCCGCCTTCGCATAGGCCTCGGGCTTCTCGTCATGTTTGGCCGGCCGGGTTCGTCCGACCGCATCGTTGGCGCGGGCGCGCAGGTAGACATAGATGTCGTCGAGGTAGCAAACTACGTTGGGATTGCTGCCGAACGACGGCATGACGTTTTCCTGCGACGTCGAGACGTTCTTGCGGCCGGCGGCCACCACGCCGAGGAAGTCAGGATAGCTCATGGTCTCGAGCGAGTCCTTCAGCGCCGGCGCATAGGTCGACCCCATGCCGTCGGGACCGTGACAGACATGGCATTCCGAATGATAGCGGCGATAGCCCGAATAAGTGTACCAGTCGACGGTGCCGTCGGCGGCGACCTTGTAGGTCGGGTCCCCCGCCTTGTCGAAGTACTTCCCGTTCTCGGATTTGACCGCAGTCGGATCGCCGCTGCCGTCGGCAAGCGCCGCACCGGCAACTGAGATAGCAAACACCGCGACAAACCGCCAAATGATGCGCGCCACCACGAGTTTCGCTCCGCACAAGGATTGCGATCGTAACAAGCGAACGAAGCCGCACGCAGACTGGTTCCCAACGCCAAGGACCATGATCATAAAGGAGACCACAATGTTGCGTCGCATCGTGCGGTCAGTCGCGATCCTGCTTATCGCCATACCTTTGCTCGCGCGCGGGGATCTGATCGAACAACCCCTGGCTGTGCGCGAGCTCGCCCCAGGGGTGTTCGTCCACATCGGCCTGATGGAATTGATGTCCTCAGCGAATGAAGGCGCCATTGCCAATATCGGATTCATCGTCGGCAGCGACGCCGTCGCGGTGATCGACTGCGGCGGCAGCCCCCGCGAAGGCAGACAATTGCTCGCCGCCATTCGCCAGCAGACCCCGCGGCCGATCCGCTACGTGATCAACACGCACGACCACCCGGACCATGTGTTCGGCAACGCAGCATTCCTGAAGGACAAGCCGATTTTCGTCGGTCATAAAAATCTCGCCCGCGCCCTTGCCACCCGCGGACAGTTCTACATCGACACATTTCGACCGATCATGGGCGATACCCTGATCAGCGGCGTGACCGTGGTGCCGCCAACGCAGGTCGTGGAACGGGAGCTGCAACTCGATCTCGGTGGCCGCCCCATCGTCTTGCGCGCATGGCGCGCCGCACACACCGACAACGATCTGACTGTGCTGGACGTGACGACCGGGACGCTGTTCGCGGGCGATCTGGTTTTCCGTGAACATGTTCCCGTGCTCGACGGCAGCTTGCGCGGCTGGCTGATCGTCACCGACGAGTTGAGCAAGATCCCGGCGAAGCGCGTCGTTCCCGGTCATGGCGAGGTTGCCGACTGGCCCGGCGCCCTGGTTGACCAGCAGCGGTATCTTGGGTCCCTGCGGGACGACATCCGCGCGTCGATCGCGCGCGGCGCGTCACTGCGGGTGGCGACTGAGAGCGCCGCCACCTCCGAACGCCAGCACTGGGCGTTGTTCGACGCGTACAACGTACGGAACGCGACCGCGGCGTTTTCCGAATTGGAGTGGGAATGAGCGCATCTCCGCGCTATGATGTGTCAACGATGTTGAAACGGGAGCGCGCCGATGAGCGGAACCGGACGTCGTATGTTACCCATGGCGATTGGTCTGGCGATTGGTCTGGCCGTTATCGTCGCGCTGGCGGCGTTCGGCACGCCGTTGGCGGCAGCCCAGACCCCTGCCCCGGCTCCGGACGAGACAACGCAGGAAGCCGACGCTCTCTGGCAGGGCCTCGTGCAGGATATCTTCCTGAGCCGGCCGATACTGGACGGCGCCGGCATCATCGCCCTCGACATGCCCTCCCGCGCCGAAGACGCCGCAATCGTCCCGGTGACCCTGCGCGCCACGTTGCCCCCTGGCGACGAGCGCCGCGTTCGCGCCTTCACACTGGTCATCGACCGCAACCCGTCGCCCATGGCGGCACGCTTCGAGATTGGCGCCGATGCCGCGATTTCCGAAATCTCGACGCGCGTGAGGGTCAACAACTACACCAACGTGCATGCAGTGGCCGAATTGTCCGACGGCAAACTGTACATGACCAGGACCTACGTGAAGGCTTCGGGGGGCTGTTCTGCGCCCACGGTGAAGAACCTCGACGAGGCGCGCGAACGACTGGGCAAGATGCGGCTGCGCCAGTTCACGAAAGCTGGCGACGACGCGGTCAGCCGGCTGCGGGAGGCGGAACTGATGATCGGGCACCCGAACAATTCGGGGCTGCAGATGGACCAGGTGACCCACCTCTACGTTCCGGCGTTCTTCGTCAACGACATCCGCATCTGGCAGGACGACAGACTGGTGCTTGCCGTGGAGGGCGGCATTTCCATCTCGGAGGATCCCAACATCCGCTTCACCTATCTGCCGAGCGGCGCAAAGCAGATCAGGGCGGAGGCCAAGGACACCGACGGCCACGACTTCCAGGGAACGTGGCCGGTGCAGTCCTCCGGAATGTGAGCGGCCCGTGCCAACGGCGCACCCTGTGCGCCGGTCACGTCGTCCTCTTCTAGAAGCAACGCACCTCGGCCTCGGCCTGCGCGCGGCGCAAGTCGTCGACCGCGCTCTTCGCCTGCTCCGACGATCGAAACTCGCCACCGAGATTGCCGCGCACCTGCGCCATGCTCAGAACCGTCTCCGCCGTGACATAGCGCTCATACGGCAGCACGGACGCCACCACATCCACCGAGCAGGAGCATTGTTCGAGCACATGCTGCGTCTCGCCGTTGGCTTTCATGCAGGCGAAGACGTAGTCTGCCCGGACAGATGTAGGATAGTCGTTGACGCTGGCGGCGTGCCCGGACGTGGTGACCCCCAGTGCCACAAGCGCGCTGCAAAGAACGCGGACCACTCCGACCGTCATGCGAGAGACCCTTTCGCTGCTGGCGTTCAGATTTGCTATCATAGACCAGTCGGCCGAGGGAGGGAGACCGCGACCGGAGGCTTTTCGCCCGGTCGGGACGCTGCCGGAAACCGCCGTCGGTTCGACGATAACCACCGGGCAGGTCCTCCTGCACCGCAGCATGAAGGGGATGGCGACAATGCGGGGATGGATTTTGCTGGCGGGCGTCGCCCTGCTCGCGGGTTCGGCGCCTGGATGGGCCGCGGGCAAGGGAATTCGCTTCTGGAATCTGACCACGGCAACGGTGTCGGCGCTCCAGCTGTCGCCCGCGGCCAAGGACCAATGGGGACCCAACCAGACCCTGAACGACAAGGACAAGGAGGTCGACCACGACGAGCGCCTGCGCATCACCTCCGTCGAACCCGGGCGTTACGACGTCCGGATCGGCTACCGCGACGGCAGGACGTGCCTCGTTCGCAACGTCGAGATCAATGCCGATGCGGTGTTTTCGATCTCGGACAAGGATCTGACGGAGTGCACGAGGAAATAGCGTGCCGAAGGCGCTTGCCGCGGCGGCGCCAGCGGACAGACCTACAGGTTCGTCTCCGCCTTGTCGCGCGCGTGCAGATATTCGCAACGCCAGCGCACCGCGCTCCACTTCGGATGCTCGCCGATCCACTGCGCGATATAGGGCGGTGCGGCCATGGCGCATTGCCGCAGCGAACCGCTCCATTGAAACCGCAGGTTCTGCTCCTCGCACTGCGCCGGCGCGGCGAGCGCGCACACCGTGATGATCAGATCGACAAGATCCACGAGGTTGGCCTTCGGCAGATTGTGCGCCCGAATCCAATACTCGCGCCGAACGGCCGCGGGCGCGACGGCTTCGGATTCAAAAGGCCGTGATTGTCAGTGTTGCCGCTGCCGGCGTGGAACCGCTGATTGCGGCGCACGCGCGGTTGCCATAGCGTACGGTCGAGAGCGACGGATTGCGGCAAAGGCATCGCGCGCTGGCCGCGAGCTTCCCAGGTCCACGGCCTCGCGATCAGAAGGGGCGTCGATGAGAGGCTTGTTCCGCTGGGTCACCACGCCGCCGCAGGCCTATGCGGTCTACGCCATCCTGGTGGTGCTGGTCGCGGCGTTGTCGTTCGCCGCCGGAACGCTGAGGCCGAAAAAGCCGCCCGGTATTGCCCCGCCGCCCGCGGCGCAGACCGCGCGATAGACCTCGTCCGGCGGCCTATCGCGCCGGGAGCGGTGCCGGTGACGGCGGCTTGGGTTTCTTTGCCACTCGCGCCGGGGTCGGGATCGGGCCGGCGGCGGCGGGGGGCTGGTTCTTCGCCACGATCGCCGGATCGACCTGCTTCATGGCGTCGTCGGGCAGACGGGTCCAGACGTCGTCCTGGCCGAACAGCGAGATCCCCAGGTAGCCGCGCAAAGTGAGCGTCTTGCCGTCGGGGCTCAGCGTCATCTTGGCGCTGTAGATGTTGCCGTTGCGCGGATCGAGGACGTTGCCGTCCTCGTAACTCAGGCCATTGCGCTTCATGCCGCGGACGAAGGCCATGCCGAGCGAAGTCTGATCCTTGCGGTCGTCGGCGCAGGCGGTGCAGCGCGGGTTGGGATCGTCGCCCGGGCGGGGAAACATCCGCGCAAACACGCCTTCAAAGGTGTCGCCGCGGTCGACGACGAGAACCCAGATGACCGGCTTGCCATCTTCCGACTTTTCCCAGAGGCCGGCAGCCGAAGGCTCCTGGGCGCGCAGCGGCGCCGCGCCGAAAACCGTCAACATCAGTGTGAGCAACAATGCAATCCGAACAAGACCAGCCATGGGACACCTACGAGCGAACACAGCGCCCCGCACGGAAACCAAAGCACTTCGAAAGAGCGCCGCAAGGTGACGCAAGGCGGGACTAGAATGACAACGAAATACAGGCTCAATGCGTCAATTGTTAGCGTCCCGCATCACCGGCGGAGCGAGCGCGGAACGGTGGCAAGACGAGCTTCCAAGTCATTGAAAACACTGAGATAGATCGAAGGCGCGGGGAGAGATATGGCGCAAATCCCGCGGCCTCTGTCGGCGCGACAAGGCCGGCCTTGTTCCGATGATTCCCCGACATTTCAGTCTCCATGGAAATCCCGTCGGGCGCGCGAACCGTGTCACGGGCCATTTCACGTCATCGAACGCGACTCATCCGATAGCGGCGTCATCGGAGGACGCTGCGGCGTGCGAGGTGGCTCGTTGGTCACGCGGCCAGTGGGATGGGCAACACTCGAAAAGCAAGCCGCACCTTGCTGCGTCGGCGATGCAGCAACCTCAAAGCATCAATTCGGCGGAGCAAGCTTCCGACACCTGTCTTCCTCGCGAATGATTTGAAACGAACAACCACGGTGGCAACAACAACGATACTGTCCATCTGTCGCCAGCGCCTCCATCGATCGAACTCGCCCCCGCCTCCTTCAGCGCTCACAGTGGACCAACCTTGGAAGCCGACACGACGCGTGCGCGCATCCATGCCCGTCGCACGCTCGACGACCGCCGCGATTCCGCGCCGCACATCTCGCGTTGCACAATACTGTCAATTTGACATTTATGGTTATTTCCAATCCAATCGCACCAGCCCTCACAACCCGGTCGGTGCCGCATGCCCAACACTGTCTCCCCATCATTCGAAGCAGACGTCCCTGTGCTCGTGGTCGGCGCCGGCCCGGCTGGCCTCACCGCCGCGCTGCTGCTGCAGCGACTTGGCGTGCCGGCGCTGACGGTCTCGCGCTACGGCTGGACGGCGAATTCGCCGCGTGCGCACTATCAGAACCAGCGCTCCATCGAGATCCTGCGGGAGCTTGGCCTCGAGCACGACGTAATGTCCGCGGGCGGCCTGCACGACGACCTGATGCAGAACGTGGTGTGGGCATCGAGCCTCTCCGGCACCGAGTTCGCCCGGCTCCCGACCTACATGGCAGCGCGCCGGGACGAGTACATCGGCGCGAGCCCCTGCCGGTCCGCGAACATCGCCCAGCATCTGCTCGAGCCGATCATGGCCCAGGCGGCGATGGCGCGTGGCGCCCGGATCCGCTGGGGCCACGAATTGACCGGCCTGTCGCAGGACGCCGACGGCGTCGTCGCCGATCTAGTCGACCGCAGCAGCGGCCGCGCCTACAAGGTGCGTGCGCGCTACCTGATCGGCGCCGACGGTGCCCGCAGCCGCGTCGCCGAAGCCGCCGGTATCTCCCATGCCGGTCCGGCCGGCTGGGCGGCCGCCGTCAATGTCTGGTTTCGCGCCGACCTCTCGCGCTACTGCGCCCATCGGCCGGGTTTCCTCTACTGGATCAATCGCCCCGGCGTCGACTTCTGGATCGGCTCCGGCGCCTTCGTGAACGTTCAGCCCTGGGACGAATGGGTGCTGTCGTTCATGTATGATCCGAGCCAGGGCGAGCCCGATCTTTCCGAAACCGCCCTGGCAAGCCGCATCCGCGATCTCGCCGGCGATAATGAGCTCAACGTCGAGATCCTTTCGGCCAACCCCTGGCTGATGAACGCCCAGGTCGCCGAACGGATGGCGCAGGGACGCGTGTTCATCGTCGGCGACGCCGCGCACCGCCATCCACCCTCCGGCGCACTGGGCTCCAACACGTCAATGCAGGACGCCTACAACCTGGTCTGGAAGCTCAAGCTCGTGCTCGACGGCACGGCGGGACCCGCCCTGCTCGACAGCTACGACGGCGAACGCCGCCAGGTCGCGGGCGAGATCGTTGATCGCTCGATGCAGAGCGCACGCGAGCTTGGCGCCATCGCCGGAGCGATTGGCTTCACCCCGCAGCAGAGCGAGGCCGAAGGCTGGGCCGCCTGGCGCGACGTGACCGAAGCGACGGCGGTCGGCCGCGGCAAGCGCGAGGCGCTGCGCAAGGCAGTCGCGCTGCAACAGTATCACTTCTGCGGCCACGGCGTTGAACTCGGCGTGCGCTATGCGGCGGGCGCGTTCGTGCCCGACCACGGCGCCGCGGCTGTCGATGATGGGCGTGACCCACAGATCCACTATCACCCGACCACGTCACCCGGCGCCCACCTTCCTCACGCCTGGCTCGAGCAGGGTGGGCGCATCTGCTCGACCCTCGACCTTGCCGGCAATGGCCGCTTTGCGCTCCTGGCCGGCCACGGCCACGCGGCATGGCGCGATGCCGCCGAGGCAGTGCGAGCCGAATTCGGGCTGCCGCTACTTGTTTGCCCGATCGGCACCGGGCTCGCTTACGCCGATCCGGTCAGTGCCTGGGCCGAGCTGCGCGGCGTCGACGACGACGGCGCCATCCTGGTGCGGCCCGACAATGTGGTGGCCTGGCGCAGCCGGTCGCGGCCGGACGATCCGCGCGCGGCGCTGCGCGCGGCGCTCGTCCGCGTGCTCGGCCGCGACATCTGATTTGCGAAAGGCCGACCCATGAAGCTCATGTCAGTCGAACATGACGGACGCAGCATCGTCTGCGCGTGCGTCGGGGACGCGATCGTCAACCTGTCGGACACGCTGCCGAGCCGGCCGCAGAGCATGCCGGCCTTTCTCGCGCTCGGCAAAGCCGGCCTCGCGCTCGCGCGCCGGGCCTGCGCCGAACCGACGGCCACTGTTCCGCTCGCGCGCGTCCACGTGCTGGCGCCGGTGCCGCGCCCCGGAAAGTTTCTCGGCGTCGGCGGCAATTTCGAGTCGCACCTCCAGGAGGCAGCGCATCTCAACCTGCCGCGCCCGACACGACCGATCTGGTTCAACAAGCAGACCACCTGCGTGATCGGCCCGTACGACCCGATCCACCGCCCTTGGGTGTCCGAGCAGCTCGACTACGAGGCCGAGCTCGGCATCGTGATCGGCAGGCGCTGCCGCAGGGTCCGGATCGAGGACGCGCACGCGGTGATCGCCGGCTACGTCGTCTGCAACGACGTCAGCGTGCGCGACTGGCAGCTGCGTTCGCCGACCGCGACGCTCGGCAAGTCGTTCGACACCCACGGCCCGTTCGGCCCGTGGATCGCGACCGCCGAAGAAGTCGGCGATCCGCAGGCGTTGAGGATCCGCACCTGGGTCAACGGTGAACTGCGCCAGGACGGCTCGACCGCGGAAATGATCTTCAGTTGCGCCGAGTTGGTCAGCGACCTCAGTCAGGTCTGCACGCTGGAGCCAGGCGACGTGCTGGCGACCGGCTCGCCGCGCGGCTGCGGCGGACTGCGTAACCCGCCGGCCTGGCTCAAGGCCGGCGACGTGGTGCGCATGGAAATCGAACGGGTCGGCGTCATCGAAAATCCGGTGATCGACGAGCCGCGCGACGATACCTGAAGATCCAAATCAAACACCGGAGGACACCCACGATGTTGCTCGAGGACTGCACCAGGGAGCTGCGCGGCGGAGCCGGCGCTCTTTCGCCCGCCAAGCTCTCCCACGTCGTCTGCCTGACCGGCAAGCTGGCCGAAATGCGCGACTGGTACATCACGGTGCTGAACGCCACCGTCGCGTTTGGCAACGAACAGCTCTGCTTCCTGCGCTACGACGACGAGCATCACCGCATCGGTCTGATCCGCCACGACCAGTTGATGCCGATGCCGCAGGGGCCATCCAGCGTGGTCGACCACTTCTCTTTTACCTATCGCACGCTGGCGGAACTTCTCGGCACCTATCTGCGGCTGAAGGACAAGGGCATCGAGCCGTTCTGGTGCATCAACCACGGCCCGACCACCTCGTTCTACTACAAGGACCCTGACGGCCATAAGGTCGAGCTGCAGGTCGACAACTTCACCGACGAGGAGTGCGACGCGTTCTTCGCCGCCGGCAATTACGAGGAAAATCCGATCGGCATCATCATCTCACCGGACGAATGGATCCGCCGCTTCGCCGACGGCGAGCCGGTGGCCTCGATCACGCAGCGGCCGAAGCTGCCGGCGGGCGTGTCGCCCTTCGACATGATCCGCTTCTGAGATTGGGTACGCGCGCCGGAGCGCGCGGGCCGGACCGCCCGGCTGCCGCGCCGGGGCCGCGCTCATTCGCGCGGCTCCGGCAGCGGCAGCGCCGCCACCTCTTCCGCCTCCCGCGGCGTCACGCCGAGGCCCTGCAGGGTCATCGCCACGATCTGTCGGGAAAAGTCGGTCGGCGTCCGCTCCACCAGCACGGTCCGGATCGCCGCGCCGAGAGTGCCGATGCCGAGCGCGACCGCCGCCTGTACGGAGGCGATGCGAAATCGCCCGATGCGGCGGCCGCGACGGATGTCGGCCAGCACGCCGCGGCGCATCTCCTCGCTCCATCCGCCACCGGCATGGGGCAAGCTGCGCACCAGGATCCAGCCCCAGTCGGGATCCTGGCTGCTGATACGGATGAAGGAGTGGATCGCAATCGCGATGCGGCGCGCCGGGTCGTCGATGCCGACGAACCGCGGCAGGATCTGGGCGTCGATGACATCGGCGACATGACCCGCCATCGCCGTCAGCAGTTCGTCCTTGGTCTGGAAATAGTTGTAGAAGGTGCCGCGCGCGACGTCGGCGGCGGAGATGAAATCATCGATCGTCGGCGCGTCGAAACCACGCTGCGCCACCACCTTGAGCGACGTCTCGATCAGCATGGCGCGCGTCCGCTCGCGCTTCATCCTGCCGATTTCGGCTCGTCGCCGCAGATTGACCGTTGCCATCGGTGAAGGAGCTGATCCCGGATGATTCGCACGGCACGCGTGCGCTGACTCGTTAGCCGAACGGTAGTGCCACGCCTGGCCGAAAGCAATTGCGGCCGCCTTTCGCGGCTCATCCGATTCGGATCGGAACGTCGTCGCGACGATGCCGCCGCCGCGCCAGGTCCGCGAAGCGATCGGATCGACGATCAACGCCGAATCGTCAGGACGAGAAGCGGAAGCTTCACACCGACGGGCCGAAGACCGCCGGCGGCGAACACATCACAGGTAGGCCGACACGTTGGCGAACACGGCTACGGCTTGGGACAGGACAGCCCGCACCCCGTCGATCGGGCCAGGCGTCCGCGGCTTCGGCAATCCCCACACGAAAGGCGCCAGAATGCCGGAACAGACGCCCTCCGACACTGTCACAAGACCGGACCTTGCGACAGCGCCTTGTCACACCTTCGGATGTGAGGCTTCGTCTAAGCCATTGGAATCATTGGCGCGAGAGACGGGGCTCGAACCCGCGACCTCCGGCGTGACAGGCCGGCGCTCTAACCAACTGAGCTACTCCCGCACGGACGACGAACTTCGCCTCCGCGATGGCTGTGGGACTTAACGGCGCGACCGCCGCAAGTCAAGGCGCTGTCATCGGCGCCTCACACGCGGCCTCACGGCAGCCGGCCGATCTCGCCATGGTCCTTATTTTAAGGGACTTGCGGCGCACCGATGCAAAAAAGCCCCGATTTATCGGCCTAACAGCATGGTCAGGTCCGACCCGAATCGTTTAAGGCCTGATTTCACGCAATTTCCATCGTGCACACAGCCAAGGAGGCCAAAAACATGGCGAAGAAGGCAGCGACCCCCGCCACCGTGACACTCAAGCATCTCGCCGCGACGCTGGCCGAAGACCACGAGCTGTCGAAGAAGCAGGCCGAAACCATCCTGGGCGACCTCGTCACCAACATCACCAAGCACCTCAAGAAGGGCGACCGCATCCGAATCGTCGGCCTCGGCATCCTCCAGGTCCGCAAGCGGGCCGCTCGCATGGGCCGCAACCCCG
This sequence comes from Xanthobacteraceae bacterium, assembly GCA_031291445.1. Lineage (GTDB taxonomy): Bacteria > Pseudomonadota > Alphaproteobacteria > Rhizobiales > Xanthobacteraceae > Bradyrhizobium_A. The sequence continues at coordinate 43,293 of JARLJA010000147.1, read as the reverse complement.
CCACCGGCGAGGCGATCCAGATCAAGGCCAGCAAGAAGGTCGCCTTCCGCGCCGCCAAGGAGCTGAAGGAAGCGGTCTAAAAGCCGTCGCGTTCCTGTTGTCTTGTGATCCCGGGACGAATCGCAGCGACCGTCCCGGGATCGTCTCGCGCGACCGCTGCGACGGTTTCGCCCGTGGCCCTGCCCTATCCCTACCTTCATACGGTGACCGAACGCTTCCTGCGCTACGTCACCATCGACACCCAGTCGGACCCTTCGTCCGACACCTGTCCGTCCACCGAGAAGCAGAAGGACCTCGGCCGCCTGCTGGCCCGGGAACTGCGCGACATGGGGCTCGCGGACGCCCATCTTGACGCCAACGGCTACGTCTACGCCACGATCCCGGCGACCACCGCGAAGCCGGTCCCGGCGATCTGCTTCTGCTCCCACATGGATACCTCGCCCGACTGCAGCGGCAAGGACGTCCGGCCACAGATCGTGCGCAACTACCAGGGCGGCGACATCGTGCTGCCGGCGGATCCGACCCAGGTGATCCGCGCCGCCGAGCACCCGGCGCTGGCGCAGCAGATCGGCAACGACATCGTCACCACCGACGGCACCACGCTGCTCGGCGCCGACAACAAGGCCGGGGTGGCGGAGATCATGGATGCGGCGAGGTTCCTGATCGCCCATCCCGCGATCAATCACGGTCCGATCAAGATCCTGTTCACGCCCGACGAGGAGATCGGCCGCGGCGTCGACAAGGCCGACCTCGCCAGGCTCGGCGCGACCTTCGCCTACACCATCGACGGCGAGAGCGCCGGCCACATCGAGGACGAGACCTTTTCGGCCGACGCCGCGACGGTCTTCATCCGGGGCGTCAGCGCCCATCCGGGCTTCGCCAAGGGCCGCATGGAGCACGCCGTCAAGATCGCCGCGCGCATCGTCGAGCGGCTGCCGCGGGACACCTGCTCACCGGAGACCACCGAAGGCCGCGAAGGCTTTCTCCACGTCACCGGCCTGACCGGCGGCCTCGACGCGGCAACGCTCAGCCTGATCGTGCGCGACTTCACCGAACAGGGCCTGAAGGACAAGGAGGCGCTGCTCGGCGCCATCATCGCCGACGTGATGCGCGATTTTCCGCGGTCGACGTCGCGCCTCGAGATCAAGCCGCAGTACCGCAACATGAAGGAGGTGCTCGACCGGCACCCCGAGGTCACGACCTACGCCATCGAGGCGATCCGCCGCGCCGGCCTCACCCCGGTGCAAACCAGCATTCGCGGCGGCACCGACGGTTCGCGGCTGTCCTTCATGGGGCTGCCCTGCCCCAACATCTTCGCCGGCGAACATGCCTTCCATTCCCGGCTCGAATGGGTGAGCGTCCAGGACATGGAAAAGGCGGTCGAGACCATCGTGCATCTGGCGATGATCTGGGAGGAGCGGACCTGACCTGGTCAGGCCCGGCTTCTCCTTCGCTCAGGCGGCCGGCTCGACGTCGATGAAGCGCGGCGGCCGCTGTTCGAGATTGGCACGCACCGCCTCGGTCTGGTTCGGCGATCCCATCAGCTTCATCTGCTCCACCGATTCCGCCAGCAGCGCCGGCGCCGGGTCGACCGACAGCTTGTTGAGCAGCCGCTTCGCGGCGCGGATCGCGTCGGGGCTCTTGCCGGCGATCTCGCGGGCGGCGTCGAGCGCGGCCTGGCGCGGGTCGTCGCACAGCCGTGTCGCAAGACCGTAGTTCAGCGCCTCCTGCGCCGAGAAGATCCGGCCAGTATAGGTGAGATCGCGCAGGATATCGTCGCGGACGAGGCTCGCCAGGATCGGCGTTCCCGCCATGTCCGGCACCAGCCCCCACTTGATCTCCATGACCGACATCCGCGCCTCAGGCGCAACGAACCGCATGTCGGCGCCGAGCGCCAGCTGGAAGCCGCCGCCGAAGGCGACGCCGTGCACCGCGGCGATCACCGGCACCGGAAGCTCGCGCCAGCCCCACACCGCCTGCTGCGGATGATTGGCGACGCCGAATGTGCGGACCGAGAGGTCGCGGGCCTCGCCCCCGGCGATGCCGTTGCCGCCCTGCTCCTTCATCGCGGCGAAGCGGCCCATGTCCAGCCCGGCGCAGAAGGCGCGGCCCTCGCCCGACAGCACCACCGCGCGCAAGCCCTTCTGGGCCCGCAGCCGGGTCGTGGTGTCGACCAGCGCCTCGAACATCGCCGCGTCGAGTGCATTCATCTTGTCCGCCCGCGTCAACCGCACGTCGGCCACGCCCTCGGGCGTCATGGTTACCTGGATTCGATCGTTCATGGCCGCACTCTCCCCGTGTTTCGCCGCGTCTTGCGTTCTGTGGCTGCTTTTCCGCCGTGTTCCGGCTGGTTCGGATGGCGCCGCACCGCCCCCCGCACGGAGCCCATCTTCGTGATCGCTACAATTTTAGCAATGCCCTGAACCGGAACGCAAAAGCCCTCTGCGACACTCCCGTCATCGATGGACGAGGCTGCCATGACCGAGTTTGAGTTCGACACCCTGCTCGCGCGCGTCGGCGAGGCGATGGCGCCGCGCCGCCGCCTGCTCGCCGAGGTCGACGCCGATCCGACATTTGCGGCGCTCGCCGCCCATCTTCCGGTCCCGGCCAACGACAACGATACGGCCTGGCCGCTGGTGCCGTTTCCCGGCGGCTGGACCGCCTCGTGCTGACGCAGCAACGTCTCGCGCCCCGCGCCGAAAACCCATCGCTACGCCACTGACGTCATTCCCGCAGAGCTGCCGCGCGGTTCCCCGCGTCAATTCCGCGGTGAGAACCGCTGCCATGGGTCCGTGGCGGCGGCATGCCGAACAAGTTCTTTCCAGCGCGCGCGTGATCGACTAATCCTCGAGCAAACAAGCCATTGCTCGGAGGAACGCGCCATGTACACGCCCCGGTTGCTCGCTGGCCGCAACGTACTCGTCACCGGTGGTGGCACCGGTCTCGGCAAGGCCATGGCCGGACGGTTTCTCAGCCTCGGCGCCGACGTGCATATCTGCGGTCGGCGCAAGTCGGTCTGCGACGAAACCGCCACCGAACTGATGGCGGCCCATGGCGGCAAGGTAACGAGCCACGGCGTCGACATCCGCGATGCCGCCGCGGTCGACGCCATGGTCGAGAGCATCTTCGCCGACCGGCCGCTGACCGATCTCGTCAACAATGCCGCCGGCAATTTCATCTCGCGCACCCAGGACCTGTCGCCGCGCGGCTTCGACGCCGTCGCCAACATCGTGATGCACGGCACCTTCTACGTGACCCACGCGGTCGGCAGGCGCTGGATCGCCGGGCAGCACCGCGGCAACGTGGTCTCCGTCGTCGTCACCTGGGTGCGCAACGGGAGTCCCTATGTGGTGCCCTCCGCCATGAGCAAGGCGGCAGTCCACACCATGACCATGTCGCTGGCGACCGAATGGGGCCGCTACGGCATTCGCCTCAACGCGATCGCGCCGGGAGAAATCCCGACCGAGGGCATGAGCAAGCGGATCAAGCCCGGCGACGAGGTCGGCGCGCGCACCATCGCGATGAATCCCATGGGCCGGGTCGGCCGGATGGAGGAACTGGAGAACCTGGCGGTGTTCCTGATCTCGGGCGGCTGCGACTGGATCAACGGCGAAACCATCGCCATGGACGGCGCCCAGGCGCTGGCCATGGGCGGAAACTTCTACGCGCTGCGGGACTGGAAGGACGCCGACTGGGCCGCGGCCAAGGACGCGATCAAGGCCCACAACGACAAGGACCGCGCCGCCCGCAGCTGACGAATGCGCCGCGCCCCCGGCAGCCCTCACCCGCGCCTGCCGGGTTGCGGCGGCGCTTTCCGAAGTTCGTGTGCCAAAGGTGCGGCGAGCGACTCACGAACTTCCGAAACCGGATGCTAGAGCGATTCCTGGCGGTGGCCGCATTCCTTGCAGGTGAACGCCACCCGCGACACGCCCTTGGCGGCGTTCACGCGGTTGACGGCACCGCATTTGCCGCATTTGGTCTCGATCCGGGTGTCGCCCTGCTTGACGACCACCGACTTGCGCTCCATGGCCTCGCGCACCAGCCGCTCGGCCTCCTCGCGCATCGCCTGCTTGGACATTCTGAAGCCTCTCCCGGGTTTGCCCTGGCGGCGCGCCCGCGGGTGCAGCGCCAGATGATGCGCCCCTGCCGCGCTCGGCGGCCCGCGCCGACCAGACACACCTATCGCCGATTGGCGCCGTGATCGCAAACGGCATTTGCTGACGTCTGTGTGACGACGCGGGCGGCCCGTCTCGCGGGCCGGGGGAATCCCGCGCCCAACCGTTAGCGGGAGATTAACCGAGCCGGTAAAATTGGCGCGATCCGCACACCCCGGTTAAGTCCCGATTATCCATGCCTGCCCCAGGTTTCCCTCCCTGGCGTCCCAACGAGTGACGTGGCTGGAGGGCCCATGAGCGCGGTGAGCATGATTGGACTGGGAATGGTCGCAATGGCGGTGATGGCCATGCTATCGGCGAGTTTCGATTCGTCTCGCTTCAACCGTACGAGAGCCCGCTGACCGGCAACGCGCCAGCGCCAGGGCCTGCGATCGATCCGGCGCGCCAGGCTGCGTCCGGAGCCCGGACCGGCCCGGTGATGCCGCCGCCGCGGATCGTCGCCATCGACGCCCTGCGCGGCGTTGCCGCGCTGGTGGTCGTGCTGTGGCACTGGCCGCACTTTTTTCAGCTTCAGGCGACGCCCGACGCGGCGCTGCCGCTGTATGCGCTGCTGTGGCCGTTTTACCGCTACGGAGCCTGGGGCGTCGACCTGTTCTTCTGCATCAGCGGCTTCGTATTCTACACCCAATACGCCGATGCGGTCGCGGGGCGGATGCTGTCGTCGCTCGCGTTCGCCAGGCTGCGCTTTTCGCGCCTCTATCCGCTGCATCTGGTCACGCTGCTCGCCGTCGCGGCGCTGCAGTCCGTGTTCACGCACCAGACCGGCCACGCCTTCGTCTATTCCGACCTGTCCTGGCGCTCCTTCGCGCTCCAGCTCGCGCTCGCCTCGAACTGGTGGACGCGCCCCTATTCGTTCAACGGCCCGGTGTGGTCGGTCTCGGTCGAGATCCTGCTCTACGCATCGTTCTTCGTGCTGGCCCGGATCGGCGCGATCCGCCCCCCGGTCCTGCTGGCGGTCGCGGTGGCGGGCATGTTCCTGATGCCCGTCAATGAAGACGTCGCCCGCGGCCTTGCCGCATTCTTCGTCGGCTGCCTGTGCGGCATCGCCGTGGCGCGGGCCAGGGCCGGCTCATTCGGCCTGGGGGCCTGGCTGGCGCTCATCGTCGTCGCCACGCTCTGGGCGCAGACCGGCATCTCCCGGGCCGAACTGATCGTCAAGTGGGCGGTCTTTCCCGGCCTCGTGATCGCGCTGGCGCTCGCCGATGGCAAACTGCGCGCCGTGTCCGAACGGCTGCACTGGCTCGGTGATATTTCCTATTCGTCCTACCTGATCCACTTCCCGCTGCAGCTGACGCTGGTCACATTCGCAGCGACGACCGGCGCGGTGATCGATTTCTCGTCGCCGTGGACGCTCGGGGGGTTCTTCGTGGCCCTGGTCGCTCTGTCGCTGCTGAGTTTCCATCGCCTCGAGCGGCCGGCGATGCGATGGATCAGGATGAGCCGATCCCCCGCGTCCCGCCCCGGATTGCACGCGGCGCGGTGATCGAGCCTAGCCACAGCCGGCCCAATGCTGCAGCTCTTCCGCCCGCGCCAGCAGCCGCTTCGCATTGCTGTAGGTCGGCATCTCGACCAGCGCGCCGTCGATCTCGACCCTCGCCTCACCCTGCCCCCGCGCGGCGTCGAAGGCCGCCACGATGGCTCTGGCCCGGGCAACCTCGCCAGCCCCGGGTGACAGATCGTGATTGATCAGCGCGGCGTGCTCCGGATCGACCGCGCTCTTGGCGCGGTAGCCCAGCCGGCGCGCCCAGCGGGTGTCGCTCTCAAGTCCGCCGCGGTCGCTCCAGGTGTACGGGCAGTCGACGGCGACGACCCCGGCGGCGATGCATTCGACCAGGAAACGTTGCCGGCAATAGGCGAGTTCGATGCCGTCGCGGCCGCGCTCGGCCCCGAGATCCGCCGCAAGGTCCTCAGCCGCCAGCAGGCACGCCGTGGTGCGCCGGCTCGCACCGGCGATGGCCTGGGTCACGGTCAGGCCGCGAGCGAATTCGATGTTGGGCAACAACGCCGTCGATCCCTCGGCAATGCGGTACTCGCGCTCGAAGCGGGTCACCGCCGCGTCGAGTTCGACGATCTGCGCGGGCTCCGCCACCTTTGGCAGAGCCACGATATCGGGCCCTCCCCGCATGACCGCGGCGAGATCGTCCATGCCCTCGCCGTCGAGCGGGTTGACCCTCACCGCCACCACCGCCCCGGCCTGGCGCCAGGCGGGATAGACCTCGGCGGCCAGGGCACGAGCGGTCGCCCGCAGCGCGGCGGGGGTGAAATCCTCGAGTTCCTGGATCAGCACATCCGCGCCGGTCCGCGGTCCGCGCTCCAGCGCGGCCGCATTGGCGCCCTCCAGAAACAGCCATGACCGGCACACCCGCGCCGGCCGGATCTGGCGCATGCCCGTTCTTCTCCGTCTTCGTGCCCCGGACCCAAACCAGGCCGCGCCTCCCGCGACCGCGCTGGCCGGCCCACTGTCCCACTACCACATCCCGCGCTCCCGGTGTCGCGGCCACGCCCCGGACCGGCGCCCCCCCCCGCGGAGGCCGACAACCTGCGACAGCCGGTCGCATTTAAAATGCGTCCATTTATTTCTGCACGTTTTCCGCCAGTCACAATCAAGTGCAATTAAAAAAACGTTAACCACTTCCTAGCCGCCGGCCGCGGTTCGGGTACCGGCCCAGGGGACAAAAAATGTTCAAGAAGCTTGCTCTCTCGTCCGTGGCGATGCTCGGCCTCGCCACCACCACCGCCGCCCACGCCGACCCGGTCGGTCCGGTGTTCGTGATTGCGATGGAAAACCACAACTGGACCCAGTCGCCTTCGCTCAACGGCTCCATCAACCAGATCCTCGGCGATCCGGCAGCGCCGTTCATCAACAGCCTGGTGACGCCCGGCAATCCCAACGCCCAGTACGTCTCCTATGCCAGCAACTACCAGAACGTTCCGCCGCAGACCGCGGGCAGTCCGTCGGGTGCCGGCACCGTGCATCCGTCGGAGCCGAACTACATCTGGGCCGAAGCCGGCCAGACCGCGCCGAACGGCGTGCGGACCGACAGCGATCCATCGGCCGCCAACAAGAACATCCTTCCGACCTCGGTGCCGAGCCTGAGCGCCACGCTGCAGGCCAACGGCATCAGCTGGAAGTCCTACCAGGAGGACATCGACCTCACCACCGTCGGCGGCAAGCTCACCAACACGGTGAAGCCGCAAAGCCAGTGGACGTCACCGACCACCAGCATCTCCGGAACGTCGTCGACCTACACCAACCCCTACAACGGCAGCAACCAGTACAACTACGCCGTCAAACACAATCCGATGGCGTTCTTCGCCGCCACCAACGGCGCGAGCAGCGCGAAGAACTACGCGCCGATGCAGCAGCTCCAGACCGACCTCGCCAACAACACGGTCGGCCGCTACAACTGGATCACGCCGGACCAGTATAACGACATGCACACCGCGCTGACCAACGGCTTCACCTACAACGGCGTGCACTACACCGGTGATCAGGCCAGCATCGCGCAGGGCGACAACTTCCTGTCGATCGTGGTGCCGCAGATCGAAGCGTCCAAGGCGTTCCAGCAGCAGAACGGCACCATCATCATCTGGAACGACGAGACCGAGGGCGGCGACGGCTCGGGCAACACGATGATGGAGATCGTGATCTCCAAGGACGCCAAGGGCAACGCCTACACCAACAGCATCCTGTACACCCACTCGTCCGACCTGCTGACCATGTGCGAGCTGATGCTGCCGGGACAGAGCTGCATGGGCGCGGCGAGCGCTCCCGGCGTCAACGACCTGTCCGACCTGTTCAAGGCGGGCTCGATCGCGGCGGCCGCGCCCGAGCCGTCGACCTGGGCGATGATGATCCTGGGATTCCTCGGCCTCGGCTTCGTCGCCACCCGCCGCAAGGCCAAGACGGCGCCGTGCCTCGCCCGATAGCGGCGATCCCGCGCCTCACGAGCCGCCCTCCGGGGCGGCTCGTTTGCGTTTCGAGGCCCGTCCGCCGAATGAATTAAATGGGCACGTCACGCCCGGGTCATTGGCGCGCCACAGAAGGAACTATTATAACCGGCATTCAATGCTGGAGGAAATTAAATGATTCGCAAGACCCTCGCCCTCGGGCTCCTCGCCGGAGCCGCCATCGCGACCACGGCGCAGGCCGCCGACGTCGACCACGTGCTCCTGATCAGCGTCGACGGGCTGCACGCGCTGGACGTCGCCCGCTACGCCGAGAGCAACCCGACCTCGGCGTTCGCCGAACTCGCCCGCCACGGCGTGACCTACAGCAACGCCCGCACCCCGGCGAACTCCGATTCGTTCCCCGGCCTGCTGGCGCTCGTCACCGGCGGCTCGCCGGTCTCGCACGGCTTCTTCTACGACGTGAGCTACGACCGCACCCTGTTCGACCCAACCAACACCTCCTGCAGCGGCGCGGCGGGGAATACCGTGACGCTCGACGAGAGCATCGACCTCTACAATTCGGCTAACGTCTCCCAGAACGTCATCGATCCCACCAAGCTGCCGCGCGGTCGCGACGCGCACGGCAACTGCGTGCCGCTCTATCCCCACAGCCTGCTCAAGACCAACACCATCTTCGAAGTCGTCAAGGGCCGCGGCGGCGTCACGGCCTGGGCCGACAAGCACCCGGCCTATGACCTCGTCAACGGTCCGTCGGGCAAGGGCGTCGACGATCTCTACACCCCGGAAATCACCAATGTCGGCGGCTTCGATGCCACCGTCAGCGTCGACTGCACCGTCGCCAACGACCAGCTCAAGGTTGCGGGCATCCTCAACCAGATCAAGGGCCTGAACCACGACGGCACCAGGCACGTCGGCGTTCCGGCGGTGTTCGGCATGAACTTCCAGGCCGTCAGCGTTGGCCAGAAGCTCGCCAAGGACAACAGTGACGGCTCCTGCTCGTCCAGCACTCACACCGGCCTGCCCGGCGGCTATCTCGATGGCGCCGGCACGCCGACCCCGGTGCTGGCCTACGGCCTGCAGCAGACCGACGCGGCGCTTGCGAGCATGATCGCCGGCCTGAAGCAGCAGGGTCTCTACAATTCGACCGTGATCATCGTCACCGCGAAGCACGGCCAGTCGCCGATCAACCCGGTCAAGGTCAACAAGCCCGGCCATTTCGCCGATCTGGTTGCCGCGCTGTCGGACTCGACGACCAATCCGGGCGGCATCGCGATTGGCAACGCCAACAACTGCGCCACCGGTGCCTGCGGCTTCGTTCAGGACGACGACGTGGCCCTGATCTGGCTGGGCGACCAGACCCAGACCCAGGCGACCATCGACTACCTCAACACCAACGCCAAGGCGCTGTTCATCGACGAGGTCCTCGGCGGCGACGAACTCAAGCTCAAGTTCAACGATCCGGCCCACGACAGCCGCACGCCGGACATCATCGTGCAGCCGATCTACGGAACCATCTACACAACCTCGAAAAAGAAGAACGCCGAACACGGCGGTCTCAGCTTCGGCGATACCAATGTCGGCCTGATCGTGTCGAATCCCCATCTCGGGGGCGCGGTGGTGAAGACCCCCGTGACCACGGCCCAGGTCGCGCCGACCATCCTGCGGGCGCTCGACATCGAGCCGGAGGCGCTGAACTCGGTGCGCGTCGAGCACACCACGGTTCTGCCCGGACTGTGGGACGAGCACCGGGACGAACGCTGACACCACTCACGATCTGGTGACGAACTCCCTCGGGGGCGCCGCAAGGCGCCCCTGACCTTTTCCGGCCCCGCGAGATCGTGGCGGGCTCAGAGCGCGAGATCGGGCTTCAGCGCCAGCCGCACGTTGTAGGTCATCTGGGGCTGGCTGCGGCCGACGCAGAAGCGCCCGTCCGTGATCGGCACCCGGACCGTCGAGATCGGCCGGTCGCCGCAGCAACGCCGGACCTCTTCGGGATGGCCGGGCCGGTAGATCAGCACCCGCGTGTAGTATGGATTGACCGTGATCGTGAATTCGGCGGCATAGGTTCCCGCCGGCAGCCGATCGCTCCAGTCGACCAGGCGGTGCCCCGGCTGGCAGGCCAGCGCGGCGGCGATGATGAGTTTTTCCAAATCGCGTCCCCGAACGCTCGAACGGTGCTGCACCTGCCGCCGCGACGGTCGTTGCCCAACCGCCCGGACGAGCGGATCGCGACGATGTCAAACGAACATGACGCCGATGCGACTCATGTTGCGCCAGACGATGCGGCAGCGCCGCATGAAGGCGTCGACTTCGATGAGCAGCCCGAATTGGTCGGGACGTGAACAAACGGATCCCGGCCGGCTGAATCCGACCGGGAAACGTCACGCTCCACTGGTGCACTCCCCCATGGACCCTTGCAGTCCGGGAAAGGATCGCCGATCAGGGACAGGGATGACGGCGGCCGTCCCTGCCGAGGAACGTGCCGGTGTTGGGGTCGTATGACCTGTAGCGCTGCATGCAGTACGCCTCGGCATCGTCGTCCTGCGGCGGCGGACCATAGGCTGGCGCGGCGTAATAGCCGGGACCATAGTAGGGATAGCCATAGCCCCCATAGTAATAGGGGGCGGCGATGGCGCCGCCGATCAGCGCGCCCGCGGCAAGGCCGCCGACGAACGCGCCGCCACCCCAGCCCCAACCGCGGCCACGCCAGTACACCTGCTCCGCCATGGCCGAGACCGGCGCTGTAGCCGCGAGGGACTGACCGATCGGCGCGGCCGCCGCTGGAACTACCGCAGCGGCCGTGGTCCCGGCCAACAGGGCTGCGGCGGCAAGAACGCGAATTGACGTCAACATGAAGGGTCTCCTTTTCCCGCGGGAGGTTCGGCAAGAAAGGTACCGAAATTGATAACCCAACCGGTCCCATTCTATGGATTAAAATTTGGACAGATTGAGGTCTGGCCACCAACAGGCCGAACCGGCGGACGATCCCGGCGACCTTGCCTGCCCGGACCGCTTCGCGGACGCCGCGGAAACGCCCCCAACCCGACTGCGAGCACTCGCCAGCGCCACCGTCCCGTCGCAATCCCGCGTCGGGCCCATCCGCGGTGACCGGGCGGCCTCCGAGCGGTTCGGTCGCTTGCCGTTTTAGTCCTTGTCACCCGGGCGCCCTTTCCGCACACTCCCCGCGGGGACTGAGGAGGAAACGGCATGGCGGACCATGAAGATGGCGGCTTGGTCGGGCCGGAGCGGCGGGACCTGCGGCTCGATCTGGTGCGGGGCATCGGCCAGTGGATGGTGTTCCTCGATCACGTCCCCTACGATGTCGTCAGCTGGCTGACGCTGCGCAACTACGGCTTCAGCGACGCCGCCGAGTTTTTCGTCTTCATCTCCGGTTACACCGCAGGTTTCGTCTACGCGCCGGCGATGCGCCATGGCCAGTTTCTGGCCGTCGCCAAGCGGCTGTTCAAGCGGGTGTGGCAGCTCTACATCGCCCACATCTTCCTGTTCCTGGTGTTCATCGCGCAGATCGCGCGCGCCGCGCGGCGCTCCGACAACCCGATGTACGGCGACGAGTACAACATCTTCCTGTTTCTCGAGCATCCGGACGTGATGATCGGCCAGGCGCTGTTGCTGAAGTTCAAGCCGGTCGACCTCGACGTCCTGCCGCTCTACATCGTGCTGGTTCTGATGCTGCCGATCATCCTGTTCGGCATGGCCCGCAGGCCGAACTGGTGCCTGATCGGCTCCGCCATCTTCCTGGCGCTGTCGCGCCGCTACGACTGGAATCTGCCGTCGTTTCCCGGCGGCAACTGGTACTTCAATCCGTTCTGCTGGCAGTTTCTGTTCGTGATCGGCGTGTGGTGCGGATTCGGTCAGGGGGCGCAGATCGCCAAGCTGATCCGGTCGCGCGCCGTCCTGATCGCTGCGCTGGCGTGGATTGCATTTTCGTTCGGCATCGTGATGACTTGGCACTTTCCGGTGAAGACGCCCGACTGGCTGATCCACATCATCTATCCGCTCGACAAATCGGACCTCGACATGTTCCGCCTGCTGCATTTCCTCGCCTTGGCGGTGGTGTTCGTCCGGCTGGTCCCGCAGGACTGGCCCCACCTGAAATCCCCGTATTTCCGACCGATCATCCTGGTTGGACAGAACTCGCTGCCGATCTTCTGCCTCGGCGTCTTCCTGTCGTTCGCGGCGCACTGGTTCCTGGCCCAGGTCAATGGCGACGTGTTCGCGCAGGTCCTGGTCAGCTTCGGCGGCATGTTGGCCATGGTTGTCGTGGCCTGGCTGCTCAACAAGTTCAAGGAGCTGCCGGACCACTTCGCGCCGCCCGAGACGGCACAGCCGTCCACGGCCTAGACAGGTGGCGGGCGCCCGGCGCGCCCGGCGGCGACCCGCAGATCTCGATGACCGCCCCTCGCCTACTGGCGCGAATTGCCGCCCAGCAGGCAGGCGGTAAGCTCGGTACGGTTGTGGACGCCAAACCGGCGGCACAGGTTGGCGACATGCTCCTTCACGGTCTGGTCGGAGATGCCCATGTCGCGCGCGATTTCCTTGTTGGTCTGGCCGCGGCAGACCCGGATCGCGACGTCCGCCGACCGTGGCGGCAGCCGCATCGCGGCCGGCAACGTCACGGCGTCGGTCCGCAGCAGGATGGCATTGCTCTCCACCTCGAGCTCGCCCGCATTCATCATGTTGGCGAGCGCCAGCGACCCGGCACGACACAGCATGTCCATGCGCTGCCGCAGCAGTGATGAATACGGCGCCTCGCCATCGGACGTCGCCGTGAACAGCACGCCGACGATCTTGCCCCCGCACCACAGCGGGCCGCCCATGTTGTAGGCGTATCCCCACTCGTGCAGCATCTCGAACGACGGACTGTGGCGCCAGTGCTGCGCGCCGATCAGCGATGCGCCGTCGGCGGCGCGACCGGCGGTGAGAATGCAATCGAGCACGGGATCGTGCTTCCAGAAGCCAGCCTTGTAGTTGTCGAGCAGGCCGTTGGCGACATAGCGGCTGTAGACCAGGTCCGGCTCGGCCCCTTCGAGCAGATAGAGGCCCACCGTCGGCGAGCCGGTCAGTTCGCCGATCGCCGAGCAGCAGGCGATGCCGAGCGCCCGCACCGAGCGGCTCTCCGCGATCGACATCAGCCGATCCGCCAGCCGGCGCTCGGGCAGATGATCCAGCCGCTCATGCTCCGTCGGCACCGTCATCCCTCGCGCGTTCGCGCTTCGCCGCCCCCGCGGCAGCTCCGCGTTGTTGCACTTGCATCTTATAAGCTTAAAACTTCTCCGCCGCCCGCGATTTGGTCAAGCGAAAAGAAGCGGCAGAAGCCGTTGTCCGTGGCCTAGCTTTGCGGCAGCGCACACATCGGCGAACACCCCCCATGGTGGGGGATTGCTGGGTTCCGGGGCCCGCCTCTAGCATCCAGCCATCGGAACTGCGCGACGGCCGAGCGACGGAGGCGATTGTCGCACCGCTCTCGCGCAATTTCGAGAGGGACCCGCCGACACCACCGCAGCCACTTTCTCTTCCCGTGTGCCAACACTCAGGCGCGCGAACGGAAAGCCGTGTCTGCAGGGCGGCGAGGTCCTTGCGCCGAGTTCCAAAGTCTCCTCGCGTGCCGCCGACCGGCGCACGCGACGGGACGACAGCCTGACCTGGAGGATACCGACTATGAGCTTGTCCGTGCAGCGCGCCGCCAAGGCCCCCGCGACCCCAACGGTCGCCGAGTTTCACGCGCGTCTCGACGCGCTGCTGCCGCTGGTCGAGGCGAAAGCCAATGAGGCCGAGGCCCAGGGCTATCTCACCGACGACGTGGTGGCGGCGCTGCGCAAGGCCGGCCTCTACACCATGCTGTTCCCCAAGGAGGTCGGCGGCCCCGAGCTGTCGCCGTACGACGCCATGACGGTGATCGAGCGGCTCGCCTACACCCACGCCTCCGCGGGCTGGTGCGCGATCGGTGGCAACATGGAAGGCACCACGCTCGCGATCTACATCGAGGACGAAGGCATCAACAAGGTGTTCGCCAACGGCCCGGATATCACGATCGCGGGCAACGGCGTGCCCCGCGGCTTCGCGCGCCCGGTCGAGGGCGGCTACATGATCCGCGGCCGCTGGGCCTATGGCAGCGGCATCCAGCACGCCGAATGGGTGCATACCGGCTGCTTCGTCACTGATCCGAGCGGCAAGGACATGGTGATGGGCCCGAACGGCCAGCCCAAGATCGTCGTCACCCACCACCCGCGTTCCACCATCAAGCTGCTGGGCAACTGGGATGTGCTGGGCCTGCGCGCCACCGGCAGCTTCGACTACACGATCGCGGACGCCGAGGAATTGTTCGTCCCCACCTACATGACCTACGACTTCGACATCGGTGCGCCCCGGCGTGGCAGCGCGCAGGGCGCGCTCGGTCTCGCGGGTTTCAGCGCCTGGGCGCATTCCGGATGGGCCGTCGGCGTCGGCCGCCGCATGCTCGACGAGCTGGTGAAGGTGATCGTGCAGCGCCAGGATCCCTTCGGCAAGTCCTGCGAAAGCGCGAGCTTCAAGTTCCAGTTCGCGCAGGCCGAGGCCAAGTACCGCGCCGCAAGGGCGCTGGTGCACGAAACCTGGAAAGACGTGTCCGCGACGTGCGACCGCGGCGACGCGCCGAGCCTCGATCAGATGACCATGATCAAGCTGTCGCTGCGCCACGTCCACGACGCGATCTCGGACGTCAGCACCTTCGCCCATCGCGCGGCACGCGGCGCGTCGCTGCACAACACGGCGATGCAGCGCTTCTACCGCGACATCCACTCCGGCACCCAGCACATCCTGATGGCCGACCAGATCGTCGAGGAATGCGGCCGCGCCCTGCTCGGCCTGCCGGCTCCGGGATCGCAATGGACGGTGTTCGGGGTGGCGGGCTGAACGCTGCGGCGGGATCGAGAGGACGCGACGTGACCACGCCCCATATCGTCGGCTTCTGCGGCAACAGCTGGCGCCCGGCCAAATCCCGCGCGCTGGTGGAGGCCGTCGGCGCCGGGTTGCGGGAGCGCCACGGCGTCGCCGTCGACATCATGGACCTGGTGGACGCCGGCCCCGGCATCGCCGCGTTCACCCGGGACACGCTCGGCGACGCCGCACGCGGCGTCGTCGAGGCGATCGAGCGCGCCGACGGCCTCGTCATCGGCACGCCGGTGTTTCAGGGATCCTATCCGGGACTGTTCAAGCACGTATTCGACCTCATCGAGGTCGGCGCTCTGCGAAACCGGCCGGTGCTGCTGACCGCGGTCGGGGGTGGGCTGCGCCACTCGCTGGTGGTCGAGCATCAGCTGCGCCCGCTGTTCGGCTTTTTCGAAGCCTGCACCATATCGACGGCGATCTACGCCAGCGCGGCGGAAATGACGGACGGAGAGCCGCTGCCACCGGCCATCGCGGGCCGCATCGCCAACGCCGTCGACCAATTCGCCGCCCATCTCGCGGGCCGCCGGGCGGACGCCGCATGAACGGGACCCGTGCCCAACACCCTTTGCCGCATTTCAACTGGAGACTTCGATGACGCTTGATGTCGCTACCAATTCCTCGCCCGACATGACCGGGTTCATCCGCTCGGAATACGAGATCAATGGCGTCAAGACCGTGGTCCATTCGATCGGCAGCGGCCCGGCGCTGGTGTTCCTCCACGGCACCGGTACCTTCACCGGCTTCGACGTGGCGCGCACCTGGGCGGCGCACCACACCGTGATCATTCCCTTCCACGTCGGCTTCGGCGATACCGGCGACGCCGATGCGATCGACACCGTCGACGACCACGTCCTGCACTACATGGATCTGTTCGACCGGCTGGGGCTGGAGCGCTTCGACCTCGCCGGGTTCTCGCTCGGCGGATGGATTGCCGCCGAATTCGCCATCCGCCAGCCGCAGCGGGTGCGGCGGCTGGTGCTGGTGGCGCCTGCCGGTCTCGTCGTGCCGGCTGCTCCAGCGCCGGGCCTGTTCGAGATCGCGCCGCAGGACCTGCCGTCCTATCTGGCCCACGATCCCGCGGCGGCGCTGCGCTATTTCCCGCAGGCGCCGGATCCCACGTTCGACGCCCGCCTCGGGCGCGAAGTCACCGGCTTCGCCAAGCTGATCCGCAACGATCCGCAGGGCAATCCCAAGCTCGGCAACTGGCTGCACCGGCTCAGGATGCCGGCGCTGGTGCTGTGGGGCGCCCAGGACCGCCTGCGTCCGACCGCCCAGGCCCAGGCCTGGATGGCGGCGCTCCCGGACGGGCACCTGCAGCTCGTGCCGGCCACCGGACATCTCGTCTTTGAGGAAACGCCCACCGCCGGCAACCACGTCGTTGAATTCCTCGCCGGGTGAACCGGCGGACCGAACGACCCCATCACCTGAACACAAAGGAAAAGACCATGACCGACATGCCCCCGGGCGTCACCCCCGCCAGCGAAGGCTATGACAACATCATCTGGAACATCCTGGGCCAGACCTACACCCTCAAGCAGCAGTCCGACGACTCCATGGCGTGGCACGCCGTGTTCCCGAGCGGCACCTTCGTGCCGCCCCACGTCCATCCGACCCAGGACGAATTCGTCTACGTCCTGAGCGGGCGCTACGACCTCTGGCTCGACGGCAAGGACTTCGTCGCCAAGGCCGGCGACCTCGTCCGCATGCCCAGAGGGCTGCCGCACGGCATCTTCAACAAGTCCGGCGAGACCGCCACCAGCCTGTTCTGGGTGACGCCGACCCGGTCGCTCAAGGAGCTGTTCGCGCGCATCCACAACGTTCCCGATCCGGCCGAGGTGGTGCGCATCGCCGCCCAGCACGAGGTCGACTTCCTGCCGCCGCCGGCCTGACGCCGCTCTCCACTTCATCGCTGTCGCTCAAACCCACGAGGACCGACCATGACCTGGACCACCATCGCCGACACCGACCGCCAGAGGATTTCCGGCTGGCAAAAAGGAATGCTCGTGCTCGCCATCCTGTGCGAGATCTTTCTCGCCGCCGACTGGTACGCCTTCGCCGCCGTGCTGCCCTTCGTGTCCGAAACGCTGAAGCTCAACCCAGCGGAAGCGGGCCTCGCCCAGGGCATCTTCGCCCTCACCTACGGCATCGGCATGGTGGTGTGGTCACCGGTCAGCCGCTCGATGTCGGCGCGCAACATGCTGCTGATCGGGCTCGCGGGCACCGGCATCGGCATGGTTCTGCAGGTATTTGTGCAGAGCTACGTCCAGCTGGTGGCGCTGCGGCTGATCATCGGCTTCTTCGACGCCGGCATCTTCATCGGCAACATGAAGCTGATCTTCGGCTGGTTTCCCCAGAGCCGCCGCGGCTCGGTGGTCGGCATGATCCTCGCCGCCTACAGCCTCGCCATCACGCTCGATTTCGCGCTCGGCATCCCGCTGACGCTGGCCACCAACTGGCGGACCTTCTTCGCGGTGCTGGCGGCGGGCACGCTGATCGTCGCCGTGCTCGACGCGCTGGTGGTGCGCAGCGGCCCGCGCGAGATCGGCATCGCCAACTTCAGCTGGAGCAACGAGACGGTCCACCAATCGATGCCGCTCGCCGAGATCTTCCGCTCGAAATGGATCGCGGTCGGCGGTTTCGGCATCGTCGCTTGCACCTTCGCGATCGCCGGCACCGCAACCTGGGTGGTGCCGGCCTTCATCACCGTGCAGCACATGCCCCCCGAGGCCGGCGCCATCATCGGCACGGTCATGGGTCTGTCGCAGGTGGTGTTCCTGGTGATCGGCGGCTACATGTCCGATCGGTTCGGCAAGCCCTTCATGATCAAGTTCACCGCGTTCCTCGCATTCCTGACCGCGGTGATGTTCCTGTGGAGCGTGGTCACACCGATGCCGTTCACGGCGCTGCTGGTGTTCGCCTCCCTCAGCGGCCTTGCGCTGCTCGGCGGCGGCGCGATCTTCGCACTGCTGAGCGAGAAGTATTCCGACGCCTTGGCGCCGGCTGCGATCGGCTACGCCGAGGTGTTCGGCATCTTCTCGGCGTTCGTGGCCCCCTGGCTGATGGGCGCGATCATCAATGCCTCAGCCGGCTCGTTTACGGGCGCCTTCGTCGCCTTCGCGGTCATCGAGGCGATCATCGTCGGACTGCTGCTCATCCTCGCCCGCGAGCCCTCCGGCCAGCAGGCCTCGGTAGTCGGCAGCCCGGCCGAATGACCTGACGAGGTCGTTTGACCTCGCCTTCGTAGGCGGCGTCACGTGAGCCCGGCACGATCATCGTGCCGGGCTCTCGCGTCTGGGCCGGCCTCGCCAGTAGCGACTGGCTACCCGCAGTCAAGTCGGCAGCCTCAACAACGTCAGGCCATTGGCGGCCGGCGCCGCTCACCTCACCACGTATCCCTGCCAGCGTTTCACTGTGCGCAGCCGCAGGCTCGATTCGATGCGGGCCACGTGCGGCAGCCGGCCGATGCGCTCGCGGTGCACGCGCTCATAATCGGCGATGTTGCGCGCGGCGATGCGCAGGATGTAGTCCGCGCCGCCCGTCACCAAGTGACATTCGAGGATCTCCGGCACACGGTTGACGGCTTTCTCGAACGCGGCCAGCGCCTCGTCGGTCTGCGAATTCAGGCTGATCTCGACGTTGAATTCGATGCCGAGCCCAAGCGTCGCGGGATCGAGGACGGCAACATATCGCGAGATGACGCCAGCCTCCTCGAGCAGGCCAACGCGTCGGTGGCAGGCCGATGACGAAAGACCCACCTTTGCCGACAGCTCCGCCATCGACTGACGGCAATCGCGCTGGAGCGCGTCGAGCAGCCGCCTGTCGAGATCGTCCATTTGGAATTTCATTCGACGAACCGCCTGTTTTTCGAATTTTCTCTCATCGATCGGGCCACCGCAAACGCAAATCGGGAATTTTCGCCGGGCCGACGCCGCTAGTGTAGCGCGACCTCAACGGAGACTCTCAGATGCTGATCGGCGTGCCGAAGGAAACCAAGAACCACGAATATCGCGTCGGGTTGACCCCCGAGAGTGTGGGCGACCTGACTGCGCACGGTCATCGCGTGCTGGTGGAGCACGACGCGGGCGCCGGCATCGGGGCCGGCGACGAGCTGTACCTGAACGCGGGCGCCGAGCTCGCGGCCACGGCCAATGACGTCTTCGAACGGGCCGACCTCATCGTCAAGGTCAAGGAGCCCCAGGCCGCCGAGCGGAGGCTGCTGCGGTCGGGCCAGGTCCTGTTCACCTATCTCCACCTCGCTGCCGATCGCGAGCAGACCGACGACCTCATGCGCAGCGGCGCCACCTGCATCGCCTACGAAACGGTCACCGACGATCGCGGCGGGCTCCCGCTGCTGAAGCCGATGAGCCAGGTCGCCGGCCGGATGGCGGTGCACGCCGGCGCCAGCGCGCTGGAGAAGGCCCACGGCGGCAGCGGCATCCTGCTCGGCGGCGTCCCCGGCGTCAGTCCGGGCAAGGTCGTGATCATCGGCGGCGGGGTCGCCGGCTTCAACGCGGCGCAGATGGCGGTTGGGCTGCAGGCCAACGTCGTGATCCTCGATCGCGATCCCAACGCGATCGAGCGTCTGGCCAATCATTTCGAGGGCCGAGCCAGGATTCGCTGCTCCACCGCCCAGGCGATCCGGGACGAACTGCGCGACGCCGATCTCGTCATCGGCGCCGTGCTCATTCCCGGCGCTGCGGCCCCCAAGCTGGTGAGCCGGGCCAACCTTCGGGACATGCGGCCGGGCTCGGTCCTGGTCGACGTCGCCATCGACCAGGGCGGCTGCTTCGAAACCTCGCGTCCGACCACCCATGCCGAGCCGACCTACGTGGTGGACGGCATCGTGCATTACTGCGTCACCAACATGCCGGGTGCCCTCGCCCGCACCTCGACCTACGCGCTGACCAGCGCGACCTTGCCCCACGTGCTCGCCCTTGCCGGCAAGGGCGCCGAAGCCGCGATGCGCGACGATCCGCATCTGTGTCGCGGGCTCAACGTCTACAAGGGGCATGTCACATGCGACCCGGTCGCCCGGGCGCTCGGCTATCCTTGTGTCGGCGCGGGCCACGCGCTTGCTGCTTGACTCTCCGCCGGCGATCACGGCGCTTCAGATCACACCCGCGCGCCGCAGCAGACCGATGAAGCGCTCGAAGACGCCGGTATGGAGATCGACGTCGCTCGACGCTGTCGCGGGGCACATGAGGAACATGGTGTGGAACGGCGTCACCAGGATGCCCTCGTTGATATAGAAGGCATGAAGCAGCGTCTCCAGATCGCCCTGCCGATGGGCGATCACGTCGGCGCCATTTCGGGGCGGCTCGGGCATGAACATGATCTCGGCCCGGGCGCCGATCTGGGTGACGTGCCAGGGCAAGCCATGGCTGGCGATGACGCGCCGCGCCGCGTCGGCCAGCTGCGCCGCAGTGGCGATCATGCGTTCGTAATTCTGCGGCGTCAGAGCGGTCTCGAGCGCCGCGCGCATGGCCGCAACCGTCACCGCGCTGCCGGCGAGCGTGCCGCCGATGCCGAAATGGGCCGATTGGCGCAGCCGCGGATTGGCCCGGGGAATCATAGCCCAGAGCCGCTCCGCGATTTCCCCGCTCACGCCGAAGATCCCGGCGGGAAGTCCGCCGGCGATCGCCTTGCCGGCAACGAAGATGTCGGGGTCGAGCCCATGGAGCTGCGTGTAGCCGCCGACGCCGCACGACAGCGTGTGCGTCTCGTCGATGATCAGCACGGTGCCGGAGCGCCGAGTCAGGTCGCGCAGCACCTGATGAAAGCCGTCCGCGACCGGAATCATGCCGAAATTGGTCATGACCGGCTCGGTCAGTACGCAGGCCACGTCGCCCGGAGCGAGCGCGGCCTCGAGCGCCGCGACATCGTTGAACTCGACGACCTTGGCGACCCCGGCGTGATCGACCCCGTTGGGATGGATCATGTTGCGTAACCCTACCCGGCCGTCGCGGATCTCGACATGGGCCTCCTCGACGCCGCCATGGTAGCAGCCGGAGAACACCAGAACCTTGGTGCGCCCGGTGATCATCCGCGAGATGCGGATCGCGCCGCGGTTGGCATCGGTGGCCGACGTCGTCAGCGTCCAGTATCGCGGACCGAATCGCCGCGACAGTTCGGCCCCGAGCCAGAGGCTGTCCTCGGTCGGCAGCATCAGCGTGGCGCCGCGCGCCAATTGGCGGGTGACCGCCTGCGTCACGCTTTCCACGGCGTGACCGCACATGCCGCCGGTGTCGCCCAGGCAGAAGTCGACATAGTCGAGCCCGTCGATGTCGCGAATATGCGCGCCGGCGGCGCTGTCGACATAGATCGGGAATCCACCCGCCCAGCGCCGCATCCAGTGCGACGGCGCACCGTAGAGATAGTGCGCCCTGCCCTGCCGCCACGCCGCCGCCGAGTGCGGATGAAGTCGCGCGAAGCGGTCCTGCTCGGCGTCGATCAACGCGCCCAGCGTTTCTGCAACGGCCGTCACAGCGCGATCCAGGCGGTCTTGAGGTCGGTGTACTCGGCGAGCGCATGCAGCGACTTGTCGCGTCCGAAGCCGGACTGCCTGAAGCCGCCCAGCGGAACCGTGATGTCGGTGCCGCCGTAGGTGTTGACATGGACCACCCCGGCTTTGATCGCCCGCACCATGCGATGCGCGGTCGACAGGTTGCCGGTCCACACCGCTGCGGCGAGCCCGTAGGTGGTGGCGTTGGCGAGCCGGACCGCGTCGGCCTCGTCGTCGAAGCGGGTGACCGCCAGCACCGGCCCGAACACCTCCTCGCGCGCCAGCGTCATGTCGGGCGTCACCTCGGCGAAGACCGTGGGCGCCATGTAGGTGCCGCCGCTGTCCTTATGGAGCTGTTCGCCGCCGGTCAGCCGCACCGCGCCTTCGCGCTCCGCCAGCGCGACCGCGTCGAGGTTCTTGTGCAGCTGGGCCGCGCTCGACACCGCGCCGATGTCCGACGTCAGATCGAGCGGATCGCCGACCTTCAGCCGTGCGGTGACTTCAAGCATTTCGGCCATGAAGCGATCGTAGACCGACGCCTGCACCAGCAGCCGCGACCCCGCGACGCAGACCTGTCCGGAATTGCGGAAGATGCCGTTCACTGAGACCTTCGCCGCCTGCCTGATGTCGGGCGCGTCGGCGAACACGACATTGGGGGATTTGCCGCCCAGCTCGAGATAGACCCGCTTCAGGTTCGAGCGCGCGGATGACTCGAGCAGCCGCCGGCCGACCGCGCCGGAGCCGGTGAAGGCGATGACATCGACATCCATGTGCAGCGCCAGCGCCTCACCGGCGCACCCGCCACGGCCGGTGATGACGTTGAGCACGCCGTCCGGCAGGCCGGCTTCGCTGGCCAGCGCGGCAAGGCGCAGCAGCGTCAACGAGGCGATCTCCGGCGGCTTGACCACCACCGTATTGCCCGCCGCCAGCGCCGGTGCGATCTTCCAGGCCCCGATCATCAGGGGGAAATTCCACGGCACGATCACGCCGACCACGCCGAGCGGCTCGCGGTGAACGAGGCCGAGCGTGCCGTGACCGGTCGGCGCGATCTCGCCATAGACCTTGTCGACGGCCTCGGCATAGTAGCGGATCGTGCCGGCGGAGGAGAGCGGCTCGGCCCGGTAGGCCATGCCGATCTCGGTGCCGTTGTCGCGCACCCCCAGCACCGCCAGCTCCAGCGCGTTCTGTTCGACCAGATCCGCGAACCGCAGCAGCACCCGCTTGCGCTCCGCCGGCGCGGTGGCCGACCACGCGGCGAAGGCCTGCCGGGCGGCACCGACGGCGGCGTCGACATCCGCAGCACTGCCGTCGGCGATGGTGGTGAGAAGCTGCCCGTCGATCGGCGAGATCACGTCGAGCCGCCCGCCGTCCGTCCCCGCAAAAGCCCGGCCGGCGACAAAATGGCTTTGCTCGGGGATCGCGACCCGTCTCAACTGATCGATCTGCGCTTGCTGCATCCTGGCACCGTCAGGCCTTGAGGGATGGCCGCCGGACATGCGGCACGATCGCCTTCTTGCGAGCCTGTGCACCCGGCCACAATCCACCGATAGGTGGATATCTCCAAGCCAAAGAGGCCCCTACCTTGCCGCGCGGCCGCTTGACGGGCGCACGCGTTCTCGGGCCGCATCGTACCAGCGATCCGGCCGGGACATCGGACAAGGCACTTTTCGCGACCATGACCACGCAATCCCGCCCGCGCCTGCTGGTCATCGGCACCGGTGACACCAAGGCCGACGAACTGCTCTTCATGCAGGACTGCATCGTTGCCGCCGGCGGCGAAGCGGTCATGATGGACGTCAGCGTGCTCGGCGATCCGCCCTATGCGCCGCACTACGACAAGCATGCCATCGCCGCCGCGGCCGGGACCTCGATCCCGGCGATGATCGCGGACGGCGACGAGAATTCGTCCATGACCCTGATGGCGGCCGGTGCCTGCCGGCTGGCCCGCCGCCTGTCCGACTCCGGCGGCATCGACGGCATGATCGCGATCGGCGGCACCATGGGGACCGATCTCGCGCTCGACGTCGCCCTGGCGCTGCCGCTGGGCCTTCCCAAGATGGTGGTGTCGACCATCGCGTTCTCGCATCTGTTGCCGCCGGAGCGCATCGCCGCCGACCTGATGATGATGCTGTGGGCGGGCGGGCTCTACGGCCTGAACGCCACCTGCAAGGCGGTGCTGTCCCAGGCCTGCGGCGCGGCGGTCGGGGCCGCGAACAGCGCACGGCGGCCGCGGCCGGAACGGCCTGTGGTCGCCGTGACCTCGCTCGGCACCAGCTGCCTGAACTACATCATCGCGCTCAAGCCCGAGCTCGAGGCCCGTGGCTACGAAGTCGTGATCTTCCACACCACCGGCATGGGCGGCCGCGCCATGGAATCGCTGGCGAGCCAGCACAGCTTCGCGGTGATCCTCGATCTCAGCCTGCAGGAGGTCGCCAACCAGTTCCTGGGCTCGGTGGTCGGTTCGGGACAGGACCGCCTGACCAATGCCGGCAAGGCCGGGATTCCCCAGATCGTCGCCCCCGGCGCCATCGACATGATCGATTTCCCGACCTGGCAGCCGATCCCCGCCGAGCTTGCCGGTCGTCCGGTCCATGCCCACAACCGCCTGCTCGCATCAGCCACCTCGCGGCCGCGGGACCGCCGCGGCATCGCCCGGGCGGTCGCCGACAAGCTCGCCATGGCAACCGCGCCGGTGGCCTTCGTCCTGCCGACCGGCGGGGTCCAGCAATGGGACCGGGAGGGCGAGGCATTCCACGACCCGGAGGGGCTCGCCGCCTTCGTCGACGAGATGCGCGGCGCGATCCGCGCCCCGGTCGAGCTGCACGAGATCCCGCAACACATCAACAGCCCGGCCTTCGTTGCGACGGTGCTCTCCATCTTCGATCGCTGGATCGAGGCCGGCGTCATTCCCGCCGCGCCAACGCCGGACGAGCAGCGGTGATGGTGGCCCGCGCCAGCGCCCTGGTTCTGGATTTCGGCGGGGTCATCTCCAAGACGCTGTTCGAAACCCATCCATCGACCGAAGCCGCCCTTGGCCTCCCGGCCGGCACCCTGACCTGGCGCGGTCCGTTCGACGAAGCCAGCGACCCGCTGTGGGTCTCCATGCAACGCGGCGAGATCTCCGAACGCGATTACTGGCTGACGCGCAGCCGCGAGGTCGGGCGGCTCCTGGGCGAGGACTGGCCGGACATGCAGACCCTGGTGCGCCGCGCCCGCGGCGCCGATCCGGCCACCGCCATCCGCCCCGAAGCGGACCGGGCGATCCGCATGGTCGGCGACGCCGGGTTCAAGCTCGCCATCCTTTCGAACGAGCTCGACCTGTTCTATGGTGCCGACTTCCGTCACCGGCTGCCGCTGCTCGGGCGCTTCGACGTCATCGTGGACGCGACCTATACCGGGATCCTGAAGCCCGACCCGCGCGCCTACCACGACGTCGTGAGCCGGCTGTCGCTCGATCCGCAGGCTTGCGTCTTCGTCGACGACCAGTCCCGCAACATCGCGGGGGCCCGGGACTGCGGCCTGACGACGGTGCTGTTCGACGTCAAGAACCCGAGACGATCCTACGCCGAAGCCCTCGCCCACTTCGACCTTTCCTTCGACTGAACGAGCCCGTGGAGTGACCATGCGCGACAAGAACTTCCTCGTCGAGAACAACGCCCGACGGATCTGGCATCCCATGGCCCATCCGGCTGAGATGCAGGCCAACCCGCCCCGGATCATCGTCAAGGGCGAAGGCATCCACGTCACCGACATCGACGGCCGCAAGGTCCTCGACGGCGTCGGCGGGCTGTGGAACGTGACGCTCGGGTACAGCTGCGATCCGATCAAGCAGGCGATCGCCGACCAGTTGGCCGAGTTGCCCTACTACTCCGGCTTCCGCGGCGTCTCCACCGGTCCGGCGATCGAACTCGCCTACGAGCTGACCGAATGGTTCAAGCCCGAGGGCATGGCGCGCGCGTTCTTCACCTCCGGCGGATCGGATTCGGTCGAGACCGCGCTGCGGCTGGCGCGCCAGTACTGGAAGATCAAGGGACAGCGCGACCGCACCAAGTTTCTCGCCCTCAAGAAGGGCTATCACGGCACCCATTTCGGCGGCGCCTCGGTCAACGGCAACGCCAATTTCCGCCGCAACTACGAACCGCTGCTGCCCGGCGTCTATCACATTCCCTCGCCGTGGACCTACCGCAACCCGTTCGGCGAGACCGATCCGGCGCGGCTGGCCCAGCTGTGCGCGGCGGCGCTCGCCGACGAGATCGAGTTCCAGGGGCCCGACACCATCGCCGCTTTCATCATGGAGCCGGTGCTCGGCGCCGGCGGCGTGATCGTTCCCCACGACAGCTTCATGCCACTGGCACGGGAGATCTGCGACCGCCACGGCATCCTGATGATCTCCGACGAGGTGGTCACCGGTTTCGGCCGCACCGGCGCGTGGTCGGGCGCCAGGCTGTGGAACGTCAAGCCGGACATGATGACCATCGCCAAGGCGGTGACCAGCGGCTATTTCCCGCTCGGCGCGACGCTGATCAACGACAAGATCGCCGAAGCCTTCGAAAGCGACGACACCTCCTTCGGCTCGATCGGCCACGGCTACACGTATTCGGGGCATCCGGTCGGCTGCGCCGCTGGCATCGCCGCGCTGGCGGAGACCAAACGCCTCAAGCTCGACGTCAATGCGGCGGCCACGGGCGTGGCGCTGGCGCAGGCGCTGGACCGGCTCCAGGCGGCGCACGACATCGTCGGCGACGTCCGCTCCAAGGGGCTGATGGCGGCGCTCGAACTGGTCTCCGACCGCGCCACCAAGAAGGCAGTCGACAGGAAGGCCATGGCGAGGATCGCCGACGCGATCTACGACGCCGGCGTCATGGTGCGGGTGTCCGGCAACAACATCATCCTGTCGCCGCCGCTGATCATCACCGCGCAGGACACGGCCACGATCGCCGAGGCGATCGGCGTCGGCCTCGCCGCGGCGTGAGCGAGGCGCGACCGCGTTGCCCTTATGCCGTCACCGCGTCGAGCTCCTCCTTGAGCTCGGCGCAGGTGCGGTCGATCATGGTGCGCGCGAAGCCGTCGATGGGCAGGTCAGTCACCCGCTGATAGCGCCCGTCGGCGCAAGTCACCGGCACGCCGCAGATGACGCCCAGCGGAATGCCGTAGCTGCCGTCGGACGCGATCCCCATCGAGACCCAGCGGCCGCCGGTCCCCGCGATCCAGTCGCGCATGTGGTCGATCGCGGCATTGGCCGCGGACGCCGCCGACGATGCGCCACGCGCCTCGATGATGGCGGTGCCGCGCTGGGCGACGGTCGGGATCAGCGTGTCGCGATACCAGGCGTCGTCGCCGATCAGCTCGGGAACGCCGCGGCCCTTGATGGTCGCAAACCGCCAGTCGGCGAACATGGTCGGCGAGTGGTTGCCCCACACGATCACGCGCTCGATATCTGCGATCGCCGCACCCGCCTTGGCCGCGAGCTGCGAAATCGTGCGGTTGTGATCGAGCCGGATCATCGAGGTGATGTTCTCGGCCGGAAACTCGGGTGCGTTGGCGGCGAGAATGGCGGCGTTGGTATTCGCCGGATTCCCCACCACGATGACGCGGGCGTCGCGGCGCGCGGCCGTGTTGAGCGCCCGGCCCTGGACCTTGAAGATCTCGGCGTTGGCAGCCAGCAGGTCACGCCGTTCCATGCCCTTGGAGCGCGGCCGCGATCCCACCAGGAAGACGGCGTCGGCGTCGCGAAACGCCACCGCCGGATCATCGGTGACGACGACGCCCGCGAGCAGCGGAAAGGCGCAGTCCTCGAGCTCCATGACGACACCGCGGACGGCGGCCTGCGCCTGCGGAAGGTCCAGCAGCTGCAGGATGACGGGTTGTTGCTGGCCGTACACCGCGCCGGCGGCGATGCGATACAGCAGCGAATAGCAGATCTGGCCGGCGGCGCCGGAGACGGCGATGCGCTTGGCGGGATGGGTCATCGGGCACTCCTGCGCTGGATTGGCGGAAGATCATCTAGACGGTGTGACTGCCGAGGTCCAATCGAGATTTGCGATGAATTCGATCGGCGCGATGCCGCGGCTTCGAGAAGCCGCTACCACTGCGGACGGGTCCAGCGTACGGCGCCGATAGCGATGATCAAGGATCATCGTGCGATTGCGACAAGCCACCGGGGTCGCAAGCGCGCGAATCCACCGCGGCGCCCCGCGGCACGTCACCGCCGGCTGAAACTGATCCGGCGGCGTCCGATGTCTTCAGGTGTTGTCCCCTAGAATCCGGCCTTGGCGGCGAAGATCAGCTGCCAGGCGCCGCCCAGTTGCGGGCCATTGAGGTCGAGGTAGACCGGCGCACCCGCTTCGACCTCGAAGTGCAGGTTCCGGCCGAAGCCCAGCGGCCCGCCGTCGAGTTCGACCCCGCCCAGCAGGTCGACGCGCTTGCCGCCGTAGAACAGCGGATTGGCGCCCTGCATCACGCCCGAAATCATCGGGTCCGCCCCCTGGATGTGGCCCTGGACGGTGCCGACCGCGCGGCCCGTGACGGTGACGCCGGGAATCAACGTGTAGCCGCCCCAGCCGCTGAACTCGGTGAACTGGCCGTAGTGGTAGCCCTCACTGTTGCTGTCGAGCGCGTAGCGCCCGCGATAGGTCGCGCCCCACGACCATCGGTCGATGTGGCCGGTATAGGTCGCGCCCGGCATGAAATCGACCGTCCCAGTGCCGAGCTGCATGCCGTAATTGCCGCGCATGGTCATGTAGCTGCCCATCGGGCTCAGCATGGTGACGTTCTCGGTGGTGCTGCCCGAGGGCAAGCTGAGGCCCATGTTCAGATGGACGTGATGGATCGGGTCCTGATAGACGCGCCACAGCGTCGTCACCATGGTGTCGCCGAAGCCCGAGGTGTCGCCGATGGACGTGCCCTTGACCGTGGTGCCCATGGCGCCGGCATAGGTGGTCATGGTCATGTTCTTTTCCATATAGGAACCCATGACCATCACGTTCATCCAGTCGGTGACGCCGTACATCGCGTGCACCATGTTGGACTGCACGTACATGGTCGTCGGCACGATGCGGTAGGTGTTCATCGTCATCGGCATGCCCATGCCCGAGCTCATGGTCACCGGCGACGCCAGCGGCACCTTGGTCGCGATGTAGTCGGGGCTGACCTTCGAGGTGCCGATGTAGTTGCCCTGCATGCCCATGAACATCGGGGTGTAGCTCAGCATGAAATGGCCCTGCCCGACCATGGCGCCGCCGAACACGCCGGCCGGGACCTTGGCGTGATCGTCCATGTCGTGGTCCATCGCGGGCGGCGTCATCGGCAGCGGATCGGACGCGTGCGCCGGCGCAGCGGCTGCCATGATCGCGATCACGGACGCTGCCGCTAGCATGTCGACACCGCGCCCGCGGACCCGCATTTTCTTCAAGCATTCGTCGTCGTGACCGAACCGATTCATCCGCATTTCCCCTGATACGCGCTCCGAAGGCACCCGACCGGAACGTCAGCCCTATTCGTTATATACATCGTAATATATCGATGAACATCAGATTTTGTGAGCTGATCACGTGTCGCGCGCGCGACGATGCGGCATTGTCGGGAATCCGACATCGTTGTATTCTTCGTGACATATCGAAAGATGAACGCGGCGCGCAATTGGCGCGAGTGCCACGAGCTGACGGAAGACCCCCGTGTCAGCCACGATGACGGTCACGCCGAGAACGACCTCGCCGGTCATCGCTCCGCTGAGTCGGCGCACGCCGCGGGTTCGACTGGTACTTCGACCCGAACGCCGGCTGCAATCCAGCGGCGACGATACCTCCCCGCCTGGCCGAGACACCGGCTCCGCGTCGGCGCCCGCCTTGACCCGCGGGCCACCGAACGCTACCCAAACCTTGCGTTACGTGCTCGGCTGCAACTTCCCTCCCCGACGCCACCATCGCGGTCGAGCGCAGGTCCTCGCCCGACCTTCCCTTTCTCAGCCAACGGCTCGCGATCCTTGCCGCCAGTCATCAGCCCGACAAAGCCGCCGTCGCCATGACCAGACCGCCCGACCACCCAGCCACGCGGCGGGTATCGGCTGCCGTGGCGACGGCGCTGCTGTCGCTCGCCCTTGCGGGCGCGGCCGGCCCTCCGCCACAGGCTGGCGATCAGCCGCCAGCCCCCGGTGCGCTGGAGCGCGAGCTCAGCCTGCCACCCGCGAGCAGAGCCGGCGCGGCGGCGTCTGGCGGCGGTCCGCCCCTGTCGAACCCGATCGAAATCCCGTTCATCTTCGAGGGCGGCCACATCATCGTCGAGGCCTCGATCGACGGCACGGCACCGCGACCCTTCATGTTCGACACCGGGGCCCGCATCACCATCACCCCCGAGGTGGCCCACACGCTCAACGCCGCCGTGGTGGACACCGGACGCGTCGGCGGCATCGGCCCGAAGATCTCGCGCGTCGACAAGATCAAGGTCGGCCGCATCTCCATCGGTCCGGCCACGATCGATGGGCCGACGGTCAGCGTGCTCGAGATGCCGAACGTCCTCCTCGACCGCGGCTCGCGGCCGCGCCTCGGGGGGCTGATCGGATCTGAACTGCTGGCGCGCTACGCGGTCTCGATCGATTTCCAGCGCCGCCTTTTGATCTTGAACTCTCCGGGATATCGGCCGCACTCCGCGGCATTTTCGCTGCCGCTCGGCCTGGTCATGCTGCCCGACGGCCTCAGCCATCCGTCGATCGCCGTGGAGGTCGACGGCGCCGCCGGAGACTTCATCATCGATACGGGAGCGAGCGGCCAGGTGCTGGTCTCGGAAAAGTTTCAGCAGGAGCATCGGCCATTCGCCCAGATCGCACCGATCCTGCGTTTCCTGTCCCCCGGTGGCGTCGGCGGCCACGTCAACGTCCAGATGGGTTTCGGCAAGCGTCTGCAGTTCGGGTCGTCCACCCTGTCGCCCCCCGTGGTGTCGGGCGTGGACGAGCTGCGCGGCTCCACCCTCGGTCGCGGGATGGCAAGTCATATCTCGGGCGTGATCGGCACCGCGATCCTCGCCCAGTTCATCGTCACCATCGACTACCAGTCGGTGCGCGCCTATTTCGAGCCCGTCGCCGGCCGCCCGCTGCCGACGGCGCTTCATGGCACCGGCATGATTCTCGACAAGCCCGACCATGAGGCGTTCGAGATCCTCGACATTCTGAAGGGGTCCTCCGCCGACCGCGCCGCGCTGCGCCGCGGCGATCGCATCGTCGAGGTCGCCGGCCATCCGGCGCACGATCTGTCGACCAGCGACGTCCAAAGCCTCAGTTCGGCGCCGGCCCATACGTCGCTGACGATCCGGACCTCCGATCAGCGCCGGATCGATCTCGCCATCAGGCAGACCTTGCCGTGACCCGGGACTATCGGCAGAAGCAAGCATCGCGAGGACCCGCTCATCCTTGCGGCACTTGCCAAAAAACACCCATCACGGCCGAACGATGGACAGGCGCGGCGATCAAGGCGCCGCCTCATCCAGAAACGCTTGAACTGCCCGAAACAGCTGCATCCGGTTCTTTTCCATGATGATCGAGTGAGTCCCCTCGCCGATCTCGACCCACCGGCGATATCGCGCATTGGTGAGCAGGGCAAAGTACGTCTTCGTCATCTCGAGCGGCAGGTCCTGGTCCCAATCCGCGTGAACCAGCAGCACGGGGACCGTGATCATCGAGGGATCGTAGATCGCCCTCCCCTTGGCCCAGACCTCCCGGCTGTCCTGGACGGTGCCGTTCGGAGCACGCAGCACCTTCGGCGTCTGGGCATTGCCCCAGGTATCGGTCGCAAAGGTCTGATCGAGCCAGGTTTCGAACCATCCCGGCGGAATCAGCGTCGCTCTTTTTGCTTCGGGAACGCCGGTCAACCAGCGATCGCGCGCGCTTGCCGCGGACACCAGCCGGTAGGCGCCCAGCTCTCCTCCAAGATCCGACAGGCTCGGCGTCGTGCGGATCCACTGGGGTGCATACAGCGCGAGCTTGTTGACCTTGTCGTTGTTGGCCGCGGCGAACCCGCCCATCAGCGTGGTCCCCCACGACCAGCCAAGCAGATTGAGGCGCGCAATCCGGCGTCGTTCGAGAATGAAATCGACGGCACTGCCGACGTCACGGATCGCCGTGTCGGCGCGGACGATCGGCGCATTCAGGTGCGCCGGCTGCTCCATCTCGGGCGGACGGGTCGATTCGCCGTAGCCACGAACGTCGACCAGATAGACGTCGTAGCCGTGGCCGGCGATATAGTCCATCCAGGAGAGTCCGTCGAGCGCGAGATCGAAGCTCGTTTCCGCCGGATAGGTCGACCCATGGACGAACAGCAAGGTTCGTTCCGCGCAGAACTCCGTCATACCCCGTGGCCGCTTGTTGCGGACGAACAGGCTGATGCCCGCTGTGTCGCTCGGAATCATGAAGTCGTCGACCGCGAGGTCGTCGCGATGAGTCGAGGCGCTATGGTCAGGTTTCATTATGTGTCACCAGTGAAACGCGTTGTTAACGTCACGGCCGTGCAACCAGCGGACAGCGACTCGCCGACAGTGGCGCAAAGGCCTCCACTCCCGGGACCCGGCGACGCTCGACATAGTAGTCCCAGGGATATTTCGACTGCTCGGGCCGCTTGACCTGAAACAGGTACATGTCGTG
The DNA here is from genome assembly GCA_031291445.1 of Xanthobacteraceae bacterium. GTDB lineage: Bacteria > Pseudomonadota > Alphaproteobacteria > Rhizobiales > Xanthobacteraceae > Bradyrhizobium_A. Next base: position 11,129 of record JARLJA010000147.1, on the reverse strand, counting down.
CACCATCAGCCCGTCCGGGCGTATGATCCCACCGGTGGTGAACTTGTCGTCGACCGGCACCGCGCGCATCTGCGCCATCACCGCGCCCGTGGCGTCGGTATTCGTGGCATCGATCGCCTTCAGATAGTGCGTGATCGCGGAGTACATGGCGAAATGCACCATGTTCGGCATCTTCTTCATGCGCTCGAAAAAGCGCGCGGCAAATGCGCGCGTGGCGGCGTTGGCATCCCAATAAAATCTCTCGGTCAGATACATGTTCTGCGCGGTCCGCAGCCCGAGACCATGGATGTCATTGATGACGGCGGCGAACCCGACCAGACTCTGTTTCTCGGTGAGGCCGAATTCGCCGGCCTGCTTGATGGCGTTGACGGCGTCGGCGCCGGCGCTCGCGAGCGCGATAACCTTCGCTCCCGACGCCTGGGCTTGCAGCAGGAAGGAGGCGAAGTCCGCCGTGTTGCTCGGGTGCTTCACCGATCCCACCACGCGGCCGCCGGCGGCCGTGATGATCGCCGATGCGTCGCGTTCCGTCGACTGCCCGAATGAATAGTCGGCAGTAATGAAAAACCAGGTGTCCTTGCCTTCGGCGATCATGGATTTGACGATGGTCGTCGCCGTCGCAAACGTGTCGTAGGTCCACTGCACGTTCGTATCGGTGCAGTCCTCGTTGCTGATCCGGGTCGATCCCGACCCGAGCACGAAGGTGATCCTGTCCTTGGCTTTCGCCACCTTCATCACCGACAAGGCGACCGAGCTGTTGACGAGATCAGCGATCAGATCGACACCGTCCCGGTCGAACCACTCGCGCGCGATGGCGGACCCGGTGTCCGCGCGGTTCTGATGGTCGGCGCTCACCAGATCGATGCGATGTCCGCGCACGGTGCCGCCGTAGTCCCCAATCGCCATCCGTGCCGCCAGCACCGAGCCCTCGCCGGTATTTTCGGAAAACTGACCCGACATGTCGGTCAGGATACCGATCTTCACGACGTCACCGGAAACTTGCGCCGCGGCAGGGAGCGTTGCCCACGGCAGCAGCGATAGTGCCGCCGTCATCGCCAGGAGGCGCGTCGCGATCAACATCATGCCCCCCCTGTCAGGTCGCGCCGCGGCCGGCGGATTCCCAGGTGAAGCCGTCGCGATTGCGACCGACATGGCCGGCAAACCCTCCAGCGAAGTGCGCCGGGAACAGCGTCGCCCGGCGCTCGGCGCAATGTTCGAGAACCCACTGGCGCGAACGGCGTGCGAGGTCCGGCTGCTCGCAGAAGGTCGTATTCCAGTCCGGCTGGTAGATCTGGATCGGTTGATGCATGATATCCCCGCTGAACAGCCCCTCTTCACCGCGCGACAACAGGCGGAACGCGACGTGGCCCACGCTGTGTCCGGGGGTCGGCTCGACCACCAGTCCCGCGCCGATCTCGCCACGACCGTCGATGATCTCCGCCTGCCCCGTTTCGATCACCGGGAGCACGCTGTCGTCGTAGACCCCGGCATTGAAGCCCGACCGCCCCGCGGGACCTGACCAATGCTCCTGCTCGGCCCTGGAAAAGACGTATCTGGCGTTCGGGAAGGTCGGCACCCAGCGGCCGTCGTCGAGCCGCGTATTCCAGCCGCAATGATCGGCGTGCAGGTGCGTGCAGAGCACGTAGTCCACGCTCTCGGGAGTCACTCCGGCGGCGCGCAACCGCTCGAGGAACGGCAGGTTGAGCTGGTGGAAGCGCGCGATCTGGGGACGGTGCTTGTGATTGCCGGCGCAACTGTCGACAAGGATGACGTGATGCCTGGTGCGCACGATCCAGGTGTGGATGCTGGCTATGAACCTGCCATCGGCCTCGCTGAAGAACTCCGGAACCATCCAGTGCCGGTGCTGCGCGAGGATCTCCGGTCTCCAGTCCGGGAACAGAAACTCCGGCGTGAATCCCGGCCCGCACTGTTCTTCCACGCGCGTGACCGTGACCTCGCCGATCACGAATGATCCTGCAACCCCTGTCATCAATTCGCTCGCCGCTCCAAACTCCGTCACGTACCCGTGCGATGACCGTGGACAATCTGGACGCGTCCGGGCCATATTTGAAATCGACAGAAGATATGGGAGCCATAACCGTGGCCGATCTCGGCGGAATCGACCTGAACCTCCTGATTTCGCTCGACGCCCTGATCGAAGAGGCCAACGTCACCCGCGCCGCGGCCCGGCTCAATATCAGCCAGCCCGCGTTGTCGGCGCAGCTCACGCGGCTTCGCCACATCTTCGGCGACCCGCTGCTGGTCCCGTCGGAGACCGGGCGCGGCATGATTGCGACCACGCGCGCGCTGCAGTTGAGAGAGCCGCTGCACGCCGCGCTCAGGAATCTCGAAGCCCTGGTCAAGCGCTCCGCCGCGTTCGAGCCGGCAACCGCGACCCGGACCTTCACCATCGCCGCCAACGACAACGCGATCGTCATGCTGGGGCTCGACCTGATCGACCGCATGCAGCGCGCCGCCGGTCCCGGAATTCGGGTGGCCTTTCGCGGCCCGGCGCCGGAGCAGGCTCTCGCATTGCTCGAGCGCGGCGAGGTCGATCTCCTGATCGGCACGGACAGGAGCGTGCCGCCGGGCATCAAGGCTTCGCGGCTGTTCGCGGACCGATACCTGATGGCGCAGCGCCGCGGACATCCGCGCGGCGACGGCCCTCTCAGCCTGGCGGACTACTGCGCTCTCAGCCATGTGCTGGTGTCGTCGGGCGGCCAGAGCTTCCACGGCTTCATCGACGACCAGTTGAAAGCGCTGGGAGCGCAGCGAAAGATCGCCGTCTCCGTTCATCAATACAATCTCGCGCCCATGGTCGTGGCCGGCACCGACCACGTCTGCACCCTGCCGGAACGCTTCCTGTCACGCTTCGCCGGTTCTCTCGACCGGTTCGAACTTCCCTTCGAAACCCAGACGTTCAGCCTGCTCGCGGCCTGGCATCCACGGAGTCACGCCGACCCGGCTCATATCTGGCTGCGGGACCAGCTGTTCGACGTCGTCCGCGCGCTGGACGGCGGCAAGCCCCGTCAAGCAAAGCGCGGGGCCACCTAGAGCCTGATCCGGACCGCAACGGCCGCGCCAGCCAAAAACGGAGCCGGCTTTCCAAAAAACATGCCCTCGGACCTGATCCGAGGGATCGTGCTCAAACAAACAGAGGAAATCATGGTGCGATTCAATTCAATCGCACCATGATCTCAGTCATCCTGCCCTGAAGAGGCCTGACGGAATATCGAGCCCACCGCCGGCCCGGGCCGTGGACTGTGGTCCCCCCTCGCACGGCAGCGCGCCGCCTGCCGCCCGCCAATGTGGCCGCAATGATGGAAGGGTCAGACCGTCCGCGCCGCACGAACCCGCGCGCCCTGCGCAATCGTCGGCGGCGCCGTGTTGAGCTTTTCCACGGCGAAGCCCGCGGCCGCCTTGTAGCCGGCCATGAACGCGGCGCGCTCGGCGGGCGGGATGACGTCGTCGATGTTGTCGAACGTGCCGCCGCAGCGTTCGTCGACCATGTTGAGCAGCCCGAACGGCCCGGCGCCGCGGTTGCGGAGAATGAGTTGCGAGATCGGCCCGCACAGCCTCTCGTCATACGCGGCCAGCGCGGCCGGCGTCACCCCGTGCTCGACCAGCGCGGCGCCCAGCACACGGGCATCGACGATGGCCTGGCTCGCGCCGTTGGAGCCGGTCGGATACATGGCATGGGCGGCATCGCCCAGGAGCGCCACCGCCCCGTCCCGCCAGGTCGGCACCGGATCGCGATCGATCATCGGGTTTTCGAACACCGCGTCGGCCTGCCGGAGGAAGGCGGGTACATCGAGCCAGTCCCACACCCAGTTGTCGAAGTGGTGGATGAAATCGTCGATCCCCACCTGCCGGAACCAGCCGCGCTGCTTCCAGCCCTCGGCGTTGTCCATGGTGACCTCGGCGATCCAGTTGATCATGGCGAGGCCGGTCCGCGGATCGGGATGGGAGATCGGATAGAACACGATGCGCTGGCGGTGGGTGCCCAGCCCGACGAAGGACGCGCCGGTGCGGATCGGCTTGGCCCAGGTGGTGCCGCGCCACATCACCGCCCCGCCCCAGTGGATCGGCGGCTGCGCCGGATGCATCTGCGCCCGCACCGCGGAGTGGATGCCGTCGGCGCCGATCAGCAGCGCGCCTTTCACCTCGGACGCTGCCCCGTCGGCGGATTCGATCAGCGCGCTCACGCTGCCGTCGGGGTTGTTGCGGTAGCCGGTCACGCGGCTGCCCAACCGGACCGCCTGCGGCCCGATCCGCTCCACCACCTTGTCATGCAGCAGCATCAGGAGCTGGCCGCGGTGAACCGCATATTGCGGCCAGTTGTAGCCGGCGAGGCCCCCGCGGGGCTCGGAATAGATGTCGTTGCCGTTGAGCCCGACCAGCGCCCATTCCCGCGCGGGCACCCCCACCCGGTCGAGATCCTCCTCGCTGATGCCGAGATCGTAGAGTTCTCGCACGGCGTTGGGCTGCAGGTTGATGCCGACGCCGAGCGGGCGCAACTCGCGCACCGCCTCGTAGACGATGCAGGGCACGCCGATCTGGTGCAGCGTCAGGGCTGTCGCCAGCCCGCCGATGCCGCCACCGGCGATGAGTACGGGATTGTCTGTCACGGGCTTAGGTCCGATGCGATGTAGGAGCCACTGCGCTCCTTAACGCATTTCATTAAGCTGAACAATGATTTGGAAAGAACTGGGACAGTTCGTCCCCCGTAGGTGCCCGGGCCTGCGATCCAAGGCCGGGGCTGGTGCCCGCGTCTATTCCTTCGCAAGCGCGTCGAGAGCCGGCCCAAATCCCTTGAGAGACAGCGGCACGACCACGTCCTGCTCGTTCGAATTCTTGAAGGTGATCGAACCTGCGGCCGCGGCGTTGCGAAGCTTCTTGACGGCATCTTCCTTCAGGTCGAATTCGGCGACGCAGCCCGAGACGACGCAGCGCGCGAACGGCACCGCGACCCCGGAGTCGGCCTTGTCGCTCTGGAGGACGACGTTGCCCTTCAGAGACACGTTTACCGGCAACTGGACCATCATCCTGGTCGACTTCAGGCTGGCCGGCCGCGGGATCGCGACGAGCGAAAAGGGAACGTTCTTGCCCTGCAGCTGCACCTGCACGACCTGGGCGATTTCGCAGGTCTTCTCCGGCGGCGGACCGACCCGCTTGTCGCACTGCAGGATCCAATCGTCATAGGACGCGGTGGTGCGTTGCGGCTTTTCGCCGGACACCGACGGAGTGGCAACGCCCGGCGCAGCCGGCGTCTGAGCCGAGACGGCGCTGTGCAAGCCAAGCTGAAGAGCCGCAATCTGCGCGACTCCCAACAACAGCCGCCCGCTTGCTATGGATATCTTCATCATCGAACGGAAATTCCTCGCTACCGCACTGTCACGCGCCGAAGCGCGCATATGCATAGCGGGTCCGAGCAAAAACACGAGCCCGGCAAGGACCACTTCGCTCGTTAACAATAACGGCGTGCCGAGGCGGCGCGCTCGTTACCAGGAATAGCGGAGGGTGCCGGAGCCGGAATAGATCTGGGCGCCGCTGGCGAACTGGCCGTTGAATCGTGAAATCAGGGCCCAGTTGTTGCCAATCCGCAGTTCGGTGCCGGCTGCGCCGATCACCACGCCCTTCGGGAGCGGGGCGCCGCTAACGCCGAAGCCGACATTGGCGCCCGACAGCGCACCCGGGGCCAGCGCCGCCTCATACGTCGCCAGCAGGCCGGGGTCGCTGATGACATCGTAGGCATAAGCCGCGCGGCCCCGCAGGGTCAGCGACATCCCTTCGCCGATGCTCACGGTCTTGTCGAAGCGGGCACCGAGTTCGCCACGAATCTCGGTCGCGGTCGCGCTGGCGAATGCCAGCGCAAAACCGCCGCCGCTGACGTCCGTCTCGCTGAAGTTCGGCGTATCGAAGCGCTGAAACTCGCCGGCAACGTAGGGCGTCACCGCGACGATGCTGTTGTCGATGCGATAGCCGGCCTCGACGCGCGCGCCGTAGCTCTGCGCGTTGAAGCTCGACGTCAGATGATCGCCGCCGAGCGCGAAGCGATCGGTGCTCGCCCAGTGATTGGCGAAGGACAAGGCGCCCGCCAGATAAGCCGGACCAAACCGCGTCGCGCCGTAGACGCCGGCCAGGAAGACATCGCTGCGGCCGCTGCCGAGCGACTGGCTCAGGTTCCAGCCGCTGCTGCCGCCCCCGAGCGCGAAACCGACGACGGAATCGCCGAAATGATAGTCCATGCCGCCGCCCAGCCCGTGGGTGGTCAACTTGACGTCGGTCGATCCGGCGATCGCGTCGCCGCTCACATTCCCCGCGCCGCCGAAAGCCGATGCCCATGCCGTCCAGCGCTGGTCGAAGGTCGCCGCCTTCTGCTCCCTCATCGCCGAGGCATAGGCGAGCTTCGCATTGGCCAGTTGCTGGCTGTCCGGAGACGGCTGTCCGTCGGCAGATTGCGGCTGGCCGGCAGCGGTTGGCTGGCTGAGCTCCTCGTCCGTGAAGGCGACGGGAGTTCCGCCCAGGCCACCGCTGCGGTCGGTCACCGCGGGATCAAGCATGAGCTCCAGGAATTCGCTCGTCATCTGCACCGCGGCCTGGCGCAGATCGGTGGCGACCTCGCCGTTCAGCGTCTTGAAGACGCCCGGGAGGTTTTGCGGCTGCTGCTGGAACAGCTGGCCGAAATCCCATGTCGCCTGTGGATTGTTCTTCAGTCCGGCCGGCAGGCTCAACGACGGATTGAGGTCGTTGATCCCGCGCAGCGCGTCGAGCGCGTAGGCCACCTGGCTCTGGTTCCGGTTCAGCGAGGTGTTGAACGCCGACAGGTTCTGGTAGCTCGCCGGGGTCACCCAGAGTTCGACCGTATTCGGATTTCCCGCCGCATTCTGCGAATAGGTGATCGCATTCGAACTGGTGATCCCCAGCGCGTTGACATAGAGCGCATCGAACCGTGTCCCGAAGGCCAGACCGGCGGTCGGCTGGGCCAGGCTCGAGAAGCTGCCGAGCACGCCGCCCATGGCCGTCACGACCGTGAAATTCGTCGTCGCAGGCGGAGTGTAATTGTTGTTGGCCGGCGCACCGATGTTACGCAGGTTCGGCGCGATGGCGCCGTTCGCCGTATAGGTATTGCCGCCGGTCACGATAACGCTGCTGTATTGGCCGGCGCAGCCCGCCCCGTTGGTGCAGCCCGTGCTCGGCGTCGGCCCGTCGATGTCGACGTTGAAGGTCGCGTTCGGCAGATCGACCACCGAGAAATTGTGGATGATGGTGCCGGGACCGTCGCCGGGCGCGTTGGCCCCGCCTCCCTGAACCACGGTCATCACGTTGACGCTGCCGACACCGACCAGGGAATCGCCCGGCAGGATGATCAACTCGGGCGTGGCGCCGTTGATCACGTCGAGGGGTCCCACCACGTGCACCGTGCCGGTGAACAGATTGGTCGGCGTGCCGGAGCTCGACACCAGCACGATCGGCGTGGTGGCAAGCCCAGCATTCGCGGTCGCGCTCGCGGTCAAATTGGTGCCGGGGCCGAGCACCAGCCCTCCAAGTCCGCTCACCGTCCCGGTCAGGTTCAGCGTGCCGCCATTCACCGCGGTGAGTACGCCCGGCCCGGCAATCGCGCCTGACAGCGTCAGATTGAAGGAATTCAAGTTGAAAAAGTCGACGCCGGGGGGCGCTCCCACCAGCTTCACGGGCTGCGGGATCGTCAGACTGTTGTCGAGGATCACGCCGCCGTCGTTGAGCGTGAGCAGGCTGCTCGAGGCGCCCAGCGACGAGGAACTGTTGACGCTGACGACGGCGCCGTTGCTGATCGTGGTCCCGCCAAAATAGGTATTGGAACCCCGCAGCTCTTCGTGCCCGCCCGTGATCGCCAGGCCGCCCAGGCCGCTGATGATGCCGGTGAAGATGCCCGCCGGATTGGCGCCAGCCGGACCTGCCGCGCCCTGGGTGATGGTCAGGATCTCGCTTCCGAGCACGGTCGAGCCGCTTCCCGACAGCGTCGTGATCGAGGCGCCCGCGGTGGTCCCGGAGATGTCGAACGTGCCGCCCGTCGCCACCACCACCTCGCTGGATTGCGCGATGCTGCCGGCGCCGACGAGCTTCAGCGTCGCCGAGGTCGAGGCCGGAGAGATCGTGGTGACACCCGTATAGGTATTGACCCCGGCAAGGGTCTGGGTGCCGCCGGTGACGGTGAGGTTGCCGCCTGTGCCGCCGCCGATCCCCCCGTCGGCGATCACGCCGGAGAACGTTGTCGAGCCATTGGTGATCGTCAGCGTCTGCGAGCCCAGCGCAACATGGCCGGAGGGGGTGGTGCCGGAGTCTGCAAGGGTCGTGATCGACGCGCCGGCTGCGGTCTGTGAAATGTCGAACGTGCCACCGGTGGCGATCGCCACCACGCTCGACGTCGCGATGCTTCCGGTGCCGGCCAGGGCAAGGGTGGCCGTGCCGCTCGTCGGATTGGGCGCGATCGTGGTGTCGCCGGTATAGGTGTTGGTGCCGGACAGCGTCTGGATCCCGCCGCTGACGATCAGGCTGCCGCCGGTGCCGCCGCCGATGCCGCCATCCGCAAGCACGCCGGCGAAGGTCGAGGCGCCGCTGGTGATGGTCAGTTCCTGGGCGCCGAGAGCGACAGTACCGGTGCCCAGCAAAGTTGTGATCGAGGCGCCGGCTGTTGTCTGCGAAATATCGAACGTGCCGAGAGCGTCCACGAAGCTGGACGTGGCGATCGAACCGGCGCCCTTCAGCGCCAACGTGGCTCCGCTGCCGACCAGGGTGCCACCGGTATAGGTGTTGATGCCCGTAAGTGTCTGGGTGCCGCCCCCGATCGCGAGCATGCCGCCGGCTCCGCCACCGATGCCGCCATCGGAGATGACGCCCGCGAACGTGGTCGAGCCCGAGGTGATCAGCAGCAGTTGGGAGCCGAGATCCACCCTTCCGGTGCTCGCTCCCGACAAGGTCACGATTGCCGCACCGGCCGAGGTCTGCGAAATGTCGAAGGTCCCGTTGACCACAACGTCGGCGGAGTTCGCGATGGATCCGATGCCCGACAGCGCCAGCGTGGCGCCGGGATCGATCGTGGTGGCGCCGGTGTAGGAATTGACGCCGGTCAGCGTCTGGACGCCGCCGCTGATCTCCAGCTGACCGCCGACGCCGCCGCCGATTCCGCCATCGGCGATTGTGCCGCCGAACGTGGTCGAACCAGCCGCGATGGTCAGCTTCTGGTTGCCGAGCGCGACGTTGCCGTTGCCCATCAGGGTCGCGATGGTGGCGCCCGCGGTCTCCTGCGAGATATCGAAGGTGCCAAGCGCATCGACCCCGCTCGAGGAGGCGATTGATCCCGAGCCCAGCAGCGCCAGCGTGGCGCCCGGTGCGATGATGGTAACCCCGGTATAGGTGTTGATACCGGACAGTGTCTGCACGCCGCCGGAGATCAGCAGGTTGCCGCCCGTGCCGCCGGCGATACCGCCGTCGTTGATGTCGCCCGCAAAGGTCGTCGACGCGTTGGTGATCACCAGCAAGTTCTGGCCGATCAGCACCTGGCCCGTATTCGCGCCCTGCAGGCTCGTGATCGACGCACCATAGGTGGTCTGCGAGATATCGAAGGTGCCGTTGACGACCACCGGCTTCGAGTTGGCGATCGAACCCGACCCAGCCAGCGCCAGGGTCGCGCCAGAGTTGATTGTGGTGTCGCCGGTGTAGGTGTTGGTTCCGGTGAGCGTTTCGATGCCGCCGGCGATGATCAGGCTTCCGCCGGTGCCGCCGCCGACCCCGCCGTCGGCCAGTACGCCGCTGAAGCTGCCGCCGTTGGCGACCGTCAGCTCCTGATTGCCCAGCAGGACATTGCCGCTGCCTGTCAGCGTCGGGATCGTGGCACCCGACGTTGTCATCGAGATGTCGAGCGTTCCGACGTTCGAGAGTGTCAGGCTCGATGAACTGGCGATCGAGCCGCTGCCGCTCAGGGCCAGCGTGCCACTGTTGACGACCGTGGCGCCGGTGTAGCTGTTGGCTCCGCTCAGGATCAGGGTGCCGTTGAAGCCGCCACCGCCGATGCTGAGGTCGCCGGAGCCAGTGATGGCACCGGATATGGTGGCGACCGAACCTGCCGCGATGCCGTTGTTGGCGACGAGGATACTGGCCGCCGTACCCGCCGCGATGGTCCCGTCGGTCGAGAACGAATTGGTGAACGTCACCATCTGGTTCGAATTCGCTGACCCGAAGATCAGCGACGAGCCGTAGGGCACGAACCCGCCAGCGCCCCACGTCAGCGGCGCATTGGCATCGAGCGTGACGGTCAGGGCGCGGTTGATCGCCGCAAAACCGCCCGACCCGGTCCATTCGACGCTGCCCGGATTGATGCCGCCATCCGGGTTGGGACTTGTACTCACATATCGGCTGAACTTGCCGTTGCTGACCTGCAGCACGCCGCCGGTGTACTGGCCCGGCCCGCTGAAATTCAGACTGCTGGCGGTCGGCAGACCCACGCCGTCGTTGGCCTGCAGCGCGCCATCGGTCAGCGCATAGTTCGGCGCGCCCGAGGTGTTCGTGCCGGGGTTGAGCGGGCCGCCAAGCGCGCCGCCGTTGATGACGGTCTGGCCGGAATAGGTGTTCTGACCATTGAACACCGTCAGACCGCTGTAGACCGTCAGGCTGGCGCCGGCGCTCGCCGGATAATTGGCGTAGAGCGCGGTGGTCGGCGTGCCGATCGAGGCGCTGCTGTTGTCGGCGATGGTGCCGTTGAAGGTGACCACGTTGCCGGCGCCCGGCGCGATGTTCACCGTGGCGCCCGTCATCAGGAACAGGTCCGTGCCCGCGGCGCCGCCAGCCAGGCCGCCATTGAGGCTGGCGCCCCCGATCGCGGTGTTGCCGGCGAAGGTCGAATTGCCGGTAATGGTCAGCGAACCGCCGTTGTTGACGAAAATGGCGCCGCCATAGCCATCGCCGCCGCCACCGCCGGTGGCCAGGCTGACGCCGGTCACGCCGCCGACGGAGCCGACACCGCCGCCGAATCCGGCAACGCCGCCGAGGCCGCCGGCGCCCGACGAACTGGTGCAGCCCGCGGCGCCGCAACCATTTTGCCCGGCGCCAAACCCGCTGCCGCCGGCGCCACCGCCGCCACCGAACCCGCCGGC
>JARLJA010000146.1 GCA_031291445.1 Xanthobacteraceae bacterium | reverse complement strand
TCGCGGCTGCACGCCTCGTCCGGGACCACCGGCAAGCCCACGGTGGTCGGCTACACCAAGGGTGACATCGACATCTGGGCCGACGTGGTGGCGCGCTCGATCCGCGCCTCCGGCGGCCGCCCGGGCATGAAGGTCCACATCGCCTACGGCTACGGGCTGTTCACCGGCGGGCTCGGCGCCCACTACGGCGCCGAGCGGCTCGGCTGCACCGTGATCCCGGTGTCCGGCGGCATGACCGAACGCCAGGTCCAGCTCATCACCGATTTCAAGCCCGACGTCATCATGGTGACGCCGTCCTACATGCTGGCGATCCTCGACGAATTCCGCCGCCAGGGCGTCGACCCGCGCAAGTCGTCGCTGCGGGTCGGCATCTTCGGCGCCGAACCCTGGACCAACGCCATGCGCCAGGAGATCGAGGAGGCTTTCGACCTCCACGCCGTCGACATCTACGGCCTGTCCGAGGTGATGGGCCCGGGCGTGGCCAGCGAATGCGTCGAGACCAAGGACGGCCTGCACGTCTGGGAGGACCACTTCTATCCGGAGGTGATCGACCCGTTCACCGGCGCGGTGCTGCCCGACGGCGAGCAGGGCGAGCTGGTGTTCACCTCGCTGACCAAGGAAGCGATGCCCGTGATCCGCTACCGCACCCGCGACCTGACCCGGCTGCTGCCGGGATCGGCGCGCGCGGTGCGGCGGATCGAGAAGGTCACCGGCCGCAGCGACGACATGATGATCGTCCGCGGCGTCAACATCTTCCCGACCCAGATCGAGGAAAAGCTGCAGGCGATCCCGGCGCTGTCGATGCACTACCAGATCGTGCTGACCCGCGACGGCCGGCTCGACCACATGGAGATCAAGGTCGAGGCCCGCCCCGAGGCGACGTTCGGCGCGCGGGAAGACGCCGCCGCCCAGCTCGGCCATTCGATCAAGTCGACCATCGGGATCAACGCCCGCATCAACGTGGTCGATCCCGACGGCATCGAGCGCTCGCTCGGCAAGGCGCGCCGCATCATCGACAACCGTCCGAAGGACTGAGGGATCATCCGGCGACATGGCACGCTCTCGCGCCAGCGACTACGACGACAAGCGGCGGGCGATCCTCAATCGCTCGGCGGAGCTGTTCTCCGAGCACGGCTACGATCGCGCCTCGATGAACAAGATCGCGCAGGCCTGCGGCGTGTCGAAGGCCAACCTCTATCACTACTACAAGGACAAGGAAGAGCTGCTGTTCGACGTCATCCGCTTCCACCTCGAGGAACTGCTCGACGTGGTGGAGGCGGCCGACCGGCCCGGGCTGGCGCCGCTCGACCGCCTGCGCGCGCTGGTCGGTGCCCTGCTCGAGGCCTATCGCGACGCCGATTCCCAGCACAACGTGCAGATTTCCAGCATGCGGTTCCTGCCGCCCGAACGCCAGACCGAGCTCAAGGCCATGGAGCGCGACCTGGTCGCGCTCTTCTCCGACGCGGTGGCCGGCGTGGCGCCGAAGCTCAAGGACAGCCGGATGCTGAAGCCGGTGACCATGTCGCTGTTCGGCATGGTGAACTGGCACTACCTCTGGTTCCGCAGCGGCGGCTCGGTGACCCGCGCCGACTACGCCGATCTCGTCACCCGCCTGGTCGCCGACGGCACCCGCGGCATCGCCGCCGAGGCCACGGCGGAACGCGGCCGCGTCGGCGCGGCGAAGTAGGCGCATGTCAATGCCTTACATGATCATCCCCCTCACGCGGCGCGTCGCCGCGCCCAACCCCGGAGCGCTCCCATGAAACTCGAAAGCTTCGTTCGCGGACAATGGACCGAGGCCGGCGCCGATCTCGTCGAGGTGCGCAGCGCGGTCACCGGCGACGTCGTCGCGGTGATGCCGAGCGGCGGCATCGCCATGCGCGACGTGCTCGACCACGCCCGCAAGGCCGGCGGCCCGGCGCTGCGCAAATTGACGTTCCACCAGCGCGCCGACATGCTCAAGCGCCTGGCGCAATACCTCACCGAGCGCAAGGACGAGCTCTACAGGCTCAGCTTCGCCACCGGCGCCACCCGCACCGACGCCATGATCGACGTCGACGGCGGCATCGGCACGCTGTTCGTCTATTCCGGCAAGGGCCGGCGCGAGCTGCCCAACGCCACCTTCATGCTCGACGGCGCGGTCGAGCCGCTCGGCAAGGCCGGCACCTTCGCCGGCCAGCACATCCTGGCGCCGCGCCACGGCGTCGCCGTGCACATCAACGCCTTCAATTTCCCGTGCTGGGGGCTCCTGGAAAAGCTGTCGCCGGCGCTGCTCGCCGGCGTTCCGGTGGTGACCAAGCCCGCCACCGTCACCTCCTACGTCGCCCATGCCCTGATGCGCATGATCGTCGCCTCGAACATCCTGCCCGACGGCGCGCTGCAGTTCATCCTGGGCTCGACCGGCGACCTGTTCGACCACCTCGGCTGCCAGGACGTGGTGGCCTTCACCGGCTCGGCGACCACCTCGCAGACACTGCAGCGCCATCCCGCGATCGCGCGCGAGGCGGTGCGCTTCATCGCCGAACGCGACTCGCTCAATGCCGCGATCCTGGCGCCCGACGCCGCGCCGGGCACGCCCGAATTCGACCTCTTCATCAAGGAGGTCGCCCGGGAAATGACCGCCAAGACCGGCCAGAAGTGCACCGCGATCCGCCGTGCGCTGGCGCCGCGCGCCCATGTCGGCGCCGTGATCGAGGCGCTGCGCGAGCGGCTCGCCAAGGTCACGATCGGCGATCCGCAGCTCGAGACCGTGCGCATGGGGCCGGTGGTCGGGCTCGACCAGCGCCGCGACGTGCTGGCCCATGTCGCCACGCTGCGGGCCGAGGCCGAGCTGGTAGCCGGCAATCCCGATCACTTCGTGGTCGAGGGCGCCGATCCCGTCCGCGGCGCGTTCGTGCCGCCGCTGCTGCTGCACTGCGCCGATCCGGTCAAGGCGACGCAGGTTCACGCCGTCGAGGCGTTCGGGCCGGTGTCGACCGTGATGGGCTATGACGGGCTCGACCAGGCCGTCGCGCTCGCCAACCGCGGCGACGGCAGCCTGGTGGCGTCCATCTACACCCACGACCAGCGCATCGCCGCCGATCTCGTGTTCGGCATCGGCACGTTCCACGGCCGCCTGGTGCTGATCGACCGCGACTGCGCCAAGGAACAGACCGGCCACGGCTCGCCGATGCCGCAGATGCTGCACGGCGGCCCGGGCCGCGCCGGCGGCGGCGAGGAGCTCGGCGGGGTCCGCGGCCTCACCCCCTACCTGCAGCGCACCGCGCTGCAGGCCTCGCCGGCGATGCTCACCGCCGTCACCGGCAGCTGGGTCAAGGGCGCGCCGGTGGTCACCACCGAGCGCCATCCGTTCCGCTACCATTTCGAGGATCTCGCCATCGGCCAGACCTTCTTCTCGAAGGAACGCACCGTCACGCTGGACGACATCGAGCATTTCGCCCATTTCACCGGCGACACCTTCTACGCCCACATGGACGAGGAAGCGACCAGGGGCCACCCGTTCTTCCCCGGCCGCGTCGCCCATGGCTATCTGCTGCTGTCGTTCGCCGCCGGCCTGTTCGTCGATCCCGATCCGGGTCCGGTGCTCGCCAATTACGGCCTCGATTCGCTGCGCTTCCTCAAGCCGTTGCAGCCGGGCGAGTCCATCAAGGTGCGGCTCACCGCCAAGGAGAAGTCGCCGCGCAACAAGCAGTATGGCGAGGTGCGCTGGGACGTCGAGATCCTGACGGGAACCGGCGAGACAGCCGCGACCTATGAGCTCTTGACGATGAACGCGGTGAAGGGATGATGGGCGCCCCGATCGAACGACAACGATAACAAGGGAAGGAAGCGGCCATGATTCTCGTCACCGTGATGTACCCGGCGGGCGCCGGGAAGACCTTCGACCTCGACTACTATCTCAAGAAGCACATCCCGCTGGTGAAGGAGCGCTGGACCTCGCTGGGGTTGAAGAGCGCCCAGGTGCTGCGCGGCGCCGGCAAGCCCGACGGTACGCCGCCCGACTACCAGACGATGGCGCTGCTGACCTTCGGATCGCTGGACGACTTCAAGGCCGCCGGCAAGGCCCACGGCGCCGAGATCTTTGCCGACATCCCGAATTTCACCAACACCCAGGCCGTGGTGCAGATCAACGAGATTTTGGAATAGCCATCGGCATCTCTCATCCTGAGGAGCCGCGAAGCGGCGTCTCGAAGGATGAGGCCCCCGATACGCGCGCGGGGCCTCATGGTTCGAGACGGCGCACCCGCCTCCTCGCCATGAGGGGTAAGCACGCGGACAAAGCTCCCACGTCGTCGAGCCCGGCCATGACGACCGAAATCAGTCCTTCCAACTTTCATTGCAGGCCCGCATGACCGCCTTCGACAAAGCCACCGCCACCCGCCTGCTCGCCGAGATGTTCGCGCCCTGGGTCCAGGACCTCGATCTCACGGTCGAAGCCGTCTCCGCCGAGGGCGTCGACCTGCGCATGCGGTTCTCGGAACGGCTTTGCCGCGAAGGCGGCGTGATCTGCGGACAGGCGATGATGAGCCTGGCCGACACCGCCATGCCGCTGGCGATCTCCGCGGCGGCGGGCGAATTCCTGCCGATGACGACGGTGGACCAGACCATGCATTTCCTGCGTCCCGCCGCGGGAACCGATCTCGTCGCCGAGGCCCGCGTCGTCCGCATGGGCCGGACCATGGCCTATGGCAGCGTCGCAATCAGGCCGGCTTCGGGCGATCTCCGCCCGGTGGCGATGGCGCAGACCGCCTACGCCCTGCTGCGCGACAAGAAATAATTTTGCGTCATTCCGGGGCGCGCGCACCGCGCGCGAACCCGGAATCTCGACAGGACCTCCAGCTCGAGATTCCGGATAGCCGCTTCGCGGCTTCCGGAATGACGGTGAATGTACGGTGGGGAAGCGTCACATCTGGTCGTAGTCGACCACCACGTGGCTGGTCACCGGGTGGGCCTGGCAGGTCAGCACGAAGCCGGCCTCGAGCTCCCACGGCTCCAGCGAATAATTGATGTCCATGCGGGTCTCGCCCTCGACCACGCGGGCGCGGCAGGTCGAGCACATGCCGCCCTTGCAGGCATAGGGCAGGTCGAGGCCGGCGCGCAGCGCGGCGTCGAGGATCGCCTCGCCCTCCGCCACCGGCACCTCCTTGCGCTTGCCGTCGTGGATCAATGCCGCGATCGCCGCCGGCGGCGCTTCCGGCGCGATCACGGCCTTGGGCCGCGGCTTGCCGCCGAGGCCGGAGACGAAGCGCTCGACATGGATGCGCTCGCGCGCGATGCCGAGATCGGCGCAGGTCGCCTCGATCTCCTCGCTCATGGCGGTCGGGCCGCAGACGAAGACATGATCGATCGCCGCCGCCGGCACCATGGCGCGCAGCAGGATCTCGACCTTGGCGCGGTCGAGCCGGCCGTGCAGGATCGGCAGGTCCTGCTCTTCCTGCGACAGCACGTAGAACAGCGACAGCCGGCCGACGAAGCGGTCCTTCAGCTCCTCCAGCGCCTCGCGAAACAGGATGTCGGCGGTGGTGCGGTTGCCGTAGAACAGGAAGAAGCGGCTGTCGGGCTCGCGCGCCAGCACGCCGCGCACGATCGAGATGATCGGGGTGATGCCGGAGCCCGCCGCGAAGCCGACATGGAGCCGGGCCTGCCCCGGCGTGTGCGCGACGCCGAAGCGGCCGGTCGGCGTCATCACGTCGATGGCATCACCCGCCTTCAACTCGTCGACCGCCCAGCTGGAAAACGCGCCGCCGTCGACCTTCTTCACCGCGATCCGCAATTCGCCGTCGTCGGGGCCGGAGCAGATCGAGTAGGACCGCCGCACCTCCTCGCCGTCGAGCGTGGTGCGCAGCGTCAGGTACTGGCCGGGCGTGAAGGCGTAGTCGGCCGCGACCGTCGCCGGCAGGTCGAAGCTGATCGACACCGCGTCGCCGGTCTCGCGGCGCAGGTCGCGGATGGTGAGGTGATGGAATTTCGGGAGCGTGGTCATTTCGGCTTCGTTTCTGGCTGGTTGGAGGTTGCCCCAGTTTCGTCATGGCCGGGCAGCGCGATCCGTCTTCGACGGATCGCTAGGACTAAGGTCTCCCGGCCATCCACGTCTTTCTTGAAATCAGCGCCGCCAAGACGTGGATGCCCGCGACAAGCGCGGGCATGACGTCCGTGTCAGTGGCACTTGAAGTAGTCGAACGGCTCGCGGCACTGCGTGCAGCGCCACAGCGCCTTGCACGAGGTCGAGCCGAATTCCGCCAGGAGCTCGGTCCGCGACGAACCGCACCGCGGACACGCGACCTCCTCGGTGCCGAACAGCGCGCGACGGCCGGCGCCCAGGCGCGGCGGCGCGATGCCGTAGTCCTTGAGCTTGGCGCGGCCCTCGGCGCTCATCCAGTCGGTGGTCCAGGCTGGCGACAGCACGGTCTTTATCTTCGGATTGCGGATGCCGGCGCGCGCCAGCGCCAGCTCGATCTCCAGCGCGATCATGTTCATGGCCGGGCACCCGGAATAGGTGGGCGTGATGGTCACCTCGACGCTGTCGCCCTTGACCGCGACGTCACGCAGCACGCCGAGGTCGGCGATGGTCAGCACCGGAATCTCCGGATCGGTCACCTCCGCGGCCGCGGTCCAGGCCCGCGCGCGCAGGTCGAAGGCGCTGTCGGCCGCGGTCACCATGTGGCGCCGGGATAGGTGCGCTGCAGCCACTGCAGCTCGCTGAGCAGATGGCCGAGATGCTCGCTGTGGTGGCCGGCGCGGCCACCCTTTTGCATCCAGTCATTCGCCGGCTTCGTCAGCGTGGCGGCCCGCAGCACGTCGGAAACCGTGGCGGTCCACGCCGCCCGCAGGCTCTCGGGATCGATGGCGATGCCGCGGGCGATCAGGCCCTGGTCGACGGCGTCGGCATGGAACAGTTCGCCGGTGAAGGCCCACAGGTCGTCGACCGCGGCCTGGGCGCGCCGCTTGCTTTCGGCGGTGCCGTCGCCGAGCCGGATCACCCACTCGGCGGCATGGCGCAGATGGTAGGCGCTCTCTTTTTCCGACTTGGCGGCGATCGCCGCCAGCGTCGGGTCCTGCGACGCCATCGTGGCGCGCCAGAACGGATCGACGAAGGCCGAGTAGAACAGCTGGCGCACCATGGTGCGGGCGAAGTCGCCATTGGGCTGCTCCACCAGCAGCAGGTTGGCGTACTGGCGCTCGTCACGCAGATAGGCGAGGTCGTCCTCGTCGTGGCCGGCGGCCTCGGCGGTCGCGGCATAGCCGTAGAGCTCGCGGGCCTGGCCGATCAGGTCGAGGCCGATATTGGCCAGCGCCATTTCCTCTTCCAGCATCGGGGCGTGACCGCACCATTCCGACAGCCGGTGGCCGAGGATCAGCGCGTCGTCGGCGCGGCGCAGCAGGTAGGACACCAGCGGACTTTCGGTCACGGAGATCGAGGCGGCGGCCATGAGTTTTGCAACCTTGTCGTCTGACAACTGTGGTTGGTTTCTTCCGTCATGGCCGGGCTCGTCCCGGCCATCCACGTCTTGCTTTGCGGCGCGTCGGTCAAGACGTGGATGCCCGCAACAAGTGCGGGCATGACGACTTGCCCGGAGCGAGGCTCACATGTGCCCGACTTCCTCGGGCACCTCGTAGAAGGTCGGGTGGCGGTAGATCTTGGACATCGCCGGCTCGAACATCATGTCCTTGTCGGCAGGATCGGAGGCGACGATGGCGTTCGACGGCACCACCCAGATCGACAGGCCCTCGCCGCGGCGGGTGTAGACGTCGCGCGCGGCCTGCAGCGCCAGGGTCGCGTCGGTGGCGTGCAGCGAGCCGACATGGCGGTGCGCCAGGCCGTTGCGGCTGCGGATGAAGACTTCCCAAAGC
The DNA here is from genome assembly GCA_031291445.1 of Xanthobacteraceae bacterium. GTDB lineage: Bacteria > Pseudomonadota > Alphaproteobacteria > Rhizobiales > Xanthobacteraceae > Bradyrhizobium_A. The sequence continues at coordinate 22,683 of JARLJA010000146.1, read as the reverse complement.
TGAATGGTCGGAACGGTCACGGCGGGCCTCCAGGCGAAACGGATCTTGAGATTTCAGGCGGCGGTCGCGGCGCGGCGCGCCGCCTGCTTGCCGCCTGCTTGTCGGCATAGGCCTGCGCCGCCTCGCGCACCCAGGCGCCGTCGTCGTGGGCCTTGCGGCGCGCGGCCATGCGGTCACGGTTGCACGGGCCGTTGCCGGCCAGCACCTGGCGGAATTCCTCCCAGTCGATCGGGCCGTAGTCCCAGTGACCGGTGGCCTCGTTCCACTTCAGTTCGGGATCGGGCATCGTCAGGCCGAGATACTGGGCCTGCGGCACCGTGGCATCGACGAATTTCTGCCGCAGCTCGTCGTTGGAGAACCGCTTGATCTTCCAGCGCGTCGACTGGTCGCTGTGCTGGCTAATGCTGTCGGGCGGGCCGAACATCATCAGGCACGGCCACCACCAGCGGTTCAGCGCGTCCTGCGCCATCGCCTTCTGCTCGGCGGTGCCGCGCGACAGCGTCAGCATGATCTCGTAGCCCTGGCGCTGGTGAAACGATTCTTCCTTGCAGACCCGGATCATGGCGCGGGCATAGGGGCCGTAGGAGCAGCGGCACAGCGGGATCTGGTTCATGATGGCGGCGCCGTCGACCAGCCAGCCGATGGCGCCGATATCCGCCCAGGTCAGCGTCGGATAGTTGAAGATCGAGGAGTACTTCGCCTTGCCGCTGAGCATCTGCTCGACCAGTTCCTCGCGCGAGGTGCCGAGCGTCTCCGCGGCGGCGTAGAGGTAGAGCCCGTGGCCGCACTCGTCCTGGACCTTGGCGAGCAGGGCCGCCTTGCGGCGCAGCGACGGCGCCCGGGTGATCCAGTTGCCTTCGGGCAGCATGCCGACGATTTCGGAATGGGCGTGCTGGGAAATCTGCCGGGTCAGCGTCTTGCGATAGGCGGCCGGCATCCAGTCGTTGGGCTCGATCCGCTGCTCGTCATCGATCCGCGCCTGGAAGCGGGCGGCCTTGTCGGCGTCCTCGACGACGCGGTCGTCCGCCGTCGCGGTGTTCAGCGCTTGGGTATACATGGCCGCTTCTCCCGTGGGCGGACGATGAACTTCCGCATTCGCCTGTTCAGGCAGCGCGACCGCACCAATGGTAGCGCGGCACCACGTTCCGCGGCGCCAGATGCGAATGTATATCAAAAAAATCAGATCGCAAGATATTTTTGTAACATATATATTAGGGCGAGCCGTCCTGGAGCGGAACGTCGGCGAACCGCCGCTCCAGGGCGTCGACCGGCGGCGGCAGCGGGCCGGAGCGGCTTTCGCCGTGGCGATCAAGCCATTGCTCCGAGGCCGGCAGCAGGGCGCGATAGGTCCTGGCGCACACGGTGCGCGCCGCGGCGGCGGGCCAGTCCGGCGGCAGCAGGGCGGGCGGCAGCAGCGGGTCGCGCAGGATGACGCGCCGGTAGTGATGGATCAGCAGGATGCGGGCGAGGATCGCGTCGTCCGGGACCAGTTCGCCGGCGTCCGCGATCCAGGCCTCGAGCGGCGCGAAGGCGGCGATGAACTGGCGATAGGCGGCGGCGGTGCGCTCCAGCGCCCAGCTCTCGGAAATCAGGCGCCGGCCCATGGCCTCGGAGGCCGCGACCTCGAGGCGGATGGCATCGGCCGCCTCCGACGGCAGGGTGACGCCCTCCGGCGCCACCCAGACGCCGGGCAGCGGGCTGCCGAAGCCGGCCTCGGCGAGCGCGGCGCGCGCCGCGTCACGACTCGCGCCGTCGCCGATCAGCACCAGTTCGAAGCGCCCGCTCGCTTCGGCGCGATGCGGATTGTAGACGTGCTCGACCGCCGCCTCGAAGCGTTCGCGGCCGTGCGGCGCCAGCCGGTAGAAGCTCTTGCGCCCGTCCTTGTCCCGCGCCAGCCAGCCGTCGGCGGCGAGCCGCGACACCGCGGTGCGCACCACGCCGCCGTCGGTGCCGAGCAGATCGAGGAATTGCAGCAGCGTGCCGAGCCAGACCGAGCCGCCGCGCGGCACGATGGCGTCGCCGTGAAAGGTGATCACCAGCGAACCGGTGCGGGACGGTTCGCGCTTGAAGCGGGCGACGATGCGAGAAAGCGGGTTGGAAGCCATCGGGCCAGTGTCCCTATGGTTCTGACATTCGCAAGAGAGCAAGCTGCGAAGTGATGCGAATGTTGGAAGCTGGACACTAGCGAAACAGCTTCGGATCGAGCCGGTCGACCGGGCGGAAGCTGCCGTCGGATTGAAGCACCGTGAGAAACACCGGCGGGTCCTTGATGCCGACGCCGGCCTCGAAAGTCATGGTCAGCCCGCCGAGGTCGAAGCTGGCATCGTCGTTGATCGCCGCGAGCAGCGCCTGACGGGTCGGTTCGGGCCCGACGCGCCGCAACGCCGCGACCACCAGGCGACCGGCGAGATAGCCCTCCAGCGACACGAAATCCGGGCTGGCGCCGGCGTCCAGCGCGCGCAGCGCGGCGTGATAGTCGGCGACCACCTCGATCGAGGTGTCCCACGGAAACGGCACCACCTCCGAGACGATGACACCGGCCCCGTCCGGCCCGAGCTCCGAAGCCAGCGCGGTGGCGCCCACGAAGGAGATGTTGACGAACACCGGATTGAAGCCGCTCTTGCGCGCCAGCCGGATGAACTCGGCACACGGCCTGTAGGCCCCCACCATCACCACGGCCTGCGGCTCGGCCCGCTTCAGCACCCGCAGTGCCGAACGGACCGCCACGGTGTTGCGCTCATAGGTCGCCTCCGCCGCGAGTTCGAGGCCGCGACGGTCGAGCGCCTGCTTGACCCCGGCAAGACTGTCCTGGCCGAAGGAATCGTCCTGGTAGAAGATGGCGATGGAGGTGAGGTGAAGGTCCTCGGTGAGGTGCTTGATCCAGGCCTCGGCCTCGGCGGCGTAGCTGGCGCGGATGTTGACCACGTTGGCGAGTTCCGGGGCACGAAGAAACCGCGCGCCGGTGAACGGCGCGATGAACGGCAGGTTGGCGGCGCTCGCCATCGGCGCGGTGCGCGACGCGGTCGGGGTGCCGACGGCGCCGATCAGGGCGAACACCTTGTCGTCCTCGATCAGCCGCCGGGTCTCCACCACCGAGCGATCCGGCTCGTAGCCGTCGTCGCGGCTGATCAGCTTGAGCTGACGGCCGTGGACGCCGCCGGCGCGGTTGGCGTCGCCAAAGGCCGCCTCGATGCCACGCCGCATACCCTGGCCGAGCGCCGAGGCGGCGCCGCTGAGCGCGGCGACCTGGCCGAACAGGATGGCAGTGGACGAAACGCCGACCTCCGCCGCTCCGGCTCCCGTTGCGCAGAACACGGCCAGAAGCGCGCTGAACATCGCCCCGGCTGACCCGCGCAGTCCGACCATGCGTTTCCCTCCGTGCGGTGGCGGTCCAGACGTGCGGCGCGCGAAATCTTCGAGGCCGCAACCGATGTGCTCCGACCCCGTTACGGCACACCATAGGAGACCGGCGTGAAGCGGCGGTTAAATGCGACGCAATGGCATTTGGACCGGTCGCGGACACTTCCCGTTAACTAACGGGCCAGGAACGCCCCCCATATTCCGCAGGTTTGTCAAAACCTTCACCTCCCGGACGCGAAACTGGCCGGAGCCAAGCCGATCGGGGAGACACGTCGATCGGCGGCGGGAGTTTCGTGCATGGTCGGCGACCGGCATGCGTCAGACAACGGAGCGGATGCGCCGCCGGCGCCGCGACGGCGCGCGGCCGATCGGCTGACGATCTACCGGCCGGCATGGATCGCCGCGGCCGCCGGCCTCGTGCTGTCGCTGCTGGCCGCCTACGCGGTCGCGCGGTGGGAACATCGCATCGCGCAGGTCGAATTCGAAGCCGCCGCCACCGCCGAGACGCTGGCGATGTCGCACGGCATCCGGGACTACATCAGCCGGCTCGAAACCCTGCGCACGCTGTTCGAGTCCGCCAACGAGGACATCACCCGCGGCGAGTTCGAGATCTTCAGCAAGCGACTGTTCGAGAACCACCACGGGGTCGTGCGCATTCACTGGATTCCGCGGGTGCGCGGCCGGGAGCGCTTGGAATTCGAGGCCGCGGCCGCCGCCGACGGCATCCCCAATTTCAGCATCAAGGCCTACGACGACCAGCAGACCCGCGCGCGGGCGCCGGACAGCGACGAGTATCTGCCGATCTTCTACTCGACCGACCCCAAGACCTCGCCGGTGTACGGCATGGATCTCGCTTCGGATCCGATGCGGCGCGCAACCCTGGCGCGGGCCCGTGACGCCGATCTGGTCACCACCCTCACGCTGCGGGCTCACGGCGTCGGAACGTCGGCCGCCCGCAACGTCGTGATCATCGTTCCGGTCTACGTCAAGGGCACGTCGCGCGGGACCGTCACCGATCGCCGCCGCAATCTCGCAGGCTATGTCAGCGGCGTGTTCGATCTCGCGGCCGTGCTGCAGTCGATCCGGGACACCCGCGCCGCGACGTCGGCGCTCAATGCCAGCATTTCCACGCATGCTCCGGAAGTCCCGAGCGCGGTGGACGTCGCCAGGCCCGACCAGGCGACGCCGCCGGCCGCGGCGCGCGCAACCGCCAGCCTGACGTCGCCGCTGCGCTGGACCGGCGAACTCCCGGTCGGCGACGGGCATTGGAGCGTCGTGATGACCTCGCGCGCCGAGACCCCCCTGAGCTCCCGGTTTCCCCGCGCCCTGATCGTTCTCACCATCGGCCTGATCATCACGACCTTCGTCTTCATCTACCTCAACGTCGCCGGGCGCAACGCCGCGCGGCTGCAGCAGGCGCACCTGCGGGTGCTCGAACTGGCCCAGACCGACGCCTTGACGGGACTGGCCAACCGCGCCTGCTTCCTCGGCCGGCTCGACGAGATCCTCCGCGATGCGCGCGCCGGCCGCTTCTCGGTGCTGATGCTCGACCTCGACCGCTTCAAGAACGTCAACGACTCGCTCGGCCACGCCGCCGGCGACAACCTGCTGCGCGAGGTGGCGCAGCGGCTCAAGGCCGGCCTGCGCGACAGCGATCTGCTGGCGCGGCTCGGCGGCGACGAGTTCGCCATCATCCAGATCGCCGGCGACGACCAGCACGCCGATGCCGCGACCCTCGCCACCCGCGTCACCGAGCTGCTGGCGGCGCCGTTTGTCCTGCATCACCGCAGGGTCGAGGTCGGCGCCAGCATCGGCATCGCCATGGCGCCGGAGCACGGCCGCGATCCGCAGGACCTGCTGCGCCGCGCCGACGTCGCGCTCTATCGCTCGAAGGCTGCCGGCCGCAACTGCTTCACGTTCTTCAATCCGGCGATGGCCGCGGAGATGGAGGCGCAGAATACGCTCGAGGGCGACCTGCGCGAGGCGATCGCCAAGCACCAGTTCGAGCTGCACTACCAGCCGGTCTACGACATCGCCACCAACCGGCCCTGCGGCGCCGAGGCCCTGCTGCGCTGGCGCCACCCGACCGCGGGGCTGATCCCGCCCGACCGCTTCATTCCGCTGGCCGAGGCGACCGGACTGATCGTGCCGCTCGGCGAGTGGGCCCTGGGCCAGGCCTGCCGCGACGCCGCGGCATGGCCCGACGATCTCAAGGTCGCGGTCAACCTGTCGCCGGTGCAGTTCAAGCAGAAGGACCTGTTCGGCGTGATCTGCGCGGCGCTGCTCGATTCCGGGCTGGCGCCGCACCGGCTCGAGATCGAGATCACCGAATCGGTGCTGCTCGAGCGCGGTCCCGACAACCTGGCCTTCACCCAGGAGCTGAAGGAAATCGGCGTGTCGCTGGCGCTCGACGATTTCGGCACCGGCTATTCGTCGCTCAGCTACCTGACCATGTTTCCGTTCGACAAGATCAAGATCGACAAGTCGTTCATCCGCGATCTCGGCAGCAGCGCCCATTGCGGCGCCATCGTCACATCGATTCTCACACTGGCGCGCGGCCTCGACATCAGCGTCACGGCCGAAGGCATCGAGACCGCCGAGCAGCTGGCGCTGCTGCGCCAGCTCGGCGCCAACTTCGCGCAGGGCTATCTGCTCGGCAAGCCGATGCCGGTGACCGAGCTCGACGACCATTTCCGCAAGCCGCAGGTCCTGGCCCAGGTCGCCGCGGCGTGACACGCGCCCGCGGCAGGCGATGTCGGCACCGCCGCCATCGACTTCCATGCCCGAAGGGGCAACCCGTCCCATGGAAAAGCCCCGGACGATGCCGGGGCTTTCCGGTTCGCAGGACAATCCGGCTCAGTACTTCGTGACCGGCGGGCCGCCCCAGCGATAGTTGATGCCGACCCGCACCACATTGTCGGTCACGTGCGAGTTGTAGTTTTGGGTCAGCGTGCCGCCGCCGAGCGCGGCGACGCCGGTGTTCAGCCCGCCCGACACCTTGCCGAGATCGACGTAAAGATATTCGAGCTTGGCGGTCCAGTTGCCGCCGAGTACGCCTTCGATGCCGGCGCCGGCGGTCCAGCCGACATTGGTGTTGGTGGCGGAGACCGTCGCGAGCGGCGACGTCACGCCGGTCTTGACCTCGCCATAGGCGAGGCCGCCGGTGCCGTAGACCATCCAGGTCGGGGTCGCCAGGACGCCGACCCGGCCGCGCACGGTGCCGAACCAGTCGATCTGCTGGGTGGCCGTCAGCGGCACCGCCGGCCCCGGCGTCACGGCCAAACCCCCGGTGGCCGGCGTGCACACGCCGGCGGGGCAGGTGTAATTGATGTTGCCCTTCTCGCCGGTGCCCTGGAAGTCGGCCTCGATCCCCAGCACCCAGCTCCTGTCGACCTGCCAATTGTAGCCGATCTGGCCGCCGCCGACGACGTTGTCGAGGTTGGAGTTGTTCGCCGTTGTGACCAGCGTGCCGCCCGCGCCGTTGGTCAGGGTCGAGGTGTCGCTGGAGCGGCCCCAGCTGTAGCCGACGTTGCCGCCGATGTAGAACCCGGTCCAGTTGTAGACCGGGACGGCGATCGCCGGCGCCTTCACGTAAGGCGCCGGCGCCATGTCGGCGGCCCGCGCACCGAACGATCCCGCGCCGACGGCGCTGGCGGCGAGACAAGCGAGCGCGAGATATTTCTTTTCCATGGGACGGGACTCCTGCACGCGGCGTGATCCGGAAGCCATGACGACCATCTTCGCAGCACGCGGCCGACGCCTGATCCCACGACCGACCCGGGACGCCGCTGCAAAAACGCATTGGAACCAACAGCCGGCATGGGCGTTTGGTTCCCGCTTGGCCCCAAAATTCTTTTTGAGCCGCGTGTCACACTGCGCGGCGCCGCCGCGGGCTACTGTTCCTCGACCGGATGTCATCCTCACGCTACCGCCTTCATCGCGAAACTGCCTTCGGGATGCTGGAACCAGCCTCCCCTTCACCCCAGGAGCCTTGCCGCATGCGCTTGCCGCTGATCGATCAGTCCAGCCTCGCCTCCGAACAGCGTCCGCTCTATGACGACATGCGCCGCGGCATCGAAACCAACTTCAAGGGTTTCACCGCCATCGCCCCGTCCGGGGCGCTGATCGGACCGTGGAACCCGTGGCTGCATTTCGCCAAATTCGGCGGCCCGGTCTGGGAGCTGGTGAAGGCGCTGTCGACCTCGCCGTCGCTGCCGCGGCCGGTCCGGGAGATCGCCATCCTCGTCACCGGCGCCAAGTTCAAGTCCGGCTACGAGCTCTACGCCCACGTGCTGGTCGCCGAGATCCGCGGACTGTCGGACGACAAGATCTCGACCATCGTGTCGGGCCAGCGGCCCTCGGACCTGACCCGGGAGGAGGCCGTGGCCTACGACATGGCGTCGGCGCTGGTCGGCGGCGGCGTGCTTCCCGAACTCGCCTATCGCCACGCCGTCGAGACCTTCGGCGAGGCGGCGACCGCCGAGTTCATCTATCTCGTCGGACTTTATTGCATGGTGTCGGTCACGCTCAACGGCTTCGACGTGCCGGTGCCGGACGACGCGGCGGGCTGAGCCGACGCCGCACCACCTGCCCGACGTTCGCCATATCGCGCTCAGAAACAGACGCCGAACCGCCGTCCCTTGATCCACACCAGCCGGCATTTCTTCCTGTTGCCGCCGTAGAGCAGCTCGAACCGCTTGGGCAGCGATACCGCGATGTCGTATTCGAGATCGAGGCAGGCGCCGCCGAGGCTGTAATCGACCACGTTGCAGGTGATCGAGGGCCGGTTCGGGCCGGGCAGGATGGTTGCGGTTTTCGCCATGACGCCCGAGGGCCGCACCCGCTGGTAGCGGCGTTCCTCGGCGCTCTGGGGTCGATGCTTGGTCAGCTGCGTCAACATCGTTCGCCCTCTGCTGTGTTTCTCTCTCTTTCCACTGTCTTGCCACTGTCGGAACGGCCGGCCGGTTCGGCCGGCGGTGTTCCGGATCGGGCAGCCACGGTAACCCGCAAATCCTCAAGGATGCGGTGAGAGCGCGGCCGGTTTTCGATGAAAGCTGTCGCTTTCGATGACGCAAAGATTTAACCGCGACGCCTGGGCGCCGCGCGGCCCGCCCCGCGTTTGAAACATTGTTTGAAACGCACACTGCGCGCCGCGCTGCGGCGGCGCGGCCACCGCTCGCCGGAATCGGGTGGCGTGGATGTGGACGCACGACACGAGACGCATTCCGTGCCGTGAAAATCGTGCCGCCATGCCTCGCGGCTGCTGTTGCAAATGCGAGATTGCGTCCGCTGCGCTGATGAGTCCATTTGACGGCCGGCTCAATCCCGTGGATGCTGAGTCAAATACAAACAAGACACATGGGAGGGCCGCGATGCACTCAAGTGCACCTGCTCGCGTCGACGCCACGCTGGCGCTACCGGTTCCGGGGGCGCGTCATGGCCATTGAATCGCCGGTCGCAGCCACCGAGGCGGGCCACGTCCGCCTGAACTTCGCCAAGCCGAACCAGGAGCAGATCGTGCTCCTGATCACGATCGTGCTGCTGGTCGTGTTCGGGGCGACCCTGAACGGCTTCGCCACGGTCTCCAACCTGCTCAACCTGCTGCGCAGCATTTCCATCCTCGGCATTCTCGGCCTCGGCATGGGCCTGATCGTGATCAGCCGCGGCATCGACCTCAGCGAGGTCGCGATCATGGCGGGCTCGTGGGCGATCGGGCTGATCGAGGTGCAGCAGGGCATGCCGCCATGGGCCGCGGTGCTGCTCGCGCTCGCCGTCGCGCTGGTGATCGGCGCCATCAACGGCCTGATGGTGGCCTTCGTCGAGGCGCCCGCCCTGTTCGTCACCCTGGCGGCGGGCTTCGTGATCTACGGTCTCGCCTTCTGGTTCGCGCCGGCCTGGGTGGTCTACGCGCCGAAGGACGAACCGGTGCTTCTGTTTCTCGGCGCCGGCCGCATCCTCGGCATTCCCGTGCCAATCCTGGTGTTCGCGGTCGCGGCCATCGCCATGCAGCTGTTCCTGTCCCGGACCTCGATCGGCCGCTTCATCTACAGCCAGGGCGACAATCCGGAAGCCGCGCGGCTCACCGGCATTCCGCTGCGGCCGCTGATCGTGCTCGAATACGTCCTGGTCGCGCTGCTCGCCTGGCTCGCCGGCCTGGTGTGGATCGGCACCACCGGCAGCATCCAGATGGCGATCACCCAGGGCACCATGATCTTCGACGTCGTGCTGGTGGTGGTGATCGGCGGCATCAGCCTGGTCGGCGGCCGCGGCAGCGTCTACAGCGTCGTGGTCGGCTGCGTCCTGATCGGCACCCTGCTGAACGCCTTCACCATCATGGACGTCAACAGCGAGGTCCAGAACATCATCAAGGGCGTGGTGCTGCTGGCGGCCATCGTGCTCGACAACTGGCTGCACCCGCGCGACGAGGAGACCGCGCGGCAGGGGGACTGACGGGCCAGGACTGACGCAATCATAAAAGACCAAAACGGGGAGGAAACGATGACCAAGACGACGACCACCAAGACCACCAGGACCTGGACGATCCTGCTCGCCGGCGCGGCGCTCGCGGCGCTGCCGCTGCTGGCGAACGCCCAGGAGGAGAGCGGAACCAAGACGGCGCGCGAGCTGCGCACCGCCTACGACAAGGCCCTGCAGGGCAAGACCATCGCCTACCTGCCGATCGCGCTCGGCGTGCCGCTGGCCGACGAGTGGGGCCGCGTGGTCAAGGAAGAAGCCGAATGGCGCGGCATGAAATACATCGTGCGGGATCCCAACAACAACCCGTCGGCGATGCAGCAGGCGCTGACCGCGCTGGTCGACCAGAAGCCCGACGTGCTGATCGTGCAGAACCCGAGCGTCACGCTGCTGATGAAGGACCTCAAGCGCGCCGAGAGCCAGGGCACGCACGTGATCCAGATCAACATGGCGTCGAACTACAAGTCCAGCGCCTTCGTCGGCGCCGACTGGCACGAGGTCGGCAAGATGCTTGCCACCGACGTGGTCAAGCAGTGCGGCACCGGCTCGGGCAAGTCCGGCAAGGTGCAGATCGTCCAGGGCGAATTGACCGCGGCGGCCAGCGTCGATCAGGTCGGGGGCATCATGGAGGTGTTCAAGCAGGACTCCACCATCAAGGTGGTGTCGAACCAGGCCGCCAACTGGGACGCCAACACCGCGCTGAACGTTACCGCCACGGTAATCCAGCAGCATCCCGACCTCTGCGCCAGCATCGGCTTCTGGGGCATCATGGAATCGGGCGCGGCGCAGGCGATCCGCAACGCCGGCAAGATCGACCAGGTCAAGGTCTACGCCTCGGGTGAAGGCTCCCAGCTCGACTGCGACCAGGTCAACCAGGGCAACTTCTTCAAGTTCCTGAGCTACAAGGCGAGCGAGCAGGGCCACGACCTGATGATGGCGGCGGAAACGCTGCTGGAATCCGGCGAGAAGCCGGGCTCGCGCAACCTCGAATACTACACCCAGCCGATCTGGGTCGACAAAACCAACGCCAGCGGCGCCAACTGCTTCGCGCTCCCCAAGAAGTAAGAAACGCAAGACGGCTGCCGGCACGCTTCTGCGTGCCGGTCGGCTTCCGGGAGGTTCGATCATGTCGATGACGATGGATTCATTCACGGCGTCGGTGCGCCGCTTTTCGCCGCGGCTGCTGCTGTCCGAACTGCTCTTGAAGCAGTGGTTCGAGCCGGTGATCCCGTTCACGGTGATGATCGGCCTGTGGCTCTATTTCGCGCTGACCATCCCCGACTACGCCTCGACCCAGAACATGCTGAGCCTGCTGCGGCTGTTCGCGGAATTCGGCTTCGTCGCGCTGGCGATGAGCTTCTGCCTGATCACCGGCGGCATCGACCTCAGCGTCGGCGCGATCTTCGCGCTGTGCAATTTCGCGGCGCTGTTCTTCCTGCTGGTGCTGGAATGGCCGGTCGGCGTCGTGATCGTGGCGACGCTCGCGGTCGGCGCGGCGCTCGGCAGCATCAACGGCTTCCTGGTCGGCCACCTCAAGACCCGGCCGTTCCTGACCACGCTGGTCACGCTGATCATCCTGCGCGCCTCGGTCAACCTGCTCAACACCAGCTACGCCCAGGTGTTCGCCACCAATTCGGTCGACAGCGACGCCTGGGACTTCCTCGGCGTCGGCAGCGTGCTCGGCATCCCGATCAACGCGGCGACGCTGTTCGTGGTGCTCTTGGTCTGCCACATCTTCCTGTCGCGCTCGCGCTACGGCTGGCATCTCACCGCGATCGGCGCCAGCCGCAAGGCGGCGCGCCACGCCGGCATCCGCGTCCGCCTGATGCTGTTTTTCACCTACGTGCTGTCGGGAACGCTGTGCGCCGCCAGCGGCATCTTCTACGCCGCGCGGCAGTCGAGCACCGATTCGACCACCGGCGTCGGCTGGGAATTCCAGGCGCTGACCGCGGTGGTGCTGGGCGGCGTGTCGCTGGCCGGCGGCAAGGGCACGGTGTGGCGCGCGATGATCGGCGCCATCATCATCTTCCTGCTGATCAACGGCCTGGTGCGGATGGGCATCCCCGGCTACGTCACCTCGGCGGTGACCGGCATGATCCTGCTCGCCGCGGTCGGCATCGACGTCAAGTGGGCGAAGAACCGCGGCAAGGCGATCCAGAAGATCTACGTCAATCCGGCCTTCGTGGCGCTGGCGCCGGCGCCGTCGGTGCAGCGCGGCTCGGGCTCGCCGTTCGCCCAGAACGACCGGCTGATCCATGCGCAGGCGATCGGCGTCGACCAGGTCGAGGGCCCCGAGGACGTCATCCTCGACCGCCACGACCGCCTCTACGGCTCGACCCGCGACGGCAACATCATCCGCTTCTCGGGCGAAAATTTCACGACCCGCGAGATCTTCGCCCATATCGGCGGCCGGCCGCTCGGCATGCAGTTCGACCGCGACGAGAACCTGATCGTCGCGGTCGCCGGCATGGGCGTCTACGGCGTCGCTCCCGACGGCCGCGTCTTCAAGGTCACCGACGAGACCAACCGCACCTGGTACAAGCTCAACGACGATTCGCGGCTGCGCATGGCCGACGACCTCGACATCGCGCCCGACGGCAAGATCTATTTCAGCGACTGCACCACCCGCTACGAGATGACCACCAACACCCTCGACATCCTCGAGGCGCGGCCGAACGGCCGCCTGGTGTGCTACGACCCCGCCACCAAGACCACGCGCACCGTCATCAACCACTTCTACTTCCCCAACGGGGTCTGCGCCTCCCACGACGGCCGCTCGCTGCTGATCGCCTCGACCTCGCTGTGCAAGGTGTTCCGCTACTGGCTGGAAGGTCCCAAGAAGGGCCGCACCGAGGTGCTGATCGACGAACTGCCGGGCAATCCCGACAACATCAACCGCGCCTCCGACGGCACCTACTGGCTGGCGCTGGTCGGCATCCGCACGCCGACCTTCGACCTCGCGTCGCGCAAGCCGGGCTTCCGCCTGCGCATGGTCAAGCAGGTGCCGGCCGACGAGTGGCTGGCGCCGGCGCTCAACCACGGCTGCGTGCTGAAGTTCAACGAAGCCGGCGAGGCGCTGGAATCGTGGTGGGACCCGACCGGGATCTCCCACTCCACCCTGACCTCGATGCGCGAGCACAAGGGCTACCTCTATCTCGGCGGCCTCGAGAACAACCGGATCGGCCGCATCAAGCTCGACGGCGTCGACGACACATGGACCGGCTATGACGCCTACTGGGGCGCCAAGAGCCGGGTGACGAGGTAACGGACCATGGGATTCTTCGACCATCTGATGCGCGACGTCCGCAGCGTGATCGACCGCGATGGCGGCGGACAGAACGAGATCCCGCCGCTCGACGGCGCGCTGAGCCCCAACGACCGGCTCGACGCCTGCCTGCCGATCGGCGAGCCGCTGCCCGGCGTCGACGACGTCGTCGCCGACCGCGACGGCGCGGTCTATGCGTCCGCCGGACGGCGGGTGTTCAAGCTGTCCGGCCAGGGCTTCGCCACCCGCGCGCTGGTCGCCGAATTCGGCGGCGACGCCGGCGGACTCGCGCTTCATCCCGACGGCCGGCTTTTGGTCTGCGTCGCCGGCCGCGGCCTGGCCGCGCTCGATCCGGCCAACCCCGCGCCACGCTGGTGCGAGGCCGCGGGGGGCCGCGCCTTCGCCGGCCTGACGTCGGTGGTGGCAGCACCTGACGGCCGCATCTTCGCGGTGGAAGGCTCAGTCGGGCGCTCGCCCGATCAATGGCGCAGCGACCTGATGGAGAAGCGGCGCAACGGGCGGCTGGTCGGGATCTCGCCCAGCTTCGACGCGGCCGAGGTGCTGCTCGACGGCCTCGCCTACCCCTACGGCGTCGCCATCGCCGCCGACGGCAACAGCCTGTGGTTCACCGAGAGCTGGGCCCACCGCGTCAGCGCCCTGCCGCTCGACCGCAATGGCGCCGCCGTGCCCGAGGTGAAGGTCGGCAACATGGCGGGCTATCCGGCGCGGCTGCACGGCGACGGCCACGGCGGCTTCCTGCTCGCCATGTTCGCGCGGCGCACCCATCTGATCGAATTCGTGCTCAAGGAAGACGACTTCCGCGAGGAGATGATCGCGACCATGAACCCGGACTACTGGATCGCGCCGGCGCTCGCCGGCGGCGCCGACTGCCTCGAGCCGATGCAGATCGGCTCGGTCAAGGCGCTCGGCATCCAGAAGCCATGGGCGCCGCCGCGCTCCTACGGCCTCGTCGTCCATCTCGACGGCGAGGGCGAAGCCACCGACAGCCTGCACAGCCGCGCCGGCGGCCGCTTCCACGGCGTCACCGCCGCCTGCGCGACGCCGCAGGGCGTGGTCATCGCGGCCAAGGGCACCGGCCGCCTGCTGCTCGATCCCGGAGGACTGCGATGAACGATGCCGCCAGCCTGGTCGCCGAACCGACCGCCGCGAAAACCCGCGAACCGGTGCTGCGGATCGCCGCCGGCAGCAAGATCTATGGCGGCGTGCACGCCATCGAAAACGTCAATTTCGACCTCTATCCGGGCGAGGTCCACGCGCTGGTCGGCGAAAACGGCGCCGGCAAATCGACCCTGTGCAAGGCCATCGCCGGCGCCATCCAGCTCACCTCGGGCGACTATGTCCTCGACGGCGAGCGGGTGAATTTCGAGCAGCCGCGCGACGCGCTCAGGGCCGGCATCTGCATGGTCTACCAGGAGACCAGCCTGGTCCCGACCATGACGGCGGCGCAGAACATCGAGCTCGGCAACGAGAAACTGCTGACCCGGTTCCGCACCCTCAACATCCAGGCCCAGCAGCTGCTGCAGTCGCTGAACTTCCACGTCGACCCGGCGACGCCGGTCGGCCTGCTCGGCACCGCCAAGAAGCAGATGGTCGAGATCGCCCGCGCCATCTACAACAAGGCGCGCATCATCATCTTCGACGAGCCGACCGCGAGCCTCACCCCCGAGGAGATCGTCCACTTCTTCCACCTGGTGCGCGACCTGCGCGCCCGCGGCGTCGCCATCATCTACATCTCCCACGCGCTCGAGGAATCGCTCCTGATCGCCGACCGCATCACCGTGCTGCGCGACGGCCGGCTGGTGATCACCGCGCCGGCCAAGACGCTGACCCGCGACGCACTGGTGCAGCACATGGTCGGCCGCGAGGTGGCGCAGGCGGTCTATGGCGGCCGGCGGGAGACCCACCATCGCCGCGAGAAGGTGCTCACCGTCGAAAACGTCACCATGGGCATGGCGGTCAAGAACATGTCGTTCTCGGTCTATGCCGGCGAGGTGGTCGGCATCGCCGGGCTGATCGGCTCCGGCCGCACCGAGATCGCCAAGATCGTGTTCGGCGCGCTCAAGCGCAACCTGGTCAACGGCGGCACCATCCGGCTACGCGGCAAGCCGATCCGCTACCGGGTGCCGCGGCAGGCGATCGACGACGGCATCGCCTACATCACCGAGGACCGCAAGGCCAACGGCTTCTTCGAGACCATGATCGTCGACGACAACGTCTATATTGGCACGCTGGCCACCAAAAAGGGCTTCAGCTTCCTGCTGTCACGGGCGCGGCGCAGCAAGCTCGCCAACTACTGGGTCGACCGGCTGAAGATCAACGCCCTGCAGCGCAAGGCCCGGATCATCGAGCTGTCGGGCGGCAACCAGCAGAAGGTGGTGCTGGCCAAGACGCTGGCGCAGGAGCCCTCCATCATCTTCTTCGACGAGCCGACCCGCGGCGTCGACGTCGGCACCATTCCGCACATCCATGCGGAGATTCGCCGGCTCGCCGACGAAGGCAAGGCGGTGGTGGTGATCTCGTCCTACCTGCCCGAGATCCTCGCGGTCTCGGACCGCATCCTGGTCGCCCGCACCGGCCGCATCGTCGCCGAGTTCGACGCCGCCGACGCCACCCAGGACAAGATCCTCTACGCCGCGGTGCATTGAGGGGAGTGCGGACGACGCGTTGCGCGTCAGGTTGGAGGAGATGACGCGGGTGGCCGGGTCATCGTCCGATGGCGCGGGCCGCGGCGCGGCGAGACCGCCCCCTCGTCGCCGCACGGCTCCCGGGCGGCATCCGGCGGGAGCGCCGATGCCCCGCGACGCCGAGCCCAAGGAAGCCGAACACCAGCATCGCCCACGTCGACGGCTCGGGGACCGCCGACGCAACGTCAAGCGTCCCGGAGAAGGTGTAGGACACCGGATCGGAATCGACGCCGTGGTTGGGGACCGTGCCCTGTTCGATGAATCGGTAGCTTCCAGCCGGCAGCGCGACCGACACGCTGTAGGAAGACAGGATGGTCAGGTTCGGCCCACCCCAGGGATTGCTCGGGTCGAACACCCAGTTGCTGGAAAACATCGAGCTGACATTGGTGCCGGGGATCAGCGTTGCCGTCACCTCGGACGGGCCGTTCAGGATGAAGTCGAACCCGAACGTGAACGCCGCCTGTCCCGTTCCCGTGTAGGCCGACGACGCGGTGTTGATCGTGGTCAGCCCCGGAGCAATCGCGCCCAGATCATACAGGCCGGGCGCCCCGCTGAAGTCGTAGGTCGAAGCCGACGCGCCGGAGACGGCTTCAAGGCAGGTCAACGCGGCCGCAAGAACAATCGTCTTCGTATCCATCGCTCGCCCCCAGGCAGAAAAAATTTAAATAATGGCTGAAAACTAGCGGAATCCCCGGTCGATCACAATGACGGAATTAAATCACCCGCTGGACCGGATCGTATCCGGCAATAAATGAATACCCGCGGAGTCAAGCCGCACGTGACAGCGTCATCCTCGTCCGCCGATGCAACCCGCCACCGACGCCGTCATCGCGATCCGGACCTGATACGTGACAAGCTCCGCGCCGGGCATCGCCACCGGCGCACGTCGTCTTATCCCCACCGTTCGAATGTGCGATACTGGCGCGATCGCAGGGTTTGCGGACTTGAACCGGATTGGAGCCATGTTCCCCGACGGCAAGACCATCCTGATCACCGGCGCGACCGACGGCGTCGGCCGCCATGTCGCCGAAGCGCTCGGCCGGTCGGCCGCCGAGATCCTGGTTCACGGCCGCGACCGGGCGCGCGGCGACGCCGTCGTCACGACCATCCGCGCCGCGGGCGGCACCGCGACTTTTCTTCGCGCCGATTTTTCCGCGCTCGCCGAGGTTCGCGCGCTGGCCGACACGATCCTGGGAAGCCACCGCCGGCTCGATCTCCTGATCAACAATGCGGGTGTCGGGTCCGGCGGCAGCGGCGGACAGCGCGAGGTCAGCCGCGACGGCCACGAGCTGCGCTTCGCGGTGAACTATCTCGCCGGCTTCCTGCTGACCCGGCGGCTGCTGCCGCTGCTGCTCGCGGCGGGCGGCGGCGCGCGCATCGTCAACGTCGCCTCGATGGGGCAGCAGCCGATCGATTTCGGCGACGTGATGCTGGAGCATGGCTACGACGGGCGCCGGGCCTATCGCCAGAGCAAGCTCGCCCAGATCATGTTCACGCTGGATCTGGCGCAGGAGTATGACGCCGCGCTTGTCACCGCCAACTGCCTGCATCCCGCCACCTTCATGGACACCACCATGGTCCGGGCCACCGGCCAGGTGCCGCTCAGTACCGTCGCCGAAGGCGCCGATGCGATCCTGCATCTCGCGACCGGACCCGACATGGCGGGCAGGACCGGGCTCTATTACGAAGGCCTGCGGCCGGGACGCGCCAACCCGCAGGCCACCGACACGCAGGCGCGCGAACGCCTGCGCCGGCTCAGCGAGGAACTGACCGGGCTTTGAGACACGCACCTCGAGCCTTGAAGCCGAGCCGCGGTGCATTGAGCAAGCGTCTCGCGAACCGCGCGTCGAGATCGGCGGGGGTCGGAGGACTCTCGATGCCGGACGGCGCGCCCTGCAGCTCCGCCCCTCGTCCGTACCGCGGCGTCTTCGCACCGCTGTGAACAACCTGCGCGCGAGCAAAAGGGATCACTATCGGTGCCGACCTACCGGTGACTGCGGCGAAGCCGCGCCACACCGGCACTTTCGCCGCCGGAATCGGGCCATCCGTTGCCGAAACAGCACGTTCGGAAATCATTCCGGCCGGCAGGTGCGACGTCGACCCGCCGGGTGACAGCCTTTGCTATGGTTCAACCGAATTGTTGCTTTCCTCGCACGTGGGAGACTGATCATGCGCCCGCTTCATGTCGCAAAACTCGTCGCCGTCTTCGTCGTCGGCTTTGCTTCGCTGGCCTCGGCCGCGGACCTCGCGGTGAAGGCACCGGCCTACAAGGCCCCCGTCGTCGCGCCAGTCCCGAGCTGGACCGGCTTCTATCTCGGCTTGCAGGCCGGATACGGCTGGGAGAGTGACCCGACCTACAATTATACTTCGACCATGATGATGATGGTCGATCCGTCCGTCAGCTTCGGCACCCACGGCTTCGTGGGCGGCGGCACCGGCGGATATAACTGGCAGACCGGCGCGGTGGTGCTTGGCGTCGAGGGCGACATCTCCTACGCGGACGTGAAGGGCTCCGCCCTGACCGCCAATACGGCGCCCTGCTACATCGAAGGATGTACGGCGAAGCTGTCATGGTTCGGCACCGGCCGGGTGCGCCTCGGCTACGCGGCCGGCGATTTTCTGCCGTACGTGACCGGCGGCGCGGCGGTCGGCGAAATCAAGGGCTCGGCCGATCTCGGCGCCTGCAGATTCACGACGACCTGCGGCTTCGATGACACCCGCTGGGGCTGGACGGCCGGCGGCGGACTGGAATATCGATTTTACATGAACTGGTCGGCGAAGGTGGAGTATCTCTACATGGATCTCGGCACCCCGAGCTTCAACGTGCCGAACCTGACCTCATCGAGATTCACCTACAACATCGTGCGCGGCGGCGTGAACCTGCATTTCTGATCGCGCGGGAACAGCTGTGTCGCCGGGCGCTGCGCCGGCCGACTGAACGGCGAACGATCGGATCACGAGAGACCGCCGCGAGGCGGTCTTTCTCGTTTGGAAGGAAGACCAGCACCGCCGACGCGACGCAGAGCAGGATCTTCTGCCGGCGCCGGTCGCAAGCCCGACGCGCGGTCGGCCTTCACGTCGCCCGCTTCGGATGGGGGCGCTCCAACGACGCCAGCGCCTCGGTCAGCGCCGACCTGATGCGCTCGGCGTCGCCCGACGTCACGATCGAGGGATCGAGAAACAGGTCGAGACCGGGCATGTGCTCGATCACCACCCGGCTCTCGTCCGCCGCGGCATCGACGATGCTGTCGACCGCATAGGGCACGACCTCCCGGCTGATGCCCTTCATGGTGATCGGCGCCAGCGTATGCGCGGTCACGATATCGCGCACCAGCGCGTAGGTCTCGTAGCTGATGACGATGCCGCCGGGCTCGGCGATGGATTGCAGCCGCGCGGCGAGGTTCGCCTCGGCGCCGATGATGGTGTAGTCCATGCGGTCGGCGCTGCCGAAATTGCCGACGTTGCAGTAACCCGAATTGATGCCGATCCGCGTCCTGAACGGCTGCTCGATTCCCGAAGTCCGCCATTTCTCGTTGAGCTCGACCAGGCGGCGCTGCATCCGCCATGCCATCCGCAGACAGGCCTGCGCGTCGGCGCGATCGCCCCTGGTTTCCGGATCGCCGAAAAAGATCAGCATGGCGTCGCCGATGAACTTGTCGATGGTGCCGCCGTACTCGAGCGCGATCGCGGACATCTCCGTGAAGTATTCGTTGAGCAGCTGGGTGATCAGCTCCGGCTGCAGGCGTTCGGTGGTCGCGGTGAAGTTCTGGATATCGGAGAAGAAGATGGTGAGCTTCTTGCGCTCGGTATGGATGATGACGTCCTTCTGGCCGCTGAAAATGCTCTTGTAGACCTGCGGCGAGATATAGCGCGAGATCTTCATGGACAGCGCCGCCAGGAAGTCGTTGGCCGATTCGAGCTCCCGGTTCATGCTCTGGATGCGCTGGGCCTGGCGCCGCTGCAGGGCCAGGAAGCCGGCGCCGCTGACCGCGGCCAGCGCGAAATAGGCGAGCAGGAACTTGAAGGAAAACAGGTTCGCTGCGATGGGCTGCGAGATGACGATTTCCTGGATGCCGCGGACGTCGCCGACCTTCCAGTCCTGCTTCGGGCTTTCCGGGTGGGTGTTGTGGCAGCTCACGCAGGCCGCGGCCATGATCACGGGGGCGATCAGGCGGACGCGATCACTGAACAGGGATGCGGAAACGTCGACGATCTTCTGGTCGGGATTGGCGCGGAGGCTGTCGAGCGATTTCTTTTCGAACGCGTCGAGCTGGTGCGGCGCCCGGTTCTTGAACGGATAGTCGGAGACGAAGCGGTAGCTGATGTTCTGCTGCTGGGACCCGATGACGTTGCCGAGCTCCAGCGACAGGGTGGCCGGAATCGGGATGGCGCCCGGAATCTGCTCATAGTTGTGGATCACCTGGGTCATGCCGGCGTGCGCCAGGATGCGCCCGACGACGTTGGTGGCGTAATAGCTGCGGACGCTGGTGACGACCGAATTCAGGTCCGTGGCCTGGCGCCGCAGCGCGGCTTCGGCGAGGTTGGTCAGGTCGAGCCAGACGGCGACCGGCAGCGCCAGCAGGAGGAACACGACGAGGCCGCCCGCCAGCACGCCGCGAAGACGGGCGTTTTCCGAACCGGATGTGTCCACGGCGGCCTCCATGCGAATCTGTCGCATCTCCAAGAGGCGCAAGGTCTAGACCGGTTGGGAAACGATGGAAAGATCCGCCATCCGGTGGGAGGGATGCTGCCGGCGCCGCCGGCCCGCGCCTGGCTTCATGCCGGCGTGCGCGGCATGAGCAAGCGCGATCCGTCGTGACAAGACGGTGACGAATGGCCTTCAGGATGCCGCGCGCAGAGCCGCGCGGCTCATGCGGCCCCGGTCCCTGCGAGGCCCTTGGTCTGGATCACCTCGAAGCCCTCGAACTGCGGCGGTCCGAGATAGAGCGGCTTGTTGGCGCCGGCGCTCTGGTGCGCGGCGCGAAACGCCTCCGAGCGCGTCCACGCCTCGAACGCCGCGCGGTCCTGCCACACCGTGTGGGACGCGAACAGCGTGTGGTCGTCGGCCTGGGGGCCGCGCAGCAGGTGGAATTCGACGAAGCCCGGGACCTTGTCGAGATGGCTGTCGCGCGACAGCCAGACCTGCTCGAAGTCCTGCTCGGAGCCCCTGGCGACGCGAAACCTGTTCATGGCGATAAACATCGAAATCTCCTGATCCGGTGACGGACCCCGCGGTTGATGTGCCGCGGCGGTCCGGCATGCCTGTCCAGCAAGGATCATACCCGGATGGCGCGGCGGCCGCGCGCGCGATCTGGCGCGGTTCCTGCTTCAATGCCTGGCAAAGCGCCGCGCCGCGGCCCGATCGCCGCCACACCGGGCACCAAGTATTTGAATCCAGGACGAAAGGCGCAGGCATGCCGCTCTACGGTTACCATTGTACGGGATGCGACAAGGACGTCGAACTGCTGATCGGCATCGGCGATAGTCCGGTGTGTCCGTCGTGCGGCAGCCAGGCGATGGAACGGCTGCTGTCGCGGGTGGCGCCCCCGGGCAAGAGCCGCGGCATCATGAAGGCGGCGCGCGGCCGCGCCGCGCGTGAGGGGCATCTCAGCAATTTCAGCCGCTCGGAACGCAAGGGCCGCTGAGGCCGCGTATCGTGATGGGCCAACGGGCTCGCCCGGCCGGCCGCAGCTTCATGCCCGCGCGGCCCGGCCACGGGCTTGCCATGGCATGGCGCTTGCTTGAAAAATCCGGTCAAATCGGACGCACAGGGGGGTGCACGATGCAGGACTTCGCCGAAATCGACCCGTATCGCTTCGCCGCGGTGCTGTATCGCCCCGAGGACGACGTCGACACCATGCTCGCCCGCTTCGCGTTCGAGCGGCGCCGCGCCGGCGACCGCCTCGGCGGCATCGTGCAGGTCAATGACAAGGACGGCAGCGGCCGGCAGACCGGCATGAGCGCCGTCGACCTGATGACCGACCGCAAGGTGTCGCTGTGTCAGCCGCTCGGCAGCGGCGCGATGGCCTGCAAGCTCGACGCCGCCGGCCTCGCGGAGGCGTCGCTCGCGATCGGCGACGCGGTTGCCGCCGATGTCGATCTCATCGTCATCAACAAGTTCTCGAAACAGGAAGCCGGCGGCAAGGGCCTGCGCAGCGAATTCGCCGACGTCATCCTGTCCGGAATTCCGCTGCTCACCGCGGTGCCGGAAAAATGCCTCGACGCCTGGGTTTCATTCACCGGCGATCGCGGCACCACGCTCCATTGCGCGCCGCACGTGATCGGCGCGTGGTGGCAGGAACTCTCGGCACGGCTGGTCCGGCTGCCCAGGCAGCCGCACCGCGGCGTGCAGAAGCCCGCGCTACTTGCCGATCATCACGTCTGACGACTTGACCACCGCGGAAACGCTGTCGCCGACCTTGAGGGCGAGCTCGTCGACCGCCTCGTTGGTGATCGAGGACAGGATGGTCACGCCACTCGACAGCTCGACCTTCACATGAGCCGTCGTGGCTCCCTTGGTGACGGCGACGACCTTGCCGGGAAGTACGTTGCGCGCGCTGAGCTTCATGTTGGATCTCCAGGACTCGATTGATCTTACGCCACGCATAGCTAGGCGCCGTCCCGGCGGAGGTCAACACGAGGCGCGATGTCGCGTTTCCGACAATTCGTCCGCAGCGAATGGCACGGCGCTTGCAACCCGTTCTCATATCATTGCACCCCATCGTCTGGAGACCCATGATGCTCGGTATCGGAGACAAGCTTCCCGCGTTCACCATCGTCGGCGTCAAGCCCGGCTTTCACGTTCAGGAGGAAAAGGGCGAGAGCGCGTTCGAGACGCTGACGGAGGCGAGCTTCCCGGGCAAGTGGAAGATCATCTTC
>JARLJA010000145.1 GCA_031291445.1 Xanthobacteraceae bacterium | reverse complement strand
GAAGATGATCTTCCACTTGCCCGGGAAGCTCGCCTCCGTCAGCGTCTCGAACGCGCTCTCGCCCTTTTCCTCCTGAACGTGAAAGCCGGGCTTGACGCCGACGATGGTGAACGCGGGAAGCTTGTCTCCGATACCGAGCATTGTCGAACTCCAGATCTTGGGATTGTCAGTTTGGGATTGTCAGTGAGTGAGCATGTGGGACGTGAGTTTACGGGGGCTATGCCACTCATTCCTGACAGCGACAAGCCTCCCGCCGTTGAGACTGCCACGCAATCCGAGCACGGCGGCCGCACCGATGCTTTGATGTCCATCAATTCGCTTGACGCGGCGAATCGGTTTCGTCGTCGAAGGCGTCCGACGCGATGCTCATTTCGCTACCGACGATTGATGGCGCGGCGTTTGCCGGGCTTGGTAGTGCCGCCAACGCCGGCAACGTGCATCAATTGCGTGCTTAACGCGCGCCTAAAGCGCGGGCCCGCTGGCGGTTCGGCTGGCGTCGATTGATTTCGGAAAGCGAAAAACAACATACGCGGGCTTACGACTGCCCGGCGGGCCTGCGTCTTCTGCAGATCCGCGTCGCCATTTTGGAATGGCTTCGGCCACGGGCCCTGAACACGCCGACGACCTCACCATGATCGCCATGAGCCGCGGCGCCAGGGACTGAGCGACCGGGCCCTGACGGCAGCCGGCGCGGGTGCCGGTTGAGCGCGGGCGCCGCCGCGCGTAGTCTGTTGCCGGTTGCCGCGCGGCCAGGCCCGCCCGGCTTCAAGGACAAGACCAAGAACACCAAAGCGAAAGGGAGAGCGCATGCGTTTGAAGGACAAATCCGCCCTGGTGACCGGAGGCGCGTCGGGCTTCGGCGCCGAGATCGCGCGGCGCTATGCCCGCGAGGGCGCCCGGGTCGTCATCCTGGATCTCAACGGCGAGGGGGCGCGGAAGGTCGCCGCCGAGGCGGGCAACGGCGCCATGGCGCTGGCCGGCGACGTGACGCGGCAGGCCGATATCACGGCCGCCGTGACCCGCGCGGTCGATGCCTTCGGCCGGCTCGACATCGTCGTCAACAATGCCGGCTGGACCTTTCGCAACAAGCCGATGCTGGAGGTCACCGAGGAGGAGTTCGATCGCGTGTTCGCGATCAACGTCAAGTCGATCTACCTGATGACCAACGCGGTGGTTCCGGTGATGCGCCGCCAGGGCGGCGGCCGCATCATCAACATCGGCTCGACCGCGGGGGTGCGGCCGCGTCCGGGGCTGACCTGGTACAACGCCACCAAGGGCGCGGTGAACCTGCTCTCCAAGTCGATGGCGGTCGAGCTCGCCCCCGACGGCATCCGCGTCAACTGCGTCGCGCCGGTGATCGGGGCGACGGCGCTGCTGGAGTCGTTCATGGGGATGCCGGATACGCCGGAGAACCGGGCCAAGTTCCTCGCCACCATTCCACTCGGGCGGATGTCGGAGCCCGCCGACATCGCCAATGCCTGCGTCTTCCTCGCCAGCGACGAGGCGGAATTTCTCACCGGCGTGATCCTGCCGGTCGACGGCGGGCGGACGATCTAGCTGGGGCGGTCGTCGCGGGACTGGTCTCGCGCAAGCGTGACCGGCCCCGCGGCATGGCGAAGGTTTCCGGCTCGCCGGATCTGGGCTAACGAAGCTCATGGTCAAGCTCAGGCAACATGCGTTCGGCCCCGGCGGCGCCATGGTGGCGGCGATCGGACAGGGTACCTGGTACATCGATCGCGGCGACCGCGCCGCGGCGATAGAGAGCCTGCGCCGCGGGCTCGATCTCGGCCTCACCCATATCGATACTGCCGAGATGTACGGCGACGCCGAACTGGTGATCGCAGAGGCGATCGCCGGCCGTCGCGACGATTGCTTCCTGGTGTCCAAGGTGTTGCCCGGCAATGCCTCGCGGCGCGGCACCGCCAGCGCCTGCGAGCGGTCGCTCGCCCGGCTCAAGACCGACCGCCTCGACTGCTACCTGCTGCACTGGCGCGGCGAGCATCCGCTCGAGGACACCGTCGCCGCGTTCGAGGATCTGGTCGGTGCCGGCAAGATCCGGTCCTGGGGCGTCAGCAATTTCGACGTCGGGGATCTCGACGACCTGCTGGCGGTCGCGGGGCCGGGGCGGATCGCCTGCAACCAGGTGCTCTATCATCTGACCGAGCGCGCCATCGAGCACGCGGTGATGCCGTGGTGCGCGCGCCACCAGGTCGCGGTGGTGGCCTATTCGCCGTTCGGCCATGACGATTTTCCGAAGGCAGCCTCGGCGGGGGGGCGGGTGCTGGCCGACATCGCGGCCGGTCACGGCGCCACGCCGCGCCAGGTCGCGCTCGCCTTCCTGACACGGGAGGATTTCGTCTTCGCCATCCCGAAGGCCGCCTCGGTCGCCCATGTCGAGGACAACGCGGCGGCGGCCGGCCTGACCTTGACGGCAGCCGAGATCGCGGCCATCGACAGGGCCTTGCCGCGCGGCCCGAAACCGCGCCGCCTGCCGATGATTTGACAGCGAACGGGAGATCCGACGCCGATGCGCGATTTCATGACACCGGGACGCTCGCTCGCGGTCGCCGAGCGCGGCATGGCCGCGACCTCGCATCCGCAGGCGACGCTGGCGGCGCTGGAGGTCCTCAAGGAAGGCGGCAACGCCATGGACGCGGCGCTGGCGGCGGTGGCGCTGCAGGGCGTGGTCGAGCCGCAGATGACCGGCATCGGCGGCGACTGCTTCGCGCTCTACGCGCCGAAATCCGGCGCGCCCTTCGCCTTCAACGGCTCGGGCCGCACCCCGGCCGCGATCGATCTGGGCAAACTCACGCGCGAGGGGCTCTCCGTGATCGAGCCGACCTCGCCAGTGGCGGTGACGGTGCCGGGCGCGGTCGATGCCTGGTGCACCCTGCATGACAGGTTCGGCTCGCTGCCGCTGGCGCGCATCCTGGCGCCGGCGATCGCCGCCGCCGAGGATGGCTTTCGCATCACGCCGCGGGTCGCCTACGATTGGGCCCGCAACCGCGCCAGGGTAGAGGGCAACGCCGCCGCGGCGGCGCAGTATCTGCCCGGCGGCGCGGCGCCGCAGGTCGGCGACCGGCGCGCCCAGCCGGCGCTCGGCGCCACGCTGCGGGCGATCGCGCGCGAGGGCCGCGCCGGGTTTTACGAAGGCGCGGTCGCGGACGAGATCGTGGCCGAGCTCGGGCGGCTCGGCGGCGCCCACACGGTCGGGGATTTCGCCGCCCATCGCGGCGAGGCGGTGACGCCGATCTCCGCGCCCTATCGCGGGCACGAGGTCTACGAATGTCCGCCGAACGGCCAGGGCCTCGCGGCCCTGATGATCCTGCGCCTGCTGGCCGGCTACGACGTGGCCGCGCTCGGCGAGGCCGACCGCGTCCATCTGCTGGCGGAGGCCACCAAGCTCGCCTACGGCACCCGCGACCTGTTCGTGTGCGACCCGGCGTTCGGACCGCTCGACGCCGCGCGCTATCTCGGCGACGACCATATCGACCGGCTGCGCGGCCTGATCTCGCGCGAGTATGCCTTGACCCGCGTGACGGCCGAGCAGATCGCCCATCGCGACACCGTCTACATCACGGTGGTCGACCGCGACCGCAATGCGGTTTCGTTCATCAATTCGCTGTTCGCGTCGTTCGGCAGCGGCATCTACGCGCCGAAATCGGGAGTGCTGCTGCACAACCGCGGCTGGGGCCTCAATCTCGATCCGGCGCACCCCAACGCGCTGGCGCCGCGCAAGCGCCCGATGCACACCATCATTCCGGGGCTGGTGATGAAGGACGGCCGCGCGGTGATGCCGTTCGGCGTCATGGGCGGCCAGTACCAGGCCGCGGGACACGCGGGCTTTCTGTCCAACGTGTTCGACCGCGGCCTCGACCTGCAGGCCGCCTCCGACGCGCCGCGCTCGTTCGCCTATGACGGCGTGCTGTCGCTGGAGCCGACCTACGGCGCCGGGATTCGCGACGATCTCGCCCGCCGCGGCCACCGCGTCGCGTGGGCCGACGGACCGCTCGGCGGCTGCCAGGCGATCTTCATCGATCACGCGGCCGGCGTGCTCTACGGCGCCAGCGACCATCGCAAGGACGGCATGGCGCTGGGGTATTGAGCGCCATTCTTTCCACCGTCATTCCGGGGCGCGCGCAACGCGCGCGAGCCCGGAATCCATACTCACGAATGATCGTTGGTGATGTCGGAGCCGCCGAATAACGACGGCGAATGATGTCGGGGGCAATCCCAGCTACAGGGGCTATGGATTCCGGGCCCGCGCCGCTTTCGCGGCACGTCCCGGAATGACGAGCGAGATGGGGTTTGCTACTTCGTCAGCGGGCAGCCGCTGTCCGCCGCGGTCGGGAACGCCTTGTCGCCCGGCACCGTGGTGAGCAGCTTGTAGTAGTCCCACGGCTTGGTGGATTCCGACGGCTTCTTGACCTCGAACAGGTACATGTCGTGGACGAAGCGGCCGTTGGCCAGCACCTTGCCCTTGGCGAAGGCGTCGTCCACCGGCAGCTCCTTGAGCTTCTTCGCCACCGCCTCGCTGTCCTTGGTGCCGGCGGCCTTGACCGCCTTGAGATAGCTCAGCACCGAGGAATAGGTGCCGGCCTGGATCATGCTCGGCATCCGGCCCACGCGCTTGAAGTAGCGCTCGGCGAAGGCGCGCGAGGTGTCGTCGCGATCCCAGTAGAAGGCTTCCGTCAGCACCAGGCCTTGCGCCGCCTGCAGGCCGAGGCCGTGGACTTCCGCCAGCGTCATCAAGAGCCCCGCCATCTTCTGGCCGCCGGCGACGATGCCGAACTCGGCGGCCTGCTTGATCGAGTTGATGGTGTCGAGGCCGGCATTGGCGAGCCCGACCACCTTGGCCTTCGAGCTTTGCGCCTGCAGCAGGAAGGAGGAGAAATCGGAGGAGTTCAGCGGATGGCGCACCGAGCCCAGCACCTTGCCGCCCCTGGCCTTGACGATCTCGCTGGTGTCCTTTTCCAGCGAATAGCCGAAGGCGTAGTCGGCGGTCAGGAAAAACCAGGTGTCGCCGCCCTGCTCGGTCAGCGCGCCGCCGGTGCCGACCGCCAGCGCGCGGGTGTCGAACGCCCAGTGGAAGCCATAGGGGGTGCAGGCGTCGCCGGTGATCCGCGACGTCGCCGCGCCGATCACGATGTCGATCTTCTTCTGCTGGTTGGACAGTTCCTGGATCGCCAGCGCCACCGAGGAGGTCGTCAGCTCGGTGATCATGTCGACGCCTTCGGCGTCGTACCACTTGCGGGCGATGGAGACCGCGAGGTCGGGCTTGTTCTGGTGGTCGGCGGTGACGAGTTCGACCGGCTTGCCCAGCACGTCGCCGCCGAAATCCTCGATCGCCATCCTGGCCGCCTCGATCGAGCCCTTGCCGCCGTAGTCGGCGTAGACGCCGGACTGGTCGTTCAGGATGCCGATCTTGACGCCCTGCGCCGAGGCGCCAGTGGCGAACGACAGGCTGCACGCGGCAGCGAGGCCCAGAAGTCTCAGTTTCATGATAGTCCTCCCGTCAAATTGGTTGTGCGTTGTCCGTCGCGCGGCGCGTTGCCTGCATGATCCCGCGCGAGCCGGCCGTTTCAATCCGTCATGACACGGCGTCCTCTTTCGCCGATGCCGTCTCGCAGACGTCCACCCATTTGGCGTCCGTCAGCTCCGCCATTCGCCGCGGCGAAATCCGCACCGCGCTGTTGATCGATCCCGCCGCCGGCACCACTTCGTCGAACGCTTCCAGCGAGCGGTCGCAATAGATCGGCAAGGGGGTCGGAAGCCCGAACGGGCAGACGCCGCCGACCGGGTGCCCGGTGACGGCGACCACATCCTCGGCGCCCAGCATCCGCGGCTTGCCGCCGAACACCGCGCGGGCCTTCTTGTTGTCGAGCCGCGCCGTACCGCAGGTCACCACCAGCAGCACCTGCTCGCCGACCCGCAGCGACAGGGTCTTGGCGATGCGCTCGGGAGTGACCCCGAAGGCCTGGGCGGCCAATGTCACGGTCGCCGAGCTCTGGTCCGACTCGATGACGTGGATGTCCGGCGCCCGGGCGGCAAAAAAGGCGCGAACCGATTCGACGCTCATGGGGTTATCCTGCAAGAACCCGGCGGGCTGGCTGGCATGACGAAGGGCGCCAAGATGCAGAAAAAGCCGCTTTCCCACAAGCGCCGGGCGCGCAAGCCGGCGCGGCGCCGGGCTCAGGCCGGCTCCCGCCGCTGGTCGAGCCGCGTCACCGCCACCAGCGACGCGCTCGACCTCGAGGAGGGCGTCTTCAAGCAGCGGAACCCGGCGGCGATCGCCCAGTCGCTCCGCCGCTCGGCGATCGCGAGCCGCCGGCGAAAGAGCGACCCCTACCGCTCGGCGATGTCGATGCTGGTGTTCTACGTCAACCGCGCGGGATCGAATCTTTCGCCGGCGCAGCGACGCAAGCTCGAGGCGGCCAAGGGTGAATTGCGCAAGCTGTTCGGACGGCGAGCGCGCGGCTGAACCGCGGCGCGCCGTCCCGGCGATCACATCCCCAGCAGCTTGCGGGCGTTGGCCTTGAGCACCTTCGGGCGGACGTCGTCGCGGATCTCGAGCTTGGCGAAATCGGCGAGCCAGCGGTCCGGGGTGATCACCGGCCAGTCGGAGCCGAACAGCATCTTGTCCTGCAGCACGGTGTTGATGTAGCGCACCAGGATCGGCGGGAAGTATTTCGGCGACCAGCCCGAGAGGTCGATATAGACGTTCGGCTTGTGGGTCGCCACCGACAGCGCCTCCTCCTGCCACGGGAACGAGGGATGGGCGAGGATGATCTTCATCTCGGGAAAATCCACCGCCACGTCGTCGATATACATCGGGTTGGAATATTTCAGCCGCATGCCGTTGCCGCCGGGCATGCCGGAGCCGACGCCGGTCTGGCCGGTGTGGAACAGTGCGATCGAACCGGCTTCGGCGATCGCCTCGTAGAGCGGATAGGCCATGCGGTCGTTGGGATAGAAGCCCTGCATGGTCGGGTGGAACTTGAAGCCCTTGATGCCGTAGTCGGCGATCAGCTTGCGGGCTTCGCGGGCGCCGACCTTGCCCTTGGCGGGATCGATGCTGGCGAACGGAATCAGCACGTCGGAATTCTGCGCCGCGAGCTCGGCCATCTCGTAGTTGTCGTAGCGGCGAAACCCGGTCTCGCGCTCGGCGTCGACCGGAAAGATCACCGCGGCGATGTTCTTTGCGCGGTAGTAGGCCGCGGTCTCCGGCACCGTCGGCGGGTGCTTGTTCGGCGACTTGAAGTACTCCGCCATCCGGGCCTGGAATTCGTCGTAGCCGTCGTCGCCGTGGCAGCCGCAGGGCTCCTCGGCGTGGGTGTGGATGTCGATCGCGGTGACGGCGTCGAGGTTCGGCATGGCGAG
Source organism: Xanthobacteraceae bacterium (assembly GCA_031291445.1). GTDB lineage: Bacteria > Pseudomonadota > Alphaproteobacteria > Rhizobiales > Xanthobacteraceae > Bradyrhizobium_A. Next base: position 7,348 of record JARLJA010000145.1, on the reverse strand, counting down.
GCTCCCGAAATTCTTGGTCTGCTATTTGGCGGACCTTCGACGCCTAGCCTCGGGAAAGGGTCGAAACAAGCCCCCTTACCAATATACCTCATGGTGCTCATCAAAATTATTTAATCGTTTCAATGCCAAATCGGCGCGCCGGGTCATGGCGGCGACTTTTTTTGTGCCAACGCCAACCCGGTAGCGGATTGACAGTCTTGGGGTCCATGGCCTAGAAACCGGCGTCTCGCGCAGGGTGGTGGTCCGAAGCTGCCGGCGGGAACTCCCGATTCTTGATCTTGACCGTCTGTCGGCCTGAAAGCGGCCTTTCAAAGAGCAGGTTTGTCCCATGAAGGTCCGTAATTCGCTGAAGTCGCTGCGCGGCCGGCATCGCGCCAACCGTCTGGTCCGCCGCAAGGGCCGGGTCTACGTCATCAACAAGGTGCAGCGCCGCTTCAAGGCGCGCCAGGGCTGATGGCTGCCCCGGATGGCGCCGCCATCCGGCTTTCCACGACGGGTTTGCATGATCACGGGCGTTTGAGGCCACGGCGCTTGGCGCCGGTGCCCGGCCGCGGCTAGACTTGCGCCATGGTCGCTCGATCCGGTCTTGGTCTTTCCGTCGCGTTGATCGCAGGTCTCGCGGTCGCGCTGCCCGCGGCTGCCCAGGCCCCTTCGCCGCCGTCCTCGAAAACGCCGTCTGCCAAATCGCCGCCCCAGCCGCCGTCGGAGCTGCCGCGTCACGCCGTCCGCGACCGTGAGCACACCCTCGACGCCCTGTTCGGCGCGCTGAAGGCGGCGCCGGATGACGACACCGCGCGCGCGGTGGAAGCGCGGATCTGGGCGATCTGGGGGGCGACGCCGAGCGACTCCGCCGCGCTGTTGTCGGCGCGGGCCAAGACCGCAATGGACAACCAGCGGCTCGACGACGCGCTGAGCCTGCTCGACGCCGTGGTGCGGCTGCGCCCGGACTACATCGAGGGCTGGAACCGGCGTGCCACGGTCTATTATCTCAAGAGCGACTACGCCCGTTCGCTGGCCGACATCCGCCAGGTGCTGGCGCGCGAGCCGCGCCATTTCGGCGCGCTCGCCGGCCTCGGCATGATCATGCAGGATCTCGGCGACGAGAAGCGGGCGCTGCAGGCGTTTCGCCAGGCGCTTGCCGTCGACCCGCGGCTCGAGAAGGTGCCGGACATGGTCAAGACCCTGACCGAAAAGGTCGAGGGCAGGGATATCTGATAGCCTGGCGACGCGGCCGGCCCCCGGTGCATGCCCCGGGGCGTGAAGCAGTGGCGTCGGGGCGAGAGGAATTGGTCGGTTCATGGTGCTGTTTGGTCTTGTGGTCATCGTCCTCGCCCTGGCGCTGATCACGCGCGCCGGCGTGTGGCTGATCGAGCGGCGGCACCGGCCGTCCGGACGCTTCATCGAGGTCAATGGTGCAAGGCTGCACGTGGTCGAGCTCGGCCCCGAGCATTCAACCACACCGCCGCTGGTGCTGCTCCACGGCGCGAGCTCCAATCTCGAGGCGATGCGCCAGCCGCTCGGCGAACTGCTGGCGGCGCGGCACCGGGTGATCCTGATCGACCGGCCCGGTCACGGCTTCAGCACGCGCCGTCGTGCCGCCGATTCGGGCGTCGCGGCCCAGGCCGCGATGATCGCGGCGGCGCTGGACCAGCTCGGGGTCGCGCGCGCCATAGTCGTGGCGCATTCCTGGGCCGGCGCGCTCGGCGCTGCGCTCGCGCTCGGCCATCGCGAGCGGTTGGCGGGGCTGGTGCTGCTCGCGCCCGTCACCCATCCCTGGAACGGCGGGGTGTCCTGGCACAATGGCGTTGCCACGGCGCCGCTGCTCGGTTGGCTGTTCACCCGCCTCGTCGCCCTGCCGATCGGCCTGTTCATGCTGCGGTCCGGCGCGCGCTCGGTGTTTGCGCCGCAGCTGATGCCGGCGGACTACGTCCGCGACACCGCGATCGCACTGCTGCTGCGGCCGAGGGAGTTCACCGCCAACGCCCACGACATGATCGCGCTGAAGCCGTCAGTGGCGGCGCAGGCCGGGCGCTATCACGAGATCACCACGCCGTCGGTCGTCATTTCCGGCACCGTCGACCGCACGGTCTCGATCGACATTCATTCCCGGCCGTTCGTCGCGGCGGTCCCCGGCGCCCGGCTGATCGCGCTGTCCGGTGTCGGCCACGTGCCGCAGAACGTCGCTCCGGGCGTGGTGGTCGACGCGATCGAGGACATGGTCGCGAGCGGCGTGAAAATCGCGGTGGCAGACGTCAGCTAGCCAGCCGGCGCGCACGACAGGGAGAGACACACATGGTTTTCGCCGACCGCAGAGCGATCCTGCGCGCCGCCGCCGCCCTGCCGGTCGCGGCCGCCCTGACCGAGGGCGCGGCGGCGCAGGGCGCGAGCGCCGCGAAGGCCGCTTCGGACGCGCCGGCCCCGAAGGCGCCGCCGCCGCGTGTGACGCAGACCCTCGCGCGCTACGTGGTGCAGGCCCAATACGGGGATCTTCCCGCCGCGGTCCGCAAGGAGGGCGCGCGCACGCTTCTGAACTGGGTCGGCGTCGCCATCGGCGGCTCGCGCCATCAGACCGTGGACATCGCGGTGGAGGCGCTGCAGCCGTTTTCCGGGCCGCCGCAGGCCTCGCTGCTCGGCCGCCGCGAGCGGCTCGACGTCATGAACGCCGCTTTCGTCAACGGCGTCTCGAGCCACATCTTCGACTACGACGACACCCATCTGAAGACCATCATCCATCCCGCGGGCCCGGTGGCGTCCGCGATCCTGGCGCTGGCGGAACGGCAACCGGTGTCGGGCCGGGATTTCCTCAACGCGCTGGTGCTCGGCGTCGAGGTCGAATGCCGCATCGGCAACGCGGTGTGGCCCGATCACTACGACGCCGGCTGGCACATCACCGGCACCGCGGGCGTGTTCGGCGGCGCGGCCGCGGCGGGCAAGCTGATGGGCCTGACCGAGCAGCAGATGGTGTGGGCGCTCGGGCTCGCCGCCTCGCAGCCGGTGGGATTGCGGGAATCCTTCGGCTCGATGAACAAGAGCTTCAATCCCGGCCGCGCCGCCAACAACGCCCTGTTCGCCGCCATCCTGGCCGCCAGGAACTTCACCAGCTCCGATGGCATGATCGAGGCCACGCGCGGCTGGGCCAATACCATCAGCACCCGGCAGAACTATGCCGAGATCACCGAGGGGCTCGGCAGCCGCTACGAGGCCGCGCTCAACACCTACAAGCCGTTCGCCTGCGGGATCGTGCTGCATCCGGCGATCGACGCCGCGATCCGGCTGCGCAACGACAACAGGCTCACCGCCGACCAGATCGAGCGCATCGACCTCAAGGTCAATCCGCTGGTGCTCGAACTCACCGGCAAGACCGCGCCGCGCGCGGGGCTCGAGGGCAAGTTCAGCATCTATCACGCGGTCGCGGTCGCGATCGTCGAGGGAGCGGCGGGGGAACGGCAGTTCAGCGATCGCGCGGTCAAAGATCCGACGGTGGTGGCGCTGCGCGGCAAGGTGGTGCCGACGATCGCGCCCGGCATCGACCCCGCCCAGGTCGACATGACGATCGTGCTGAAGGACGGCCGGACGCTGCACCAGCATATCGCGCACGTGATCGGCAGCGTCGACGTGCCGATGACCGACAAGCAGCTCGAGGCCAAGTTCGAGGATCTCGCCGACGGCATCCTGTCGCCGGCCGCGATCCGCCAGGTTATGGAGCTGTGCTGGAGCGTGGACAGCCTGCCGAACGCCGCCGACATCGCCCGCAGCGGCGCGCTGGGCTGACCAGCGGCGTCAGGGTCTGACCGAAAATGCAGCGAGCATTTTCGGGCTGTTCTAACCTCGTTCGATTGTTGCTCTTTACCGTCATGGCCGGGCAGCGCGATCCGTCTTCGACGGATCGCCATGACTAAGGTCTCCCGGCCATCCACGCCTTTCTTGGCCGCGATGCAGTAAAGACGTGGATGCCCGGGACAAGCCGGGGCATGACGGGGTCTTTGAGAAAGGCCTGATTTTATTAGCTGCAGTTTGAGCCAGACTCTCAGCTGTCGGTGTCGGCGCTGACGGTGGCGATCCGTACCATGTTGGTGGTGCCGGGCCTGCCGAGCGGCACGCCGGCGACGACGATGACGCGCTGGCCGGCCTTGGCGAAGCCGTCGCGAAACGCGATGCGGCCGGCGCGCAGCACCATGTCGTCCTGGTCGTGGGCGTCCTCGGCGATCACGCAGTGCACGCCCCAGGCCAGCGACAGCTTGCGGCCGGTGGAGACGTTGGGGGTGATCGCCACCACCGGCGGCTTCGGCCGTTCCCGCGCCACCCGCAGCGCGGTCGAGCCGGAGCTGGTCCAGCAGATCAGCGCCGACAGGTCGAGGGTCTCGGCGATCTGGCGCGCGGCGTCGGCGATGGCGTCGCCGACGGTGGCCTCCGGCTCGGGCCGCTGCGCGGCGATCACGGAGCGGTAGGTCGGGTCGCGCTCGACCTCCTCGCCGATGCGGTTCATGGTCGCCACCGCCTCGACCGGATACTTGCCGGCCGCCGATTCCGCCGACAGCATGATGGCGTCGGCGCCCTCGAACACCGCGTTGGCGACGTCGGAGACCTCGGCGCGGGTCGGCACCGGCGACTGGATCATCGATTCCAGCATCTGGGTCGCGATCACCACAGGCTTGCCGGCCCTGCGCGCCAGCCGCGTCATCTGCTTCTGCAGCCCGGGCACCCGTTCGGCCGGCAGCTCGACGCCGAGGTCGCCGCGCGCCACCATCAGCGCGTCGGAGACCTCGACGATCTCCGGCAGGCGATCGATCGCCTGCGGCTTCTCGATCTTCGACATGATCGCGGCGCGGCCGCGGACCAGCTTCTTGGCCTCGATCACGTCCTCGGGGCGCTGCACGAACGACAGCGCGATCCAGTCGACGCCGGCTTCCGCCGCGACCTCGAGGTCGGCGCGGTCCTTCTGCGTCATCGCCGACACCGGCAGGTCGGTGTCGGGCAGGCTGACGCCCTTGCGGTCGGACATCTTGCCGCCGATCACGACGCGGGTAATGGCCCGCTCCGGCGTGGTGTCCTCGGCGATCAGCCGGACCTTGCCGTCGTCGAGCAACAGCGCGTGGCCGGGCCGCAGTGCGGCCAGGATCTCGGGATGCGGCAGGTGCACCCGGGTCTTGTCGCCGGGCGCGGGATTGGAATCGAGCGTGAAGGTGTCGCCGTTGCCGAGCATGACCGGGCCGCCGGCGAACTGGCCGAGGCGCAGCTTCGGTCCCTGGAGGTCGACCAGAATGCCGATCGGCCGGCCGTAGCTGGTCTCGACGTTGCGGATGGTCTCGATCAGCTCCCGCATCTTGTCGTGGGAGGTATGGCTCATGTTGATGCGAAACAGGTCGGCGCCGGCCTCGAACAGCTTGCGCAAGGTCGCGCTGTCGGACGAAGCCGGCCCGAGCGTGGCGAGAATCTTGATGCGCCGCAGGCGTCTCATTGTTTTGTCGGTCCGGGAAGGGAGGGCGAAGGGAGCCCGGGCGCGGTGCCGAGCGGGGTTGAGCCGGCGGGGGCATTGGGCAGGCCGGGGAGCCCCGGCACCGGCTTCTGCTGCTCGCTGGATTCGGTGAGCTGGACGGTCCAGGCGCGCTGCTCGCCGGTATCGACCTCGAAGAAGCCGGTGCGATCATAGCCGCGTGCCAGGCAGTCCTCGGTGCCCTTGATGGTGAATTCCTTGTCGCGCGAGCACATGAAGGCCTGCCCCGACCATTCCCCGCCGCGATCGTAGTCCACCGCATAGATGTAATAGTAGCGCGCCACCAGCGTTCCGCGCAGCAGGGTCTCGCAGCTGCGCGCGGACACGTTCCACCAGCCTTCGGTGGTCCAGCCTTCGCTGTCCTTGTAGCCGAGCGCGATGCCGACGCGGCTGGCGGTATTGTTGCAGAGGCGGAAGTCGGCGTGTGCCGGGCGGTCCAGCACGGCCAGGGCGGCGCCGGCCAGGACAGCCACCGCCAGCGCCCGCGAAACGTGCTTCGCGGAACGGGCGTCGAGGAGGTTGCGGCGCGGCCGATGGGAGCTGGGCACGATCATTTAATCAAGGCATATCAATCGATTGTTGATTTCGCGTAACCCGCTGCCCTCTGTCAACGGCATTCGGATCAAATCTCGACGGCGCCCCATGGCGGCGTTCGCGCGCAAGGCCGGTTGCTTTGGCGCGAGAAATCACAATATCTGTAACCGCAGCCATTTGCTGGCATAAACGCAGCTCAAGACCGGATCACGACGATGTCCCAGGACGACAGCACTCGAACGGAACTGGAAGCGGCGGTCTTCCGCCGCCTGGTCGCCCACCTGCGCGAGCGCACCGACGTGCAGAACATCGAGCTGATGAATCTGGCCGGCTTCTGCCGCAACTGCCTGTCCAACTGGCTGAAGGACGCCGCCGACGAGAAGGGCGTGGCCATGACCAAGGACGAGAGCCGCGAGGCAGTCTACGGCATGTCCTACGACGCCTGGAAGGCGAAGCACCAGTCGACGGCGACGGCCGAGCAGCTCGAAGCCTTCAAGCACAGCCATCCCGGGCAGGCCACCGGCGGCTGATCGCCGAGCGCGGTGCGATGAAGGCGTCGCGGCGCCGGTTCCGGCGCGCCGATGCCGATCGGGGCATCTGCGGCGCTGGCCGCAACTTCCCTGTGGGTCGCTGTGGATGAACGCTGCCGCGCCTTGACGAAGGGCGCCGCTCTCTTGAGTGTCACCCGTGGAATTGGCGCGTCATCCTGAGCACTCGTCCTGGCGCAGGACGAGTGCACGCGTCGGCCAAGTCAAGTCTGCAATGCAACGGCACGGCGCGTCACGTGGCCCGGATGTCCCTCCGGGCCGGCGACGCCGCAGCTTTCAGTTCGTCTCGTGACCAGGAGTAAACGATGGCCACCTCTGCCGCCCTCAAGACCGACGAAGCGCCCTCGACCAGCTTCGCCAAGGATCAGCTCAAGGCCATCGTCGAGCGCATCGAGCGATTGGAAGAAGAGAAGAAGACCATCTCGGACGACATCCGCGACGTCTTTGCCGAGGCCAAGGGCAATGGCTTCGACGTCAAGGCGCTCCGCACCATCATCCGCCTGCGCAAGCAGGATGCCAACGAGCGCCAGGAGCAGGAGACCATTCTCGAGACCTACATGCAGGCTCTCGGGATGATCTGAGGCGGTGTCATTCCGGGGCGACGCCGCGTGAGGGTGGGCGCGTCCACGTTCTCAGCCGTCATGTATGGACGGCCCCCAGTCGGCAAGGGCTTTTTTGGTGCTTCGGCAAACGGATCGGGGAGCGGTCATGTATACGGCCTCGAGATGCGGCCTTTGACCGCGGGCCCTGATGGAGATCGCAGATCGAGTTC
>JARLJA010000144.1 GCA_031291445.1 Xanthobacteraceae bacterium | reverse complement strand
GCCCGGTCGGCGCGGTGGTCGGCGGCACCGTGGGCGGCGTGGTCGGCGGCGTCACCGGCCTGCTCGGCGTCGACGAGCGGCCGCGCTTCCACCGCTACGTGGTCGAACGCCACTATCCGTCGTACCGCTACGAGGGCCCGGTCCGCGTCGGCGCCGTGCTGCCCGACGACGGCGTGACCTATTACGAGGTTCCGGCCGAATACGGCGTCCAGGGCTATCGCTACACCGTGGTCAACGACGTGCCGGTGCTGGTCGAGCCGCGCAGCCATCGCATCGTCGAGGTCGTCGACTGACGACCGCGGCAATCGAAGATCCGGCCCGACGGACCAGCCGCCGGGCCGGGCGGCAGCCGCGCCACCCAGCCTGCGGGAGCGCGCGCCGCGACGACACGCGCCGCGTGTGGCGTAATGGTTGCCTGCGCAACCAAGCCATTGATTCAAGTTTACAAACGGCAATCAAGGTAAACGTTTGCTCAAATGCCGCCATGCGGCCGAAAGCTGTCCCGGCGGCCGCGGCGGAACAGTACGCGCAGGGTCCAAGAGCCCGTTTCTCCTTCATTTTCAACCGAGGAGGGAGGACCCGGCGTCACCTTGATTACGGCTGCAACAACAATCAACGGGGCGGATGCCGTGACCACACGTCATAGTCTGCGGTATCTCGTTCCTTTCGTAACGGTTAAGTAACCGACGATTCTAACGAGACCTCCACCAGTGCCGCGCTACCCCTCAACTTCCGAGGGAGTGGGACATGCGTCACCGATTGGCAGCGTTGAGTGCGGTATGGGGCCGCCGGCGCGCGTCCGGGCACCGCCGGCGCGGCGACGCCGCCGCGCCGTCCGGGCGCACCGTGGTGCGCTGGGTGATCGGCTCCGGCCTCGCGCTGATCCTTGGCGTCGTCGCCGCGGTCGGCTGGACCGTCAACCAGCATCGCGAGCACGTGCTGGCAAGCACCGAGCGCGAGCTCTCCAACACCGTGCTGCTGCTGGCGCGCCATTTCGACCAGCAGATCAGCCAGATCCGTGACGATGAAAGGGACTTCATCGCCCGCACCCGCGCCGCCGGCATCCGCGCGCCGGCGGACTTTGCCCGCGAGATGGCGAGCGAGCAGACCCACGCGATGCTGCAGGAGAAGGCGAACACCGCGTCCGATGCCTACAGCATCTGGATCTTCGACGCCGAGGGCAATCTCCTCAACAGCTCGCTGCCCGACGCCGGCATTCGGTTCAACGTCGGCGGCCAGTCCAGCTTTCAGGCGCTGGCGTCGCCGTCATCGCCGCCGTTCAAGATCGAGCTCGTCCCCAACCACGTTCAGGGCGGCTGGCTGATCGTGCTGGCGCACCGGGTCACCGGACCGGACGGCGAGTTCCTCGGCGTGGTGTCCGAGGGCATCACGCCCGGGACGATGGAGCGGTTCTTCGCCTCGGTCGCACTGGGCGACGACGCGAGCATCACCATGTTCAAGAACGACGGCGTGCTGCTCGCGCGTCATCCGCATGTCGAGAGCATGATCGGCACCAACGTCATCGCCCTGCGCGCGCAGCACGCGCAGGCGTTGGGCATTCGGGACGACAGCATCATCGAGCTGGCCCAGCGCGACGGCAGGGCCACGCGGCGCTTCTGGAGCCCGTTCGACACCCAGGACCGCCTCGGCGCGGCCCAGGTGCTGACCGGGTATCCGATCACGCTGGTCGCGACCACCACCGTCGAGGCCGCGCTCGCCGGCTGGCGGGAGCAGACCCGCGTCCAGATCGGCGCCGCGGCGCTGTCCGCCGCCATCATCGCGGCGATGCTGTTCATGATCGTGCGCCAGATCGGCCGCCAGCACCGCGCCTCGCGGCAGCGCCTGACACAGGAGAAGCGCCGCCTCGACACCGCGATCAACAACATGGCCCAGGGCCTGTTGATGTTCGACGCCGCCGGCCGCCTGATCGTGTGCAACCGGCGCTACCTCGACATGTTCAACATGTCCGACGAGATCGTGAAGCCGGGCTGCACGCTGCGCGAGCTGACGCTCCATCGCAAGGCCTGCGGCTTCTTTCCCGGCGACGTCGACGCTTATATCGCCTGGTTCGAGCGCCAGCTGCGCAGCGGCAGGCCGGGCCAGTCGACGCTGGAGCCCGGCGACGGCCGCACCTTCCAGTACATGTACCAGCCGCTCGCCGACGGCGGCTGGCTGACCACCGTGGAAGACATCACCGCGCGGCGCCACGCCGAGGAGCGGATCGCCCACCTCGCCCATTACGACCCGCTGACCGACCTGCCCAACCGCGTCCTGTTCCGCGAGCGGCTCGAGCGCGAGCTCGCCACGCTGGGCGACGACGGCAGCTGCGCCGTGCTCTACATCGACATCGACGAGTTCAAGGCCATCAACGACTCGCTGGGCCATTCGGTCGGCGACGAGCTGCTCCGGACCGTGGCGCGGAGGATACAGGGCTGCATCGGCAGCTTCGGCTTCACCGCCCGCCTCGGCGGCGACGAATTCGCCGTGGTCCAGCGCGGCGCCAACGACCGCGACGCCGTCGCCGAACTGGTCGGCCGCCTCTACGAGGTGATCCGGGCGCCCTGCGAATGCTTCGGCCACCAGATCGCCACCGACGCCTCGATCGGCGTCGCGATCGCGCCGCAGCACGGCACCGAGCTCGATCTTCTGCTCAGGCACGCCGACCTCGCGATGTACGCGGCCAAGGCCGACGGGCGCCGCACCTGGCGGCTGTTCGAAACGTCGATGGACGCCCGGGTCAAGACCCGCCAGCAGCTCGAGCAGGAGCTGCGCGCGATCATCGCCACCGGCGACTTCGCCGCCGCCGGCTTCGAGGTCTACTACCAGCCGCTGGTGTGCCTGACCGGCGGCGAGATCACCGGCTGCGAGGCGCTGCTGCGCTGGAACCATCCGCGCCGCGGCCCGATCTCGCCGGTGGACTTCATCCCGGTGGCCGAGGATACCGGCTTGATCGTCCAGCTCGGCGAATGGGTGCTGACCTCGGCCTGCCGCGAGGCGGCGCAATGGCCGGGCGACGTCAAGATCGCGGTCAACGTCTCGCCGATCCAGTTCCGCAGCCCGACGCTGGCGCTGCACGTGGTTTCGGCGCTGAACGCCTCCGGGCTCGCCCCCGGACGGCTCGAGCTCGAGATCACCGAGGCGGTGCTGATCCGCGACGACGACACCGCGCTTTCGGTGCTGGCCCAGCTGCGCGGGCTGGGCGTGCGCACCGCGCTCGACGACTTCGGCACCGGCTATTCGTCGCTGAGCTATCTCCAGCGCTTCCCGTTCGACAAGATCAAGATCGACCGCGCCTTCGTCAGGGACGTGGCCGTGGCCGCGACCTCCGCCGCGATCGTGGAGGCCGTGGTCAACATCGCCGCCACCCGCGACATGGTCACCACCGCCGAGGGCGTCGAGACCGAGGCGCAGCGCGACCGGCTGCGCGCGCTCGGCTGCACCCAGATGCAGGGCTATCTGTTCAGCCCGGCGAGGCCCGCCGCCGACATCCGCCGCCTGCTCGCCGCCGACGCCCGCACCGCGGCGGCCTGACGCCTCGACGCACCGCGGCTCGGAACCGGACCGCGGCGACAAAATCGCACGCGGGGGTCAACCAAATCGCGGCTGCGGCGTTACGTGGGCATGACCAGTCGTGCCGAAGACTATCGCGCCCGCGCCGTCGCCTGCGAAACGAGGGCCGCCGCCGCCGACAATGACCTGACCCGCCGGGAGCTGCTGGGCCGCGCCAGCGCCTGGCGCCAGCTCGCCCAGGACGCCGAATCGCTCGAGCGCATCACGGCCGACCGCGCCGCGCAAGCCGGTGGGGCCGAGGGCCGGGCGAGAGGGTAAGGCATGGCGGAACGAGCCAGATCGAGCGCGGCGCCATCGCCCCATTCTGCATCGGCGGCGATCTGTCGTCAGGCTTTCGCTTCGCGAGTTTGTGTGCGCTCATCCGCTCGCGTGGCGAACTCTGGTGGCAGGGAGCCGCTCCGCCGTCCTCTTGTTCTGCGTCACCCGCGGGCTTGACCCGCGGGTCCACTCTTTGCCGCAATCACCTGGGGAGTGACGGGGACACCTTACCCATTGCTCACGCCTCATCCGCCGAGGGCAACGACAGCCGCAATTGCTGCGGCGTGATGCGCGGTTTCGGTCCTGGCTTTCCTGGCTGCAAACGGCGTCCGGTGGCCCGCTCGACGGCCGCGATGAATTCGTCAGACCCGAGCGGACGGTTCGTGCCCTCGTTGGCGCGCAGCGCCGCGAAGGCGATGCGATCGACCTCGCCTTCGACCAGGTCACCGAACCGGCCGATGCGATCGAGCAGCGGCGCGACCCGCACCAGCCGATCGTCGCGCTCCGCGAGATGAGCCCGCGCGCTCGACCACTCCCAGTCCTGCGGCCGCGCCACCAGCCGGGCGCGGACCGGATTGAGCGCGACGTAGCGCGCGGCGGCGACCAGATGCGCGTCGTCGAGCGCGACCGAGGAGAACCGGCCCTGAAACAGATGACCGGTC
>JARLJA010000143.1 GCA_031291445.1 Xanthobacteraceae bacterium | reverse complement strand
GCGCTGGCCCGGACGCGCGCCGCGATCGCGGCGGGCGCGCCGTGCGCCTGCAGGCGATCAAGGTCGACATCGCCGAGAACGCCGGCAAGCCGTCGTTCTCGATCGACGACGTCGCCTCGCGCCACGGCGTGTCGCCGCGCTACATCCGGCGGCTGTTCGAGGGCACCGGCACGACGTTCTCGAAATACACCCTCGACATGCGCCTCGCGCTGGCGCGCCAGATGCTGGGCAATCCGCGCCACGACGCACGATCGATCGCCGCCATCGCCTTCGACGTCGGTTTCAGCGACCTGTCCTATTTCAACCGCGCCTTCCGCGACCGCTTCGGCGCCACGCCGTCGCGCTATCGAGCAGCGTCGCGAGACGGGGCGACGTGACGGCAACGACCGACAGCGCCCTACTCCAAAACGCATCCGGTTACGCCGACCACCGTCGCCGTAACCGGATGACCCGCCAGGCCCGCGCTACAGGAGATCAGTTCGCCGCGAAGCGTGGCGCGGTGCAGCCGCCGCAGACCCACGGCCACGACCAGTCCGCGACCTTGTCCTTGTTGGCCTCGACATAGGGGCTCCAGGCCCGCGGCGGCAGCGCCTTGCTCTTGAACACGATGCTGAACTGACCGTCGCCCTGGATCTCGCCGATCATCACCGGCTTGGCCATGTGGTGATTGCTGCCCATCACCACCTCGAAGCCCGACGGCGACTTGACCCGCTGCCCGATCATCGCCTGGCGCACCGCGTCGACGTCGGTGGTGCCGGCCTGCTGCACCGCCTGGACCCACATGTGGAACAGGATGTAGGCCGACTCCATGGGATCGTTGGTGACGCGCTTGGGGTTCTTGGTGTAGGCGCGCCACTTGGCGATGAACGCCTTGTTCTCCGGGGTGTTGACCGACTGGAAGTAGCTCCAGGCCGCGAGATGGCCGACCAGCGGCTTGGTGTCGACGCCGGCGAGCTCTTCCTCGCCGACCGAGAACGCGATCACCGGGATGTCGGTCGCCTTGACGCCCTGGTTGCCGAGTTCCTTGTAGAACGGCACGTTGGCGTCGCCGTTGACGGTCGAGATCACCGCGGTCTTCTTGCCGGCCGAGCCGAACTTCTTGATCGCCGTGACCTCGGTCTGCCAGTCGGAGAAGCCGAACGGGGTGTAATTCTCCAGGATGTCCTCGTCCTTCACCCCCTTGGTCTTGAGGAAGGCGCGGATGATCTTGTTGCTGGTGCGCGGATAGACGTAGTCGGTGCCTTCCAGCACGAAGCGCTTGACCTCGCCGCCGTCCTTGCTCATCAGGTACTCGACTGCGGGCACCGCCTTGTTGTCGGGCACCGAGCTGCCGTAGAAGATGTTGTAGGAGGCTTCCTCGCCTTCATATTCCAGCGGGTAGAACAATAGCCCGTTGAGCTCCTCGAACACCGGCAGCACCGATTTGCGGGACACCGAGGTCCAGCAGCCGAACACGGCGGCCACCTTGTCCTTGCTGATCAGCTCGCGGGCCTTCTCGGCGAACAGCGGCCAGTTCGACGCCGGGTCGACCACCACGGGCTCGATCTTCTTGCCGAGCAGGCCGCCCCTGGCGTTGACGTCGGCGACCTCCATCAGCATCAGGTCCTTCAGGATGGTTTCGCTGATCGCCATGGTGCCCGACAGCGAATGCAGGATGCCGATCTTGATGGTGTCTTCGGCTCTCGCGCGGTCCTGGCCGGAGCCGAACAGGGCGAAAATGGCGGCCGCGGCGGAAAGCCAGCGGAGTCGTGCGGTCCTCATGGAATCTCCTTTGGGTTCGACGTGCCGGGAGCAACGCGGCGCGGCTCTCGCGGCCAGTGCGGCAAGGTTCGCATGGCGCGATCTGCGGCCGGGAGAGCCGCCTGCGGCAAATGCGATGGCGCCATCAGTCGCCCTGGTCATCGCCGCGACATGTCTCAGGTTGCCCACGCGGTGGACGCGGGGCGCACCCCGGTGACACGGTTTCGGGCAGCCGCTGCATCGACGCTGGGCACCCGCCGGGCGCGCACGCCAGCGATGAGTCCAGTTGCCGGCAAAGCGAGGGATCCAGTTCAAAAACCGCGACAAATCGGCTGACTCCGGACCGAATCCGATCAAAATCCGCGGACTGGACCCACGACTGGCCCAGCCCTTGCTCCGAGAGCGGATGAGGGACACCCACCTTGGCATCGCGCTCGACATGCAGATTTCCGTTCTTCTCGATCGCTCCAGGCCGGAGACGCTGACGACCCAGATGGTCGATCAGATCCGCGAGGCGATCCGCTGCGCCCGGATCGCGCCGGGCACCCGCCTGCCGTCGTCACGGCGGCTGGCGGAGCAACTGGCGATCTCCCGCAACACCGTGGTGCGCGCCTACGACCTGCTGCTAATGGAAGGGATCGTCGAGGCCCGCCCGGCCTCCGGGATCTACGTCGCCGAGCCGGCGCCGCGCCCTGCCGTGGCGCCGCAGGCCACATCCGCGGCCCGCGATCGCGCCTTGCAACCGCGCATGCCGATGCCTCTGCGCCACGGCCGCGCGCCGGGCCTGCCGCACGCCCCCCGCACGCGCCTGCTCTACGATTTCTTTCCCGGCCGTCCCAGCGCCGAGCTGTTTCCGCTGAAGACCTGGCGCCGGCTGCTGCAGAGCAACCTGTCGCACGGCGGCGGCGCGGGCCTGACCCAGTACGGCGATCCGGCCGGCCTGCCGGCGCTGCGCACCGCGATCGCCAATCATCTCGCCGTGGCCCGCGGCATCGTCGCCGATCCCAACCGGATCATCATCGTGTCCGGGATCCAGGAGGGCCTGACGCTGGCGGCGCGGCTGTATCTTGCGCGCGGCGCGCTCGGCGTGGTGGAGGACCCCTGCTACCAGGGCGCCGCGCTGAGCTTCGAGGCCGCCGGCGCCGAGGTCATGAGCGTCGCCGTCGACCAGGACGGCCTGATCCCGGATCACCTGCCGCAACGCGCGGCGTCGCTGCTCTACACCACGCCCTCGCACCAGTATCCCACCGGCGCGACGCTGTCGGCGGAGCGCCGCACCGAGATCATCGCCTGGGCCAGGCGCTACGGCTGCTACATCATCGAGGACGACTACGATTGCGACATCCGCTACCAGGGCTCTCACTTTCCGCCGCTGGCCGCGCTGGCGCCCGACTGTACCATCTACATGGGGACGTTCTCCAAGTCGCTGGGCGCCGGGTTGCGCCTCGCCTACATGGTGGTGCCCGAGCACATCGCGGCGGCCGCCGGCGTCGAGAAATCCCTGATCAGCAGCGGCAACGCCTGGCTGGAGCAGGCCACTCTCGCCGACTTCATGCACAGCGGCAGCTATGCCGCGCACCTCCTGCGCGTCCGCTCCCACTACAAGGACAGCCTGATCGCCGCGCTGCGGCGCAATTTCGGCGACGTGGTGGTCGACGGCGAGTTCGGCGGCCTGCACGTGATCTGGCAGCTGCCGCCCGGCATTCCGGACGCCGTGGCGGTCGAAGCTCTGGCGCTGCGGGCCCGCGTCGGGGTCTATTCGCTGGCCTCGGCGCGGGTGCATTTCCGCCGCCACACCGCGCTGACCGGCCGCGGCCTCATTCTCGGCTATGCCGCGCTGTCGCCGAAGCAGATCGAGAAGGGCATCGCCCGGCTGTCGGACGCGATCGACGACGCCATCGACGATCCGGCAACCGACATGACGGCGCTGTTCTCCGACCAGTTCGCGCCGCCGCGGACGGTCGCGCCGGCGCCGCGCCATCTGGCCCCACGACTTCGGCAGCAACCGGCTCTACGCAAAGCGCCGCCGCGTCGGGCATCTTCGCGGGACATCATCGTCGCCCGCCACGGTCACGCGCCAATGCCCGTCCTCAAGACCATCTACCGCTATCCCATCAAGGGACTGAGTGCCCAGCCGCTGACGCGGGTCGCGCTGGAGGCGAAGAAGCCGTTCCCGCACGACCGCGTGTTCGCCCTCGTGCGCCCCGGAGCGCCGTACGACACCAGCCACCCGAAATGGGGCAAGAAGGGCCTGTTCGTGATGCTGATGCTCGAGGAGGCCCTGGCGCGGATTCGCACCACGCTGGACGTCGACACCCGGCAGTTGACCATCGTGAAGGACAATCACCTCGTCGTCGCCGATCTCGACGACGCCGAGGCGCGGGCCAAGGTCGAGGACATCATCTGGCAACTGGTTCCGGCGCTGCGCAACCCGCCGACGCTGGTGCGCTCGCCGGACGGCCACTTCATGGACAAGCCGGACAACGTGATCTCGCTGATCAACCTGGCGACAGTGCGCAGCCTCGAGCAGCAGTGGGGGATCACCATCGATCCGCTGCGCTTCCGCGCCAACCTCTACATCGACGGCGCGCGGCCGTGGGAGGAGTTCGACTGGGTCGGCAGCGACATCCGGATCGGCGAGGTGTCGTTTCGCGTCGACCGCCGCAACGGCCGCTGCGGCGCCACCAACGTCAATCCGGAGACCGGGCGCCGCGACCTCGACCTGCCGGGCTCGCTGCGCGCCGCGTTCGGGCACAAGGATCTCGGGATCTATCTGGTGGCGCGGGACAGCGGTCTCGTCACCGTGGGCGACCAGGTCGCCCTGCCCCAGGATCTCCGCGCCGAGGCCGCGCCGGTCGCGCTGCCGAACGCGTGGCGGACGCAAGCCGGCGACCAGAAGTTCATCTGCAACGGCTGCTACTTCATCTACGAGCCGGCGGCGGGACTGCCCGACCAGTCGATCCCCTCGGGCACCGCGTTCGCCGCCATCCCCGCGGCCTGGCGGTGCCCCGACTGCGGCACCGACAAGACCACGTTCCGGCCCTACGTCGAGACACCGCGCGCGCCGGGGGCGGCGTAGGTCGAAGCGCGCGTCACTTTCTGCGGGAAAGGGTCAGTCAAGAGGCGACAGCCTTGTCGTTCCAGGGGCATCAATTTGCCTGCACCAATAGTCGAAAGTGGCACGGACGATTGAGGACTTGAGCAGGTAGTCGTGCGCCTCCTGCGCAAGCTGGTCCGGCACCGGCTTGAGAGCCCCGAACGCCTGAGCGCGGATCTGAAGGCGAGCAGCCCGCTCGAGATAGACCGATAGATACGCCGCCTCTTCAACCGAACAGCCCGCGGTCAAATAACCATGGTGGGCGAGGATGATCGATTTCTTGTTGCCAAGCGCCTCGGAGATCATGACCCCTTCATCGTCAGCGATCGGGACACCCGGCCAGTCGGCCAGGAACGCACAATCATTGTGAAACGGTGTCATGTCCATCTGCACCACGGTCAAAGGCTGCCTTGCAGCAGCCAACGCAGACGCCCAGGGAGAATGGGTGTGGATGATTGCCTGGACGTCGGGCCTCGCCCGGTAGACCCAGAGATGAAACCGGGTTGCCGGATTTGCCATGCCGTCCCCGGACAAGGTCGTGAGATCCTGATCCACCTCGATGAAATCCGCAGGCGTAGCTTCGTCGAAGCCGAGACCGAAGCGCAGCGTCCAATAGGCCCCCGGCCGCTCGGACCGCACGCTGATTTGTCCCGCGAGACCGGCTTCCTGACCGGTCATCGCCAGGATGCGACAGGCATATGCAAGGGTCGCGGCCCGGGTTCGCTCGCGCGGCTTGAGATGTTGCGCCATTTCCCGGGTCGCGCGCTCATCGAAGTAGTTTTTCGGTCTTAGCTGTGGGGTCAATTTGGACATCCCTTCAACCGCCTACGTCGGCCAAAAGCCGCCTGGTGTGATTTGGGCATCATAATGCCCAACAGGCACCTATCTGTCAAACCTTGTGGAGAGGCTCGCCAGCGTGTAGGCAACTCGGTGCGTGAACGCCCGCACCACGAGATTTGGTCTGCAGCCGCAGGAATGGCGGCTCCGGCCCGATCGAAGTGACGCGCTTTACCTGGTCGCCGCCTGTTTGATATGACGCACTCAACGAGCAGTTGACCCATTGCCTGCCGTCTGGAATTCCCATGAAAAAAGCTTCCACACCGAGGAATAAGGTCGAGACCTTCGGCGCCAATGCCGGAATGGGACGAATCGGTCTGGAAGTTCGGGTTTTGCGCCGACGACGAAAAATGACCATCGAGCAGGTGTCGGCGGCAACGGGGCTGAATCGAGGCTATCTGTCCCGTCTCGAGAGAGGCGAGAAAGCACCGTCGATCGCCAGCGTCGTCAAACTTGCGCAAGCTCTCGATGTACCGGTCTCCACGCTTTTTGGAGAGTCGCTCGACGACTCCCTCATACACGTGGTGAAGGCGTCCACGCATTCCGCCGTCAACACCAAGCTGTCGGATGACGAATATGTCTTCGTCCCGCTGAGCAGGTCGGGCAAGACCGGCTTGATCGAATCCTTCATCATGTATCCGCCCCCTCAATTCGGAAACGACGGCTTGGTCGCGCACGCCGGTGACGAGGCATTCTTTGTCCTGAGCGGGAAAGTCCAGGTCCGTTTCAACGGACGCGACGTCGATCTCGACGCCGGTGACTTCCTCGAGTTTCCGGGCAACCTGCCTCATCAAGTGAGACGGTTGGGACGCCCGAAGGCAGCTGTCCTCATCACGATTTCCCGCAACTAGTATCGCTATTCCAGGCAATACGTGGCTCAAACGCTCAAGGCCTCTTGAAGCGACTTCACGCTGGTGCGGTCAACTCGCATCTCATCAACGACCCGGCCGTTTTCGACCACATAACATCGCTGCGCCAACGCGGCGATAACCTCGATATTCTGCTCGACGATCAGTACCGCCTGTCCGTGGTCCTCGTTGAGCTGGCGAATGGCCTCGGAGATGCGTTGAACAATCGAAGGCTGAATTCCTTCCGACGGCTCATCGAGAACCAACAGCGATGGCTTTCCAATCAAGGCCCGGGCGATCGCGACCTGCTGCTGCTCGCCACCGCTCATGGTGCCGGCGATCTGGCTCTTGCGCTTTGTGATGATGGGAAAGAGATCCTCGATCGCGCCCTTGAAGGTGTCACCTCTCGATCGCCGGATCGCGCCGATCGAGAGGCCGGCAGCAATGTTGTCAGCCACGGTCATGCTCGGGAACAGACCACGGCCCTGCGGCACATATCCCAGCCCCCGCCGAGCTCGAACATGGCTTGGCAGTTTCGCAATTTCCTGGCCAAGGAAGAGTATCTCGCCTGTGCACGGCAAAAGTCCCATGACCGCTTTCAGCAGCGTCGTCTTGCCCATGCCATTCCGACCAAGCACTGCCACGATCTCGGCACGGCCGACACGGAGGTCAACGCCCTGGAGC
Organism: Xanthobacteraceae bacterium; assembly: GCA_031291445.1. Taxonomy (GTDB): domain Bacteria; phylum Pseudomonadota; class Alphaproteobacteria; order Rhizobiales; family Xanthobacteraceae; genus Bradyrhizobium_A. The sequence continues at coordinate 129,035 of JARLJA010000143.1, read as the reverse complement.
ACGGCTCCCCCACCGTATCCGGCATGGAGTTTCCGGAGCCTGAGGACGTCATCCATGCCGAGGCGCCTCGCCGAAATAGATCTTCTTGACATCTTCATTGGCGAGGACGTCGTTTAGCCGCCCCTCCGAAAATACCGTCCCGAGATGAAGAACGCTCACGGTGCGGGCAATCTGCCGTACAAACTGCATATCGTGCTCGACCGCCACCACGGTTACGCCCGACCGGTTCAGCCGGAGCACCAGCTCACCCGTCCTCTCCGTTTCCTCCGGAGTCATGCCGGCCGTTGGTTCATCGAGCAGAAGCAGCCTTGGCTTCAACGAAATCGCCAAGCCGAATTCCAGCCATTGCTTCTGACCATGAGACAGAACGCGTGCGAGCTTGCCGCGTTGATCGCTCAATTCGACAAGATCCAGCGTCTCGTCTATCCGGTCGTCGAGCTCGGAGCCGAGGTATCGCCGCGACAGCGCAATCTTGAGATTTTGCCGAACTGAGAGCTCCGGAAAAACGCTCGGCAGCTGGAACTTGATGCTGATGCCGCGTTTGGCCCGATCATGCGCCGCGACGTTCGAAATCTCGCTCCCATCAAAATAGATGGCTCCAGCGGACGGGGACAGACTGCCCGCCAGCAGCGCGAGCGCGGTGCTTTTTCCCGCTCCATTTGGCCCGATCAGACATCGTATTTCGCCTGCCTCGATCGAAAGGTCGAGCCGATCCACGGCGGCGTGCCCTCCGAAGCGCTTGGTGAGCTGGCGCGCTCGCAGCAGCGTCATAGCAACACCTCGCTGCGATCGAGACTGGACTTCCGGACCGGCTTCGAGTTTTGATCGCCCGGGCCACCGATCGAATCGATCCGCCTCAGGAGCGTTTCAAACACTCCCTTCGGACATCCCATGATCGACACCACAAGTATCAGTGCGAGCGACACCAAGGCATATTGGCTTCCGTAGATCGCAAGAGCCTGCGAAAGACCCAGCAGAACGACAGTTCCCACCATCGTGGCGGTCAGGTCCTTTCCACTCACCGCCACCCAGATGATGGGCAGCGCGGCGGCGGAGAGTCCCATGGTATCGGGCGAGATGTATTGGCCCCAACCCGCATAGAGCAGGCCGCTCAATCCCGCCAATACCGACCCGACAACGAAGCCGACGAACAAGATCGCTTTTACATCGTAGCCGAGGGCCTCCGCCCGGAGGGGACTCTCCCTTACCGCAACCATCGCATCTCCAACCTTCGAATTCGCCAGGATGCGCAGCGCAAGATAGGTGATGGCAACGAAGATGATGAGCCCAAAGTAGAGAGAACGACCGGTGATCTCGACGTTATCGCCGTGCCACGGAACTGTTAACGGAGGCATTGACGAGATCCCGTTGAAGCCCCCCAGCTCAGCTCTGCCGATCGCCCATTTCGGCCCGGCAGTTTGCGACAGAAACGTCTCGAGGCCCAGCGTTACCGCCAGCGTCGTGATGCTGACCAGGACGCCGTTTATTCCACCAAAAAACACGAAATAGCCGAGGACGGCCGCGCTTAGCGCTACTGCCGCAAGACTCAACAGGGCCGCGGCCATGGTGAGGCCGCTCTCCACGCCCCAGTTCGTCGACAGGATCGCATAGCAATACCCCCCGATTCCAAAGAACGCCGTCTGGCCGAAACTCATGGTGCCACCCAGGCCCCACATGAATGCCAGGCCCAGCGCCATGAATACCCAGACGAGGAAATAGCTGCAGTTCTCGACGGCGAAGCTCCCGGCCGTCACTCCGAAAGCCAACGCACCCGCAAACAAAAGCGACATGAGACCCCAGAACGGCAGTCCACGACCGATGGTCTGATCGCCCTCCAGCAACCGCAGCACGCTTCTCATGAAAAACGCTTTCCTGACAGGCGATGAGCGAGACCATTCGGAAACAGCTTCGCACTGACAATGACGGCAGCCAGCAATCCAAGCACGCCGACCAGATTGCCGAATACCGCGGTGAGCGCAGTCTGCACCAGTCCGAGACCGGCTGCCGCTGGCAGCGTCCCATAAACGAGATTGCCGCCGCCGGTGACGACAGTGACGAAAGCCTGCACGATGAAGCTGCCGCCCATGTTCGGTACGGCTGACATCGTTGGCGCGTATAGCGCGCCGGCAAGACCGGCGAGGCCGGCTCCAAGAGCGAAAGTCGCCGAATAGACACTCCCGCTGTTGATTCCGATCGCTCGCGCGACCTCGACGTTCTGCATGGTTGCGCGCGCATGCAGGCCGAACGTGGTCGTACTCAGGAGTAGATAGATCGCAACCGGCACCGCCAGCCCGAAGGCGATCAACAAGAGTCCGTAGATCGAAAGCGAGAAGCCCCCGAAGGCAACACTTCCGAGCGGCGACGATATGCTTGGCAATGAGGGGCCGAAGACGATAAGTGCGGCCTGGCTTATGAACAATCCGATGGCCCAGGTCATGACGAGCGATTCCGACGGACGATCATAGAAGCGTCGGATGACAGTCCTCTCCAGCAACACCCCCGTTGCCGTCGACGCGAGCACCCCGCAGAGAGCCGCGAGCACGAGCGGCAGGCCATGCCGGTTGGCGATCGATGTTCCGTAGGCACCGATCATGATCAATTCGCCATGAGCCATGTTCACGATCCCCATCATTCCAAAGATGACGGCGAGCCCGGCGGCCGACAGGATCAGGAAGGCGACCGCCAGCCCGAATTGATAGGCCAAGGCTATGAGCTCAACCTGGGTCATGGCCCCGGCGACTCAGTGCTTGGGCTCTTCGGGTGTGAACTGCTTGCTCTCCGCCTTCTTGGTCAGATCGCAGCCCATTGTACCCAGCCAGCTCGGCTGAACGATCCCGAGATCCTGGACCGTGGTAACCGAGTGATCCGCCTCGACCTTCACGATATGAATCCGGTGACTGACGTGATGGGTCGATTTGTCGAAGCAGATTTTTCCCTCGGGAGACTCCGTGCAGATATCCTTGGTCTCGATCGCCTTGATGACTGCCGTTCGTTCCGCGCTCCCCGCGGCCCGCACGGCTTCCGCGTACAGCTTCACGCCGACATATGAATCCTCGCCGGGCTGGTTGATGTACGGCTCGTTCGGATATTTCGCGCGCCATCGCTCGACAAAACCCTTGTTTTCATCCGTCTTCAGCTCCTCCATGTAGTTCACGCCCAGATACATGTTGGCCATCACGGGGCGGGGAAGCTGTTTGTGCTCGTACAGAAGCGTTCCATTGATCGGGCTGGCCATGGGGATTTTCAGTCCGGCGGCCGAAGCTTGCTGAAAATACGCCACCTGGTTGCTTCCGACCATCGCGGTAAAGACGAAGTCTGGTTTCGCTGCCTGGATGTTCGATATCGTCTGGCCGAATTGCGAAACGCTGAGGGGAATGTACTCCTCGCCGACCAGCGTTCCGCCGTTCTCCTTCACCAGCTTCCGCACCCACAAGCCGAGGATCTGGCCGAAATTATAGTCCGCCGCGATGATGTAGACCTTCTTGCCGACGTTTTTGAGCATCCACGGAATGAGCGCCAGATATTGCTCGGGTACGACGCCCGTGATCGCCATATTCGAGTCGCAGGTGCCGCCCTCGTACTCGTTGTTGTAGAAATAGAGGGTCTTGGTGCGTTCCGCGATGGGCTGGACCGCGACCCGAGACGCGCTTGTCAGCCCTCCCATGAGAACGTCGACTTTGTCGCTCTGGGTCAGTCGCCGCGCGAATTCCTGATATCTCTGATTGTCGGATTGCGCGTCGTAGACCACCAGCTCCAGCGGACGTCCCAATACGCCTCCGGCTGCGTTGATCTCGGCGACCGCCAGCTCCGCGCCATGCACCTTCGGCAGGCCCCCCTGGGCCAAAATCCCGGTCTGATCCTCGAGAAGCCCGATCTTGATGGGAGACTCCGCCGCCGCGAGGAGAGGAAAGCCCACGAGCAGCGCTGAACACACGGCTGTTGCGCGAAGATACTTCATCGTTTTTATCTCCGAATGTCTGTGAAATTGGTTTGATGCGGCTCAGGCGAGGAAGATGTCGGTCGGCAGGAATGCCGAGACCGTAACGTTCGGCACGTCGACGATTTGGCTGATACGCAAATTCACCGCCACGCTGATCAGCGAGTACGCCTGTTCTTCCGTCATCCCGTATTGGTCGACGATATGCCGGAGCATGTTCAGAAGCGCGTTGCGCGTGGCCAGGGAAATGTCCTCGGAGAAATTCTCGCCGGCACTCGACACGCAAGTCCCTGTCGTCGCGTAGAAAGGACGCGCTTCGTTGAGGACGGAAAGCGATCGGGAACTTCCGAACGACGCGTCTTTCTGCTGTCGCCGGGCAGCCTCACCTTTCAGCAGTTCGAACTTCGCAACCAGGACGGCCGATGTCTCGATCGCGGTACCGCACGATTCGCCATCGCCCTGTGCGAAATGCGCGTCGCCGGTCGAAAACAGGCCGCCCTCGACATAGACCGGAAGATATAGCGTGCTTCCGGCAACCAGGTGCCTGATGTCCAGGTTGCCTCCGGTTTCGTGCGGCGCGATCGTTCTGATCGCTTCCGATGCAAGCGGCTCATGCGACGGAATGGCTCCGCTTGGCTCCGGCATCATGACGGCTCCGCCCCTTGCGAGCAGCGCGGCCTCCCGTCGCTTTATTTGCGTGAGCAGTTCGCGTGACGGTGCCAGACCCATGACGCCCATGAACGGCGCCCCCGGGATGCGCACGTTCGGCAGTTGCGGCGAGTAGGCAAAGCCGTCGCGCATCTGCCAGTGAACAATGTGGGGATTTGGGAACATGTCGCGGAGGAAGCCGAATCCCGGCATGATGGCGGTGAAGCCCTCATCGTGCGATCGCACGTCCTCGATGTGGACAGCGAGCAGGTCCCCAGGTTCTGCATCTTCGACGAAGACCGGGCCGCTAAGTGGATGAGCTCGTGCCAGGCTGGCGGACTTGAGGTCGTCAGCCGTCGTGGTCGGGCAGATTTGACAGTCGAACGAATCGCGGGTCGCGATTTCGACCGTATCGCCGCTCTTGCACTTGCATGCGCAGGGAATGTCCGGATGCCAACGGTTGTGGCCCTCATTCGGCGCAAGAGACAGCGGCTTGGTGCGATCGACGGTGATCCTATGACGTAGCGCCATCAGCATACCCCCTATGGGCAACTTGATGCCCAGAGGACAATAAGTTGAACTTTGAGCGTTGCGCAAGATCAAAAATTAGAAAAACTTCATTGCGCCAGGTCAAAAATCTCGAAGAGTTTTGGCAAGCCGTTGGGCACGCTGCACAGAAGATGAGCATGGTCTCCGTTGGCAGCCCCTCCACACAGAAGGTCCGGCGCGTGACCCGAACGACGAAAATTTTCGCTCAGCGCTGCCGCTACCGAACTGTCCACGGTTGACGCGGACGGCGAATTCCCGGTTGATCGGAGATCTCGTGATCGCTCGCCAGAACGCCGTCAATACCGGCCAACTCTTCGCTTCAACCGCCCCACGGATCGGCCTCGTGGTCGAAGCGCGATCACTCTCGATGCGTCGATGGCGCGACGACGTCATAGGCGACCGGCATCCCGCGCAGAGCATTTCGCGCGATCTCCCGCCGCCCTTCGTCCGCGATCGCGACCGTCGCGCCAGCCTCGGCGACGCGGAGATCGTAGTCGAGCGGAGCAAACCCCGCGGCTTCCAGCACGCGGGTCATGCCACGCGCCGTCGCAAGCACGCGGAGGGTCGGCTTGTAGATCTTGCCGACCGGGGTCAACGGCATGTCTTCGAGAATCTCGACATATCCCGGCCGCGCCCCCGGTTCGGCGACCAGAGGCGAGACGAATTCCAGCAGATCGTCGCCGGTCACGACGGCATCTCTCTTGTCGACGGGCTCGGGCTGAAATCGGCGCAGGGCATGACGTTCGTCAATTCCACCTACTGGGATCTCAACGACGGCACCCGCGCTTTCGGCAGGCGGTTCGCCGATCGAATGAGGGGAAGAATGCCGTCCGACGTCCAGGCCGGGGTCTATGCGGGCGTCAGCCGCTATCTGAAAACCATTCGGCAGCACCCCTCCCATGACGGAAAGCTCGTCGTCGGCGAGATGAAGAAGCTGCCCACGGACGATCCGCTGTTCGGCCGAGGCCGGATTCGCGAGGACGGACGGGTTCTTCACGACATTTATGTGTTCGAAGTGAAGGGGCCGGCCGAGTCGACGCAGCCCTACGACTACTACAAGCGGATTGCCACCATCGGCGGGGAACAGGCCTTCAGGCCCATGCTCAAGGAGTGCGACTTTTCCCTGGGCCAGGTCGGGTCCGCCACCGGCGGAAATTGACCGCTGGAACAAGGCGCGCCCCGGCGGCAGCGACACGGAACCGAGGCGACGCGTTGATATCGCGTCACGCCTCGTGCAACGGGCAAGGCGTCCACGCATCCTCGCATCCTTGCCGCCCCTTCCCGCACGAGGCGCGGCGCTAGCGGCTCATGCGCGCCGAAGCCGGATGGCCCGGCACCTTGAAGCGCTTGCCGGTGTCGGTCACTCGGGTGCCGTCGACCTTGAGGATCGAGAAATCCTCGGTGAGGTAGTTGCCGACCAGGATGTAGCGGCCGTCCGGCGTGAACATGATCGCTTCGGGCAAGCCGCCGACCTCGATGTCCTGGGTCCTGGTCACCGTCTTGCCGTCGATCTTCAGCACCGCGACGCTGCCGGTGGGATGGTGGAAGAACGCCTTCTTCATGTTGGAGCCGCGCAGGATGGCGGCGGCGGCGAGATCGCCTTTCGGGCTCATCGCCAGCCCCTCGGGGCCGTCGCCGACCACCACCCGGTCGATGATGCGCGGCGGATCGGCCTCGAGATCGATCACGCTGGTGGTGTCGACGCTGCCGTCGGACGATCCCGCGCCGCCGTTGTCGGAGGTCAGCGCGATCTTGCCGTCGGGCGTCACCACGGCATTGTAGGGCCACTGCCCGGTCGGCAGGTCGATCTTGCTGTAGGTCACCTTGTCGCCGGCGATGTCGAGCACCGAGACCTTGTGCGCCGGGAAGCGCACCGCCAGCGCGCGCTTGCCGTCCGGCGTAAACACCACATGGGCGATGCTGTCGGGCATCGCGACCGTATCGGTGACCTTGACGTCGGTGCCGTCGATCGAGAGCACGCTGATGGAGTTGTCGCCGCGGTTGGCGACCAGCGCCATCCTGCCGGACGGGCTGATGCTCAGGCCCGACGGCTGCTTGCCGCCGGTCACCGTCGCCGCCAATTTCGGCGGGTTCGCCTTGAGATCGATGACGTAGATCTTGTTGTCGGGCACCTGCTTGAGCGCGTCGCCATCCTTGATGACGTCGACCGAATCCGCCACCAGCGCCACCGAGCCGGACGGGTCGATGTCGAGATTGACCGGCGGCCCGATCACCGAATTCTTCAGCGGCAGGGTGGCGACGATCTTCGGCGCCTCGGGATCGGCGAGATCGACGATCAGGACCGTGTCCTTGCCCGGCGCGGCCAGGACGGTCTTGCCGTCATCGTCCCACGACACTTTCTCGTCGCAACCGACGATCATGAACGGCTTGGCATGGGCGGGGCTGAGGAGCGGGCAGCAGGCGAGGAGCACGGCTCCCAGCGAGACGCCGACGGCTTTGGTGACAGGCATTGCGCGCGTTCTCCCGGATGCGGCCGGCCTCTGACGGGCCGGCTTTGCAGACCGAGACTAAGCGGAGACCGGCGATGTTGCCAGTGCGAAGCGCGTGGTGGTCTTCGCCGGGAAGGGCCTCGGCAAGCAGCCGCGCAGGCCGGCCCGGCTCATCGATGGGCTTCCATCCAGCCCGCGATCAGATCGACGACCTGCGGTTCGATGCCGTAGTAGCCGTGGGGCGTCAGGGAGCCGCAGGCTCTCCCGGATGCGGCCGTTCCTCCGTTGACGAACGCGACATGGGCGTCGGGCGAATTCCGCATCGCGGCGACGATCCGCGGCGCGTCCGGCGGTGGGGCGACATCGCATTGATCGTCCCGGTTGGCCACGACCAGGGCCGGCACCCTGACATCCTGCGGCGCGGCGCTGAACACCGACTCTCCGCTGCCGCCGATCCGCGACACCGACTCGGTGAGGATCAGCCCGGAGATCAGGCCCTGCGGCGCATGGGCCGCCCCGTTCACGGCCGCGATCGCGCCCTGGCTGGTCCCGAGCAGGAAGACCGGAGCCGACGCGCGCGACCGGGCGAACCCGGCGAGGTCCACCACCGCCGCGGCATAGTCGGCAGAACTGCGATCGCCGCGCAGGCTGGCGTGGTCGATGGTGTCGGGAATGAGAACGGCGTAACCGTGCTGCACCCAGAGGTCGCGGGTCCGGACCAGGAAATTGTTGCCGTGGCGGATCCCGCCGTCGCCTTCCAGGCCGATGTCGCCGGCGCCGCCGGGCAGCATCACCACGACGGCGACGGGTTTCGCCGGCGACAGGTACAGGACCCTCTGGTCGCCCCCTCCACGGAGCCGCAGATCAAGCAATTGTCCCGGCGAAATTCCCTCCGCTTCCCGGGATTGCGCGATGGCGTCATCACGGCCGGGCGTGGCGGCTTGCCGCGGCAGCGCCGCGCCGGTCGAAAACATCAGGGCAACAGCCGCAACCCATCCCGACACTCGCACGATCCTGGCTCCCCTCATCTGAACCGGTGATTCGACGGCAACTCCGGGCAACAGTGAACGCCGACGCGTGAACGCACGCTGAAGGGTGAACGCGCCTCCTCATCGCGCCCGTGCACGACGCAACGCCGGAACCGGATCGATCGACGGTCATTTGGGAAAGACACGCGAGATGACTCTTGCCATTGGCTTTTCGCAACGACTCCGCGGAGATCACTTCATGCAAAGCACCACGCCCCCCGCCCTGGCCGGCGCGATCTTGATGTTCATCGCGGTTCCGGCTGCGGCAGGCCCCTGCACGCGTGCGATCGAGCGCCTGCAGGCACGGCTCGACGCCGCCATCGACAGCCGCGCCGGCGCCGGCCCGTCGATGCCGGAATCGCTCAGCGCCACGCGTAACTACCAGCCCACGCCGGGCTCGATCGCTGCAGCCGAGGGGGCCGCCGGACGCAACTTCAGGGTCGCGCTGAACCTGCTCGACAGGGCCCGCACCGCCGACCGCGCCGGCAATCCGGCGCTCTGCGACATGCAGCTGGACAAGGCCCGACGCGCGCTGGAGCGCTGACCGCCGGCCGCCGCAGCGACGCGTGCCACGTCGCAGCGGCGACTGCGGGATCACGAACAGGCCGGGCTGTCGCCACGGCGGGCGCTCCGCCATTGGAACGGCGTATGCCCCACGAACCGCTTGAACACCGTGGTGAAATGAGCCTGGGTCTGGAAGCCCACGGTCAGCGCGATGTCGACGATCGTCGTCGCCGGGCCGAGCAGCATCAGTTCCTGGGCGCGGCGGATACGGCGCCGCAGCAGGTATTCATGCGGGCGCAGCCCGGTTGCCGCGCGAAACTGGGAGGCGAAATGCATGCGCCTCAATCCGGCGACCGCGGCGAGATCGCCCAGCGAAATCTTGCTGGGCAGGTGATCGTCGATGTACGCGAGTACCCGCTTGAGCCGCCATTTCTGCAGGGCATGCATCTGGCGTGCGGCGGGCGGCGGCTCGGCCCGTTCATCGCCGCGCAGGGCATGGCCGGGCTGCTGGCCCAGCAGCCTGATCGCAATCGCGAGCCGCACGGCGTCGGCATAGATGCCGAAATGCGGGTCGCCGGCCCGCTCCGCGGCGGCCAGCGCGTCGGACAGGCCCGCGATCACCGGATCCGCGGCCCGATCCATCGCGCCAACGGGAGCGTCGTGAGCGACCGAGGCGGTCTCGCCAGCGCCCGGCCGCAGGCTTGCGAGCACGATCCGAAGGCGATGGAGCGCCAGCTCCGGCACGCTTTCGACAATCAGCCCGCTACGCGACGGCACCGCCGACTTGGCGGGATCGTTCAGGAGAGTCCTGACCGGAACGTCACCCGGCATGGGCTGCGGCGGATCGTCCAGGTCGGCGCCGATCGCCAGGCTGCGCGCGAAGCGGGGCTCGGCTGCGGGGCGCGATCGCAACGGCTGTGGCATGGATTAACCTCTCCTGGTCGTTTGGACCGAAGCCGAGGCGTCCGACACCGCGCGTCAGATCGGATGTCCTGGGCAACGAACCCGCCTGTTCACCCAATCCCGGCCGCGTGTCCTGTCGGAGCGCTCCGGCATTCTGCCACTCGCAGGATATCCGGTGCCGCGGCACCCTCCATTCTACCGCGGTCTCGACGAGCCATATCAATGGCTGGGCAAGGTCATACGTCGGTATAGCCGCCGGCGCGGCGACGGCGGCGCCTGCGTCAGGTCTCCGAGTTCAGCCGCCGCCGCGTGGATTCGTACAGGAACCAGGTCCTGCGCTCGGTCTCGTCGATCCAGTTCTCCAGCAGGCTCGCGGTCGCGACGTCGCCATACTCGTCACAGAGCTGGTGGACCTGGCGCATCTCCCGGGTCAGCTGCTGATTGTCGCTCTGCAGCTCGGCCAGCATGTCCTGCGCATCGACGAACTCGGCGTCGTTGTCGAGCAGGCGCTGCTGGCGGGCGATGTGGCCGATCGAGCGGATGGTGGTGCCGCCGAGCTTGCGGGCGCGTTCGGCGATCGGGTCGGTCATGGCGAAGATCTGGTCGGACTGCTCGTCGAGCAGGAGATGGTAGTCGCGAAAGTGCGGCCCCGACATGTGCCAGTGAAAGTTCTTGGTCTTGACGTAGAGGGCGAAGACGTCCGCCAGCAGCGCGCTGAGCGCGGCCGGAATGTCCCGGACCGCGTCGGTTCCGAGGTCGGACGGAGGTGCCAGTTCGTCGCGCGCGCGGGAGGTTGCCATCATTTGATCCTGTCTGGACGGGGTGAAACGCAGCGATATCGCAAGCGATGATGCCGGGAAATTGTGGCAAGCAATTGTGTCAGGCCTCGCGCGCCCGGTCTTTCGCGGCCCGTGCGGTGTTTCCAGATCGCACGGCCGCGACGCCAACACGGGTTCCCGATCAGGATGAGCAGTTGGGCCAGTCGTTAGGAGGCGGAGGAACCCACGCATGCAGCCTATCGCCGGATGAAGGCGAGCAGCGCCTCGTTGATGATGTCCTTGTGGGTCGTGCACATGCCGTGCGGCGCGCCCGGAACGACGTGGAGCTCGGCGCCCCTCACCAATTTGGCGGACAGCTTGCCGGAATCCTCGAACGGCACGATCTGGTCAGCGTCGCCGTGCAGCACCAGGGTCGGCACGTCGATCTTCTTCAGGTCTTCCGTCATGTCGGTTTCCGAGAACGTCTTGACGCGGAAGTAGGCCGCCGGGAAGCCGGCCTGGCAAAGCGTTGCGCCCTCTGCGCTCGAATGGCGGATGTCAGAAGGTGTCGGCGAACGCGGCCTTGATGACGGCATGGACCGGATGGTCCGCCTCGTACCGGACGGCGGCGATGTGCGCGACGAAGCCATCCGGGTCGCGCGGCAGCCCCGCGGCGTCGAGGACGTCGGCCCGCGCCTGCAGCAGGCCGGCGAGCGCCTCGCGGTGATAGACGTAGAGCGCGCCGCTCTTGATGCGGCATTGCTTGGTGCCGAACCGCGCGGCCGCCAGTCCGCGCGCAGCCGCGTCAGCGGCAACCGCTTTCGGAGAGAGCCGAACAAAATCCCTGATGGCGTAGAGCGGCAGGTAGCCGACGGGCTTGGATGGACCGACGTCGGTCAGGCTCTCCAGCATGGCGCGCCGTTCGGGCTCGGTTGGCTTGGGGCGCCTGGTCATCATGGGGTGGCAATCATCTGGGGGGAATCGGGACCGTCGGCATGCCTCTGCCGCGTGTGATCCCTCATCCATCGCGCAATGGGTAAGGTGTCGCCGCAATTCCCGCCGCAATTCCGTAATCCCCTGGCGGTGCTGGCGCGGATCGCGCAGCCTGCTCGATGCGCCCTTGTCCCCGAATGCCTAAACCGCGTTCGCCAGATAGCGCGCAAACAGCTGTTCGCCGTTGCGTGCCGCACGACGCGACTGCTCGGCAATCTCGGCGCGGGCTTCGTCGTGCCGGGCGAGCTTGACCAGCGCCTCTGCGCGCAGCGCCCCGAACCAGGTCTGCCAGGTTTCGAATCCGGTCGCCTTCCAGGCGGCGATGCCGTCTTCCAGGCGCTGCAGTCCCGGTTCGACCGCGCCATCGCGGATCTCGGCCCAGCCGAGCGCCACGTCCGCGAAGGCGACGAATTCCGGAAAGCCCATCTCGGTGCAGAACGGCCGGCACCTGGTGGCCCATTCGCGGGCGGCTGCGACATCCTCGCGCAGCATCGCGACGATGAAGTTCGCCAGCATCGCGAAGCCGCGGGAATGCGGCTGGCCGAGCGCCTCGGCGAGCGCCACCGCGTCGCGGGCATGTCCCGCGCCGATGTCGCCGTCGCCGGTCATGGCGCAGGCGATGCCGAGGTAGAAGCGGCCGAACACGCCGAAATCCATCATGTAGTGCGGATAGAGCGGCGCGTGGTTTTCGGGCCGATAGAGCCCGACCGTCTCGGTCAGCCGGCTGCGCGCCGCGGCTGCATCGCCCAGGTGCAGGCGGATCATGCCGTTCATGTTGCCAGCCGCCAGCACGTGCTCTTCGGTCGGATCCGCCGTTTTCACCGCATCGAGCGCCTCGGCGAGCGGCAGCGCGGTGGCAAATTCGGCTTTGCCCCAGTGGAACAGCGCGAGGCCATAGGTGATCCGGAACAGCGAGGGGGTATCCGGCAGCGAGCGGCAGGTGTCGTAGGCGCGCCGCTGCACCGCGCCGAAGTCCGGACTGCCGGGGCCCTTCATCACCATCTGGGCCGGCCCGAGCACGGCGAGCAGGCTCAGCTCCGCGCGCCGGCGCGCCTCGTCGTCGGGCTGGTCCGCAAGCGCATCGAGGCCCGACTGCAGCAGTGCGGCCGCTTCCTGGGCGCTGCCGCGACCGATGGCCGCGCCGCCGGCGCGCAACCACCAGAGTGCCGCCGCGTGCGGCTTGCCGCCCAACGTGAGGTGGCGGGCGACCATTTCCGGCTCGCGCTCGGCAACCTCGGGGAAGCCCGCGATCAGGCACTCCGCCACCCGCGCGTGCAACTCGCGTCGCGGCCGCGCCAGCAGCGAGGCATAGGCCGCGTCCTGGATCAGCGCGTGCTTGAAGATCAGCGACACGCCGGAACCGCGGCCGACCAGTCCTGAGGCGAGGATCGCCTGCAGCGGCTCGTCGAGATCCTCGACCGGCCGCTCCGTCACCGCGGCGAGCAGTGCCGGCGAGAATTCGCGCCCGATCACCGCGCTGACCTGCAGCAGCCGCCGCGCCGGCCCGAGGCGATCGAGTCGCTCGGTCAGCAGGTCGGAGAGGCTCTCGGGCAGGTCGCCGCGGCGGGTGCGGTCGGGCTGCTCCAGCATCATGCGCGTCATCTCTTCGACGAACAGCGGCACGCCGTCGGTCTTGGCGACGATGCGCGAGACGTCGGCCGCTGACAGCCCGGCGTTGGCCCCGATGGCCTCGGCGACCAGCGAGGCGTCACGCGCCGTCAGCCGGTCGATCGACAGCGTGGTCACGCCATCGCGCTCGGCCCATTCCAGCCGGTGGCCGGGCCGCGTGGTGGTGATCACCATCAGCGGCGCGGCGCGGGCGGCGTCAAGGAAGCCTGCGAGGAAGTCGAGCGAGGTCGGGTCGGCCCAGTGCAGGTCCTCGTAAACCAGGACCAGGGGCTTCTCCCGCGCCTGGACCAGCAGCAGGTCTTGCAGGGTCGCGAGCGTGCGCGCGCGCTGCTCCGGAGGGCTCATGCGGACCGGCGGCGCATCGTCGCCGCCGATGCCGAGCAGGCTCGCCAGCAGCGCCAGCCCGTCGGGGTCGGCGACCGGGCGCGTGTCGAGAAACGACTGCAGTTTCCGCAACCGGATCGCCGCCTCGTCATCGTCGCCGATGGCGCATTGGCGCTGCAGCAGGTCGATATGCGGATGCAGCACGGTGTTGGCGAGCGCCGCGTTGCATTGCAGGCTGATCGACTGGAACGACGCCTCGGGCGCGGTCTCGTTCAGAACATGGGCGAGCCGCGACTTGCCGATGCCGGCTTCGCCGACCAGATTGATGAACTGCGCCGAGCCGGTGCAGGCCTGGTTGAACATCCGGGTGAGAACATCCCGCTCCTGGTGCCGGTTGATCAGCGGTGCATGGGCGAGCTCGAACCGGCGCTCGAAGCGGCTGCGGGCGGCCCGCAGGGCGGTCGGCACGAACGCCTCGATCGGATCGGCAAAACCCTTCAGGGTTTGCGGCCCGAGCGCGCGTGCCTCGAACAGGCCCTCGACCAGCCGCGCCGTCGACTGCGCGATCACGACTTCGCCGGGGGCGGCGACCGACTGCAGCCGCGACGCGATATTGAGCGCCGAGCCGGTGAAACTGTCCTCGATGCGCGTGGTCGCGGCGTTGCCCTGGGCGACGATGACGCCGGTGGCGATGCCGACGCGGACCTGCAACGCAATTCCGCCGCCCCCCGGCGCCGGGCCGAGCTTGCCGACTGCGTCTACGATGGCGAGTCCGGCGCGGACCGCGCGTTCGGCGGCGGCTTCGTTGGCGATGGGGTAGCCGAAGCAGACCACCACGCCGTCGCCAAGGTGATGCAGGATGAAGCCGCCGAAGCGATCGACCGTCTCGCGAATGGCCATGCGATAGGCCGCGAGGCTCTCCAGCAGTTCCTCGGGATCGCGCCCGTCGATCATTTGGGTGGAGCCGACCAGATCGGCGAACAGCACGGTCATGCTGCGGCGCTCGCCCTGCGCCAGCGCCACCGTCGCCGCCGGCGGGTCCGGACGCCGCGTGCCGCAGCCGCCGCAGAACTTGTCGCCCTCGGCGAGCGCCGTGCCGCACGCGGTGCAGAAGCCGCTCAATGGACCGGTGTCCGCTTCGGCAGCAACGTGAACCCCTGGGTGCTCAGCTGCGCCGTGCCGATCGCGAACATCAGCAGCATGTCGTAATCCAGCCCGCGCGGCGGCGTGCTGACCGCCTGCGCGATGGCGCCCGGCGCGACCGGCGTGCCGGCGAGGCGCAGGAAGGGGAGCGTGGCGAGGCTCGCTTCCGTCATCGCCGCCGGCCGCACCTGCGTCCGCAGCGGGTTCTGCGGCTGGCTCCCGGGACGGTTCTGGTACCACTGCGCCCATTCCGTGCCGCCCGGGGTGTAGAGGCAGAACGGCTTGCCGTCGGGCGGCAGGTGGCCCGCGACCGGCGACGGATACATCCGCGCCGGGGCCGACGACTGCGAGGTGCCGTGGCAGCTGAAGCACCCCGACGCGCGGAACTCGCCCGGCACGTCGACGTGCTTGATGCCTGGCGCGTCGCAGTCGGTATCCGCCTTCAGTTTTCCGGGGGGCACCTGCTCGACCAGAATGATGCCGTGGCGCTTGGCGATGTCGATCGGTCCGGACATGCGCTTGCCCCAGCCGAGCGTCGCCTCGGTGTAGGTCGGCGCCTTGGGATTGTGCCAGAACTGCTCGAGCGCCGAGGCGCCCGGGTCGCGGGGATCGTGCGGCGGATGCCCCTCGGGAAAGCTGTCGAACTGCGGATCGTTGCCCCAGGTGGCGCCGAGCGGAACCAGCTGGTCCCAGGGTCCCGTCCCCTTGGGCGCGTCCTTGTCGTAGACGAAGGTGGTGAACACCCAGCCGGTTTCCGGCGCGGCGTCGGTGTCCTTGACGATGATGTCGAACTGCATCACGCGCAAATCCGTGACCTGCAGCGTGTAGGGCGCGGTCGATCCATTGAGGCGGTGGTCGATGATTTCCGAGAGCGGCGGCCGGTAGACGCGCCAGACCGCGGCGCCGTCGACCACCGGCCAATCGGCCGGCGTGGCGGCCACCCCGCCGGCCTTCACCACCAGGCTTCCCTCGGGAAAGCTGGCCGCGCCGACGTCGGGATGACCCACGTCCTTCCAGATCCTGGCCAGCATCGTCGCCGCCATCGGATCGTAATAGACGATGGTGTGGTTCTCGGTGGTCGACTTGAGCGCGCCGTGGGGCTCGCTGGCGGCGAGGATCAGTTGTCCGGTGAACGAGCCGATCAGCGGGTCGCGGCCGCTGTCGTAGTCGCCGGCCGCGTCAGGCGGTCCCATCCACGGCATGTCGTACCAGCCGCTCGCGGCTGGATCCCACTGTGCGGGCGCCTCGATCATGTTGCGCAGCGAGGCCGCGACATACGCCTTCAGGCGCGCCATGTAGTCGGCGGCGTTGTCGACGGTGATGCGTCCCTTGGGCTTGACGTCGAGCCATGAATGCGCCGGCGGCTGGTCAGGATAATCGTGGCTGAGCGCACGGAACTTGTAAGGGCCCTCGAACGGGGGAGGGTTGGCATTGGCCGGCGGCAGGACGCCGAAGTTGGAGGCGAAGGGATCAGGAGATTGCGCCGCAACCGGCGTGCCAACCAGCGCAACCACGCACACCAGGCTACCGGACATCCAGCTCGCACGAAACCACGATCGCTTCATCCGCGTCCCCCTCGGGCCGAAACCATGCTGATCGAGCAACGTCAATCTAGGCGATAAATCTGATCCGAATGCACGTCTCGCGCAAGTGATCTGTGACGTCGGCGGGGGCCGATGGGCGGCGCGATCGGCGAAGCCGGTGTCATTTCATTGACATATCCGCGGTTCGGAGAGGCCGAGACGGGTGCCGCGGCCCGAGCGATGGGCAATGTGTCACCGTCGTTCCCGGACACTGGAACCTCAAATTTCCAGTGTCCTTTCGAATCCGAAGTTCGCTCGAGAGTGCGCCGCAGAATCAGGCGAACTTCGGATTCGGGCCACCAGCTTGAATGCGGCCCACGGACCCACGACATCGCTCCAGGTGAATATCCCGCCCCTTCCTGAAAGAGGAGACATCATGACGCAAATCTCCGCGAACCCGAGTGTGATCACCCTGATCAATGTGTTCACGGTCGAGCCGGTGAACCAGCAGCGTCTCGTCGAGCTCCTGACCGAGGCCACCGAGGTTTCGGTACGGCAGGCGCCCGGCTTTGTCTCCGCCAGCCTCCATCGCAGCATCGACGGCACGAAGGTCACGATGTATGCGCAATGGCGGAGCATCGATGATTATCAGGCGATGCGCCGAGACCCCGCCCCACTGCCGTTTCTGCAGGAAGCACTTACGATCTCCAGGTTCGAACCCGGCATGTACGACGTCGTGCGAACCTTCGCGCCCGCCGGCGAGCCGAACTGAAGCGAAGTCCTGGCGGCACGAAGCGCCGCTGTTCGCGCGGCGACATCTCATCGAAGGGGCGGAAGGGTTTTCGCCCGACATCCTGGAAAAGTGCGGGCCAGCCCGGCCAGAAGCCGATCGAACCAGCAGCAGCTCGATGCCCGCAGGATGACGACCGCGACTGATCCGAATGTCTGCCAGGCGCGCGGAGACGATGTGCGTCGAGAGCAGCATGTTGAGAGCAGCTCGCAACTTCAGCGCGCACCTACGTGAATTTCCCAGCTTTGGGAGCGCCCTCGAATCTGCAAGAGTCGATTCTCGCCGAGCGTGTGGAGGTGAGCACATGTGCATTGGATGCGACTGGAGCAGGTTTCGCGATTTCCTGAAATTCGATTCGAAATCGACGACGGATGCCGAGCCATCGCGACGTCGGCTCTTGCAGGCAGGCGCGGCGTTTGCCGCGGTCGGCGTCGCGCCGACGCCGGCAGCCGCCCGGACGGGCAGCGAAAAGGCCGACATCGTCTTCCGCAACGGCCCCGTCTACACCGTGAGTGGCGGCAGAGAATGGGCTCGCGCCGTAGCCGTTCGGCACAAGCACATCGTCTACGTGGGCGACGATGCCGGCGTGCGATCCTTCATCGGGCCGAGAACCCGCGTCGTGGATCTTGCCGGAAAGATGCTGCTGCCCGGGTTTGTGGAAGGACACATCCATCCGGTTGCAGGCGCGGCCATCACCCGAGGCGTTGATCTTCAGTTCGATAGCCGAGACGAAGTGCTCGAGGCCCTGAGGGGCTATCGCGCGAAGCTCGGGAAGGTAGACGTCATCCGCGGCTTCGGCTGGCGCTACAACGCATTCCCGGCAGCCGGCCCGCGCAAGGAGGATCTGGATCAAATCTGGCCGGATACGCCCGTCATCCTTGCTGCGATCGACGGCCATTCCGCCTGGGTCAATTCGAAGGCGCTGGCCGTCGCCGAGGTGACGAAGGCGACCAAGGATCCGCTGCCCGGCTTCAGCTACTTCCAGCGCGACCCGGCCTCGGGAGAGCCTACCGGCTATCTCGTCGAACCTCCTGCCATGTTCAAGGTCCTCAACACCGTTGCGCCGTTCACGACCGGCTTCGTCGCGGAGTCACTCGAAGACTGGGTGCCGAAGGCGTCCGCGGCCGGCATCACCAGCATCTTCGATGCCGGAATGCTGCTTCTGCCCGATGAAGTGGGCTTTCAGCTCTATCAGGACCTGGAGCGCAGGGGGAAACTGCCGTTCCGGGTGGTTGGATCGACCTACCACAACAACCCGGCCATTGACCCCCTGCCGATCATCAAGGCACTGCGGCGCCGGTTCCACTCCGAACTGGTGCAGGCATCCGTCCTCAAGTTGAACATCGACGGAGGCGAGGCCCAGCGGACCGCGGCGCTGCTGGCCCCTTATACCGATGATCCGAGCACCAGTGGCGACACGCTGCTGCCGCCAGACCTGCTCACGAACATCATTCGCCGCGCCGACAGGGACGGCATCAACATCCACATCCACTCCTACGGCGACCGCGCCAACCGGCTGTGCCTGGACGGCTTTGAAGCCGCGATGAAGGTCAATCCGCCACGCGATCGCCGCCATACGCTCGCCCACGTGGTGGTGCTTTCGCCCGACGATGTGCCGCGCTTCGCCGCGCTCGGCGTCACCGCTCAATTCTCCACCCAATGGTCGGTCGCAGATGCGTATTGGCACAGCGTCATGCGGCCGCGCCTCGGGTCGCGCGCCGAGCAGGTTTATCGCACGGGCTCGATCCTTCGCCATGGCGGCAACATATCGCTCGGCACCGACTGGCCCGCCGCCGGTTACTACAGCACCTATCGGCCGCTGGAGGCGATCGAGATCGCGACCACACGGCAGGAGTTGAACAAGCCGGATCAGCCGCCATTGGTGCCGCTCGATGAACGGATCAGTCTGGAGGCGGCGATCCGGGCCGCCACGATGGGGCCGGCCTACCAGATCGGACTGGACCAGAAGATCGGCTCGATCGAGGTCGGAAAGCTGGCAGACCTGGTCGTGCTCGAAAACAACCTGTTCGAAGTCGCGCCGCACGACATCCACAGCACCAAGGTGGTGATGACCGTCATGAACGGCCAGGTCAGGCACGAATAGCCTGCCGTCGTGTCGCGATCGCAGGTCGGATCGAATTGGAAGTCGTGGCGCCGATGTCGAAGCGCAATCGCTGGCTGATTCTCCTGACGGTCTCCAGTGCGCTTGCGCTCGTCGTCATCGACATGACGGTCCTTTATACGGCGCTGCCCGGCCTTACCCATGAGCTTGCCGCGACGACATCGGAGAAGCTGTGGATCGTCATGGCCTATGGGCTTGTCGTCGCCGGTCTTCTTCCCGGCTTCGGCGCGCTCGGCGATCGCCTGGGCCACAAGAGGACATTCGTCGGCGGCCTCGTGGTCTTCGGGGTCGCATCCGTCGTTGCCGCCTATTCGCCAACCCCGGCCGTCCTGATCGGCGGGCGCGTTCTGCTCGCTGTCGGTGCGGCGCTGATGATGCCGGTGACCCTGTCGATCATTCGCGTCACATTTTCCGACGACCACGAGCGGGCGCTGGCGATCGGGGTCTGGGGTGCCGTCGCTTCCAGCGGCGCCGCCATCGGTCCCCTCGTCGGCGGCGTTCTTCTGGAATACTTCTGGTGGGGATCGGTATTTCTGATCAACGTTCCCCTGGTTGCCGCGTCGCTGCTCTCCGCCCTGTTGTTCATTCCCGACTCCGGCGGTCGCTCGGATCGCGACTGGGATGGTGTCGGCTCGGTTCAGGTCATGATCGGGCTGACCGGCTTTGCCTTTGTCGTCGAGGAGCTCGGCAGACGCCAGCCACCTTACGGCGTGGTGGCGGCCGCGGCGGCGGCAACGGCCGTGGCGCTGATCGTCTTCGTCCGCCGTCAACTGCGTCTCACCAGCCCCTTGATCGACTTCACCCTGTTCCGGAACAGCGACTTCGTGCTGGGCACCGTCACCGCCGTGGTCGCCTCCCTCACCATCGCCGGAACCGAGCTGGCAATGAGCCAGCGCTTGCAGCTCGTCCTCGACTATTCGCCATTGCAGGCCGCGCTGTATATCCTGCCGGCGCCGCTGGCGGCGTTCGCCGGCGGACCGTTCGCCAGCCTGGCGCTCCGCCGCTTGGGAGCCGCAACGACGATGGGGGCTGCGCTGCTGCTCGGCGGCCTCGGCGCGGCCGCCTATCTCGCCTGCTACAACGCGAGCCTTTTGCTGCAGCTGGCCTGCATCGCGGTCAACGGCCTGGGCCTCGGCGCATCGATGGCGGCCGCCTCCAACGCCATCATGAATCACGCCCCTGAGGGACGCGAAGGCATGGCCGCCTCGGTCGCGGAAGTCTCGTTCGAGCTCGGTGGCACGATCGGCATCAGCATTTTCGGCAGCATGCTGGCCGGCGTCTACACCCATTTCATCGTTCTGCCCGACGGGCGCGCCGTGCCGGACGCGGTCCGCGACAGCATCGATGAAGCGTTGATCGTCGCCGAACGCCTGCCGGCCGACGCCGCGGCCGTCGTCGTCTCGCTGGCCCGCCACGCCTTCGACCAGGCGTTCGTCACGGTCATTTCCGTTGCGACCATTGTCCTGCTCTGCGCCGCCTTGCTGGTGTGGCGGGCGGCGAACCGTTCGGCCTCACGCGAGGCACGCAAGCATGTGCAATAGGCGGTGCGGTTCCCGCGGCCTCGAAATCGTCGAGAGACGTCGCCCGACTGAGGAGATTCACGTGCCCCATATTCGCAGAGCTTCCTCGCGACTGTTTGGCAACGTCGGGCGATATCTTGGGACGGCACGCCTGGCGCCGATCTGCGGTCTGCTGTTCCTGGCCGCGCCGGCCGCCGCGCAGCAGCCGCAATTGTCGGCTCACGACTTGGCGAAGCTGGTTCAGAACCCGCTCGCCGATTCAATCAGCATCCCCTTCGCCAACGACACCAACTTTCCCTACGGGCCCTATCGTCAAACCGGCAACATCCTGAATGTCCAGCCCGTGATCCCGTTCCGCCTCAATGATGATTGGAATATCATCACGCGCACCACCCTTCCGTTCATGTCGCAGGTCCGGATGTCGCCGGACGATCCGCCGTCCTTCGGAATGGGCGACATCGTCCCCATGATCGCGCTGTCGCCGTCCCGTCCCGGCAACGTCATCTGGGGCGCAGGACCGACCTTTTCACTGCCGACCGCGACCGCGCCCAACCTTGGTACCGGCCAATGGGCGGCCGGACCGTCGGCGGTCGTGGTGGTCCAGCCCGACCCCTGGGTCTTCGGCCTGCTGGTCAGCCAATGGTGGTCGTTTGCCGGACCGCGCGCTGCGGCGCCGATGAACCGAACCGCCGCGCAATTGTTCGTCGTCTACAATTTTTCCGACGGCTGGTTCCTGTCCTACAGTCCGATCATCACGGCTGACTGGTCCGCGGACTCGCGCGACCGCTGGACGGTTCCGGTCGGTGGCGAGGTCGGCCGCGTCTTCGAGGTCGGCGGCCAGGCCATGTCGGCGGCGGCCGGCCTCTACTACAACGCCGTGCGGCCGGGCATCGGCCCCGAATGGCAGGCGCGCCTCAACCTCACCCTGATATTCCCGCACTGAAACTCGGGTTCAGACGCATGCGCATCGCAAGCTGGACGAACGCGGCAACTCCCGCGATGACCCGCGCGATCCCGGTCATCGCGGCAAGATCCGGTCCCGGATCGGGGAGCCACCAGGCGACGATCGATATCAGGACTATTCCGATGCCCGACCAAAGTGCGCGGGACGCTGCCGTGCGCCCCGGCGTGAAAACGCAAAGTCGGCTCCGTCACTGACGCCGTCGTTGCGCGCGGCGATCCAGTTGACCACGTTGTTTCGAAGTGACGCAGCATCAGCGGCTGGGCGTTGAGAGCAACTCCCAATAGCAACGCGGACTACGTAGATGTACTGAATTTGACGGGCGCCCGGAATCGCGGAAACTCACATTCTCGCAGAGGCTGTAATGACTGGCGCATGTCCATCGCATGCTTCTGGTCCAGGTTTCGGGGACATCCAGATACCGATTGGAATTCGGCGCTTATCCGATCGTCTCACGAGGCCGACATCGACACACCGGCTTGGACCGAACCCTCGAAAACGCGGAGGCGCACATGATTGATAGAAGAACGCTCGTCAAAGGCGCGGCAACGGCGTTGGTGGCGTCGACGCTCGATTTTCCGGCCGCGCAGGCCGGGTTCGACGATCAGCTCTGCTACGCCTCGGTCGACCATCTCATCGCCATGTTCCGGGCCCGGAAGGCGTCGCCGGTCGATCTGCTGAAGGCGCAGATCAAGCGGATCGAAGCGCTCAATTCGAAGGTCAATTGCATCACCTACGAGCACTTCGACGAGGCGATGAAGGAGGCCAAACGATCCGAAGACCGTTATCGGCGCGGCAACCCGAGGCCGCTCGACGGCATCACGGTCGCCATCAAGGACGAATTCAACCGGCCGGGTTGGCGAACGACGCAGGGCTCGCTCATGTTCAAGGACTCTCCGCCCGCGACGGAAAATGCGGCAATCATCGATTCGCTCGAGGCGGCCGGAGCCATCATGCCGTTCCAGACGACGGTGCCGGAATTCTACCTCTTCCTCGGCGCCTCGACCCGCGCCTGGGGGACGACACGCAATCCGTGGAACCTCGAGTACTCCCCGGGCGGGTCGTCCGCAGGATCGGGAGCGGCGCTGGCCGCGGGCTTCGCGACGCTCGCCATGGGTTCGGACATGGGCGGCTCGATCCGAGTTCCCGCCTCGCAATGCGGTCTCTATGGCTTTCGGCCGCCGTTCGGACGCGTCGCGGGCGGGGAAATCCCGTTCTCGACCTCGGGCCCGCTCGCCAGACGCTTCGATGACCTGGTCCATTTTCAGAACGCAATCGTCGGCCCCTCCGAGAAGATCATGGCCGCGATGCGGCCTCGCCTCGACTATCCCACCCGATATCCGCGCCTTTCGGGGTGGCGCATCGCCGTGGATTGGGGCGCCGCCGTCGCCGACGTCATTCCGTCGGTGAAGGCGGCGATGCTGAAGGGCATAGAGACGCTGCGCGCCGCCGGTTGCATCGTGGACGAGGTCGACTGCGGCTTCACGAAGGCCCAGAAATTCATCTTCATACGTGGGCTGATGTCGACGTCCATCGGCGTTGCCATCGAGATCTCGAACTCCCACCGGGATCAGCTCTCGCCCTACATGACCGAAATGCTCGACCAGATCGGAGCCATCGGACCGCGCCAGGCCGAAGAAGCCGAAGAGTTGATGGAACGGCTGCACCGACAGGTCCAACAGCGCGTGTTCGGAAAAGGGTACCGCGTCCTGCTCATGCCGACCATGGCGACGCCCCTCGTTGGCGCCGACATGTTCAAGAGCAGGGAGAACAAGGTGGACCCGTGGACGGGCACCGGTCTGGGGCTGGCGCTGACGTGGCACTGGAACCTGCTCAACCGCTATCCGATCGTCGACGTCCCACTCGGCGTTGTCGAGGACCGGATGCCCTCGGGCATGCAGGTGATCGGCCAGACCTACACCGATCTCGACGCTTTCCAGTTCGCGTCCAACTGGTCTCGCCTTCGGCCGTCCCTGTTCGCCGGCGGGCGATTCCCGACCTTCGCGTGACGCCCTGCGGAAAGAGCGCGGTCAAGCCGTACGGGACCGGTGACAGGTGACGTGATCCCGGGAAAAACGTCGTCACATGGCGCGAAATGGCGCGGCCCGAGATCGGCAAGCTCGCCGGAATGCGGCAACAGTTTACCAATTCCCATGCGTCGCAACGGCTCCTTGCGACGGGTAGGGCGTCCCCGCCATTCCCACAAGGGCCGGAGGCGCGTTGAGGCGTGCGGCGGGGCTGAAGGACGACGAGGCCTTCAGCCGACCTCGGCGCCCATGATGAGTGCGCTACTGTCAACGGACCGGTCGTGCAATTCGGCGCCGCTTTCTCGATCAACTCGTCGGCGAGTCCGTCGAGAGCTTATCCGATCTCGGCAGCAAAGCTCTGGCCGCAAACTCCATACCTCCTACGCGGATATCAAAGCCGCTAGGGCACATCAATAGCTATTTCTGGCCATTTGGCGAACACCCGTTTTGGGTTTCCATCACGTATTGAAACCCGCTCGATTGGCAAAATGCGCTAGGGTCGCCAGAAGCCCGCGATTAATTGGAAAGTGGTTCAAGGGTAAAACGAAGCGCCATCTAGACAATTATCCACCGGGCCTCGTTCAGGAGTACCGCCAAAATGTTCGGCTTTACTTCGGAGACAAGAAGGCAAGAGAGCCAGAGAAAAGAGAGACAGGAGCAATTGAGGAAGCTTCTGCTGACGCAGACGCCCAATGAAAAGGGAAGATCTTCCGACTACTCGAAAAAGGCTATCGCCTATTGCGAATATTGCATTAGCGAATATGAGGAGTGGTTTGAGTTCAATGAGGGCCGCTGGATCACGTGGCAAAAGATCGCCATCATTGCAGGCGTGGTCGCCACTCTCGTTGCGACGATATCTTTTCCCCGTGCATGGATCCCTGACGAGTTCGAACCATACTGGGGAATCGTTCGCGCAATTCCAGCGGCGGCGGCCACGATCGCGACGGGCTTTCTGAGCAGCTTCATGTACAAAGAGGATGCGGTACGGCACGAACTAACTTCCAATGCACTTTGGAACGAGCTTGCCAAGTTTCTTGTGCACGCAAAACCATACAATGACAAAGATGGCGAAGAAGTAGATGTGCGTGTCTTTACAAGCACGATCTGTCGTCTGGTCGAAACAGAAGTCAATAGTTGGGGGGCGCTCGTTCGAGGGCAACGCGACGGCGCCTCTGACAATAACAAGGGCGACGTTCATTCCGATCCGGATAAGCCGATTGAAGACAAAGACAAAGCTACGCCACCACCAACGCCACCAGGCCCTTAATATTACAGCTTACCCGCCGATAAACGAGCACTCCAGCTGCCGCGCCACCACCAATACGAAGGCCTTCACCGGGACGTTGGCTCACTACTGTGATTGCTTTGTCGACGCGGGTGACAATCGCGAGGCATTCTGAATGTTGCTGCTCGACGGCGACATCAGGGATCGGCGCGGAAATGATGCGAAGCTTAGTACTGGAGGATGAAGCGCGGCGGCGTTGGCGGCGATTGCTTTGCCACCTTGCCACCCCTAACACGCCCCGAACGGTCGCATAGTTGAAGGCAAGATGCGCTTCCTCGAACATCCTGAGGGTAAACGGCTGCCGCCACTCGAACGGAATATTCTCAAATTCCGCGCGTTTGAGATGATGCTGTCATTGTTTTGACGCGGCGCAAACGTCGACACACCCTAAGGATGATTTTGAGCACGCTATCGAAGATAGTCATGAAGATATACGAACCTTGAATGGGCGAGCTTATCGGAGAACACGACACACTACTACGCCGAGCGAAACCGGATGGAGCCAATGAACGCGGGATTTAGACGGGTTGGACGAACTGCCCGCAACGGCGCAGTGTCCTCACACCCGTCCGGCCGCAATTGTCGCTTGCTTGCGTCTCTCGCGCTCAGCTTCCACTTCCGCCACCAGACTGCCGGGGAGTTGAATGTTTGCTTGCACCCAAGCCCACAATCTATCGCCCTCGGCAAAGTGGCTCGTTCCGCAGTCGAGGGTCTCATAAAGCCGCGTCATCAGCATAGGATTTTGGAATGCCGACGTGAACGTTGATGGCTCGTGCCGATAGTGATCGCCCGCAAATGGGAAGTTCCAATTCAAGAGTACCCTCTGCAATTCTCCGCCACGCTTTCCTTCCATGGTCTGCTCAAGATTACTTTGCAGATTCTCGTGTCTCGTTGGACGCATGGCCAGAGCTTCACGCCGCGAGTATCTCGGCGGATCGTCATCGCCTTCGCCCACGTAACGCACTTCTAGCGCTTGCGCGAGCCGTCGAACTGAAAACACGACCTGATCCAGCTTGAACAGGTCTTCAGGATTCCTGCCGTACCCATAAAGAAGATAGCGGTTATCGGCATTTCCGTCTTGGAAGATCCGTTGAATAAAATCCACTACCGTCTCTTCGCGCCACATGTGCGCTGGCATATTGTCTGGCCTCACGAATTGAGAGATCAGCAATTCAGGCGCAAGAGGCCGCACAGCGGCATACAACCTGAAAATGTCATGGCCAAATCCCCGCGAAGAACGCCCGTTCATCAGCAAGACGGCTTTGAAGTACTTTTCGAGGCAGTGGACCGCCAGCCAGAAGAAATCGACATTCAGCCCTTGCTGGAAACACCACCGGGCCGCCGTGTAATTATCGTCCGCAGTCGAGATGAACAGCTCTCGCACAAGGCTGTGCTTCTCGGCATGAAGGTCCGGAAATTCATAGGGCATCGTTCATTCACCTGTTGTCGCCCCAAGACCGCCCCAAACAGGTTAAGCTATTTGAGGTACGGCGCCAGCGCGTTCATCGCTTCCTTCACCACCCCTGCCCTTGTCTCATTGAACTCGATGACGAACGGCGCGTGGTGGGCGTCCATATAAACGAGCTGGCGGTTTTCCGGCATGTTCGCTTGGAGTGATCCGCCGACTAGGATCAACTGCTCCAAATACTGCTCTGTCAGCACGTACGCATCCATCACCGTGCGGATGGTGTCCGCGCGCAACAAGCCGATCTTCGACACCATTTCAGGAAGCAGCTTTATCGAAGGCTCTGGGACCATGAACCCGCCGTCGTGGTCCGGGGGTTTGTCGGTCATGTGCTGAGCGTTCTCCGTCAGGGTGCGATGAATGCCTTTTAGTTCCGCGTAGAGCATCGATGCTACAGCGATACGCTCTTCATCGCGCAAACGGTCATCGCGCCCTCGATTGAGCGAGGCGTTGACGAATGCACCTATCAAGATGGCGATGAGGCCAAAGCTCGATCCCGTGAGCGCGCCAACGAACGTCGCACTCCCCGGCGGGAGCTTCGACAGCCATTCCCAGAACGAGTCCCACATGGGCGCATCCTACGCGTTGCCGCCCTGCGGGGTGCCGCTGGCCTCGATCTCGGCCACGAAGTGCCTGATAGCCTGCATCTGCAACTTCACAAAGCCTTCGAGCTGCGGGCCTGTCGCGCCGAACTCCTGATAGGTCTTCGTCAGCGACTGCTCAGCTTGCACAAGCGCCGGTTCGCGCTGTTCCTTCGGCAACGCCGCGATTTGCATACCGACGCGTTGCGCCATGTCCCAGGTCCTGCGGGCAATTTCTTCGGCCTTTTCCGGCACGTCGGTCATGATCGTCTCAATTGGTGCCGGCACTTGAAACGCTCCTTGAACGCGTCCATGTCGGCCAATACAAGCGAGTCAACCACCTTCGGAAGCTCACCCTCGCCGACTGGCTCAAAGCCGTCAAACAGCGCCATCAACTCCTTTGAGGGCACGCCCACATAGTAGTCGCTGAGGCTCGCCTTTACGTTGGTCGAGACTACCATGAACTCGCGATGGCGCGAGGCATTGGCCAATTGCAGGACGCCAAGGCGATCCTGATACGGGCCATACTCGGCCCACTTGAATTGTCGCTTTCCCCAAACATCCGAGATCTCCCGCTCGGTTACAGATACCAGATAATACCATCAAGCCCCGCAGGAGACGAACGAGATATGGGAGGCGGCCCTGCGAATCGCCCCCGCCAATAGAAACCCGCGTGCGTAAGCAGCGCGAGTCCCGGGTGGCCTCTCTCGTAGGAGGTAGATATACGGCGTGACATCCTAGCGAGCTTCGTGGGTGACGCCTTATCCGTTTCTCACGCTGCGTCAGGCGTCAAAACCGGGGAGCGGTGGTGCGATCTGGATCGGGAACAACAACCCGCCGCTTCGCCGCTTCACTATGATCGTCACGCTGCCGGGAGAAAGGGCAGAAGGCGTCCGGGCTGGACAAGACCGATCTGGCGGAGAGAGCGGGATTCGAACCCGCGATACGGTTTCCCGTATACACACTTTCCAGGCGTGCGCCTTCAACCACTCGGCCACCTCTCCGTGGCGCCTGTCATGGCGGGGCGCGGCGCGATTTGCAAGCGCCTGCCGAAGGCTGGCCTTGGATTTTATCAAGCCATTGGGAATATTGCGGTTTATTCGATCGCGCGGGGTGACCCCGGTCACCCTCGCCACGCGGTCGGAACTCGATCGGCGCGCGTGAGTCTGGGGCCGCAGGCCCCGACATGGCGACCGGTGCCGGCGCGGCGGCCGCGCCCTTGATTTTCCCACCCCGGAGGGCGACACCCTCCCCGGTGCGGCGGTCCCGATCGTGACGCGCCAAGACCCGCGAGATCCGCCTACCGCCATGTCCGAGACCGTCCTCGCCCTGCACGGCCTGAAATGCCCGCTGCCGGCGCTCAAGACCCGCAAGGCGTTGCGCGCGGCGAAGCGCGGCGAGCGCGTGGTGGTGGAGTGCACCGATCCTTTGGCGGCGATCGACATCCCGCACCTGGTGCAGGAGACCGGCGACGTGCTGGAGGAGACGGGACGCCGCGGCGACGTGCTCAGCTTCCGGATCAGGAAGGCGTAGCGGGCGCCGTCGTCCTGAGAGCCTGACCGAGAAGTCGACCTGCTTTTTCAAGCCATTCTGACATCACGCTATCATTCCTTCGTCATTGCCGGGCTCGACCCGGCAATCCACGCTTTGCAGCGCGGCACGGCTCTCAAGCGTGGATGCGCGGGTCAAGCCCGCGCATGACGAGTCGGAGACGATCGGCTCCTGACGAAATTCGGACGGAGAGCGCTCGCGGCCGGCCCCTTCCCCGCCAACGCACAACGCGCGCCGGAGCGGCGCGCGGTGCGATCGCGGAGAAGACGGATCAGTGCGAAGACGCCGCGGCGCTTACGCCGCGCGGATCGTCGCCATGAAGCGCTCGAGCTCCTGGCGCAGCCGGGTGCTTTCCACCGACAGCGTCTGCGCCGAGTTGAGCACCTCGGCGGAGGCCGCGCCGGTCTCGCTGGCGCCGCGGTTGACCTCGGTGATGCTGCCGGCGACCTCCTGGGTGCCGTGCGCCACGTTCTGGACGTTGCGGGCGATTTCCTGGGTGGCGGCGCTCTGGTGCTCGACCGCGGTGGCGATGGTCGAGGCGATCCGCGAGATCTGGCCGATGGTGTCGCCGATCTCCTTGATCGCGGCCACCGACTCCTGGGTCGCCACCTGCATGCCGGTGATGTGGGAGGAGATCTCGTCGGTCGCCTTGGCGGTCTGGCTCGCCAGCGACTTCACTTCGGTCGCGACCACCGCGAAGCCGCGGCCGGCCTCGCCGGCCCGCGCCGCCTCGATGGTGGCGTTGAGCGCCAGCAGGTTGGTCTGCTCGGCGATCGCGGTGATCAGCTTGACGACGTCGCCGATCTGCTGGGCGGCGCGCGACAGCTTGGCGATGCGCGCGTCGGTCTGTTCGGCCTGCGCCACCGCGGCGCCGGCGATGCGGCTGGATTCCTGGACCTGGCGGCCGATCTCGTGCACCGAGGCCGACAGTTCCTCGGTGGCGGACGCCACCGACTGGACGTTGGTGGAGGCTTCCTCCGAGGCGCCGGCGACCCGGCCGGACAGCTCCTGGGTGGTTTCCACCGTCCGCGTCAGCGAGCCGGCGGCGCTCTCGAGCTGGCTCGCCGACGACGACACGTTGGAGACGATGCCGCCGACCGCGGTCTCGAAGTCCTCGGCGAAGCGGTGCAGTTCGGAGCGCCGCGCCGCGCTGCTCGCCGCGTTCTGCTGCTCGCGCTCGGCCGCCTCGCGCTCGGCCTTGGCGACCGCCTGCAGCTTGAACTCCTCGACCGCGCTCGCCATCTCGCCGATCTCGTCCTTGCGGCCGAGGCCGGGCAGCACCACGTCGAAATTGCCCGAGGCGAGCTCGCGCATCGCCGCGCACATGCCGATCATCGGGCGCGAGATGCCCTGGCCCAGCGTCCAGGCGAGGATCGCGCCGAACACCAGGCCGCCGAGCCCGAGCATGGTCACGAAGTTCCGGGTGTCGTGGGCGATCGCCATCGAGCGCTCGGACACCGCCTGCTGCTGCGCCAGCAGGGTATCCTTCATCGCCTTGCCGTCCTGGCTGATCTCGCGGGCGGCCTCGTTCATCTTGCTGACGAGATCGTTGATCGCGGTCGCGTTCTGCACGAACTTGGTGAAGGAGGTCTGGTAGCTGCCGAGTTGGTCCGAGATCTCCTTGATCTTGACGGTGAGCTTTTCCTGGCCCGAGCTCAATGCCGCGAAGTTGTTCTTCAGCAGGTGGATGCGGGCGGTGGCGCTGTTGGCGATCGACTGGTCCGGCCGCACGATGTAGTTGCCGACATTGGCGGCGACCGCGGCGCACTGGGTCGCCAATTCCTTCACCGCCGTCTGCAGGTCGGTCTGGCCTTCGAGCGCCGCGGTGTCGGCGAGATCCTCGAGCCGGTAGCGGAAGAAGTTGCCGAGCCGCAGCAACTGGTTGGAGGCGATCTCGGCGTTGTCGGCCTTGAGCTTGACGACCTGGCCGAACAGCGCGGTGAAGCCCTCGAACTTGGCCGCGAGATCCGCGATCTTCTGGCGGTTGTCGCTGCTGGCGACCGCCTGGGCGGACTTGATGGCCTGGCCGAGCGCGGTCTCGGCCTCGCGCGCCGCGGTCTCGTCGGCGGCGGCGCCGGTCACCGCGTAGTAACGCGCCAGCGCCTGGTAGGAGGCGAGCTCGCGGTCGATGTCGCGGGCGCCGTCGGTCTGGGCGACGATGGCATGGTAGGAGGCCATCCCCGCCGAGATCCGCTCGAAGCCGAAATAGGCGACGCCCATGCTCATGGCCGAGAGGCCGAGCACCGTGACGAACCCGGCCATGATCTTGGTCCGAAACCTCATGTTGGACAGCATGCCGGGTTTGCGCTGCGTGCCAGCGTCGGCGCCCTTGAACCAGCCCATGTGCGAACTACCCCACCCCGATTGGCCATTGCGGACACCGCGCGGTCTGGGCCGGCGCGGTGCGTCGGGGGCACGCTAGGATAAAATCGATAAAAGGGAGTAAACTACTACCCCTCCGTGTATGGCGCCCGGACGCCAACTTCAGGGCCGAGGGAGTATCAGGCGGGTACCGCAACCGGTATTTGCAGCCGGACATCGCGGGCCGGTCCCGACTGTTCACGGGGCAGTCAGTTTGGGGACTGAATTTCTCCGCCGATGACCTGTTCCCTCCCCCCTGTGGGGTACTGGATTCACACATCTCGATCCGTCGACCGAGAAGGAGACGATGTGTTGCGCACTCCCTCCCCCCTTGTGGGGGAGGGCCGGATGCCGCGGTCGAGGCCTTCGCCCGCGGCGTTGCGCACTCCCTCCCCCCTTGTGGGGGAGGGCCGGGGAGGGGGGTAAGCCGCAAACTCTGAAATTGATGTGAGGGCGGAAGCAGCGAGCAGTCGCGCTGCGGCTTCTCCGTCACCCCCCTCCCTAACCCTCCCAGAGGGAACTGGACACTGCCCGAAAACGAAGCTCCTGGACTACATGTTCAGGGCCACTACGAGATGTGTGAATCGATGAGGGACAAGCCCCGCCATGACGAGTTCTTCAATGACGGCTGGTCCTGTTGCCGGCCCTCTGACCCAGACTCCACCTCACGCCGCCTGCCCGGCCGCCTTGGCCGCCGGCGCCCCCAGTTCCGCCGGCGCGGCGATGACGCCGCAGCCGGGGGCGAGCATGAGCTTGGGCTCGGTCAGTGCCTGCAGGCGATCGATATCCATGCCCGGCACCATCTCGACCACCACGAGCCCCTCGGGCGTGACGTCGATCACCGCGAGGCTGGAGTAGATGCGCCTGACCACGCCGGCCGCGGTCAGCGGCAGCGCGCAGCGGTTGAGGATGCGCGGCTTGCCCTTCTTGTCGACGTGATCCATCAGCACCCGGATCTGGCGGGCGCCGACCGCGAGGTCCATGGCGCCGCCGACGCCCGGCGGGAAGTTCGGATCCTCGGTGGTCCAGTTGGCGAGGTCGCCGGTGCCCGAGACCTCGAAGGCGCCGAGCAGGCTGATGTCGAGATGGCCGCCGCGGATCATCAGGAAGGCGTCGGCGTGATGGACGTAGCAGCCGCCGCGCACCAGGGTGGTGAGGTTCTTGCCGGCGTCGATCAGGTCCTCGTCCTCCTCGCCCGGCTGCGGCGCCGGCCCGAGCCCGAGCACGCCGTTCTCGGAGTGGAAGATCACCTCGCGGCCGGCGGGGACGTAGCGGGCCGCCAGCGTCGGCATGCCGATGCCGAGATTGACGTAGGCCCCTTCGGGAAGGTCCTGCGCCGCCCGCCAGGCGATCTGGAAACGCGAGAGGGGGGTCATGCTGCGGCTCCGGCAAACTTGGCATAGCCAGGGTGATTCTTCGGCGGGGCTTCGCCCACCGCGACGATCCGGTCGACGAAGATCCCCGGCGTCATCACGGTCTCGGGGTCGAGCGCGCCGAGTTCGACCATGGCCGCGGTCTCGACGATCGTGAGATCCGCCGCCTGGGCGCAGATCGGATTGAAATTGCGGGCGGATTTCCGGTAGGTCAGGTTGCCCCAGCGGTCGGCGCGCCAGGCCTTCACCAGCGCCACGTCGCCGCGCAGCGGCTTCTCGAAGACATAGAGCTTGCCGTCGATCTCGCGGGTCTCCTTGCCTTCGGCGAGCCTGGTGCCGGCCGACACCGGCGAAAAGAAGCCGCCGAGGCCCGCGGCGGCGCAGCGCATGCGCTCGCTGATGGTGCCCTGCGGCACCAGCTCGAGTTCCAGCGTTTTGGCGCGGTAGGCGTTGAGAAACGCGCTGTAGTCGCCCGAGCGCGGGTAGGAGCAGATCACCTTGCGCACCCGGCCGAGATTGATCAGCCGCGCCAGCCCGTGCTCGTCGTTGCCGGCATTGTTGGCCACGATGGTCAGGTCGGTGGCGCCCTGGTCGCACAGGGCCTCCAGCAGATGGTCGGCGATGCCGACCGCGCCGAACCCCGGCACCAGCACCACCGCGCCGTCGCGGATGTCGTTCACCGCCTCCCGGATGTCGTCGATTTGCTTGTTGATCACGCCCGCTCCGTTGTCCGCCCGCCCGAACTCTCGATGTCTTGTTTATGTTTCATGACGACCGTGGTCCGCCGGTCCGCGGATACGCCACGCAAGACGTTGCAATCTATTCCCATTTTGCACTTGAGCCGGGGCCTCGCAAGACCGCGGCGGCGCGGGGGCGCACGCGCCAGTGTCATATCTGGCTGCTAGGCATCGGACTTCACGCAACCGCGAATGCCTACGACCAAGATCCCGGTTGCAAGGCCCCGGGGCTGGGACTTAAATGCCCGCCAACAAATAAATTTCGCCTTTAAAAAAGGGAGGTTACGAGTGTCCACAGTCAAACTGACGATCAACGGCAAGGCGGTCACCGCCGAGGTCGAGGACCGCACATTGCTGGTCCACCTGCTGCGCGACCAGCTCGGTCTCACCGGAACCCATGTCGGCTGCGACACCAGCCAGTGCGGCGCCTGCGTGGTCCACATCGACGGCCGCGCGGTGAAGTCCTGCACCACGCTCGCCGTCCAGGCCAGCGGCGCGACCGTCACCACCATCGAAGGCATCGCCAAGGGTGACGAGTTGCACCCGATGCAGGCCGCGTTCCGCGACAACCACGGCCTGCAGTGCGGCTACTGCACCCCGGGCATGATCATGTCGGCGATCGACATCGTGCATCGCTACGGCGGCAACCTCGACGAGGACACCGTCCGCGCCGAGCTCGAGGGCAACATCTGCCGCTGCACCGGGTATCACAACATCGTCAAATCGGTGCTCGACGCCGCCGGCCGCATGAAGGTTGCCGCCGCGGCCGAGTAGGCCGAAGCGTGCCGCATATTCCTTACTGAATCTGATCAGCAGAGACCGCGACCCGCAGCGCGTGTGCCGCGCCGCGGATGGTCCCACAAGGAGAGATCGCATGAGCGTTGAGGGCATTGGCGCGAGCGTCGTTCGCAAGGAAGACAAGAGATTCATCACCGGCAAGGGCCGCTACGTCGACGACGTCCGGATCCACGGCATGACCTATGCCGCCTTCGTGCGCAGCCCGCACGCCCACGCCAAGGTGAAGCGCATCGACCCGTCGGAAGCGCTGAAGATGCCGGGCGTGGTCGCGGTGCTGAACGGCCAGCAGCTGGCCGACGACAAGGTCGGCAACCTGATCTGCGGCTGGATGATCCATTCCAAGGACGGCTCGCCCATGAAGATGGGCGCGTGGCCGGCGATGGCGCCGGAGACCGTCCGCTTCGTCGGCCAGGCGGTCGCCGTGGTGCTGGCGGAAAGCCGCAACCAGGCCCGCGACGCCGCGGATGCCGTGGTGGTGGACTACGAGGAACTGCCGGTGGTGGCCGACGTGCGCGCGGCGATCGCGCCCGGCGCACCGCAGCTGCACCCGGAAGCCCCCGGCAACATCATCTACGACTGGGTGATCGGCGACGAGGCCGCCACCGACGCGGCGATCAAGTCGGCCGCCCACCTGGTGTCGATCGACCTGATCAACAACCGCCTGGTGCCCAACGCCATGGAGCCGCGCGCCGCGGTGGCCGACTACGACGCCGCCGAAGACCACTACACGCTCTACACCACCTCGCAGAACCCGCACGTCGCCCGCCTGGTGCTGTCGGCGTTCTACAACATCGCCCCCGAGCACAAGCTGCGGGTGATCGCCCCCGACGTCGGCGGCGGCTTCGGCTCCAAGATCTACATCTATCCCGAGGAAATGGTGGCGCTGTGGGCGTCGAAGAAGATCCAGCGACCGGTGAAGTGGACCGCGGACCGCACCGAGTCCTTCCTCACCGACGCCCACGGCCGCGACCACATCACCCACGCCCAGATGGCCTTCGACAAGGACCACAAGATCGTCGGGCTGAAGGTGAAGACCCACGCCAATCTCGGCGCCTACATGTCGCTGTTCTCGTCGTCGGTGCCGACCTATCTCTACGCCACGCTGCTGTCGGGCCAGTACGTGATCCCCAACATCCATGCCGAAGTGATCAGCGTCTACACCAACACCACGCCGGTCGATGCCTATCGCGGCGCCGGCCGTCCCGAGGCGAGCTTCCTGGTCGAACGGCTGATGGAAACCGCGGCGCGGCAGCTCAAGGTCAATCCGGCCGAGCTGCGCCGCAAGAACTTCATCACCCAGTTCCCGTACCAGACGCCGGTGATCATGGCCTACGACGTCGGCGACTTCAACGCCTCGCTCGACGCCGCCAAGAAGGCGATCGACTATGACGGCTTCCCGGCGCGCAAGGCCAAGGCCAAGCAGGAAGGCAAGCTGCGCGGCATCGGGCTGTCCTGCTACATCGAGGCGTGCGGCATCGCACCGTCGAAGGCGGTCGGCAGCCTGGGGGCCGGCGTCGGGCTGTGGGAATCGGCCGAGGTGCGCGTCAACCCGGTCGGCACCATCGAGATCCTGACCGGCTCGCACAGCCATGGCCAGGGCCACGAGACCACCTTCGCCCAGGTGGTCGCCGACCGGCTCGGCATTTCCATCGGCCAGGTCGCGATCGTCCACGGCGACACCGACAAGGTGCAGTTCGGCATGGGCACCTACGGCTCGCGCTCGGGTCCGGTCGGCCTCACCGCCATCGTCAAGGCGATGGAGAAGGTCGAAGCCAAGGCCAAGAAGATCGCGGCCCACCAGCTCGAAGCCTCCGAGGGCGACATCGTCATCGAGGACGGCCAGTTCAAGGTGGCCGGAACCGACAAGGCGATCGCGCTGCCGATGGTGGCGCTCGCCGCCTACACCGCCCACAACCTGCCGGACGGCATGGAGCCGGGGCTGAAGGAGAGCGCGTTCTACGATCCGACCAACTTCACCTTCCCCGCTGGCACGCATATCTGCGAGGTCGAGGTCGATCCGAACACCGGCAAGACCACCTTCATCAACTTCGTCGCCGCCGACGACTTCGGGCGCATGATCAACCCGATGATCGTCGAGGGCCAAGTCCATGGCGGGCTCGCCCAGGGCATCGGCCAGGCGCTGCTGGAAGGCACGGTCTACGACGACAACGGCCAGCTCGTGACCGCGTCGTTCATGGACTACACCATGCCGCGCGCCGACGACCTGCCGTCGTTCAACGTCTCGCACACCACGACGCTCTGCCCCGGCAATCCGCTCGGCATCAAGGGCTGCGGCGAGGCCGGCGCGATCGGCTCGTCGGCGGCGGTGATCAACGCCATCACCGACGCCATCGGCAACGACAACCTGGTGATGCCGGCGACCCCCGTCAGGGTCTGGAACGCAGTGCACGCAAAGCAGGCCGCTGAGTAAGCGAGCAGGAGGAGTACGATCATGCACGAGACCACGTATCACCGCGCCTCCAGCGTCGACGAGGCCGCAACCCTCTACGCCAAGGGCTCCGAGGCGCGCTACCTCGCCGGCGGCCACACCCTGCTGCCGGTGATGAAGCAGCGGCTGGCGTCGCCGAGCGACCTCATCGACATCGCCAAGATCAAGGACCTGGTCGGCATCGAGGCCACTGGCGACACCCTCACCATCAAGGCCGCGACGCCCTATTTCGACATCGCCACCAGCGCCACGGTGAAGTCGGCCATCCCCGCCCTCGCCTACCTGATCTCGCTGGTCGGCGACCCGGCGGTGCGCCACCGCGGCACCATCGGCGGCTCGATCGCCAACAACGACCCGGCGGCGGATTCCCCCGCCGCGCTGCTGGCGCTCGACGCCACCGTCAAGACCAACAAGCGCAGCATCAAGGCCGGCGACTTCTTCAAGGGCCTGTTCACCACCGCGCTCGACGACGGCGAGCTGATCACCGCGGTGTCGTTCCCGATCCCGGCCAAGGCGGCCTACGCCAAGTTCCCGCATCCGGCCTCGCGCTTCGCGCTCACCGGCGTGTTCGTGGCCAAGACCAAGACCGGCGACGTGCGCGTCGCCGTGACCGGCGCGTCGCAGGGCGGCGTGATGCGGATGCCGGCGATCGAAGCCGCCCTCAAGGCCAACTGGTCGGCTTCCGCGATCGACGGCGTCACGGTGTCGGACCAGGGCCTGATGGACGACCTCCACGGCACCTCGGCCTACCGCGCCAACCTGATCAAGGTGATGGCGCAGCGCGCCGTGACCGCGGCGGGCTGAGCGGACCGCGCAGTCCCACTCTTGCTGCAAAGCTCCGGGGCCTTGCCCCGGAGCTTTTTGCTTTCTCTCCGTCATGGCCGGGCTTGACCCGGCCATCCACGCTTTGCAACCCGGCGAGGTCCTAAAGAGTGGATGCGCGGGTCAAGCCCGCGCATGACGAGGCTTACTCCAGACCGCCCACCGCCTTCCCGCCGCCATCCCTTCGCTGTAAACCACACGCCATGACCGACGATCGCCGCTCCGCCCCCGCCGCGCTCCGCAACCGCGATCCGATCCTCGCGGTGCTGCGCGAGGTGCTGCCCGCCCACGGCCTGGTGCTGGAGATCGCCAGCGGCACCGGTGAGCATGTCGTGCATTTCGCCCGGCACCTGCCCGGCCTGGCGTTCCAGCCGAGCGATCCCGACGCCGGCGCGCGGGAGAGCATCCAAGCCTGGATCACCGAGAGCGGGCTTGGCAACGTCCGCGCGCCGATTGCGCTCGACGCGGCGGCGCCGCCGTGGCCGGTCACCGCGGCGGATGCCATGGTCTGCATCAACATGATCCACATCTCGCCGTGGCGCTCGACCGAGGGCCTGTTCGCCGGCGCCGCCGCGGTGCTGCCGGCCGGCGCGCCGCTCGTTCTCTACGGCCCCTACCGCCGCCACGACGTGCCGACCGCGCCGAGCAACGAGGAGTTCGACGCCAGCCTGCGCGCCCGCGACCCGGCCTGGGGCCTGCGACAGCTGGACGACGTCGCGGCGCTCGCGGAGCAGTCCGGCTTTGCCCTCGACCGCGTGGTCGAGATGCCGGCGAACAATCTCACCGTGGTGTTTCGGGAGCGGTGAACGGCGCTGTCGACGAATTCGGCGTCACTCCCTCATCCAGAGGAGCCGCGAAGCGGCGTCTCGAAGGATGAGGCCCGCGGCGCCTCGGCCTCATGGTTCGAGACTCGCGGCGCTGCCGCGCTCCTTACCATGAGGGGAGGAAGCCGGTTTCTCCGCCACCATCGCGCCCCGACCCCACGCGCCCAACACCGCCCCCTCAGTCTGAGTGTCTGACCGAAAATGCCAGCCGTGACACCACGTGTGGCGCAAGGCGCCAGCTTCACCCACCGCCGTCGTCCCCGGCTTGACCGGGGACCCAGTATTGAAGGTCGCCAGTGACAGAACCGCGACGTGGCGGTGTACTGGGTCCCCGGTCGCTGCGCGCCGGGGACGACGGTCGCGGGTGGGACCTGCGCTTCCCTATCGCCGCTGTATTTTGAGTCAGACTCTGAGGAGCATCGCGCAGCGATGCGTCTCGAAGGATGAGGCCACCAACCGCATGCGCCTCGGCCTCATGGTTCGAGACGGCGCAAGCGCGCCTCCTCACCATGAGGACTACTCCGCGAGCCCATGAGGACTACGCCGCCGGCTTCGCCGCGACCCGCAGCACGCCGCGGCGGATCTGGTCTTCCTCGATCGATTCGAACAGCGCCTTGAAGTTGCCCTCGCCGAAGCCGTCGTCGCCCTTGCGCTCGATGAATTCGAAGAAGATCGGGCCGACGGCGTTGGCGGAGAAGATCTGCAGCAGCACCTTGGTATGGCCGCCGCCGACCACGCCCTCGCCGTCGATCAGGATGCCGTTGGCGGAGAGCCGCGCCACGTCCTCGCCGTGGCCTGGCAGGCGTGCGTCGAGACGCTCGTAGTAGGTCCGCGGCGGAGAGGGCATGAACGGCAGCCCGTCGGCGCGCAGCCGCTCGATGGCGCGGTAGATGTCGCGCACCCCGCAGGCGACGTGCTGGATGCCCTCGCCGCGATAGGCCGCGAGATATTCCTCGATCTGCCCGCTGTCGCCGGCGTCCTCGTTGATCGGGATCCGGATCTTGCCGTCGGGCGAGGTCAGCGCGCGCGAGAACAGGCCCGAGGCGCGACCCTCGATGTCGAAGAAGCGGATCTGGCGGAAGTCGAACAGCCGCGTATAGAACGAGGTCCACACGTCCATGCGGCCGCGATGGACGTTGTGGGTGAGGTGGTCGATGTAGAACAGCCCGGCGCCCTCGGGGCGCGGGTCGGCCGCGCCCAGCCACTCGAACTCGTCCGCATAGGGCGAGCCCTTGGCGCCGTAGCGGTCGACGAAATAGAGCAGGCTGCCGCCGATACCCTTGATGGCCGGGACGTCGAGCACCTTGCGCGCGGCGTCGACGCCGGCGGCTTCGGCGCCGAGCGCCAGCGCGCGCTCCCAGGCATGGCGGGCGTCGACCACGCGAAACGCCATCGACGGCGCGCACGGGCCGTGGGCAGCGACGAAATCGCGGCCATGGCTGCCGGGCTGCTCGTTGACAAGGTAATTGACGTCGCCCTGGCGGTACACGGTGATCGCCTTGCTCCGGTGCCGCGCCACCGCGGAAAATCCCATCAGCCGAAACAGCGCGTGCAGCTGCCCGGGCCCGGGGTGGGCGAACTCGACGAACTCGAAGCCGTCGGTGCCCATCGGGTTGGCGTCGGACAGCGTGGCGGGGACGGCGTCGTGCGGAAACGGACCCATGGCGGCTCCTCGGCGGTTGGAACGTTGCCATGATCCGCCGGATTCGCCACAATGTTCGTGCAAAGTGACAGGCATTCGCGCCCATTATGCATGATCCGTGCATAGATACAGGACTTCGTGCATGATCTCCGTCGACAGCTTCGATCTGAAGATCCTCGCCGCCCTGCAGGACGACGGCCGCCTCACCAACCAGGAACTGGCCGACGCCGCCGGGCTCTCCGCCTCGCAATGCTCGCGGCGGCGCAGCCGACTGGAGGACGCGCGCATCATCCAAGGCTATCACGCCGACCTCTCCGGCGAGGCGCTTGGCTTCAACGTCATCGCGCTGGTGCAGATCACGCTGGCGACCCACTCGCCCAACAACGCCAAGCGCTTCCGCGACCTGGTGCGGCGGACCGACGCGATCCAGGAGGCCTACGCCATCACCGGCGACGCCGACTACCTGCTCAAGATCGCGCTGCGCGACCTCAAGAGCCTGTCCGACATCGTCAACAACGTGCTGATGCCCCACGACAGCGTCGCCCATGTGCGCTCGTCCATCGTGCTCGACTGCCTGAAGACGACGCGCAAATTGCCGTTGGGCCATCGCGGCTGACAGCGGCAAGAGCCGGTTAACTGCCGGCAGAACCGCGGTTCCAGCCGCGTCGCTATGTTGTGCCAGTCGCACCGGCGCTTACCACATCCAGAGCGACGCAAGATGATTCGGCCGATTCGGACCCGGTTCGTTCCGTTGCCGTTCCAGATGTTAAGGCGCTGCTCATCGGCGTCGCGTTTTGGAACAGCATGGCCCGCGGGCTTCCCCGCAGCGGTCTTGACTCGCGCTTCGCAACATCCTTAACGTCTGGTTGACGGTTCCCTTCGGGGATCAAAAGGGAATGCGGTGAGACGTTTCAAGCCGCAGCTGCCCCCGCAACTGTAAGCGACGAGCCTGCTGTCCTGCGCCACTGGGAACTCGGTCCCGGGAAGGCGACACTAGGTGATGACCCGCGAGCCAGGAGACCTGCCGTCAGCCGTGGTCACACGCGACAATGTCGGTCGGGGAGTTACAGACATTGATTTCATGGGGGGCCTGGGGCCCGCCATGCGATCTCAGTTGCGGTGACGTGCCACAGACGTCAACCCGAGGCTGAGCTCTCATGTCTTCGATTCCTCCCGCCCCGCGGCCGCATCGCGGCCTGTTTTCCGTTCTCGCCACCTCGACGCTTCCCGCGGCGCTCGCGCTCGCCGCGCCGGCGGCCGCGCAGGCCCAGACCGCCGACACGCTGCCGACCATCAGCGTCACGGCGAGCCGCATCGCCGACACCGCCATCGTCGGCGCCTCGACCTCGGTGATCACCGCCGACGACATCGCCCGCTCGCCGGCGCAGAGCGTGCCGGAAATCATCGGCCAGGTGCCGGGCGTGCAGCTGCAGACGCTCTATGGCGGCGCCAGCGGCGCCTATACTTCGGTGGACCTGCGCGGCTTCGGCGCCTTCGCCACCCCCAACACGCTGGTGCTGGTCAATGGCCGCCGGCTCAACGATCTCGACCTCATGGGGGTCGACCTGTCGACCATCCCGCGCGATTCCATCGAGCGCATCGAGATCACCCGCGGCAACAGCGGCGCCGTGCTCTACGGCGACAACGCGGTCGGCGGCGTCATCAACATCGTCACCAAGACCGCAACCGGCGGGGCGCCGGTGACGATGCGGGCCGAGGGCGGCGTCGGCTCCTTCAACCAGAAAACCGGCGCGGTCTCCGCAACCGTCACGCAGGGTCCGTGGTCGAGCTCGGTGAGCGGAAACTCCATCACCTCCGACGGCTACCGCGCCAACAACGGGCTCACCCAGACCAACGGCATCGGCGACCTGCGCTACACCATGCCGGATTTCACCGCCTTCCTGACCGTGACCGGCGACGATCAGCGCATCGGCTTTCCCGGCGGGCGGCTGGTCGATCCGCCGCTCGGCATCAACGAGCTCGCCACCGCGCGCCGGGGAACCGATTCGCCGCTCGATTACGGCGCCAAGCAGGGCTTCAGCGTCACCACCGGCTTCACCCGGACGCTGTGGGACGGCGCCGAGCTGATCGTCGACGGCGGGGTGCGCAACAAGCACCAGGAGTCCGGCTTCTTCGGGCCGCTGCCGCTGCAGTCCTTCAACTTCAGCTACACCGACACGAGGCTGACGACGTGGTCGCTGACGCCGCGGCTCAACATCAAGAACCTGCTGTTCGGCCTGCCCTCGACCGTCATCACCGGCATCGACTATTACGACGCGATCTACCATTCGGACCGGCCGGAGGCGGTCGACCTGGCGCCGATCCACGTCTACGACCTGTCGCAGCAGTCGCTCGCCGGCTACTGGCAGCACACCGTCGGCGTGCTGCCGACCACCGACCTGTCCTACGGCGCCCGCATCCAGAGCACCACGGTGCATGCGCGCGACACCCTCGACACCTCGGCGCCGGGCTATTTCGGCGACGCCCAGGCGAATCCGCTCGACAGCACCCAGTATAACCACGCCCTGCATGTCGGGATCGAGCACCGCTTCAACGACAGCTTCACGGTGTTCGCGCGCGCGGCGTCGGCGTTCCGCACGCCCAACGTCGACGAGCGCGTCGCCTCGGGGCCGATGTTCGGCGTGTTCGGCAACCCGATCGTGGGGAATTTCCAGCTCAAGACCCAGACCTCGGAGGACGTCGAAGGCGGTGTCCGCATCAAGGCCGGCGCGTTCGAGATGCAGTCGAGCGTCTACGGCATGGACCTCGAGAACGAGATCCACTACGACCCGGTGGACTTCTTCAACTACAATCTCGATCCGACGCGGCGCTACGGCAGCGAGACCAGCGCGAGCTACCGCTGGAACGACGCCGTTCAGCTGCATGGCGGCTTCGCCTACACCCGCGCGGTGTACCGGGAGGGCCCGTTCGCGGGCAACGACATCCCGCTGGTGTCGCGCTACACCGCCAATGCCGGGGTGACCTGGAACATCGTCCAGAAATACCTGGTTGCCGACGCCACGCTGCGCGCCTGGAGCAGCCGCCGCATGGACAACGACCAGCTGAATTTCCAGCCGCAGATTCCGGCCAATGCCACCGTGGATCTCAAGCTGAGCGGCGCCTACGATCGCTACTTCTGGTCGATCAGCGTCTACAACCTGTTCAACGCCCAGTACTACGACTATGCCATCGCCAGCGCCTCGACGCTGGGCGTGTTCAACGCCTACCCGTTGCCCGGCCGCAGCTACCTCGCCAAGGCCGGCGCGACCTTCTGACCAGGGACCCAAACCTCGATCATGACGACAGCTGGATCTTCCGCGGCGCTCAAGGGGCCGGCCGTCGTCATGATGCTCGTCGTCGTGGCGGCGGGGCTCGCGATAATCTCGCTCGGTATCGGTCCGGTGCGGCTGTCGCCGCGGGCGGTGGTCACGGCGCTCGGCGGCGGCGGCGACGCCATCGCCGAGGTCATCGTGCGCGAGATCCGGCTGCCGCGCACCATCCTCGCCGTCGCCATCGGCGCGATCCTCGGGCTGTCGGGCGCCGCCCTGCAGGGCCTGTTGCGCAACCCGCTGGCCTCGCCCGACCTGTTCGGGGCGCCGCAGTCGGCGGCGCTCGGCGCGGTGCTGGTCATCGCGCTCGGCGCCGCCGACGTGCGCTCGTGGGCGCTGCCGGCGGCCGCGATCGCCATGGCCTTCGTCTCGGTGTTCGCGCTGCTGGCGATCGCCGGGCGCAATGCCTCCCTGCTGCTCTTGATCCTGGCCGGGCTGGCGCTGTCGAGCCTCGCCGGCGCCCTGACGTCGCTGGCGCTGAACCTGTCGCCCAATCCGTTCGCGGCGCTCGAGATTTCGTTCTGGCTCCTGGGCTCGATCGAGGACCGCAGCTTTCGCCACGTCGTGCTGGCGCTGCCCTTCATCATCGCCGGCGGCGCCATCCTGCTCGGCCGGCGCCACGCCTTCCGGGTGCTGAGCCTCGGCGAGGAGGCGGCCCAGAGCCTCGGTATCGACGTCGCCCGCGTCCGTCTTTCGGTGATCGTCGGGGTCGCGCTCGGCGTCGGCGGCGCGGTCGCGGTCAGCGGCACCATCGGCTTCATCGGCCTGGTGGCGCCGCACCTGGTGCGCCCCCTGATCGGCCCCGATCCGGCGCGCCTCCTGCTGCCGAGCGCGCTGGCGGGCGCCTGCCTGCTGCTCGCCTCCGACGTCGCGGTGCGGCTCATTCCCGCCGCCGAGCCGCTCAAGGTCGGGGTGCTCACCTCGATCATCGGCGTGCCGTTCTTTCTCTACCTCATCATGCGCGAGCGGCGTTCGCTCGGCGGAGCCGCGACATGAGCGCACCGCCATTTCTTGTCGTCGAAGGGCTCGGCGTCACGCTGGCGGCCCGCGAGGTGCTGCGCGAGGTCTCGTTCGCGCTGCCGCGCCGCGGCCTGGTCGCGCTGGTCGGACCGAACGGCGCCGGCAAGACCACGCTGCTGCGCGCGCTGGCGCGGCTGCTGCCGCCCCACGCCGTCCACGGCACGGTGACGCTCGACGGCGTCGACGTCGGCACGCTGTCGATCCGCGCCCGGGCGCTGCGGTTCGCCTACCTGCCGCAGGGCCACACGGTGTCGTGGCCGCTGCCGGCGCGCGACGTCGTCGCGCTGGGACGCACGCCGCACGGCGCCACCGATCCGGCGCGGCTCACCGCGGCCGACGCCGCGGCGGTCGACCGCGCCATGGCCGCGGCCGACGTCGAAAGCTTCGCCGACCGCCGCGTCACCGAACTGTCCGGCGGCGAGCGCAGCCGCGTCGCGTTGGCGCGGGTGCTGGCGGTGGAGGCCCCGGTCATTCTCGCCGACGAACCGATCGCCTCG
The DNA here is from genome assembly GCA_031291445.1 of Xanthobacteraceae bacterium. Taxonomy (GTDB): domain Bacteria; phylum Pseudomonadota; class Alphaproteobacteria; order Rhizobiales; family Xanthobacteraceae; genus Bradyrhizobium_A. The sequence goes on along the minus strand of JARLJA010000143.1, from coordinate 84,492 downwards.
CTCGATCCGCGCTACCAGATCGAGGTGATGGCGACGCTGCGCCGCGCCGCCGACGGCGGCGTGCTGGTGGTGGTGGTCACCCACGACCTCGGCCTCGCCGCGCGCTTCGCCGACCAGGTGCTGGTGCTCGACGGCGGCCGGCTGGTGGCGCAGGGCCCGAGCGACGTCGCGCTGACCGACGCCATCCTCGCCGACGTGTTTCGGATCACGGCGTTCCGCGCCGGCCACGACGGCGGCGTCGTGCTGGTGCCGTGGTCGCCGCAATGAGCGGCCGGGCGCGCCGGCGCGGCGCCGTGGTCGCGGCGATGCTGCTCGCGGGCGTTGCGGGTGCGCAGGCGGAGGCGACCAGGCCGCCGCGGATCGCCTCCATCAACCTGTGCACCGACCTGCTGCTGCTGCCGCTCGCCGATCCCGAACAGATCGTGGGTCTGAGCCCCTATGCGCGCGACCCCACCCAGTCGTGGCGCGCCGGGGAAGCCGCGCGCTATCCGCGGCTGTCGGGCGAGGCCGAGGACGCGCTCGCCGCCCGGCCCGACCTCGTGCTGGCGGGAAGCTTCACCCGGCTGGAGACCCGGCAGTTTCTCACGGCGCACGGAATGCGGGTTGAGGAATTCGAGGCCGCGCTGTCGATCGACGACATCATGCGGCAGATCATCCGCATGGGCGACATCGTCGGCCACCCCGAACGCGCCGCGCGCGAGATCGCGGCCATCGACGCGGCGCTCGCCCGCGCCCGGTCGACGGTCGCGCGCCGGCGGCTGCGCGTGCTCGACCTGTCGCGGCGCGGCTGGGTCTCGGGCAGCGCCTCGCTCACCAGCGCGCTGCTTGCCGCCGTCGGCCTTGCCGACGCCGCGCGCGAGCTCGACGGCCGGTTCGGCGATTTCCACTATGGCGGCTTCGCCTCGCTGGAAGCGATCCTCAGCGTTCGGCCCGACGTGCTGCTGTTGTCCGAACCCGGCGACCATGCCGAGGACCAGGGCCGCGCCTTCCTGATGCATCCGGCGCTGGAGCAATTCTATCCGCCGTCGAAGCGCATGGTGCTGCCCGAGCGGCTCACCACCTGCGGCGGGCTGATGGTCGTCGAGGCGCTGGAGCGGCTGACGGCCGAGGTCGAGCGGGTCGAGCGCTGAGCGGATCAGCCCGCCGCCGCGCCCTTGAGCCACAGCGGCAGTCCGGCGGCGACGAACACCACCTCGGCGGCGACCGCCGCGACCTGCTGGTTGAGGCGCCCCTGGGCGTCGCGAAAGCTGCGGCCGAGCGGCGTCTCCGGCACGAGGCCGAGCCCGACCTCGTTCGACACTAGCGCCACCGGCCCCGGCGCGGCGGCGAGCCAGGCGACCAGCCGCGCGGCCTCGCGCTCGACGTCGCGCCCGGCATGCATCAGGTTGGACAGCCACAGCGTCAGGCAATCGACCAGCACCGCGCTGTCGCGCGCCGCGCAGCCCTGCAGGGCCTCGACCAGGTCGAGCGGCTCCTCGACCACGCGCCAGTCGGCGCCGCGCCGGGCGCGGTGGTGGGCGATGCGTTCCGCCATCTCGGCGTCGCCGGCGGTGGCGGTGGCGAGATAGACCGGCGCAAGGCCGCAGGCCCTGATCCGGGCCTCGGCGAAGCGCGACTTTCCGGAGCGGGCTCCCCCCAGCACCAGAAGCGTCGACGGCAGCGTGAGATCAGCGGGGGGCATTGCCGGAGATCCTGGAATCATCGTCGTGGGCGGTCAAATAGGCGCGGTTGACCGCGCCGACGCGCCAACCGCTGGCGAGCCGGTCGATCCGGGTCAGCGACAGCGGATCGACGACGAAACGCAGCGCCTGCTCGGGCGCGCAATCCAGCGCGATGGCCAGCGCGGCGCGGATCGTGCCGGAATGCACCACCGCGATGACGTCGCCGTCCGGCAGTTTCGCCAGCCCCTCGGCGACCCGCCGCACCTGCTCGACGAAGCTCTCGCCGCCCGGCGGCGTGTTGATCGCAGGGCTTTGCCAGAACGCGTGATAGGCGTCACCCTCGCGGGCGGCGATGTCGTCGTGCCGCCGGCCGGTCCAGGCGCCGAAGTCCTGCTCGCGGAAGTCGGGCGCCATGGTCGGCTCGAGCCGCAGCGCCAGCGCGGTGTCGCGGGTGCGCCGCGCCGGGCTGCAGAAGGTCGGCGCGGCCACCGGCAGCACCGCCTTCAGCGCCGCGAGGCCGGCGACGTCGGAGAGGTCGACCGGCGCGCGGGGGCCGTGGATCACGCCCCGCGGCGCATCGACCGGCGCGTGCCGCACCAGGAAGATCCGCGTCATGCCATTCACCCCAGGCGCGCCGCGAGCAGCAGCAGGACGAGGGCTTCGCCGACCTGCTCGGTGGCACCGAGCACGTCGCCGGTGACCCCGCCGATCTGGCGCATGGCGAGCCAGCCAACTGCGGTGGCGCCGAGCGCCGTGACGATCATCGCCAGCACCGCGGTGCCGAACGGCAGGCAGATCACCGCGATCAGCGCCCCGAAGCCGAGCGCGGTGGCGACCACCACCGGGTCGGGCTGCCCGGCGCCGGCGGCGAGACCGTCGGCGCGCGCGAACGGCAGCAGCAACGAAACCGCCGGCACCACCGCGCGCGCCAGCGCGTGGGTCGCGACCAGGGCGGCGATCGCGCTGAGGGCCGGGATCGCCGCCAGCGCGGCGACGCGGGCCGTAAAGACAACCAGCAGCGCCAGCGTGCCGTAGGTGCCGAGCCGGCTGTCGCGCATGATGTCGAGCTTTGCGGGCTTGTCGCGGCCGCCGCCGAAGCCGTCGGCGATGTCGGCGAGGCCATCCTCGTGCAGCGCGCCGGTGATCAGCGCGCTGGCGCCGAGCGCGAGCGCGGCGGCGGCGAACGGGGGAACGTGAAGCTTCAGCAACACCAGCAGGAGACAGCCGGCCGCGAGCCCGATCGCCGCGCCCACCAGCGGATAGACCCGCATCGCCCGCAGGAATCCGTCGGTGTCGTGGGGCTGCGAAATCGGCACCCGGGTCAGGAATCCCGCCGCCCGGCGCAGGTCGTCAAGCCAGTTTTCCATGCTATAGACATCGCCGATCCCCCGCCCGCCGCCAACAGGATTTTCATGCGTTTTTCCTCCCTCGACGATATCCGCGCCTTCTGCGGCGACCTCGCCCACGGCAATGAGCGGACCGAGGCCGCCGCGGTCGCCCGCCAGCGCCAGTTGACCAAGCCGCCCGGCAGCCTCGGCCGGCTCGAGGAGCTCGCGGCATGGCTCGCGCGCTGGCAGGGCCGCGACCGGCCGCGGCTCGATCGCATCCGGATCGCGGTGTTCGCCGGCAATCACGGCGTCGCCGCGCGCGGCGTCTCCGCCTTTCCGAGCGAGGTCACGGTGCAGATGGTGGCGAATTTCGCCGCCGGGGGCGCCGCCATCAACCAGCTCGCCGGCTTCGCCGGCGCCGACCTTCGGGTCGAGGCCATCGAGCTCGAGCGGCCGACCGCCGACTTCACCGCCGCGCCGGCGATGACCACCGGGGAATTCCTCGCCGCGCTCGACATCGGCGCGCGCGCGGTGACGCCGGACTGCGACCTCGTCGTGGTCGGCGAAATGGGAATCGCCAACACCACGGTGGCGGCGGCTCTGTGCACCGCACTGCTCGGCGGCGGCGCCGCGCGCTGGGCCGGCCGCGGCACCGGCGTCGACGACGACGGGCTGGCGCGCAAATGCGCGGCCATCGACGCCGGGATCGAACGCCACCGCGCCATCCTCGCCGATCCGCTCGAGGTCGCCGCCGCGCTCGGCGGCCGCGAGCTCGCGGCGATCGCCGGCGCCGTTCTAGCGGCACTGGCGGCGCGCGTGCCGGTGGTGCTCGACGGCTTCGTGACCACCGCGGCGGTGCTGCCGTTCGCCCGGCTCAACCCGGCGCTGCTGGATCACTGCCGCGCCGGTCACGTCTCGGCGGAGGCCGGCCATCGCCTGCTGCTCGAGGAGATGGCGCTCGACCCGCTGCTCGACCTCGGCATGCGGCTCGGCGAAGCCTCCGGCGCCGCGGTCGCCATCGCGCTGCTCAAGGCCGCGCTCGCCTGCCACAACGGCATGGCGACCTTCGCCGAGGCCGGCGTCGCCGACGGCGGATAGACCGGCGTCGGGGCGCAAGGACACACAGTGCCGGGAGTGCTTTCGATCGCGGGCATCGCGCTGGCGGAGCTGGCGATTCGACGGGCCTTTCTCCGCCGCAGGATCGGCGGTTTCTGGAGCATCCGGCAGCAGCTCGGCATCTCGCTCGTCCTCGCCGGCATGGCCGTTCTGGTGGTGACGGCGGCGGCGCTCGCGGCGCCTTCCGTGATCGTCGCGCTGCCGCTGCTGGCGGCGATCGCGGCCTGCGACATCGCCGATGCGGTCTCCTTCCGCTATTTCGGCGTCTCTGTCGGCGAAACCATTCGCCACCTCCCGGTGTCGCCGCTCGGCCCGCATGCATTCAAGGCCGCGATGGCCTATATCCACTCGTTCCTGCCGAAAAAGTATCCGATCGCCAGCTGCGGCGTGCTGATCGCGGCGCCGCTGATCGCGTCCCGCTGGCTGCCGCCCGGCCCCGAGTTGATCGGGTCCGGCGCCTTCGCCGTCGTGCTCGGCGTCGCGACCGCGGTGTGGCGGCGGCGCGCTCCCCACGATGATCTTGCGGTGGTGGAGCGCGCGATCGTACTTGCGCCCGACACCGTCGACCGCCACCCGCTGCAGCGTTGCGAGCGCCCCGGAGCGTTCACGCTGGCAGCGCCGCCGCAGTCCGTGCCGGGCACCATCCTGCTGGTGATCCTCGAATCCGCCGGCGCGCGGCTGCCGTCGAGCCAGGACCCGAAGCTCTCGCTGGCCGATCGGCTGCGACAGCTCAGCGGCGCCTTCGAGGCCTGGATCGCGCCGGTCAACGCCATTTCGAACAGCAGCTGCACCGACGTCGTCCTGCCGTCGATCCTGACCGGTGCGGCGCCGCACGAATCCAGCGCCAAGCTGCACCGGCTGCCGTTCCTGTTCGACATCGCCGGCGCGCGCGGCTACCGCACCGGCTTCTTCACCTCATCGAGCCTCGACTGGGCCGGCCTCGGCGACTTCTTCGCCGGCGCGCGCATCGATACGCTGTTCACCGCCGAAACCGATGACTTGCCCTATGTGAACGACCTGGGCATCGACGACCATATCGCCGCGCGCAGGCTCGCGGAATGGCTCGATGCCGGCGCGGCCCCCGCCTTCGCCGTGCTCTACAGCAATGCCCTTCACGTGCCGTACCAGCGCGACAGCGAAATCGCGATCCCGGACACCCTCACGGCGCGCCGCGACCGCGCCACCTATATCGTCGAACGCGAGCTCGCGCTGCTGTTCGAAACCCTCGAGGCCAACGGCCGCTTCGACGACGCGCTGGTGCTGGTGGTGGGGGACCACGGCGAATTGTTCTACGACGACCCCGATCCGGATGACGCGTCACCACCCAGCCGCCTCACGGCGCTGAGCGAGACGATCATACGGCCGCTGTTCCTGATCAAGCCGCCGTCGGACCTGGGCACGGCCTTCCGCGACACGCTGCGGCGCAACGGCGAGCGGCTGATCGGGCACATCGACATCGCGCCGACGATCGCGGACCTGCTCGGCGTCAACCTGGCCGCGGATCTTCGCTATGCCGGCCGGAGCCTGCTGCGTCCTCTGGACGACGACCGCGTTCAGTACGTCCTCACCACCAACGAGTGGCGGTCGTGGCCGCGCAGCGCGGTCGGCATTTTCCGCGGCCGCTCCAGCGCCATCGTCGACTATCTCGACGATCGGCTGTGCCGCTATCACGGAGCCGACGCCGGCGCCGGATTCGAGCGGGACGCGCTGCTCGCCAGCGGCTTGGGCGAACCCCTGGTCCAGCGAGCCCTGACCCGGATCTACAAGGAAAGGCTCGGGCTCTGATCATGACCCGCTAGGCAGAAAAACTTTCCAGCGCCTTCTCGACAATGACGGCGCCGGCTTCCTGGGTGAAATGGCCGGCATCGGCGAGTTCGAGCGGCGGCGGACAGTTGCGGATGGTCGCGCGCAGCGCCCGCATGGCGGGCGGGCCGAGCACCGGATCGGTCATGCCGACCGCCATGAAGCTCTTGCCGGCCCAGGTCGTCGACCAGAAGTCGCGGGCCCGCCGCGACAGCGCCGCGCCCCCGGCGTCGGGGCGATCCGGCACCAGGTTGGGAAACCGCCGCACGCCGGCCTTGTAGCGCGCGTCCGGATACGGCGCCGCATAGGCCGCCGCCTCGGCCTCGGTCAGCGACGGCACCGCGCGCTTCATCAGCGCGGCGATGTCCATGTCGGGCTTGCTGTTGGAGAAGGCGCGCCAGGCTAGAAAGCCTTCGCCGAGCGGCACGTCGCCGGTGCCGAGCGCCGTGTTCATGACCAGCAGGCGCTCGAAACGGTCCTGCATGTCCATGGGGATGGTGAGCCCGATCAGCCCGCCCCAGTCCTGGCAGACCAGGGTGATGCGCTTCAGCCCCAGCGCCTCGATCAGCGCGATGATCGAATTGCGGTGGAATTCGAAGGTGTAGACCGCTTCGTCCTCCGGCTTGTCGGAGCGGCCGAAGCCGAAAAAATCCGGGGCGACCACCCGCATTCCCGCGGCGAGAAACGCCGGAATCATCTTGCGGTAGAGGTAGGACCACGTCGGCTGGCCGTGCAGGCACAGCGCCACCGGCGCGCCCGAGGCCTTTGGTCCCTCGTCGAGATGGTGCATGCGCAGCCCGTTGGCGCCCTGCAGATAATGCGGGGCGAACGGATATCCGGGCAGGTTGGCGAAACGGTCGTCGGGGGTGCGCAGCGCGGGGATCATGTCGTCGTTCCTCGTCAGATCGGACAATCACCATGCGCCGGCCCGGCGTCGGGCCGTGCCGCGTCGACCATGGGGACTGGTCGGCGAGCTTACCACGTTCGGGCTGGCCCAATATCCCGTTTCAGGCATTCGCGAAGGACTCGCAGCACGCACGCAGCTCCACCGGAGTCAGCACAGCCGGGGGCGCGATTCTCTAATGCGCGATGCCGTCGCGGCCGTGAACGGCCATCAGGGTGCCGGTCATCGAGGCGATCAGCTTCTCGCCCGCCGGCTGCACCGCGAAGGCATGAGCCTCGCACACGGTGAGGGTACGGCCCGGCTTGAGCACGCGGGCCCGGAAGCGGAACGCTTCGCCTTTGGCGGGCGCCAGCAGGTTGACCTTGAACTCCACCGTCAGCACCGCGGCGTCGGCCGGCATCAGCGAAAACGCGGCATAGCCGCAGGCGGTGTCGAGCGCGGTCGACAGCACACCGGCATGGATGAAGCCGTGCTGCTGGGTGAGTTCTGCCGCATAGGGCATCCGCAGTTCGACCGCGCCGGCCTCGATCGCGACGAGCTCGATGCCGAGCGTCGCCATCACCGCCTGGCGGGTGAAACTCGCGCGCACGCGGTCGGCATCGGCGGGATCAATCGGGGCGGCGTCGGCCATGGTCGCGCTCTCCTTCAAGTCCGGGAATGACAATGAGGCTTAACCGTTCGGGCGGCCCTTCGTCTTTCAGAAATCGGACAGCGCGAACCCGCCGGCGGCAACACGTATCGCCGGATCGAGTTCTTCTAAATATTTGAAAATACTGAAATTATCGTCCAGCACCGAACCTCGATCGCTGCGGAAGGCTGCCATCCGCAGCGCCTGTCGCGGCCGGCCGCGCCGCTGTGCTAACACTGCGCACTCGCGTTCACACGGAAACTCAATGACATCGGTCCCGCGCCTGCCGCCCCTGAAAGCCTTGCGGGCCTTCGAGGCGGTCGCACGGTTCGGCAACGTGAGAAAGGCCGCGGAGGCGCTGGCGGTCGACCACACCGTGGTCAGCCGGCACCTGCGCGTGCTCCAGCAGTGGCTCGGCATCCGGCTGGTCAACACCTCGCGCCAGGGGGTGACCCTGACGCCAATCGGCAAGCAGTATGCTGAAAGAATCGGCGCCGCGCTCGAGGACATCTCGTTTGCATCCAGCGAACTGCAGCAGACCGCCAACAACCGCCAGCTGATCGTCTGGTGCATTCCCGGCTTCGCGACCCAGTGGCTGTTGCCGCGGCTGCCCGATTTCTCGAGCGTCTACCCGGACATCGACATCGTGCTGCGGCCGACCGAAGCTGTTCCGGATTTCGACAAGCACGAGGCCGACGCCAAGATCCACTATGGCCATCTGCACACCAGCGGCCTGACCTCGGTCGTGCTCACGCACCCGCGGGTCTATGCCGTCGCCAGCCCGGCATGGGCCGCGCGCCATCCCAACGTCCGCGAGCCGAAGGATCTGCTCACCGCCGCGCTGATCCACGAAGACACCCGCGACCAGTGGCGCGACTGGTTTCTGGCCTGTGGCGTGGTGCCGGGAACGCTGCAGGGCCCGCGGCTGTGGCACGCCAACGTCGCCATGGAGGCCGCGATCCATGGCCAGGGCGTCGCGCTCGCCAACGAGCTGATCGCGGCGCCGGCGCTGCAGAGCAGGCAGCTGCAGATCGTCACCACGGCGTGCCCGGCGCTCGATCCCTACGTCCTCATCACCAAGGGCGAGGTCATGCCGGCGAAGTTCTCGGCGTTCCGCAACTGGCTGATTCGGACGCTGGCGAGTTCGGCGAGCCAGGCGCAAGCCTGACCCTTCTCCATATCCATGCCGCCCTGGTGCATTTCATGCACCAGGGCGCGCTTTTTTGCACTTCCGCAACATCGTGGCGTCGGGTGTCCTGTTTCGCGGGACCGGCGGCGGCCGGCGCAGCGACATGGAGAGAGCCTTGCTGACGATTGCCGAACTGACCAAAGCCGTCGAAGCCAACTGGGACCGCCAGGTCGACTGGCTGAAGACGCTGACGAGTTTCCCCAGCGAGCGCGGCCACGAGGCGCCGTGCCAGGACTGGCTGGCGCGCGAATTCGCCGGCCGCGGCTGGCAGGTCGACCGCTACCGGCTGTCCGACGTCTCGATGGACAACCTGCCCGGCTTCTCGCCGGTGATGGACACCGACTACAGCCAGGCGATCCAGGTGGTCGCCGCGGTGCGCGCGCCGGAGCAGAAAGGCCGCAGCCTGATCCTGCAGGGCCATGTCGACGTGGTGCCGCGCGGCCCCGAGGAGATGTGGACCGACCCGCCCTACAAGCCGACGCTCCACGGCAACAAGCTGTTCGCCCGCGGCGCCTGCGACATGAAGAGCGGCGTCAGCGCCATGGTGTTCGCCATGGACGCGCTGCGCAGCGCCGGCTTGCTGCCCGCCAGCGACGTCTATGTGCAGACCGTGACCGAGGAGGAGTGCACCGGCAACGGCGCGCTGTCGACGCTGGCGCGCGGCTACCTGGCGGATGCCTGCCTGATCCCCGAGCCGACGGGCCAGGACATCCTGCGCGCCACCATCGGCGTGATGTGGTTTCGCCTCAAGATTCGCGGGCGTCCCGTACACGTGTCGCGCAGCGAGGAGGGCACCAACGCCATTCTCTCGGCCTATCACCTGATCAGCGCGCTGCAGCGCTTCACCAAGGACCTCAACGAGCGGGTCAAGTCCCACCCGTGGTTCTCCAAGCTCAACGCGCCGGTCAAGTTCAACCCCGGCAAGATCCGCGGCGGCGACTGGGCAAGCTCGACGCCGGCGTGGTGCGAGGTCGACTGCCGGATCGCGGTGCTGCCGGGAATGACATTGGCGGACTTCCGCAAGGAGCTGACGCAGGTGGTGACCACCGCCGCGCGGCAGGACAGCTTCCTCGCCAACAACCCGCCCGAGATCGAGTGGAACGGCTTCCAGGCCGACGACTACGTGCTCGAGCCCGGCTCCGACTTCGAGGCGACCATGCGCGCGGCGCATCAGGCGCTCACCGGCCGCGAGCCCGGCGAAGCCATCCTGCCGGCGGTCACCGACTGCCGGTTCTACGGCCGCTACTACGGCATTCCGAGCCTGTGCTACGGGCCGAAGGGCGCCGAGTCCCACGGCTTCGACGAATTCGTCGATCTCGACAGCGTCAAGCAGACCACCATCGCCATCGCCGACTGCATCCAGCGCTGGTGCGGCGTGCGCAAGGCCGATTGATCGAGCCCAACATCCAGGAGAACGAGATGGCATCACGTCCACAGTCGCGCCAGGCCGCGCTCGCGTCGTTCATCGGCACCACCATCGAATGGTATGACTTCTACATCTACGGCCTCGCGGCGGCGCTGGTGTTCGGGCCGCTGTTCTTCACCGGCAGCTCGACCTACATCCAGACCCTGTCGGCGTTCGGCACCTTCGCGGTCGGCTTCTTCGCCCGCCCGATCGGCGGGCTGGTGTTCGGCCATCTCGGCGACCGCTTCGGCCGCAAGAAGATCCTCGTCACCACGCTGATGATGATGGGGCTCGCCACCGTCGGCATCGGCCTGCTGCCGACGCAGGCGTCGGTCGGCGTCTGGGCGCCGGTCGGGCTCGTGGTGCTGCGCGTGTTCCAGGGCGTCGCGGTGGGCGGCGAATGGGGCGGCGCCGTGCTGCTGGCCGCCGAGCACGCGCCCAAACACCGCAAGACCTTCTTCGCCTCCTTCGCCCAGCTCGGCAGCCCCGCCGGACTGATCCTGTCGCTGCTGGCGTTCCGCGGTGCCGGCCTGCTCGACCAGGCCGCCTTCATGAGCTGGGGCTGGCGCCTGCCGTTCCTCGTCAGCATCGTGCTGCTGGCGATCGGCATGGTGATCCGGCTCAAGATCTCGGAGACGCCCGAGTTCGAGGAAACCCGCCGCCTCGACCAGCAGTCGGAGGCCCCGATCCGCGAAGTGCTGCGTGACTGGCGGCTGCCGATCGTGCTGGCGCTGGGCGCCAACACCTTCGGCATCGCCGCGGTGTATTTCTTCAACACCTTCATGATCGCCTACACCACGCAGTACCTGAAGATCCCCCGCGCGGTGATCCTCGACGCGCTGTTCTGGGGCGCGGTCGCCCAGTTCCTGATCCAGCCGCTCGCCGCCAAGCTCGCGGAGAACTTCCGCAACGAGAAGCTGTTCCTGCAGCTGAGCCTGGTCTGGGCGATCATCATGCCCTACCCGCTGTTCATGCTGGTCGACACCCGCAACTTCCTGGCCATCGTCGCCGGCCTGGTTCTCAACATCGTCGGCGGCGCGGCCTGCTACGCGGTGATCGCCGGATATCTCGCCAAGGTGTTTCCGACCCGCGTCCGCTACAGCGCGATCTCGATCGCCTACCAGTTCTGCGGCGCCATCGCCGGCGGCCTGACGCCGGTGGTCGGCACCATGCTGGCGGAGCGCTACCACGGCGAATGGCTGCCGCTGGCGATGTTCGCAAGCGTCTTGGCCGGTATCTCCTTCATCTGCGTCACCCTGATCTGGCGCTACCGCAAGGCGGATGCGCCGGAGGCGATGTTCGCCGCCGCGCCCGCCCGCGCGGTGTCCTGACCCGCGGACGAGACCAGCCCGGCGCGCGACCGCGCCGGGCGCCGAATGCACCACGACGCGCAAACAATGCACTTTGCGATGAAGCCCGCCCGCGACATCGTCGCGCGCGATCGGAGAGATGCCTGATGACCACCAATGCTGAACTGCTGGAACGCAGAAACCATGCCGTCGCCCGCGGCATCGGTCACGCCACGACGTTGTCGGCGCAGCGCGCCGTCAATGCCGAACTGTGGGACGTCGAGGGCAGGCGCTACGTCGATTTCGCCGGCGGCATCGCGGTGCTCAACACCGGCCATCGCCATCCCAAAGTCGTCGCCGCGATTCAGGAACAGCTCGAGCGGTTCACCCATACGAGCTTTCAGGTCACGCTCTACGACAGCTACATCCGCCTCGCCGAGCGCCTCAACGCCCTGGTGCCGATCTCGGGACCGGTCAAGAGCGCGCTGTTCACCACCGGCGCGGAGGCCACCGAGAACGCGGTCAAGATGGCGCGGGCCTTCACCGGACGCGCCGGCGTGATCGCCTTCACCGGCGGCTTCCACGGGCGCACCGCGCTGGCCTCGGCGCTCACCGGCAAGGTCCGGCCCTACAAGAAGGGGCTCGGCCCCTCGCTGCCCAATGTCTGGCACGTGCCGTTTCCGGTGCCGCAGCACGACGTCACGCCCCACGACGCGCTCAAGCATCTCGACTACGTGTTCCGCGCTGACGTCGATCCCTCCGACGTCGCCGCCATCATCGTCGAGCCGGTGCAGGGCGAGGGCGGCTTCCACCAGGTGCCGCCGGAGCTGATGCTGGGGTTGCGCGACGTCTGCGATGCCCATGGCATCGTGCTGATCGCCGACGAGATCCAGACCGGGTTCGGCCGAACCGGCAAGATGTTCGCCATGGAGCATTACGGCGTCGAGCCGGACCTGATGTGCGTGGCGAAAAGCCTCGCCGGCGGCCTGCCGCAGTCGGGCGTGGTCGGCCGCGCCGCGATCATGGACGCCGCCGAGCCCGGCGGCCTCGGCGGCACCTATGGCGGCAATCCGCTGGCCTGCGCCGCGGCGCTGGCGATCCTCGACCTGTTCGCCGACGGCAGCCTGCTCGCCCGCGCCAACGAGGTCGGCGCCCTGATCAAGGGCCGGCTCGCCGCGATCCAGGGCCGCAACGACGTCAGGCCGATCGCCGCGATCCGCGGGCTGGGCGCCATGATCGCCTTCGACATCGTCACCGAGCGCGGCGGCCGCGAGCCGGACGCCGCGGCGACCAAAGCGGTGACGCGGCGCGCCGAGGAGCGCGGCCTGATCCTGCTGTCGTGCGGCACCTCGGCCAACACCATCCGCATCCTGGTGCCCTTGACCGCAAGCGACGCCGTGATCGGCGAAGGGCTCGACGCCCTGGAACAGGCGCTGGCGATCGATTGACCGTCGCGCTCGGCCGGAACGGCCGGCCTGGACATACCGACCAGAACGGACCTCGCCGGCGAATTGCTTCACCCCGCAGCGGCCGCGGCGATCGCCAGCAGCTCGGGCACCTGGCGACGGATTTCGGCGACGACTGCGGCGTCGAGCCGGTCGAGCCACCGTTTCGGCACCGCGGCCAGCCCGTAGGTGGCGCCGGCGAGCATCGCCGCCAGGGCGCCGGTGGTGTCGGCGTCGCCGCCCTGGTTGACCGCCGCGACGACGCAATCGGAAAAAGAGTCCGTCGTGAAATAGAAGTGCAGCACTGTGGTCATGGTGTCGACGACATAGCCGGAGCTCTGGCCGCGATACGGATCGAAGCCAAAGGCGGGATGCTCGGCGATCAGGGCCCCGGCGACTTCGCGCGCCGCGGGCTTGCCGCCCCCCGACAAGAGACCGTGCATCATCCGCACCAGCGCCAGCGTGGCCGCGTCCGACAGCGGATGGTTATGGGTGATGTGACATTGAGCCCGTGTCCACGCCGCCGCGGCGTCCGGGTTGTCCAGGCTCGCCAACGCCACGGGAAGGATGCGCATGGCGGCGCCGTTGCCGGCGGCGCCCTCGTAGAACGGCCCCTCGACGGTGCCATGCATCACGTAGCGGCGGATGCCGCGACGGCAGGTGTTGCCGACGTCGGCGGGGCCGGACTTCAGCCACAGCGCGAACTCGTCGCAGACGTCGCGGATGTCGAAGCCGCCCCGGCGCACCAGCGAGCGGCCGAGCGCCAGGGCCATTTCGGTGTCGTCGGTGACGGCGCCGGGGGCGAGCCGCAGCCAGCCGCCTCCGGTGAGGTCGCGATGCACGCCGTGCTGCGCGGCGATCTCACCTTTGGTCATGAACTCGACGGTGGCGCCGAGCGCGTCGCCAGCGGCGAATCCAAGATAGGCCGCCAGCGCCCGGTCGAGCAGACCGATATCCGTCATCGCACCCGTCATGGTCAGAAATATCCCGCGGTGACGCGATAGTCGCCGCCGATCACCAGATATTCGCCCTCGCCCTTCAGCGGACGCGCCGACAGCAGGGTGTTGAAGAACACCACCTTGGACATGGGGACCTGGACGGTGAGGATGGTGTCGCCGAAGCAGCCGGCGATGTCGCGGTCGGAGGTGAAGGAGCTGAGATTGTTGAGCCGCATCAGGACCGTTCGCCGGTCGATCCGCTCCACGATCCGGTGCTCGTCGAAAGCGTTGATGCCGCGGTAGAGGGTGAGATGGGTCTCGCCCGGCGCCACCAGGCGCGCCAGCGCCCACTGGCAGAACTCGAACAGCAGGTCGAGCTGGGTATAGATGGAGTTGCTGTGAAAGCGGCTCGACATCTTTTCCACGACGTAGGTGGTCCAGGCGCGGCTGGAGATGCGATGGATGATCTCCTTGTGAAAGGTCGGAAACAGGCCGAACCGACTTTCCACCCAGCCCTTGAGCACCGCGCCCTCGGGCCCGTTGCTGTCGTAGCCCCAGCCCTTGAGCAATCGCAGGAACGACGAGCGATAGCGGCGGCGGCGCGGCGCGCCACCCTGGCCGGCGGGGTCCTCGCGCTGCTCGCGATCGATGCCGAACATCGCCATCATGTAGCAGGTGAAGGCTTCGTCGGCATCGGGCAGATCCGAGGCCTGGGCGAGCATTTCGAACAGGTTCGGGTTCATCTCCCGGACGCCGGAAATATGCAGCGGCATCGGGTAGTCATTGAAGTCGCGATGGACCAGGAGCTCCATCGGCACGCCCAGGAGGTTGCTCGAGTGTCCGATCACGCCGTGCCCCGATCAGGCGGAAACCGTTTGGGCGCCTCGACGCCGCCCCCAGCCCACGAACTAAAATACGAGCCTTCCGGGAGCGCCGGCGTTGACCTGCGTCAAGCGGCACGGCGCGGCTCCGGTCGCGCGGCTCAACCGGCGCATCTCGCGATGCCTGCTTCGTCCGAAAGTGATCGCACCGCGCCTCGCCTGGGTCCACCGGGCGTGGCATCCTCCCAGCAACGCCGGGCAACCGGCTCTGGCCGCCGGGTTGCGAAGGAGACAGCAGCAGTGAAGATCCTGATTCTGGGCGCCGGCGTCATCGGCGTCACCTCGGCCTATGAACTCGCGAAGGCGGGGCACGAGGTGACCGTGATCGACCGCCAGCCCGGCGCCGGGCTCGAGACGAGCTTCGCCAATGCCGGAGAGATCTCGCCTGGCTACGCCTCGCCCTGGGCAGGCCCCGGGGTGCCGGTGAAGGCGGTGAAATGGCTGCTCGACACCCACGGGCCGCTGGTGATCCGGCCGCGGCTCGACCCGGCGATGTGGATCTTCATCGCGCGGATGCTGCGCAACTGCACGTCGGCGCGCTACGCCGTCAACAAGGCGCGCATGGTGCCGCTGGCCGAATACAGCCGCGACTGCCTGCGGGCGCTGCGGGCGGAGACCGGCATCGCCTATGACGAACGCAGCCGCGGCACCCTGCAGCTGTTTCGCGACGCCGCCCAGCTCGATCACATCGACAAGGATCTCGCAGTGCTGCGCCGCTACGGCGTCGCCTTCGAGGTGCTCGACCGCGCCGGCTGCATCGCGGCCGAGCCCGGTCTCTCCACCGCGGCGGTGGCGTTCGCCGGCGGGCTGCGGCTGCCCGGCGACGAGACCGGCGACTGCCACATGTTCACCCGGGAGCTGGCGCTGCGCGCCGCCGAGGCAGGGGTGCGTTTCCAGTACGAGACCGCGATCGACGCCATCATCGCCGACGGCGCCCGGGTCACCGGCGTCCGCACCAGCACGGGGCTCGTGCAGTCCGAGGCCTATGTCGTCGCGCTCGGCAGCTATTCGCCGCTGCTGCTCGCACCGGTCGGCATCGACGTTCCGGTCTATCCGGTAAAGGGCTATTCGCTCACCTTGCCGGTGACTGCTGAGGCCGGCGCCCCGGTCTCCACCGTGATGGACGAGCAGCACAAGGTCGCCATCACCCGGCTGGGCCATCGCATCCGCGTCGGCGGCACGGCGGAGCTCGGCGGCTACAACAACGCGCTGCCGGCGTCGCGGCGAGCGACGCTGGTGCGGTCGCTGACCGATCTGTTTCCGGGCGGCGGCGACCTCGCCGCTGCGGAGTTCTGGAGCGGGCTGCGGCCGATGACGCCGGACGGGCCGCCGATCATCGGCCCGACCCGCTATGGCAACCTCTACCTCAACACCGGGCACGGCACGCTGGGCTGGACCATGGCCTGCGGGTCGGCGCGGCTGCTCACGGACCTGATCGCGGGCAAGACGCCGGAGTTCGATCACGCCGGGTTGGGCATCGAGCGATACGGCTAACGCGTGCGGCGGCGACGGCGCCCTTATTCCGGTTCCTCCCGCGCTGCCGCGCGAATCTCCGACGGCGTGGCGCCGAAGCGCTGGCGAAACACGCGGTTGAAGTAGGACAAGTCGCCGAATCCGACATCGAATGCGATCGCCCCGATCGCGCGCTGGTCATATTGCGGATCCGTCAGCATGCGACGGGCCGCGAGCAGACGCTGCTCGCGTATATAGGCGGAGAACGTCGTGCCGGTGCCTTCGAACAGGCGACGGATGCGCCGCACCGAAACGCCGTGCCTGGCGGCGACATCACCGATCGACAGTGCCGTCCGGACTGCGTTTTCGTCGATGTCGGCCTTGATCGCCTCGAGCCGGGCGGCTCGGATATCCCGCGAGCCCAGCAACTTCGCCGGGCCTGGCGGCGACGCCGGCGGCAAGTGGTCGTGTTCGGGGGGATCGTCAGTGGATAATTTCAGCTGCGGGTCGGGAATTGTCTGCATGTGATGGTCGTAACGGCGGGTGGGAACTCCTGGGTCGCGTGAATGCAACAACCGGTTCACAAACCTGGAACGGCTGGCCTCCGGCCAATCAAGACGCCGGGCGGGGGCCATCTGCTCTCTTCAAATATCTGCGCCCACCGTCGACCAGGGCGGGGCCTCAGAACGGGGCGACCTTGTAGTTTACGCCCAAGCGAAAGATGTGGTCGTGGATCGTGCTCCAGAAATTGTCGTTTGCACCCTCGAAGAACCGGTCGGGCATGGCGTGATCGACATGGCCGAGATCGAGATAGAGATACTCGGCCTTCACGGACCAGCGATCGGTCAGTGCGGCTTCCAGGCCACCACCCGCGGTCCAGCCGGATTTGACGTCGGCGAAACTGCCGGAAGACCACAGGATGCCGTCGTAGTTCACATAGGTAGTCTCCGCCTTCCCCTGCGCCGCGCCGCCGGTAGCATAGATCAGGAGCGGCCCCATCGCGTAGCCGACCCGCAGACGCTCGGTGGCGAACCACGGCAGCCTCTCGTCGAAATTGATGTACTGCGTGGGCAGGCAGAAATCGTAGCAGTCCTTCTGGTGCTGGCCGTCGAGTTGGAAGTCGCCCTCGATGCCGAATACCAGGTTTTGCGCCTGCCAGTTCACGCCAGCCTGCAGGCCTCCAACAAGCGCCCTTGGCGAAAAGCTGCTCTGATTGTTGACCACGTTGTCGCCACCAAACGCGGCTGGCCCAGCGCCGGCCGCGGCACCCAGATTGCCGCCGACATAGAGGCCGCTCCAACTGTGAGCCGCAGCCATGATCGGCGGTGCGCCGATCATTGCAAATGCCGAACCGCGGCCCGGATCGTCGAGCAGATAGTTCAGGCCGACGCGAAACACCTGCTCCCGCACGCCGATCGCAAACACGTTGGGGTTTGACGGCCCCAGAAAGGTATCGCTCATCGCGTGCGTGACGGTGCCGAAATCGAGATAGAGATATTCCGCCTTCGCGGTCCAGTGCCCGCCGAGCATTGCCTCGATGCCGCCGCCGACCACCCAGCCGGTCCTGACGTCATTGAACGTGCCCGCCACATCCGGTGCAGGGGCGAAGGTATCGACGAGTGCAGTCTTCACGCTTGTAAAAGCGGCGCCCCCGGTCGCGTAGATGAGCGCCGGTCCCGCCGCGTAACCGACGCGACCCCGCATCGTTGCGAACCACGGCAACTCCTGCGTAACCCGGAACGTAATCGACGGGTTGCAGAAATCGAAGCAGATCGACTGCCTGAGCGCAGTCGCCTGGACGTCGCCCTCGACGCCCAGGACCCATCGACCTGCCTGATAATTGTAGCCCAGTTGGCCGCCGCCGAGCCAGCCGGCCGGGGCAACGGTCGGCTGTTCGCCCCCATCGCTCGCCGGTGTGAAGGCCAGCTTGACCGGATCGGAGGCGGCACCGTAACCCAGGTTGACGCCGACGTAGGGACCGCTCCAGTTGAAGACCGGATCAGTTGCGACCGGGGCCTTGGTATACGTCCGCGGCGCGAGATCGGCGGCAAATGCACCGTGAGCGACAACCACGGCGACCAGCGCGACGGGCACCAACTTCCAGGACATCAAGACGTTCTCCGGTCAATCCATTTGGTTCCATCATAGAGTGCGTCGGTCGCACCGGCTTGGACTGGATAACCAGTCGATTGGACCGAACGATCCCAAGGGCGCATTGCTGCCGACTGTTGCCGGGATGCGACACCCGCCGAGCCGGGTCGCAGGCGCCTGTTGACCGGTTTGCACGCTCGCCAGGAAGGACGTCGGAACCCGTTCGGTGGGCTCAGCATGAGCGGGAGGTCGCCCGGAGGGTTGCCTTGTCCGACGACGCGGAGAAAGCTAGTTTTCGATCGACCATCGCCACAAGAAACAAAGAGGAAACATGCCCTGGTCCAGTGTCGCCATCCCCGCCATGCAGCGCGAAGCGCGGTTCGGCGACCGCGTGGTGCCAGCCATTGTCGCACGGCCGCGGAGCATCTGGCAGATGGTCGAGGAGGCCGCCGCCGGCAATCCGGACGGCGAAGCGCTGATCGCGGGGGAGACCCGGTTGAGCTGGACGCAGACGCGCGAGACCTCGGCGCGGCTCGCCGCGGGCCTTGCCGGGCTCGGGCTTCGGCGCGGCGACCGCATCGCGCTGCTGCTTGGCAATCGCATCGAGATCGTGCTGGCGATGTTCGCCGCCAGCCGCCTCGGGCTGATCCCGGTGGTGCTGAGCACGCGCCAGCAGAGGCCCGAGATCGCCTACGTGCTCACCGATTCGGGGGCGGCCGCCATCATTCACGAGCCGGACTTCGCCGACCGGGTGCCCGACGCGGCGGAGGCGCCGGCGCTGCGCCATCGCATCGCGGTTGGGAGCGAGAGCTATCGCGATCTCGAAGCGATCGCGTCGCAGGACCCGCCAGCCGCGATCGGTGAGGAAGACACCGCGCTGATCCTCTACACCTCCGGGACCACCGGACGGCCGAAGGGCGCGATGCTGTCCCACTTCAATGTCATCCATTCGGCCATGATCTACGTGGCGTGCATGGCGCTGACCCGCGATGATCGCTCGATCGCCGCGGTGCCGCTGTCCCACGTCACCGGGATGGTCGCCAACGTCATGACCATGGTGCGCTGCGCCGGCGCCCTGGTCATCGTGCCGGACTTCAAGGCCGCCGAGTACCTGGCGATCGCGGCGCGCGAGCGCGTGACCCAGACCGTAATGGTGCCGGCGATGTACAATCTCTGCCTGCTGCAGGCGGATTTCGACTCCCACGACCTGTCGGCCTGGCGCATCGGCGGCTACGGCGGCGCGCCGATGCCGGTCGCGACCATCGAGAAGCTGGCGCGCAAGGTGCCCCGGCTGCAGCTCATCAACGCCTATGGCGCCACCGAGACCACCTCGCCGTCCACCATCATGCCGCCGCACCTGACCGCGTCGCACCTCGACAGCGTCGGGCTGCCCTGCCCCGGCGCCACCATCGTCATCATGGACGAGTATGGCCGCGAGGCGCCCCGCGGCAGCGTCGGCGAGCTCTGGATCCACGGCGGCTCGGTGATCAAGGGCTACTGGAACAATGCCGCCGCCACCGCCGAGAGTTTCACCGGCGGGTTCTGGCACTCCGGCGATCTCGGCTCCATCGATGAGCACGGCTTCGTGCGGGTGTTCGACCGCAAGAAGGACATGATCAACCGCGGCGGCTACAAGATCTATTCCGCCGAGGTCGAATCGGTGCTCGCCAGCCACCCCGACGTGGTCGAGAGCGCCATCATCGCCCGGCCGTGCCCGGTGCTGGGCGAACGGGTCCACGCGGTGGTCGTCACCCGCAATCCGCAGCTCGAGTCGTTCGAGCTGCGCCGGCTGTGCGCCACCCAGCTCGCCGACTACAAGGTGCCGGAAACCATCGACGTCATCACCGAGCCGCTGCCGCGCAACGCCAACGGCAAGGTGATGAAGAAGGTGCTCCGGGAGCAGTTCGCCGGGTGAGGGCCGCGGCTCGCTCCGGCAGCACGGGCCGCGTTCTCCCGAAGCGGCGCGACCGCGGCGGCCGGGTCAGAACTTCCAGTCGAGATCGGCTCTCACGCCGTTGTCCTGGAAACCGTGCGCGAGCTGCCCGGAGTAGGAAATGCCGAAGGTGACGCCGCGCATGACAACGACGTCGAAGCCGGCGTCGATCGCCGCGGCGTCGCGCGCAATGGGCGCGCCCGCGACCGTGAAAGGATTGCCGCCGGCGAAGGCGAGCGTCGCCAGAGGCGTGACGTCGCCGAACGCGTGGCGCCAGCCGAGCGACCCCTTCCAGGTGGCGGCCATGCCGCCGAGGTCGAAGCCGACCGCGCTGCGCATCCCGAGCGTCGAGAAGGTGACATCGGTGTTGACGCCAGATCCGGTCAGTGCGGCGGCGCCGCCGGATTCCGCGAAGCCGTTGGTGTGCAGGCCGACATAGGCGATGCCGGCGAACGGCTCGACGGCGGCCTTCGGCGCGACGTCGATGCGGTAGCCGAGGTCGCCGAACGCCTGGAAGGTGCCGGCGTCGTAAGCCGAGGTCAGGTGATCGGCAAAGCCGGGGAAGGCAACCGAACGCGTCGCGTCGATCCGGTTGAAACTGTAGGTCGCGCCCGCACGCAGGCCGAGCGCGCCCCACTGCGAGCCCGAATAGACGCCGACGTGGAAATTGTCGCTGCCGGCGGTCGAAGCGGTGGCGGCGCTGTCGAGATTGGTGCGGGTGTAGCCCGCCAGCGCGCCGAGCCGGGTGAAGTCGGAGATGAGCGCGTCGACGCCGGAGACGAGGCCCGCGGTGTCGTGCGACACCGCCGCCGCGTTGCCGTCGCTGGAGGTCCGGCCCCACGATCCGATCGCGCGGCCCCACACGGCGAACGAGGCATCCGGTGCGGCCGGCGCGAGATCCGTCGACGCATAGGCCATCGCCGGGCCGCCGGGCGCGCCGGCATTGCGGAAGGCGTCGCGCAGCCGGTCGATCGCGGCATCACGCAGGAAGCGGCTGTCCTCGACCAAGGTCGCGCGCGTCGAGGCATGGATCTCGCCGGACACCTGATCGAACGCGGTGCGGGCCTGCGCCGCGGTCAACGTCACCACCGCGTTCCACAGCGGATTGCCGAAGCCGGCCGCGTCGACCGCCGCACCGGTGGCGGTCTGGTTGCGGGTGGCGCCGACGCTGGCGAAGCCGGCCGCGTTGCGGGTCAGCGTCAGGTAGACGTCGTTGTGGTCGTAGCTGAGCGAGGGCGTCAGGAAGGCGGCGCTGGAGGTGACGCCCGCGAAGGTACCGGTGACGCCGCCGGCCGAGGTCAGGATGGTGTAGCGGTTAGCGCCGAAATAGACGCTCGGCGTCGCCAGCGCCTGCACGGTGCCGCCCGAGATGGTGGTGGCGCCGCCGACGACGAGCCGATCGGAACGGCCGCTGCCGTCGACCTCGACCTGGTAGAACGAGCCGGAGGCGAAGGACGCGCTGGCGGCGACGGTCAGCGTGCCGATGGAGTTGCCGGGGGCCAGGATGCCGCCGGCATGCACCGCCAGCGCGCCCACCGTGCCGTTGCCGCCGAGCGTGCCGCCGGTGTCGACATAGACCGTGGCGTTGGCCAGCGAACCGTTGACGGAGAGGGTGCCGCCGTCGACGAAGGCGCGCCCGGTGAAGCCGCTGGAATCGCCGGTGAGAATCGTGTGGCCCGCCCATTGGGCGATGATGCCGGACCCGGAGACCGGCACGGCGAAGGTGTAGGCCGCGCCGGTGTGGTTGAAGTCGATCTCGCCGGTGCCGGCGCCGAACTGGATGCTGGGCGCCGTCACCGACCCGGGGGCCGTGGCGGCGTGGCCGGGCGCCGAGCCGATGATCAGCGTGCCGGTGGAGCCCGCCTCCTGCGCGATCACGACGTTGCCGGCCGCCGTCGCGGCGCCGCCATTGGAGACGGCCAGGCTGCCGGTGCCGTAGTTGCCGATCACCAGCGAATTGCCGCTGACGGTCGAGGTGACGTTCCAGACAGACCCGGCACCGCTCACGCTCGCAGCCCCGTTGACACTGGAATTCCCGAAGCCCAAGACGGCATAGCCGCTGTTGACCGTGCCGCCATTGGTGACGTTCAGCGTCGCCGTCGAACCGGAGTTGCCGTCGCCAATGGTGAGATGCGCGGACTGGAGGATCGAGCCGACGCCGTCGACGTTGACGGTGGCGGCGCCGGCTCCCTCGCCGATCGTGACGTTGTTGTTGGCGGTGAGATTGCCGCCGTTGAGGATGTTGACCGTGGCGGTGCCGTTGCCCCCGATGTTGACGTCGTTGCCGTTGTCGACGTACCGCGAGCCCTTGCCCGTCACCGTCAAAGTGGCGTTGCCGGCCATCCCGATATAGGAATTGTCGGCAACGGTGATGACGCCGCCGTTCGACACGACGATCATGCCGGTGCCGCTGCCGCCCGCCGAACCGTCGTAGAAGTTGTTGTTGACCGTCAGCTGCGAGCCGGCGCCGTCGACGTTGATGGTGCCGGAACTGCCGGACAGGCTGCCGACCAGGCCAAGGCCGTTGGCGATCACGTTGCCGCCGGCCTGAATGTTGAGCGTGCCGGTGCCGGAATCGCCGACGGTGAGAGCGGTGCTGGCGCCCGATCCGGCGGTCAGCGTCGAGCCCGTGCCCGTCACGGTGACCGTTCCGGTGCTGCCCGCGCTGCCGCCGATGTCGAGGCCGGTGTTGGCGGTGACCGTCGCGCCGGATCGAACGTTGAACGTGCCCTGGCTGCCGCTCTGGGAGCCGACGAAGATCTGGTCCGCGGTCAACGTCGCCGCATTGCTCAGGTTGATGGTGCCGCTACCGGCATAACCCGCATAGATGCTGCCGCCGTTGCCGGAGACCTTCGAGACCGTGAGCGTGGAACCGCTGCCGGAAAGATTGAGTATGCCGGACGAGTTGGCAGCATTGCCCAGCGTCACCGTGCCGCTGACGGTGCCGGTGGCGCCGGAGTTGATATTGAGCGTCCCGGCGCCTAAGTCGCCGATGATGAGGCTGCCGGTTCCTCCTGAGCCGACCTGGAGCGTGGAGCCGGCGCCGGTGACGGTGACCGTGCCGTTTCCGCTGGTCGCGAAGCCGAGATCGAGCGCACTGCCTGCGCTGATCGTGCCTCCGTTGGAGACGGTGACCGTGCCCGTTCCCGACGAGCCGACCGTGATGCTGTTGGCCGAGAACCATGACTTGGCACCATCGACCGTGACGGTGCCGGTCACTCCTGCGGCATCGCCGACCACGGCAGAATTGCCTGCAAGCGCCTGACCGCCGTTGGTGAGGTTCAGGGTGCCGCCACTGTTGCTGCCCACAATCAGGGTGTTGTTGACGGAGAGCTCGGAATTGACGCCGTCGATGGTTACAAGACCGGTAGAACCGGCTTGGCTGCCGATGACGACCGTGGTGGCGGTAACCAGGGCGCCGGACGAAATGTGCAGCGTGCCGTTGCCGTATTTGCCGACCTCGAGCATCGCGAGCCCGGACAGCAGCCAGCTCGCCGATCCCCTCACCGTGACGACGCCGACGCCGCCGGCCTGGTCGCCGATGCTGCTCGAGGCTGAACTCGTCAATCCGACGCCGGTATCGAGGGTCAGCGAGCCGTGGCCGGTTGCGCCGACATACAACGATCCCGTTGCGCCTGTCCCGCTCTCGAGGATGGTGGGGTTCGGCGTCATCGTATCGATGGTGACCGTGTCATTGGTCGTCGGCACCGCGCTGCCGCTCCAGTTGCTGCCCACCTGCCAGTCGGGCGTGGTGGCGCCGGTCCAGTTCACGTTGCCTGCCGCGACCGGCATCGTGGTCGCGGCGGAGACAAGAGCTGTCGTGCCGAGCAGGACCGCAATGTGGCACAGGACACGGGGCGACGATGACATGACTACGGCTTCCTTCAATACTTCAGGCGAGGGGAAAATTGTTTGGTGATGGAAATCCCGCGGATCCGATGACGGACGATGGCCTCGCGGTGTTCCCACGCGCGCGAACGAGGTTTGCGCCCCACCGCGCACGGATGAAGCACGCCCAGAATCGTCGGCCCGAAAAGCCGCTTGTGATCACGAGTTGGGTCGCGCCGCTCGCGACCGCCGCTACAGCCACAGCGAATTCATCGATTACCCCTCCAAACGCGGTCTTCCGGAGGGCTTAGCTTGTGATCGCTGCGTCGTCTTGTCCTCGGCAGGACCGCTCCTGAACTATTGCGTTTTCTGCTCGATTTCTGACAACATGGAACCAAGTTGCAACAGCGGCGAGGGACAGTCCCGTCTCTCTGGTACTGGAGCGGACCGGAATTGAACTAAAGCGGACTCCGCTGATGCGTTAGGTTTTGGGGTAGTTGCACCGATCCGGCACTGCCGATATTGCGTTTGGAATTTGAATTTTCATCCGCCCTCCGGCGCGCGCGGAGCCGGCGAACCAACGAGCTGGTAACGGCGATGCAAAAGCTCACGCTTTCGACGGCGAACCTTCCGGCCCACCTGGATGATCGGGAACGCTTCAGGACCTGGCAGGATGCCTACTGCGCGTGGGTCGGCTCGACCGATCTGCGGCGCGACAGGGACGAAGGCACCTTCAACGGACGCTGGGACATCGCCTCCGTGGACGACGTCATGCTGGTGCGGTTCAACGGCAGCGCCCATTCCGTCGCCCGCTCGCCGCAGCAGATCGCCGCCGCGCCACAGGACCGCTATTTCATCAGCTTCAACCTGGCAGCGCGCGCGCTGTCGTTCGCCCAGCAGCGCGACGCCATCGACCTCCACTGCAACCAGGCCCTGCTGTTCAGTGGCACCGACGCCTTTCGCGCCGAGGGCGCAAGCGACTGGATGAGCGTCGGAATCTCCAAGGTAGCGCTGCGGCGGCTGGTGCCCAACGTTGACGACCTGGTGTCGACGACATTCGATGGCGAAAAGCCCGCGACGCACTATCTGCGCCGCTATCTCGGCATGCTGATGGATCTCGAAGGCCCCGTCGACGCAACGTTGGCACGGCACATCGAGACCGCCGTGCACGACGTCGTCGCGCTGGCGATCGGCGCCACCGGTGACACTGCGGCCATCGCCCGGCAGCGCGGCCTGCGCGCGGCACGGCGGGCGGAGATTCTCGACCACATGCGAAATGCGTTCGCCGACCCGGCGCTTTCGGTAAACCGCGTGGCCGCCTGGATGGGGGTGTCGCCGAGCTATATCCAGAAGCTCCTGCACGAGGTCGATCTCAGCTTCACCGAGCAGGTGCTGGAGCTGCGGCTGACCAAGGCGCGGCAGATGCTCGCGAACCGGCGCAACGACCATCTCAAGATCAGCGACATCGCGCTGGCCTGCGGCTTCAGCGAAATCTCCTATTTCAATCGCTGCTTTCGCCGCCGGTTCGGCGACGCGCCATCAACGTGGCGCGTCGCCCCTCCCGATTAGCTCAGCGTCCGCTCCACCGCGATCGCGGTGGCCTCGCCGCCGCCGATGCACAGCGCCGCGACGCCGCGGCGCAGGTTGTTGGCCTCGAGCGCATGGAGCAGCGTCACGATCAGGCGGGCGCCGGTGGCGCCGATCGGGTGGCCGAGCGCGCAGGCGCCGCCGTTGACGTTCAGCTTCTCCATCGGGATCGCGAGGTCGCGCGCGGCGGCCATCGGCACCACGGCGAAGGCCTCGTTGATCTCGAACAGGTCGACGTCGGCCACGCTCCAGCCGACCTTGTCCAGCAGCTTGCGGATCGCGGGAATCGGTGCGGTGGTGAACCACTCCGGCTGCTGGCTGTGGGTGGCGTGGCCCTTGATCTCGGCCAGGATCGGCGCGCCCCGGCGCTCGGCCTCCGAGCGGCGGGACAGCACCAGCGCGGCGGCGCCGTCGGCGTTGGCGGAAGACGCCGCCGGCGTGATGGTGCCGCCCGCCCGGAACGCGGGCTTCAGCGACGGGATCTTGGCGGGGTCGACCTTGAGCGGATGTTCGTCCCTGGCGACCACCAGCGGGCCGGCCTTTTCGACCAGCGTCACCGGCACGATCTCGGCGTCGAAGGCGCCGGTTTCGACCGCCCTGCGCGCGCGGGTCAGGGTCTCGATCGCATAGGCGTCCTGGTCCTTGCGGGTGAACTGGTAGGCTTCCGCGGTGGCTTCGCCGAAATCCCCCATCGACCGGCCGCGCTCGTAGGCGTCCTCGAGACCGTCGAGCAGCATGTGATCGATGATGCGGTCGTGGCCGACCCGGTAGCCGCTGCGGGCCTTCGCCAGCAGGTAGGGCGCGTTCGACATGCTCTCCATGCCGCCGGACACCACGATGCCCGCCGAGCCTACGGTGATGATGTCATGGGCCAGCATCGTCGCCTTCATGCCCGATCCGCAGACCTTGTTGATGGTGGTGGCGCCGGTCTTGTCCGGCAACTTCGCGCCGCGCGCGGCCTGCCGCGCCGGGGCCTGGCCCTGCCCCGCGGTCAGCACGCAGCCCATCAGGACCTCGTCGACGTCGTCGGGGGTCATGCGGGCCCGTTCGACCGCTGCGCCGATCACATGGGCGCCGAGCTGATGAGCGCTCTGCGCCGACAGCGCGCCCTGGAAGCGGCCGAGCGGCGTTCGCGCGGCAGCAAGGATGACAACAGGATCCGACGACATGCGGCATCTCCACATATTGATGACATTGCGATCGACATATAATCAGGGATCGCGACAGCGAATAGGCCTGTTTTTCTGCAACCTGGTCCCGCGATTCTGCGGGCCAGGATACGCCTCACGGCGCGCTCCTCCGTCGCTTCGGCGACGGACGGCAGCGATGCATGGCTCTGTTGCATGCCGCAACGGCGCAGAGACTTGGCGGGACGCAGTCCGCCGCCTATGGTCCCGCCAGCCGATGCTCCCGCACCGGCCTGTTCCCTTCCGCGCCGGGACGCGCGCATGTTCGGACTCACCGCTCTGGAGCTGGCCCGGATCCAATTTGGATTCACGGTCTCCTTCCACATCATCTTTCCCGCCATCACCATCGGGCTTGCGAGCTATCTCGTGGTGCTCGAAGGGCTGTGGCTGTGGAAGCAGGACGCGACCTATCGCGACCTCTATCGCTTCTGGTCGACGGTCTTCGCCGTCAACTTCGCCATGGGCGTGGTGTCGGGCCTCGTCATGGCCTACCAGTTCGGCACCAACTGGAGCTATTTCTCGCGCTTCGCCGGCAGCGTGACCGGGCCGCTGCTCGCCTATGAGGTGCTGACCGCCTTCTTCCTCGAGGCCGGCTTTCTCGGCGTCATGCTGTTCGGCTGGAACAAGGTCGGCCCGGGCCTGCATTTTTTCGCCACCGCGATGGTCGCGGCCGGCACGCTGATCTCGGCGACCTGGATTCTCGCCTCCAACAGCTGGATGCAGACGCCGCAGGGCTTCGAGATCATCGACGGCCGTGTCGTGCCGGTCGACTGGCTGAAGGTGATCTTCAACCCGTCCTTCCCCTATCGCCTCGTGCACATGACGGTCGCCGCCTATCTCGCGACCGCGCTGTTCGTCGGCGCGTCGGGAGCGTGGCACATCCTGCGCGGGCGCGCCACGCCGGCCACGCGCACCATGCTGTCGATGGCGATGTGGATGATCCTGGTGGTGGCGCCGCTGCAGGTCGCAATCGGCGACGCCCACGGCCTCAACACGCTCGAGCACCAGCCGGCCAAGATCGCTGCACTCGAGGGGCACTGGGACAACACGCCGGGCGAGAGCGTGCCGCTGATCCTGTTCGGCTGGCCCGACATGGCGGCCGAGACCACCCGCTACGCCGTCGCCATCCCCGAGCTCGGCAGCCTGATCCTCACCCACCGGCTGGCCGGCCGGATTCCGGGCCTCAAGGACTTCGCGCCCGAGGACCGGCCGAATTCAACGATCGTGTTCTGGACCTTCCGCGTCATGGTTGGCCTCGGCTTCCTCATGGTGCTGCTCGGCGTCTGGGGCCTGTGGCTGCGCTGGCGGGGCGGGCTGTACAGCAGCAGATTGTTCCTGCGCTTCGCGACCCTGATGGGACCGAGCGGGCTGATCGCCATCCTCGCCGGCTGGCTCACCACCGAAATCGGCCGCCAGCCATGGGTGGTCTATGGCGTCATGCGCACCCGCGACGCAGTCTCCAACCACTCGGCACTGGCGCTGTCGGCGACGCTCGGCGTCTTCATCGTCATGTACATCGCCGTATTCGGCACCGGCATCAGCTACATGCTGAAGCTGATCGCCCGGGGGCCGGACCATCATGGCGGCGACGAGACGCCCGAGGCCGCCGGCAAGGGCCAGTCGGCGCGGGCGGCGCGGCCGCTGTCGGCGGCGCCGGACAGCGTCGATCCGGCGCCCGGCTTCACCGGGCCGGGGGAGTAGCGCCATGGGAATCGACCTTCCCCTGATCTGGGCGATCATCATCGGTTTCGGCCTGATGATGTACGTCATCATGGACGGCTTCGACCTCGGCATCGGCATCCTGTTTCCGTTCGTTCCGGGGCGCGACGATCGCGACACCATGATCAACACGGTCGCGCCGGTGTGGGACGGCAACGAAACCTGGCTGGTGCTGGGCGGCGCGGCCCTGATGGCGGCGTTTCCCCTGGCCTATGCGGTGATCCTCAGCGCGCTCTATCTGCCGCTGGTGGCGATGCTCGCCGGCTTGATCTGGCGCGGCGTCGCCTTTGAATTCCGCTTCAAGGCCGACGCCACCCACAAGCCGTTCTGGGACAAGGCCTTCGCCTGGGGTTCGTACATCGCCGCGTTCTCCCAGGGCGTCGCGCTCGGCGCCTTCATCGACGGCTTCGAAGTCACCGACGGGGCCTATGGGGGCGGCGCGCTCGGCTGGTTGACGCCGTTCAGCCTGTTCACCGGTCTCGGGCTGGTGATCGCCTATGCCCTGCTCGGATCGACCTGGCTGGTGATGAAAACCGAGGGCGCGCTGCAGCAGCGGATGCGCGCGCTGGCGCGGCCGGTGACCATCGCGCTCCTGATCGCGATCGTCGTCGTCAGTCTGTGGACGCCGCTGGCGCATCCGCAGGTCGCCAGCCGCTGGTTCTCGTTCCCGAACATCGTGTTCTTCTCGCCCGTTCCAGTGCTCGTGCTGCTGGCGAGCGGCGGCGTCGTGCGCGCGCTGCGGCGCGACACCCATGCGGCGCCGTTCGTGCTGACGCTGCTGCTGCTGTTTCTCGGCTACAGCGGCCTCGCCATCAGCCTGTGGCCGCACATCATCCCGCCGGCGATCTCGATCTGGGACGCCGCGGCGCCGCCCCAGAGCATGGGCTTCGCGCTGGTCGGCGCGCTGTTCATCATCCCCTTCATCCTCGTCTATACTGCATGGTCCTATTACGTGTTCCGCGGCAAGGTCTCGGCGGGCGAGGGCTATCACTGATGCGCGCCGAGCCCGCCGCGCCACGGTCCTGGCCGCGCCGCATCGGCTGGCTGGTGGCGATCTGGGCCGCGAGCGTCGCCGTGCTCGCCGTCGTGGCGCTGCTGTTTCGCCTGCTGATGAACGCCGCGGGACTGACGTCATGACCGCGGCGTGAGCCGTGGCTTCTGCGGCTCACGCCGGGTTCCACGCCAGTTCCGGCAAGCCGTTGATCCTCCGGGCATGCCCTTAGGGCGCCGTCCCGAATGTCCCGCCGCGACCGCCGATGCTATCGGTTGATCACGGAACGAATCATGCTTTCCACGGAGGCGGACAATGGCTCAGGTCTATTTCCACTGCTCCAACGCGGAGGGGGTCTTGGTCGATCGCCGCGGCGTCATGGTCGCCGACCTGGCCGAGGCCTGCGAGCACGCCACCGGCCTGGTCCGCTGCCTGATCAGTTCGCTGTCGCCGGACGACTGGCGCGACTGGACCGTCCACATCAGCGACGACGCCGGCGATGAGATCGTCGCGATCCCGTTTTCCTCGCAGCTCGGCCGGCTGCACTGAGTGAGGACCTCGACCGGTCGCCTCCGCAACCGGTTCAGCCGGCGTGGGCCTTGACCTCGCCGCGCATGCGCCGGGCCTGATCCTGCAACTGCCGCCGCGCCCGCTTGAACGCATCGTTGATCGCGTAGGTCAGGTCGGCGTGTCGCTCGTCGGCCTTCGGGGTACGCCCGACATTGACCTCATGGCCGTGGGGCAGCGCCAGGCGGATGGTGATCTCGTTGAGACCACCGGTATGGTGCCTGTTGCCGGGCCCCTTCACCACGATCTTGCAGGCGGTGACGCGGCCGTAACGCTGTTCAAGGATGTCGACTTGCGCGGCGATCAGTTTCCGGATCTCCGGCGTGGCGGTGAGATCCTGGAACTCGAGTTCGAGGGGGGTCTGAATCGTGGTGGTCATGTCCTGCTCCCGGCAGCCGATCATCTTTTTCTTGTTTGCTATTCTATGGATCGACCACGCGCCTCGGTCTTGCGCCAGATCAACGCCGATCGTCGGCCGGTTCCATCGCGTCGATGATCGGTCGCGAACCGGCGGCCTTGACCGGCATCAAGCGCGGCCATGGGCGGTGCCTTAGTCTCCACGCATAAGCGACAGCCAGGGAGGGGCGAACCAGCCCCGTCATCATGAGCGCAACAAGCGTCACGGCGTTGGACCACACCATCGAGGAAACCAACGTCTGGCTCAAGGCCATCGACGAACAGCTGCATCTCCAGAGCCGTCAGGACGCCTACAACGCGCTGCGCGCGGTGCTGCATGCGCTGCGCGACCGATTGCCGGCCGCCGTCGCGGTGCATCTCGCCGCCCAGCTGCCGACGCTGATCCGCGGCATCTACTTCGAAAGCTGGCAGATGAGCGCCGAGCCGGCCAGGGATCGCAAGGTCGCGGACTTCATCGCCCACGTTCAGACGGAATTGCCGCCGCGGTTTCCCGTCGACGCGCTGACCGCCGCGCGCGCCGTGTTCGAGATCCTGTGGGAGCGGCTCGATCCCGAGACGTTCGCCAAGGTCGCGGGCCACCTGCCGGAAGCGATCCGGACCCTGCGCCCGTAAGTATCGACGCCGCTCTCCGGCGGGCCCCTTGCATTCGCTTTGCCGTCGCGTATACTTTGCATTGCAAAGTTGAGGCCCGGAATGAGCGATCTCGACAAGGCCCTCGCCGACATCCTGACCATTCGCAGCCAGATCGCCGCCGGTACGGCGTTCCGCGGCTATGGTCCGGCGGCGGTCGCCATCACCGGCGGCCTCGCGCTCGCCACCGCCGTCATCCAGGCCCTCTGGCTCGACGATCCCACCGGCCATCCGCTGACCTTCCTGCTGAGCTGGGCGGCGACCGCGGCGCTGTCCGCGGCGCTGATCTGGATCGAGATGCAGGCGCGCTCGCGTCGCCACCATTCGGGGTTGGCCGACGCCATGATCCACCAGGCCGTCGAGCAGTTCCTGCCGGCGGGCGTCGCCGGCGCGCTGCTCGCGGTGGTGCTGTGGAAGTTCGCGCCGGAAGCCCTGTGGCTGCTGCCCGGCCTGTGGCAGGTGCTGGTGAGCCTCGGGGTGTTCGCCTCGGTGCGCTCGCTGCCGCGCAGCGTCGCGTTCGCCGGCGCCTGGTATTTCGTCGCCGGCTTCGCCGTGCTGGTGCTGGCGAGCACCACCCATGCCCTGTCGCCCTGGACCATGGGACTGCCGTTCGCGGTCGGCCAGGCGCTGATGGCGGGGCTCTTGCATTTCGCCTCGGGAGACGCCGATGCCGAAGACTGAGCCGAACACCGCGCCGTTCTCCTATGACGGCCTCGACCGCGTCATCCACGAGAAGGCCAGGCTCGGCCTGATGACCTCGCTGATGGCCCATCCCAAGGGACTGGCCTTCGCCGACCTCAAGCAGCTGTGCGGCCTGACCGACGGCAACCTCAGCCGCCACCTCCAGGTGCTGCAGGAAGCCGGACTGATCGAGGTGACCAAGGGCTACGAGGCCAACCGGCCGCACACCAGCTGCCGCCTGACCAGGATCGGGCGCCGGCGGTTTCTCGACTATCTCGGCGTGCTGGAACGGCTGGTGCGCGACGCCGCCCGCGCCGCCGGCAAGGAAGGCGCCGGTGGCGACGCGGGCGCGCCGCGACTCGGCATCCTGCCGACCTGATCGATTTCGTTTTTTGAAAGGAAGCTTTGCAATGCAAAGTGGTCTCGCGCGCAAATCGGAAGCGAACACGGACGCCGGGACGGAGCTGCGGCACAAGCTCCATGTCGGCATCATCATGGATGGCAACGGGCGCTGGGCGGCGCGGCGGAGGCTGCCGCGGGTGCGCGGCCACGAGGCCGGGGTCGATGCCATCCACCGCGTGGTCGAAGCCGCCCCGGCGCAGGGCATCGGCACGCTGACGCTCTACGCCTTCTCCAGCGACAATTGGCGCCGGCCGCCGGCGGAGGTCACCGCGCTGATGGGGCTGCTGCGCTCCTACCTCGCGCGCGAGGTCGACCGCCTGGTGCGCAACGGCATCCACCTCACCGTGATCGGGCGTCGCGACCGCCTGCCCGACGGCATCGCCGACGCCATCGGCCGCGCCGAAGCCGCGACCGCGGGCGGAACGGCGCTGCGGCTGCGCATCGCCGTCGACTATTCGGCGCGCGACGCGATCCTGCGCGCGGCGGCGCGGGTCGAGCGACCGGAGGAATTGACCCGCGAGGCCTTCGCCGACCTCGTCACCGGCGAGCAGGCGCTGCGCGACGTCGACCTCGTCATCCGCACCAGCGGCGAGAAACGGCTATCCGATTTCCTGCTGTGGGAAAGCGCCTATGCCGAGCTGCACTTCACCGAGCGGATGTGGCCCGATTTCGGCGCCGAGGACCTCGCCGAGGCGCTGTCGTCGTTTCACCGGCGCGAACGCCGCTTCGGCGGCCTGCAGGCGACGGAGTCGGAGCCCGCCGCCGAACTGGCTCCCAGCGCCTGAGGTCCGCGTCGCGGTGGCGCGGCCAGGGCATCGCCGTTGCCTTCCAGCTCCAGCAGGCGGCGCTTGGCGGCGAGGCCGCCGGCGTAGCCGCGCAGCGCCCCGGAGGCGCCGATCAGGCGGTGGCAGGGGGCGACGATCGCGATCGGATTCTTGCCATTGGCGGCGCCGACGGCGCGACTGGCGCCGGCGTTGCCGAGACGCCCGGCGATTGCGCTGTAGCTCTGCGTCTGGCCATACGGGATCCGCAGCAGTTCGCGCCAGACCTTCTTCTGGAATGCGGTTCCGACGAAATCGAGCTGCAGCGCGAAGGTCCGGCGCTCGCCGCGAAAATACTCCGCCAGCTGGCGCTGCGCCTCGCGCAACAGCGGATGCGCGCGATCCTCCGTCGCCGGCCCGAGGCGCACCCGCGCCGGATCCTCGTCCGCCCAGACGATGGCCGCGAGCCCGCGCTCGCTGGCGACGAGCTTCAGCGTTCCGACCGGCGATGTCATGCGTGTGTAGACGTAGGTCATGTCGGGTTTCGCTGTCGTCTCACCTTACACGTCTTGCGCGTCATCTTGAAGCGCCCGCCAAGCAGACCGAGCCAATCAAAAAGCGGTGGCCGTAGGCGGGAGTGTCAGCCCCAACCACGACCGTCATCCCCGGCGCGCAGCGACCCGGGATCCCGGGGCGCCGATGATAGAACCGCGACGTGGCGGCGTACTGGGTCCCAAAGCAACGCGGCTCTCGCCGCGTTGCGTACTTAATAATTGCCGCGAGCCGGGTGAACCCGGCGCGCGCGGGTCAAGCCGGGACGACGGCGGCGGGTGGGGCAGGCGCCTTGGGTCACACGCGGTGTCACGGCTTGCCTTTTCGGACAGGCTCTCACGATGACGGATATTAGCTCAATCTCGAACCATCCCCCTGGCGCAGGTGGGCGATGCAGGAGGCGAGGACCGCACGGCGAGCGCCCCCGCGCTACAGCGCCAGCACCAGTTTGCTGCCACGGGCCCGCGAGCAACAAGTCAGGATCTTGCCGTTGCGGGCGCGCTCGGCCTGCGACAGCACCTTGTCGCGATGGTCGACCTCGCCGTCCAGCACCTCGACCTCGCAGGAGCCGCACAGGCCTTCCTGGCAGTCGCAGGCAACGTCCACTCCGGCCGCCTGCAGCGACTGCAGCACGGTCTGGTCGGCCGGCACGCGGATGGTCAGGTTGGAGTCCCGCAGTTCGAGGTCGAAGCCGTGCTCCCGCGCCGGATCGAGCAGCGAAGGGGCCGCCGAGAAATGCTCGACGTGAAGCATGTTCTCGGGCCAGTCCTTGGCCAGCGCCTCGAGCTCCGACAGCAGCCGCTCCGGACCGCAGGCGTAGACCTGCCGTCCGGCGGACGGCTGCCCCGCCAGGTCGGCCAGCCGCATGCGCCGGCCCTCGGTGCTGACATGGAGATGGAGGCGATCGCCGTGATCGCGCGTAAGCCGATCGACGAACGCCATGCCGGACGACGTGTGCCCCGCGTAGTGGAGGTCGTAGCTGCGGCCGAGCCGTTTGAGCCGATCGGCCATCGCCATGATCGGCGTGATGCCGATGCCGCCGGCGATCAGCACATAGTGCGACGCGCCCTCGTCGAGGCGGAAATGGTTCTTGGGGCCGCGGACCCGGACCGGGCTGCCGACGGCGAGGGTCTCATGAATGTACCGCGAGCCGCCGCGTCCCTGGTCGTCGCGGAGAATGGCGAGCTGGAAGCGGCCGTGGTCGGCCTGGTCGCCGCACAGCGAATATTTCCTGTCGTAGTCGCCGACCAGCAGGTCGACATGGGCGCCGGGCCCCCATGGCGGCAGCGGTCGTCCGCTGGGATCTTCGAGCACATAGCTCGCGACGCCGTCGGCCTCCGACCGGATGTCCACAACCCGCATCTGCCGGGCGATCTCCGTGCGCACCGGTGCCCCGATCCTGAAGCTGTGGTGCCGGTCCAGGATCGAGCGCTCCACGCGTTCAGGGTTCTTCGCCGGGTCCCACCGCACCCGCAGGCGGTCGGGCCCGCGAAACGAGGTGTTGGGCAGATACGTGAAGGCCTGGTCCGGCACCAGCTCCATGTGCGGCAGCCGCTTGACGAACTCCTCGAGAAAGATCCGCATCTCCATCCGCGCGATGTTCTTGCCCATGCACTGGTGGGCGCCGTAGCCGAACGACAGGTGCTCGGCGGAGTTCTCGCGATAGAGATCCAGGCTGTCGGGATTGTCGAAGTGCCGCTCGTCGTGGTTGGCCGAGGCCATGACGATCAGCAGCCTGGCACCTTTCGGAATCTCGACATCGCCGATCCGGGTCGCGGCGGTGGTGAGACGGCGCCAGGCCACGATCGAGCCGGCACGGCGCAGGCATTCCTCGACCGCATTGGGGATCAGCGCGGGGTTTTCACAGATCTCGTCCCACACCGCGCGGTTCGACAGCAGCAGCCGGAAGGCATTGGCGGTGGCGTTCGACGTGGTTTCGTGGGCGGCAGCGAGAATCGCCATCATCATCGAGCGCAGGTAGGACAGCGGCACGATGTCGGGATGCGCGAGATGCTGGCGGATCGAGAAGTACATCCAGCCCTCGCCGCTGGGATCCTCCATCATCTTGTCGAGGATCCGGTTCGCGGCCTGCCAGAACCGGCCCACCGCGTCGGCGACGCCGAGCTGTTCGTCGCGCGTCGGCCGTCCCCAGGTGTTGATGGTGTGGGCGACGCAGAACTGCCGCAGCCGGTCGATGTCGTCATCCTCGACGCCGAGGAAATGCAGCGCCACCGTGAGCGGGATGTCCGCGAACATCTCGCTGACGAGATCGGCCTCGCCCTTGTCGATGAAGCGGTCCATGTACTGCCGCGTCAGCCGGCGGATCGCCGGCTCGTGGCCGGCGAGCGCCTCGGGCGCGAACGACTCGAGCAGCAGGCGGCGCCGCTCCATGTGTGCCGGCTCGTCCTCGTTCACCATGGTGCGGTCCATGGCGTAGCCGTAGCGCTTGAGGATTTCGGCGGCCTCGGGCGGCGACGGCGTGATCTTCTCCAGCGCGATCGACGGCGAGAACAGGATGTTGTCGCGGAAGATCGCCTTCACGTCGGCATAGCGCGTGACGACGAAGTAGTCGAGCCGCGGACTGTAGAACACCGGCTCCTGGTCGCGCGCCCAGCGCAGCGCCTCGGCGGGGTCGACCTGGTAGGGACCTTCGAACGGATCGAACCCGGCGGCGTCGCGCGAGATCGGACAGCCGGTCGGCGAGCGGCCGAACGGCGCGCCAGACATCGGACACGCCGCGTCTGACGTCGACAGTGAGGGGCTCTCGGCCATGGACATCGCGCGCTCCCAACCACTGTGCGATAATCGCACATTTTCTTTTTAATAACGCACAAATTAGTGCGAGCGGCGGCGGCCGTCAATCGCCGCGGCACGCTCCGTCGCGCGCCAGGGCGCGTGAGGATCATCGAATAGGCCAGCGGCTTGTGGGGTTTCGCCCTCAGGGCGTTTCGGATCCGGCGCCGGACTCGATCGCCGCGACGATGTTGCGTGCGCAGGCCGCCACCGCCTTCGCCGCGCGCGGCACGTCGAGATCGTCCATGGCGACGACGCCGACGCTGGCCTCGAAGCCGAGCGGGCCGGCCTCGCCGTGCAGCGGGCTCGCGACGCCGACGGCGCCGCGCTGCAGTTGATTGCGGGTCACGCTGTAGCCGAGGCGGCGGGCTTCGCGCACCGCCTCGGTCTCGTCAGCCGCCTCCGGCCGCCCCGCCAGGATCGCGATTCCCGCGGCGCCGAGCGCCAACGGGTGGCGGCTGCCGACCCGATAGGACAGCCGCAGCAGCGCCACTTCCGGTTCGGCGACGATGATGGCGACGCAGGCATCGCCCTGCGGCACCGACACGAAGGCCGCGGCCCGGGTGTCCTGCGCCAGCCGGCGCAGCAGCGGCGTGGCCGCCGCCCGCAACTGCGGCTCGAAGCGCGCCGCGAGCGACAACAGCTGGGGGCCGAGATGCAGCTGCCCATCGGCGCGACGCGCAACGAAGCCGTTGCCCTCCAGCGTCGCGGCGATGCGATAACCGATCGCACGATCGACACCGAGCCCGGCGGAGAGCTGCGCGACCGAGAGACCGTTCTCCTGCTGCGCGATCAGGGCCAGCGCCCGCAGGCCACGGTCCAGCGTCTGGAGCGTCGCGCCGCGCGGCCCCTTCGCCGCCGCCGCTGACCGCTTCTCCCTGGCGCCGCTGTTCGACGCGCCGCGTTTCCCCACACTCTTCGGCACCGGCTCTCTTCGCTCATTCCGCTGACGGATTCGCAACGAACCAAGCTATAGCGCCGCGCCGCGCGACTTGCCACGTCCCGACAGGGGACTATCCGGCCTGGTCGCCGGCCACGGCCGGGGTGCCCTGGCCGCGCGGCTGGTGAAACGGGGGGACTTCACCTTGCCTCCTTGGACGGAATCAGCGCCGTCGCCACCGCGGCGACGCCAGCCACGGCCGCGAACACGTAGAAATTCCACTGCGGGCCGACGGCGAGGCTGGCGATGTAGCCGCCCACCAGCGGCCCGGTCAGCGCGCCGATACGCGCAAAGCTCAGCGCCCAGCCGGTGCCGGCCGAGCGCACGAACGGCGCGAGATAGTCGGCGAGATAACCGGTCAGGATCAGCGACGCCGACACCGTGCCGAAGCCGGCGACCGCGACCATGGCGTAGTTCAGCCAGATCGATCCCTTGAAGGCGAGCGCG
The DNA here is from genome assembly GCA_031291445.1 of Xanthobacteraceae bacterium. GTDB lineage: Bacteria > Pseudomonadota > Alphaproteobacteria > Rhizobiales > Xanthobacteraceae > Bradyrhizobium_A. The sequence continues at coordinate 46,927 of JARLJA010000143.1, read as the reverse complement.
GCGATGCCGACGGCGCCGAGCAGGTAGGCCAGCGTCACCGTCAGCCGCACGCCGAACCGGTCGGCCCACTGGCCGAGCACGACGCCGCCGATGGCGGAGGTGAAGCTGAACACGGCGAGGAATAGCAGGCTGTCGCCGAGATTGTAGCCGCTCTTGCGCATGATCTGCGGCAGCCACTGGGCGATGCCGTAGACCAGCAACAGGCCGGCGAACAGCGCCACCCAGAAGCACACCGTGGCGAAGGCATTGCGGGCCGAGAAGATCTCGCCGAGCACGCCGCGCCAGCCGATCGCCTGTGCCCCGGACACCGCGGCCGCCGGCACCGCGACGCCGAGCCGCGCCGCGAGCCTTGCGGCGGCACCAGCGCGGCCGCGCGCCACCAGCGATTCGAGCGACTCCGGCAACAGCCACGCCATCACCGGCAAGAGTACCACCGGCGCGGCGCCGATCAGCACCACCGGGCGCCAGCCGTGGTCGGCCAGCAGCGCCTTGCCGACCAGCGCGGCGGCGAGGATGCCAACCGAATAGCCCGAATACATGATGCCGTAGTTGAAGCTCTTCTTGTCCGTGGGCGAATATTCGATGGTGAGCGCCGCCGCCACCGGGATGATGCCGCCGAGCCCGAGGCCGGCGATGCAGCGGCTGACGCCGAACCACAGCGGCGAAGGCGCCCACGCGGTGACCACCATGCAGGCGGCGAACAGGGTCAGGCAGCCGAGGAACAGCGGCTTGCGGCCGTAGAGATCGCTCAGCGTGCCGCTGAGGATGCCGCCGGCCAGCATGCCCAGCAGCGTGTAGCTGCCCATGGCGCCGAGCGCGATCGGCGTCAGCTTCCAGCCGGCATCCGTGGCCAGCGCCGGCAGGATGGCGCCGAGCACCCCGACGTCGTAGCCCTCCGAGAAGATCGCGGCCCAGCACAGGAGCACGACCAGGAACGTGGTCCGTGCGGAGATTTTTTCGGCCTTGCCGGCGAGCGGCGCCGCACCGACCACCACACTTTCCATACCCGTCATGTCGATCCTCAGCCCATCAAACCGGTCGCGGCCGTGCAAGCCGCGCACCCGGGTTCAGGAGGATTTCAGGAAAGACCGGCACGCGGCAAGGGGGGCGTCGGCATGGAAGCCCCCCGGCCGCAGCCCTTCAGCGACAGTCAAATCCTCGACGCCGGACTAGGCCGCGCGGATCTTGCCGAGGAATTCATCGACCTGGCCGCGCAGCTGCTGGGTCTGGGCGCCCAGCAGCTGGGATGCGGACTTCACGTTTTGCGCCGCCACGCCGGCCGCGTCGGCGCCGGCGCTGACGCCGATGATGTTGTCGGACACGTTCTTGGTGCCCTGAGCCGCCTGCTGGGTGCTGCGGGTGATTTCCTGGGTCGCTGCGCCCTGCTCCTCCACCGCCGCGGCGATCGCGGTTGCGACCTCGTTGACCTCGCCGATGATGCCGCCGATCGCCTGGATCGCCGCGATGGCCTCGCCGGCGACCTTCTGGATATCGGCGATCTGCTCGGAGATGTCCTCGGTCGCCTTGGCGGTCTGGCTGGCGAGCGACTTGACCTCGGACGCCACCACCGCGAAGCCGCGGCCGGCCTCGCCGGCGCGGGCCGCCTCGATGGTCGCGTTCAGCGCCAGCAGGTTGGTCTGCGACGCGATATCGTTGATCAGGCCGACCACCTCGCCGATCCGGTTGGCGGTCTTGGCCAGGCCCTGGACGGTGCCGTCGGTCGCCCGCGCCTGGTTGACGGCGCGGCTGGCGATCCCGGCGGCATGCGATGCCTGCCGCGAGATATCGCTGATCGACGCGCTCAGTTCCTCCGCGGCGGAGGCGACGCTCTGCACGTTCATCGAGGCCTCGCCCGAGGCCTTGGCCGCGACCTGGACGCCCGTGTTGGTCTGGGCGGACACCGCCGACATGTCTTCCGAGGTGGCGCGCATCTGGTTGGACGCGTCGCCGAGCTGCTCCAGCGCCCCGCGCACCTGGCCCTCGAATTCGCCGATATAGCGCTCGACGGCCTGCTGCCGCGCCATGGCGCCGGCATTGCGCTCGCGTTCCTGCTGCTCGATGCGCGCCTTCTCGACCGCCTGCTGCTTGAAGATGGCGAGCGCCCCGGCGAGCGCACCGATCTCGTCGCGCCGCTCGGCGTAGCCGACGTCGACCGACAGGTCGCCGCCGGCGACCTTGAGCATGCCGTCGCGCATGGCGTGCAGCGGCGTGATGACGCGACGGGCGATGATCATCATGCTCCCGATCGCGAGCGCCAGCGCCAGCGCCAGCAAGGTCAGGTTCAGGATCAGCGACTGCCGCGCCGAGGACTGCAGCGCCGCGGTGTGGCGCTTCGCTTCCTCCAGCGCGCGCTCGGCCAGCACCACGGCGGCGGACAAATGACCGATCGCGCCGGTCCTCCATTCGTCCGCCTCGGGGCCGGATTTCTCGCCGGCGATCGCCGCATTCAGCAGGCGGTCGGAGACCGCGAGATAGTCGGGGTCGAAATAGGCCTTCTTCACCCCCGCCATCGCCTCGACGAGGCTGGGCGGCAGTTGCGTTCCGGCAACCAGGGTCTCCAGGGATTTCCAGACATAGGCCGCACCACTGCCGAGTTTCGCGAACTTCTCGCGCGCGTCCGGCGCCAGGTGACCGGCCATCAGTCCGTTCGAGAGCAGCAAGGCGGATTGACCGCTGGTGTCGCGGACCAGCCAGGCGAGTTGCTTGATCGCCAGCATCTGGTCGACCACGGCATCGGCGTGGCTGGCCGCCGCCGTCAGCTGCGTGGACAGCTTGTCCAGCGTCGCCAGCAGCGCCGTCGCCGTCTCCGGATAGTCCTTCGCCAGTTCCGGACGCCGCGACGCTTTCGGCCTTTTCATGGCCTCCCAGGATTCGGCCTGCAGCGCCCTCAGCGTCTCCATGGCGCGCGCCAGCTCGGGAAGCAGCGTCGCGCGATCGGGGAACTCCACCGTGGCGCCGAGGTCGACCACCGACTTCATCGCCGCGTTCTCGGCATCGCGAAAGCCGCGAAGCAGCTCCTCGGTCGCGGTGTCGATGGCCGGGTCCCCGACCAGCGTCTGGGTGGTGTTGGCCCGATCGTTGCGCAGATTGTGCATCGCCTTGAAGGCGCTTCCCGAGACCTCCGCGATCACCGACACGCGACCGGCGGCCTGAAGCCGTCCCCAGGATTCCCACGCGGTCATGGCGAGAAGGATCACGACGCAGGCCGCCATGACGGCAATGACCGACGCGAGCAATGTGGAGATAGTCAAACGATTGAGCATGGCGCCACCACCCCTAGTGTGGTGGCCAGTTTGAGGCCTGAATGGTGAATATTCGGTTCCGGTCGCCCGGGCAGCGCCTGTCGTGCAGCGTCCGTCAATCGGGCGGCGATGCGGCCCAGGCGCGGCTCAGTCCTATATATTTGAAACATCGATACAATTGCCGTGCGCCCGGCAGACCGTCACTGCCGGAATGATCAGATCGGCGGCGCCGCCGTCACGTTGTGCAGGATCGCCTCGAGCCGCGCCCCCAGGGCGGCGACGTTGCGGTGGACGCGCTTCTTGTAGCGCGCCACCGCGTCGCGATCGACGGCAAAGAACGTCTTCTCCGGATAGGTTCGTCCGAAGACATCGATCAGCATGCTGCGGAACTTGCCCGATACGAGGGTCGATTCGCCGCCGGCCGGTTGCTCCGTGTAGGCCACCGTCTCGGCCGAGGTGAGCGCGCACAGCAGCGGATGCAGCCTGGTCGAGAACACGCTCTTGTAGCGCTGGATGTGCTGGATGGTCCGGTCGAGCGAGATTTCCTTCAGGATCTCGTCGCCGATATGGAGCTGGCCTTGCTCGGTCGGCGTACTCATCGGAAACTGGTCGATGAGCCAATCGCCGAGATGCTCCACATTCGTGCGCCCGCGCCCGTATGTCAGCACGTCGTCCTCGTAGCGGGCGAACCAGATGTCGAGCCGGTCGATGAGGCGATCCATGACCGGCCGCGGCGTGAGTTCGCGGAACTGGGTGCCGAAGATGCCGACCGCGGCCTTGCCGCGCTTCACGACGTCGAACAGGTCGTCGCGGAGCAGGGGCTTGTAGATGCTGTTGCCGATGCCGAGCACCACCAGGTCGTAGGCGTCGCGCGCGCGATCCAGCGTCCGGAAGGTGAGGTGGTGGACGGTCGCCTCGCTCGGCAGCAGCGCATTGATCATATGGTAGCCGAGCCGGTCGCCGAAATTGCCGACGTCGTTGAAGGAGATCACGGCGACGCTGCAGGGACTGATTGGAATCATCCGATCGATCGGCGTCAACCGCATCAGCATCTGGAGAGAGTCGACGGGAATCGTCGCGGCAATGCGGAAGCCGTGACGGTCGAACAGCTCGGCGAGATCCTGAAGACTGAAATGGGTCAGCCAGCCGAGCGACGGCCGATCGATCGTTCCGGACAGGTCGGTCGCACAATAGCTCAGGACCACGTCGCGCCGGCTCGCGCGCAGCCGCGCGAAGAAGGTCTCGACGTCGTTGACGTATTCCAGAACACCCAGCATCGTGATGATGTCCGCGTCGGAGGCGGCCTCGGCTGGAAACTGGCCGGCGTTGAAGTCGCAGACGATCGTCTTTGCATCCCGCGCGACCAGATCGCAGCCGCGATAGCTGCATCCATGAGGCAGAAAGCGCTGCAGCGCCATGGCCCCACAGCCGAGATCGAGGACATGGGCACCGGCCGGAACGAATTGCGCGGCGAGCTCGGCGCGCGCGTCCCATGCCGACTCCAGCGAAGCTGGATCGGACCAGCGCGCCGTGTCGGTCTTTCGCGCGAGCGCCTGATCACGGTCTATCCGGACCATCGCCGTCTCCTGGGTTGATCGAGGCGCGCCGACCGCGCGGCGGCGAATCGCCGTCCGCGATGAGACCACCGCGCCGAATCGAGGTCAATCGCAGACGGCGCAGGGCGGCGTGACCCGGTCGCGACCGCGGACATTCCCGACTCCGGGCGGCGGTTTGGTCGGCGGCCGCACGACGGTCCGGGGGCGCCCAGGCGCTGGCCTGCAACAGGCCGATGGCCTATCATGACGCGATGATTCACAAGAAGCGGCGCGTCGACCAGCGACACCAGATCGGCACCGGCACGCCGCAGGTGGCGGACCTGCTCGCCGCCGGCCTGAACCGGCACCTTGCCGGACATCTGCAGGAGGCCCGCGAGACCTACCGCTTCGTGCTGGCGGTCGACCCGCGCCAGGCGGATGCGCTGCACCTGCTCGGGGTCAGTTTCCTCGACGAGCAGCCGGGCCAGGCCGAGTCGTTCATTCGGCAGGCGATCGCGTGCGACCCGCGCAATCCGCTGTACCACACCAATCTCGGCCTCGCGCTTCGCAACCAGCAGAGGGGCGAGGAGGCGCTGGCGACGTGCGACAAGGCGCTGCGCCTCAAGCCCGACTATCCCGAAGCGCACGTCAATCGCGGGCTCACCTTGCTGTCCCTGCAGCGGCGGGAGGATGCCGTCGCCGCGTTCGGGGCGGCGCTGGCGATCCAGCCCGATCTGGCCGCCGCGCTCATACATCGCGGCGAAACCCTGCTGTACCTCGGCCGCTTCGAAGCGGCGGTCGCCGATTACGACCGGCTGCTCGCGGTCGCGCCGGACGATGTCGGCGCGCTCAATAACCGCGGTCTCGCGCTGCTCGAGCTGAAGCGCGTCGACGAGGCACTGGCGAGCTTCCAGCGAGCCCTGGCGCTGGCGCCGGACCTCGCCGAGGTCGTGAACAGCTGCGGTTCGGCGCTCAGAGCCATGGGGCGGCTCGACGAGGCCCTGGCCTGCTTCACGCGCGCGGCGGCGCTCCAGCCCGGCTACGTCGAGGCGGTGGTCAACCGCGGTCTCGCGCTGCAGGACCTGGCGCGTTTCGACGAGGCACTCGCGAGCTACGCCGAGGCCCGGGACATCCGTCCCGACGATGCCCTCGCGCACTGGAACGAGGCGACGCTGCGGCTTCTGACCGGCGACCTCCCCGGCGGCTTCGCCGAGGCGGAGTGGCGCCTGAGGGTGCCCGCGCTCGGCATCGTCCCGCCGACCTTCGCGCAGCCGCTGTGGCTCGGCGACACGCCCCTGGGGGGCAGGACCATCCTCGTTCATGCCGACCTGGGTCTCGGCGATACCATCCATTTCGCCCGCTATATCCCGATGCTTGCCGCCCGCGGAGCGCGCGTCGTCGCAAAGGTGCAGACGCCGCTGCGAACCCTGATCGCCGCCATGGACGGCATCTCGCAGTGCGTCGGCAGGGACGAGCCTCTGCCCGACTTCGACGTGCACTGCCCGCTGTCGAGCCTGCCGCTCGCGTTCGGCACGACCCTGGACGGCATCCCGGCGCGGACGCCCTATCTGTCGGCCCCGGCCGCTTCCGCGGCATGGCGCGAGCGCCTCGGGACCGACGACAGGCCGAAGATCGGCGTCGTGTGGTCGGGAAACGCGCGCCACGCCAACGACCGCAACCGCTCGATCCCGCTCGAAACCCTGCAACCGCTGTTCGACTGCGAGGCGACGTTCGTCAGTCTGCAGACGGAGCTGCGGGAGGGAGACGACGCAGCCTTGCGCACGCAGGGCAATTGCGTGATGGCGGGGCGGTTTTTCGCCGACTTCTCGGACACCGCCGCGGTGATCGCGGACCTCGACCTGGTGATCACGGTCGACACCAGCGCGGCGCACCTGGCGGGCGCCCTCCGACGACCGGTCTGGATCCTGTTGCCGTTCGTGCCCGATTGGCGTTGGCTCCTCGACCGCGAGGACAGCCCCTGGTACCCGAGCGCAAGGTTGTTCCGGCAAGGCGCCGAGCGGCGGTGGGAGCCGGTGATCGACCGCGTCAGGCGAGCGCTCGCGGTGGAAGTCGCCGCGGGGCGATCACGCCGTTGAGCCGCGGCTGACGTTGCGATGGGCGCGACCAGTACGACGCCGCGCTAGTCGATCCTGACGTATTCGAAGTCGCCGGGCTGGTTGTTGATGCCGACCCGCGGCGGCGCGATCCAGCTGGCGTATTTGCCGCGCTCGTGGCACGGCTTCATCAACGAGTTGATGAACGTCATGTCGTCGTCGTTGGGCAGCCATTCGCCGCACTTCGCCTGCCACTGCGCCTCGGTCAGCAGTTCGCCGGCGGGGCTGATGCGATGGCCGGCGAACTCGCCGATCCTGCGGTTGAAGCCCTTGTGGGGTTGGGCGAACCTGAAGCCGATGCCAGCCTTCTCGATCACCTTGTTCCAGCGGTTGATGCCGCCCTGGCAGTCGGCGATGTAGTCGTCGAGCAGCCGGCTGTTGATGGCGCGCAGCGCCGGCACCGGCTCGACCACCAGCTTGCCGTCGACCACGCGCGTCACCGGATAGGTCGCGTCGGTCAGGACATGGTCGTCGCCGGTCAGCTTGGCCTCGTTGAAGCGGCCCTTCAGGCCGGTGGAGAACGCGTCGGCAGCGTTGGACGAGATCTCGCCGCCGAACAGGTCGCGGGTCACCGACATGTGGAAGTTGGCCTTGCGCTGCAGCAGCGGCAGGTCGACGACGCCGAGCTTGCGGATCGCGTCGACGTCGCAAGGGTCGGTGATGCCGGCCTTGTTCATGGCCGCGCAGGTCGCTTCGATGGTGCGCTGCACGCCGGTCTCGCCGACGAACAGGTGATGGGCCTCTTCCGTCAGCATGAAGCGGCAGCTGCGCGACAGCGGGTCGAAGCCGCTTTCGGCGAGCGCGGCGAGCTGCATCTTGCCGTCGCGGTCGGTGAAGAAGGTGAACATGAAGAACGACAGCCAGTCGGGCGTGCGCTCGTTGAAGGCGCCGAGAATGCGCGGATTGTCCTGCTCGCCGCTGCGCCGCCGCAGCAGGGCCTCGGCCTCCTCGCGGCCGTCCCGGCCGAAATACTTGACCAGCAGGTAGACCATCGCCCAGAGGTGGCGGCCCTCCTCGACGTTGACCTGGAACAGGTTGCGCATGTCGTAGAGGCTGGGCGCGGTGGCGCCGAGGTAGCGCTGCTGCTCGACCGAGGCGGGTTCGGTGTCGCCCTGCACGACGATGAGGCGGCGCAGCAGCGCGCGGTACTCGCCGGGCACCTCCTGCCACGCCGGCTCGCCCTTGTGACGCCCGAACGGAATGGTCCGGCCCTCGACCTTGGGCGCGAGCAGGATGCCCCAGCGATACAGCGGCATCTTGACGTGATCGAACTTGGCCCAGCCGCCGGGATCGACCCCGACCGCGGTGCGCAGATAGACGTCGGACTGCTGATAGCCCTCCGGCCCCATGTCCTTCCACCATTCGAGGTATTTGGGGTGCCAGGTCTCGAGCGCGCGCAGGAGTTGCTTGTCCGACGACAGGTCGACGTTGTTGGGAATGGCGTCGTCATAGCTGACTTCCACGAAGTGGTCGGCGTGGATCGCCTCCGGCGCTTCGATCAAGTGAGCTTCGGTCGCAGTCTCGGCGGTGCTCATGTCCTGTCTCCTCCAGATGCCGAGGCCGGATCGAGCGCGGCCTCGTTGCGGCCGGGATCATGAGATATAATTCATATTAGTCAAGGGATTTGGAATTAATATTCCAAATTAAAGCTGAAATATTCATCATTATTGCAAATCGCTCGCAATATCATTGCAGTATATTACACTGATGGCGATGTCGATCGCCTCAGATCAAGACGGCGACGCCTACCCGCGATGGGGCCATCGGCGCCGTCGAATCGTCGACAAGAATGCCGACCGTGACCGCCAGCGCCAGTCCCAGCTGGCGGCGGCATGGCGGCGAACGCAGATCCGGCTTCGCTTCAGATGTCGTCATTGATCGGTGGTGCCGGGAAAAGCGCCGCGAGTTGCCGCAGCGACAGATGCTCCAGGTCCGGGGGAATTTCCCAGCCCACGAGATACTCCCGGCCCCTGTCCTTCTCGAACCGGGTCCATTTCTGAGGAGTTGGTCCTCGCAACCCTTTGATCCAGACAAAGTACATCATTGAAGCGGAGCGCTGGATTGGAGCGGAGCGCGGTGTCGGATGCGGCATTTTGGCGAACCGCTGGAACGGACGCGAACGACGCGGACTATGTTTCTTGAAACAGGCCCACAGGACAACAGGATTTCCGGATGGGTGACAAACGCGCGATCAAAGGCTGGCTTGTCGAGGTTCGCAACGCGGCCGCTCCTCATCTGGACAGGCACTATCTCGTCGCGGGATTGGAGACCGCAAAAGATGCGGAGGGCGCCGTCAAACGCTATCCCGGCATTGCGCAGGACGACATTGTTGAAGCCCATCGACCGCTGTCGAGGAGCGAGTTGGACGCTCTCGGCCTGATGGAGCAGGAGGTTCGCAGGTATTCCGTCTAGTGCGGTAGATCCGACATTCGCATAAGAGCAAGCCGCAAGGTGATGCGAATGTCAGAACCGAACACTAGTAGCCCCGTCCCGCGCGCAAATGCGTCGCGCGATGAGGCGAGCGATGGCTTGCGTATTGATCCGGCCGGATCTGCTCCTGGAAGTGCCGCACAGATCCGCCGCCGGCGTGAATCGGGACCTGGAAAACGATCTCCCCATCCCGCCCCCGAACGGAAATGAAATTTCCCGGGCGGGCCAGCTTCGGACTGTCGAAATCGAGGCGACGCGACAGATACTCCGCGTGCAATTTCGCCTCGTTGTGGTCGGCGCACTCCAGCCCCGACACGTCGGTCGCGGAGAGTTCGCCCATGAGATCGAAATAGAACCGGGTCATGCAGATCAAATCGCGGGCGGGACCGACCGTTCCGGCCGACCTGAATTATCTTCGGCGAAATGGACGCAACGAAAAGCCGACGGGCTTCCACGTCGCGCGCTCCTGCCGAGTTCGACTGCCTCGCGCCACCAGGACAATGAGCATCGCGATGGCGGCTTGCGGAGGGCCGGCATGTCGCGTCTCTCGCCGGAACGATGGAACCAAGCGTCTTTTGCGCGTTTCTCCCACTGACGGCATGAGCATGTCTCCCCGGGCCGGCCAGCGCGGATCGGTCCAGGACGGTGCGGCGGGCGTGGAGATCACCATTGGCGCAGGCAAGCCGCCACAACTCCAGATCGGGTGCGTCCGCAATGACCCAGAGTGCAGATGAGACCGCGCTGGCCGAAAAAGCGACGCGCATAGCCTTGGACTTCCTGACACGTTGCGGCGCTGTCGACGAGCCGGCCGCGGCGCGTCAATTTGTCGGCGACCATATCCGCACGATGCTTGGCCTCGGCGAGCGAAATGTGCTGCGCTTGGCCAATCGGACCATCACCCAGTATCACGCCTTTCGTCGCGACCGGCGCAGATTGGTCGAGCGGGGAATGCGCTGCAATCCATAGCCGTTGCGACGCCGCCCCAATGCTGGGCAGCGCTATGGCAGCGCGGCAGGCGGTCGGGGCGCCGAAGACGGTTGCGGCTGGACCGCCGTTGGCGCGACGGCCGGCGAAGACGGAGCCGGGCGCTGCTGGATCGCAGCCGGCGATCCCGGAACGGCCGGCGCCGGCTTGCGGCTTGCGGTGACTGTGGGTCGCGGCGATGGCGCTGCTGAGCGGTGCCGCGCGGCCTGTTCGCCGAGCTTCGCGACCTCGCGGGCAAGTTGGTCCTGGTTGCCCTTGAGCTGTTCAATCGCCTGTTGCGCCTTCTCGAGATCGCGTGCCATCGCCTGAAGCACGCTATCGGGTGCCGGCAGCGCGACCGCGGCGGGCGGTGCCAGAGCTGAATGCGCCGGTTGTTGCGGCCCGGCCTCCTGGGACGCCGGTTGCGCATTCGGTTGCGAGGCCGGCACCTCCGCCGCCTGACCTGCCGATTGGCTCGAAGGCTCGGCCGCTGTCACGGGCAGCCACGCCAGCACGATATCCGGAGTCCATCTCGCCACGATCTGACTGGCTTCGTTGCCGTGGAAGCGCCATGCCAAGGTGGCGACAGAACCGAGCAGCATGACCACCAGAGCCACGGCGGCACGCTTCATCAGGCCACCGAGCCAGGGATGTTCGTCGGAGGACTCGACCGCGGCGTGGCCCTCGACAGCGAAGGCGTCAGGAGCAACACGGCTCAACGTCGTATCCGTTGGCGGGCCCCACCGCTCGGCGACGAAGTCGAGCTTCGTGTCGTGGGGCGCTTCGGGCGAAGGATGCGGGGTGTGATGCGCGGGCGCGGATAGCCCATCGATCGGCGGCGCGACCACGACGACGTCCTCGTCGTTGGAGCCGGCGGGTTTTAGATCCAGCATGGTGTCACTCCGTACGCAGTCAGATTCCACCCGTATACCCAGCACCTCCAACGCCACGCCGGTTTGACCAAACCAAGGCCACACCGTGATTTGGACGAACGGATTGTGGCGCGCATCGCCGCACGAGTGCGGTTTTCGGAACGGGACGGCACTTCGGTGGTTCGAGCCCCATGCAGGCGGCATGGCGCCGTTCTGCCTGACCGGGAGCCCGCACATGGGACTGTTTACCAAAGACATCAAGACGATGAATGACCTATTCGTGCATCAATTGCAGGACATCTATTACGCCGAACAGCAGCTCGTGAAGGCGCTGCCGAAGATGGCCAAGAAGGCGACCAACCCGCAGCTCAAGCAGGGTTTCCTCGATCACCTGGCGCAGACGGAGACCCATGTGAAGCGCCTGGAGCAGGTGTTTCAGATGAACGGCGCCGAGATCAAGGCCGTGACCTGTCCGGCCATCGACGGCATCATCAAGGAAGCCGATGAGACCGCCGGCGAGGTCGAGGACAAGAGCGTGCTGGACGCTGCCCTGATCAACGCCGCGCAGGCCGCCGAGCACTACGAGATCACGCGCTACGGCTCGCTGATCGCCTGGGCGAAGCAGCTCGGCCGCAGCGATTGCGCCAGTGTCCTGCAGAAGACGCTGGAAGAAGAGAAAGCGACCGACCAGAAGCTGACCACGCTCGCCGAGAGCAAGGTCAACATGCGCGCGGCAAGCTAAGCCGCCCGCACCGGGCCGGCGGCGCTTGCGTTGGGCGCGCCGGCCCATCACCACTCCGGATCGAAGGCGCCGGTGAAAGAGAACAAAGCCCGGAAATTTTCCGGGCTTTGTTCCTCACCAGTACTGATAGTAGCGCCGATGGCGCCAGTACGGCCCGCCATAGGCGGCGTACGGGCCACCATCGGCGTACGGGCCGCCGTAGTATCCGTAGCCCGGGCCATATCCATAGCCATAGGGCCCATAGACACCGTATGCCCCCGCTGCGAGCGCGCCTGCCGCTAATCCGAACCCGATACCGGGCCCCCATCCCCAGCCACCACCACGTCCCCAACCGCCGCCGTGGCCGAAACCACGCGCGTCCGCCGGAACCGAAGCGATCGCAAGCGTGGCGACCGTCGTCAGTAGCAAAGCCACTTTTTTCATGCGACCTCCTTTTCCCGTTCGTGCTTGATGAAAACGTCGAAGCAGTGTTTCGGTTGCAGATGACGCGCCATGCTCCGGGAACCAGCGTTGCGTGCTGTGGGAGGGACGGAGCGTCGACCGTGGAACGATCGTCGCGCATGACGCACTTCGGTCACTTTGAGCGAAAGCACCCGCACCATGAGGAAATCGTCAGTGAGATCTTCGCGGCGCATTCTGACGATCGATGTCGGCGGATCCCACGTCAAGGTCATGACCAATCACGGCCGCACCAGGCGTGAGTTCGAATCCGGAGGGCACTTGTCGGCCAAGGCGATGGTCAGGAAGGTCAAGCATCTCACGCGGGATTGGGCGTATGACGTGATCTCGGTGGGCTATCCGGGGCCTGTCATTCACAACCGTCCCGTCGCGGAGCCCTACAACCTCGGCAAGGGGTGGGCCGGCTTCCATTTCGAGAAGGCTTTCGGCCGGCCCACCCGGGTCGTCAACGACGCGTTGATGCAGGCGTTGGGCAGCTACACGCGCGGGCGCATGCTGTTCCTGGGTCTCGGCACCGGACTGGGATCGGCCATGATCGTCGACGGCGTCCTGGAGCCGATGGAGATCGGTCATCTTCCCTACCGCAAGGGCAAGTCGTTCGAAGACGTCGTCGGCGCAAAGGCCCTCGAACGGTTCGGCAAGAGGAAATGGCAGCGGTGCGTTGCCGACGTTGTCGAGCGCCTGCGCACTGCGCTCGAGCCCGACTATATCGTGCTGGGCGGCGGCAACGTCGCGAGGATCGACGACCTGCCGCCGAAGACGCGGCGGGGCAGCAACGACGATGCGTTCGAAGGCGGCTTCAGGCTCTGGAGCAGGAAGCGCGGCCGTTGAAACGCCCGCAAGTCTTGTTGCGGAGCAACTCGCTTTCCGCAATACCCCGGGCTCTGGCCCCCAATCCCGTTTCAAACTACACTTGAAATGTATCAATCGACCGGGAGAGGCTTGATTCCGGTCAAGAGGGAAATTGGTGAGGAACGTTTTTCGTGAATGGCTGGATCGGCGGCGGGCCGAAGCCAGTGGGCAGGTCGACGTCGTGTACACCTGGGTGGATGGCGGCGATCCGGAATTCCGACGCGCCTTCGAGCACTACGCATCCGCCCCCCAGCCGACCACGGCCGCCGGCGCGCGCCGGTTTCGCGACAGCGACGAGCTGCGGTACTCGCTCCGCTCTCTCGAAGCCTACGTGCCCTGGGCGGGCCGAATTTTCCTGGTCACCAACGGGCAGGTTCCCCGCTGGTTGCGACGCGACCATCCCCGGCTCCGGCTGGTGCGCCACGAAGACATCTTCCCGGACGCCTCGCATCTGCCGACATTCAACTCGGCCGCCATCGAGTCCCACCTGCACCGAATCCCGGGGATCTCCCGGCGCTTCCTCTACCTCAACGACGACTTCTTCTTCGGGCGGCCGGTGGCGCGCGACCAGTTCGTCACGGCCGACGGACGTCCTCGAATCTGGGTCGACACGTGGGAATTGCCATTCAGCGATGGCGATCCGGACGACCTGGCGGTCCAGTGGCTCCACTACGCCCGGGACCTGCTCACCGCGGCGCTCGGACAACGCCGCCTCGCCAGTCCGATCCACGGGCCGATCATGCTCGACCGCAAGGCGCTCGGGCGCGTCGAGTCGCGGTGGCGCCGGGACTTCGCCCGGACGTCGGCGTCACGCTTCCGGGTGGGCCGCATGGTCATGCCTCACGTGCTGTACGTCCACTGGCTTGCGGCACGCGGCGGGTGCGAGCTGTCGGTCAATTCGGCGGAGCAGTGTTCGTTCGTCATGTTCCAGCCGCCGCTTGCGCGCGTGGAGCAAGAATTGGAAGAGCTCCGCCGCATTCGCCCGCTGTGCTTCTGCATCAACGACGACTGGGACGACGCCCCGGAAACCAAGGCCGACCTGTTGCGGCGCTTCCTCGAAGACTGCTTTCCACGAGCCTCCAGCTTCGAGACCGTCGGGCCTGCGCCGGCGGATCGGTAGCGCGGGCGGCGATGCGCTGATCAGGAGCGCCGAAACGTGGCACCGGGAGGCCAGGAGTCCCGATTATGCTTCCGGCAACACTCTCGGCAGGGACGACAATGCCTGGACAAAAATCGCGTTGAAATGGCGCGCCATTCGGGATCACACCGCGAATTGTTATATAGTTGAAATATCTGTGTGATTTCAGAAAGCACACCGCCTTCTCCCCGCGCGACGACGGCTGCGATCGCTTCACAGCCTTTCCCACCGGTATCGCTTCTGCACAAGCCGTGAGCAGTGGCAAGCTTCTTGCCTCTTGCTTTCAGCTTTTGGCTGTCAACGCCGCTTTTCAGGAAGCCGGAGCGGAGTATGCACGTCGTTTTCACGCCCACACTTCATCGCACCGTCGATTCGTTCCAAAGCGGGGTCCGGCAGGTCTGCGGCAATTATATCGTGCGCTCCGCTTCCGGAGGCGGCAGCTCCGATATCGGTCAATTTCCGTTCGCGGCGCGAACCGGTCTCCTCCGGCGAGACGGAATGGAGCTCGCCTACGTGCGCCTTCCCGACCTGGAGATCGAACGCACCGCGGCTCAGATCCGCACGGATTTCGTCGATCATTTCGTATTCACGATGCAGCTCTCGGGCGCCGCGGAAATGGCGCAGGGCACCGCGACCGCGCATCTGCGACCAAACGACATTTTCATCAGCGACGCCACCCGGCCGAGCCGCTTTCGATTTGCCAGCGGTGCGGTCGAGCAGATCTCTCTTCATGTTCCACGTAGCGAGGGGCTCGGCAGATTCGGCCGGTTGCTGGACGCGCCAGCCCTTATCCGAGGACATAGCGGCTTTGCGATCGCCCTGAAGGTCCTGCTGCAACGGGTGACGCGGCAGATGACCGATGCCGGCGCCGCGACCGTCGTCGACGGGGATGACGACCCGGCGGACCAGAGTTCGGGATGGTTCGAGAACGATACGCCCGAACGGCTTCGGGAGGCGCTGTTCTCGGTACTGGCGAGCGCATTGCTCGACGCAAAGGCCGGCGGCAACGCCCCGAGGGAGAAGCATGACCGTCTCTACGAGGAGGCGCTGTGCGTCATCCATCGGAAGGCCAATGACCCGGGCTTCGGCCCGGGCCAGCTTTGTGACGAGCTCGGCGCGAGTCCGCGCCAGCTTCAGCGCAGCTTCGCCCGCCACGGCGACAGCGCGCGCGAACAGCTCCTTTCAACCCGGCTCGATCGGGCCCGCCGCCGAATTCTGACCGATCCGGGGCTGACGGTGACTGAAATCGCTTACGCGTCGGGCTTCAACGATCTCTCGTTCTTCTACCGCGCCTACCGCAGGCAGTTCGGCGTCGCCCCCGGCGAACGGCGTTGACCGGCGGCCGGGAAAGCGCGGTCCTGGCGTCACACCGGAGCACCCACCGGTCGCCTTAGTCCCAAACATCGGTCGTTTCAGTCGAAGTCTGCCGGCAAGTGCCGGTCGTAGGCTCTCCGACGCTGTCAAACCATGGAGAGGAGCCTATGAACGAGCAGGTCAAGCAAACCGCGGAAAGCGGCGCGCTGTTTCCCATGACGATCGGCGGCAAGGCCGTCATGACGGGCGCGAGCTTCGCCGTGACCAATCCCGCGACGGGCGAAGTCGTCGGCTACGCCCCTGAGGCCCAGGCCTCGGAACTCGACGCCGCCGTCGCCGCCGCCGCCGAGGCCTTCACGAGCTGGGCGGCCACGGACGACGCGACCCGAGCGGCCGCCTGCCACGCCATTGCCGACCGGATCGAGGCGCACGCGGAGGAGCTCGCGCGCCTCATCACCCTCGAGCAGGGCAAGCCGCTCGGCGGCATCGGGTCCATGTTCGAAGTGCAGGGCGCCGTCGGCTGGTGCCGCTACACCGCCGGCCTCTCGCTCACGGCCGAAGTCATCGCCTCCGGCGAGGGCGGCAATGTCGAGAAGGTTCGCAAGCCGCTCGGCGTCGTCGGCTCGATCACGCCATGGAACTGGCCGATGCTGATCGCTGTTTGGCACATCCTGCCCGCGGTCCGTTGCGGCTGCACCGTGGTCTCCAAGCCGTCGCCGTTCACGCCGCTCGCAACCCTGCGCCTCGTCGCCCTGATGAACGAGGTCCTTCCCGCCGGCGTGGTCAATATCGTGACGGGCAACGATAGCACGACCAACCTCGGTGCGCTGATGTCAGCCCACAAGGGCATCCGCAAGATCGTTTTCACTGGCTCGACCCCCACCGGCCAGAGCATCATGCGCTCGGCCGCCGACACGTTGAAACGTCTGACGCTCGAGCTCGGCGGCAACGACGCCGGCATCGTCCTGCCCGACGTCGATCCGCAGGCGATCGCCGAAGGATTGTTCTGGGGCGCCTTCATCAACGCGGGCCAGACCTGCGCCGCGCTCAAGCGGCTCTATGTTCATGAGGACGTTTATGACGCCGTCTGCGAAGCCTTGACCGCCTATGTGGCCAAGGTGCGTTTCGGCAACGGTCTGGACGACGGCACCGTGCTGGGCCCCGTCTCCAACAGGATGCAGTTCGACAAGGTCGTGGCACTGGTCGAGAGCGCCAAAGCCAAGGGCCGGGTGCTGATCGGAGGGGCACCGGGAGAAGGCTTGTTCTACCCGCCGACCCTCATCGCCGATCTCGAGAACGGCGATCCGCTCGTCGATCAGGAGCAGTTCGGCCCCGTACTGCCCATCATCAAGTTCCGCGATGTCGAGGACGTCATCGCCGCGGCCAACGCCAATCCCGCCGGGCTCGGCGGGTCGGTCTGGTCCGCGGATCCCGCCAGGGCGCGGGCCATCGCCACACGCCTCGAATGCGGCACGGTCTGGATCAACCAGCACGGCATGATCCGTCCCGACGCTCCCTTCGGCGGCACCAAGATGTCGGGATTGGGCGTCGAATTCGCCCAGGACGGCCTGCACGAATACACCGATCTCCAGATTGTCATTTCCTGAGAGCGCAAGATCATGAACAGCAAGATGAACCGCCGCCAATTCATCGGCCGCACGGCCGTCGCCGCCGGCGTCGTCACCCTGGCCGGGGGACGTCCAGGCGCTTCCATCAATACGGCACAAGCGCTTGACGCAAGCTACGAGTATATCATTTGCGGCGCGGGCAGCGCCGGTTGTGTTCTCGCCAATCGGCTGACCGAAAACGGCGCACGCGTGCTCCTGATCGAAGCGGGTGGGCCGGACGACAGCGAGAAGATCTCGACGCCGCTTCGCGTGATCGAGCTGTGGAACTCGCCCTACGACTGGGCCTATTGGACCACGCCTCAAAAGCACGCCGACAACCGCCGCCTGTTCTGGCCGCGCGGAAAGACGCTCGGCGGGTCATCGTCGCTGAACGGCATGATCTACGTGCGCGGCGCGCCGACGGACTACGACCGCTGGGCAAGCTGGGGCAACGCGGGCTGGGATTGGAAGAGCGTGCGGCCCTACTTCCTCAAATCCGAGGATTACGACGGTGAGCCTTCGGAATACCACGCCAAGGGCGGCCCCTTGCACGTTACCTCGGAAGTACGGCCTCATCCCGTCAACGTCGCGATGATGGAAGCCGCCGTGCAGGCGGGCCATCCCTACAACCCCGATTGCAACGGTCCGACGCAGATGGGCGTCGGCTTTTGCGATCTCAACACCCGTGACGGGCTGCGCCAGTCCACCGCCGTCGCGTTTCTGCGGCCCGCGCTCGAGCGCCCCAATCTGACGCTCATCACGAATGCGCGCGTGCACAGGGTCGAGATCGACAAGGGCCGTGCAACCGGGGTGACCTACATGCAAGCCGGAGCCGTTCACACGGTGACCGCTACGCGCGAGGTCATCGTGTCGGGCGGCTCGATCGAGAGCCCGCGGATTCTCATGCTCTCGGGCATCGGACCGCGCGCACCACTCGAAAAGATCGGGGTCGCCGTGAAACGCGACCTTCCGGGCGTGGGACAGAACCTTCACGACCACACCCTCCTCCCCGTGACCTGGGAAGCGTCCAGGCCGATCCCGCCGCCCAACAACACCGGTGTGACGCCGCTTCATGTGCAGCTCTTCGCCAAGAGCTCGCCGGACCGCCCCGAGCCGGACATGCAGCCCCTCGGCCTGTTCGCGCCCTACTACGCGCCGGAACAGAATGCCTCCGTGGCCAATGCCTTCACCTTCAATGCGGGCGGCGTGAAACCGACGTCACGTGGCGAGATCCGGCTGACGTCGGCGGACCCCGCAGCCGACATCGAGTTGGACATCAACGTGCTGGCCACCGACTATGACGTCAAGACACTGGTCACCTGTGTCAGGATGCTGCGCGAGATCGCCGAGCAGAAAGCGCTCAAGGCGTGGATCAAGCGGGAAATCTATCCCGGACCGGCGGCCCAGAGCGACGAGCAGCTCGCCGCCTATGCGCGCTCGGCGGTGATGTCGTATCATCACCAGTGCGGGACCTGTAAAATGGGCGTCGACAAGATGGCGGTGGTCGATCCGCAATTGCGGGTTCACGGCGTCGAAGGTCTTCGCGTCGTCGACGCCTCGATCATGCCGGAGGTCACGACCGGAAACACCAACGCTCCGACGATCATGATCGCCGAAAAGGCCGCGGATATGATCAAGGCGGCGCACAAATAGGCGCCCGCCGGATCGCCGGGCACAGGCTCCGTCGCATCGGACGAACGCGTGACGACGCCGCCCTTCGTGGGCGGCGTTTCGTTTCGACGGGAATTGGCTGCCGGACCGCCGACAGCGGCGCCGAGGCGACGTTCCGATCAGAACTGCGAGCTTTCGTGTCATTTGAAACTGACAGAAATGGGCGCCCGATTGCTGGTGGAGCCCGCGCTCCCTGAGCGCCTTGCCCCCCGAAGCCATTCGACATCACCACAAATTCATTTGAATTCAAATCTTTTATATACAAATTGATTTCCATGACGAAATCCCCCGCCGCTGCACGCATTCGGTTCGGTTTCGCCCTCGTCGGCCTCGCCCGGCGCTGGCGGCACGCGCTGGACGTGCGGATGGCGGCGCTCGACCTGTCGGACGCCGCCTGGCCTCCGCTGGTCCATCTCGATCGTGCCGGCGACGGCATCGGCCAGACGGAACTTGCGGCCCGTTGCGGCATCGACGGATCGAGCCTCGTGCGGCTGCTCGATCGTCTGTCCGAGCTCGGGCTCGTCGAGCGCCGCGTATCGCCGACGGACCGCCGCTCGCGTCTGGTGTTCCTCTCGCCTGCCGGCAGGCAGGCCCTCGCATCGGTCTACGCGATCCTGAAGGACGCGGAAGTGGAGATGCTGAGCGACGTGGACGACGCCGAACTGACCATGATGCTGGCGGTGTTCCGCCGGATCGAGGCTCGTCTCAAGAACGACCAGGAACCGACATGACGGCTGTTCTCACGCGGTTCGGTTTTGATCCCATGAAACTGCCCTTTGCGATGCGCACCGCCATCGCGGCGTGCCTGGCGCTGGTCGTCGCCTGGCTGGTCGGGCTGGAGCATCCGCAGTGGTCGGCGATGACGGTCTGGACGGCCTCACAGCCGTTGCGCGGCCACCTTCTGGAGAAGAGCGCCGCCCGGGTCTGCGGCACCATCATCGGCGCCCTGTTCGGCGTCGTCCTCATGATCGCGTCACACGGCCAGTTGGTCGTTCTGGTCGTCGGCATCTCGCTCTGGCTCGGACTGTGCGCCCTCGTCGGCAATCTCGTGCGCGGCTACGCCTCCTACGCCGCGATGCTCTCGGGGTATTCCGCCGCCATGGTCGCGCTTCTCGACAGCGCACATCCCGATCACATCCTTCATCTCGGCTCCGACCGCGTGCTGACCGTCGTCCTCGGCGTCGTCGCGGCGCTGGCCGTCGGCTGGTTCTTTGCGGCACCGGGGGACGACACCACGGTCTCCGGCGGTGCCCGGCATCTGACGGCGCGGATTCTGGCGGATGTTGCGGCCTGTCTCGACGGGCGACCGATCACCGAAGGCGAGCAGCGTTCCATTCTGGGAGACATCGCCAGGCTCGAAGGGACGCTGGACGGTCACGCCGCCGGATCGCGGCGCTCCCGGCATGTCGTCGCCAGACTGAGGACGCTGCTCAACGCCCATGTCGCTGCGGTCCTGTGGCTGCGCACCCATGCGGGCCGGAAGGCCCCGGCACCGATGGACGCGCGCACGATCGAAGCATGGGAGACGGCCGGAAACCTGGCGGCCACCGGCGGCCCCCCGGCGACAGCGGCCATCCGCGCCGCGCTGGCGCTTCCACTGCCGCCGAGCGGGCTGAAACCCGTTCTGGAGGACCTCGCTTCCGCCTATGGCGAACTCGAAACGGGACGCCCGGAGTCGGGCCCTCGGCCCCCCCTTCACCGTGACTGGATCGGCGCGCGTCACGCGATGACGCGGGCGACCGCCACCATGCTGGCCGTCGGTGCGCTCTGGCTCCTGAGCGGCTGGAGCCTGGGCGGCTTCATGATGCTCGGCACCGCGATCATGACATCCATCTTCTCGACCTTCGAGAACCCGTCGCGAATGCTGCTCTCCGCCCTCATCGGCCAGGCGCTGGGGGTGCTGGCGGCCCTCGGCTGCCGCTGGCTGGTCTGGCCCTTCGCCGGCGCAGAGGCCGCCCTGGTCCTCACCATGATGCCCTTCGTCCTGATCGGTGCGGGCCTGGCGGCCCATCGGCGCACGGAGCGCATCGCGTTCGACTACAACATGGTCTTCCTGCTGATGCTGCAGCCGGTCTGGCCCCAGGTCATGACGTTCGACACCTCGCTGATGGCGAGCTTCGCGGTCATGGTTGCTCCCCTCGCCGGTCTTGCCGCCTTTCGTCTGATCTATCCGGTCGACAGCCGGCGCCGCTACGAGGCGGTGCGGATCGCGATGCTCGACGACCTGGAACGTCTCGCCGGCAGCGCGACCGAGCCTCTGAGCCGTCGCGCATGGCAGGCTCTGCTTCACCACCGCGTCCTGCTCGCCGTCTGGTGGGGCGAGAGATCCGCCCATTCCGTCTCGGAGCTCGCGGACAACGCGCTCGCCATCCTCCAGGTCGGACTGGCGATCGAGACTCTCGGCACGCTTTCGGCGGCGCGGTCCTCGACATCCGCCCGCAGGCGCATCCCGGCGACGCTTCGCAGATTGCGGAAGATCGGCCACGATCCGCTGCGCGCCGCACGTGCCCTGACCGCAGCGGCAAGGACCCTGGAGCGCGACGAGCACGCCGACATTCGGCTGCTGAGGGAGGCTGCCGCGAAGATCGAGAGCAGACCGGCCGTCTTTCTGAGACGCCGGACGCTCTGAACGATCCGTCTTCCTCCGGCGAGGCTTTCGATTTGCCCGCACGTTTCGTTGCCCGGGGTGCTGCGCCAGCTTCGTCCGCAAGAGCGCCCACAAGGCCTGGATCAGTTGCGGGATTCATGAAAACTATACCAAATCTGCGGAACAACCCCGGATTGTGACCGACGTCGCTCCAATCCTGTCGCGGCATATGCTACCGTGTCGGTTGCGTGATTGTACGACAGCGTTTTGGTCGGGGACCGATGGCCTCTCACACATTGTCGCAAGGGCAGGCCCCCACGCGGGTGGCGCGTCGCCGCTGGCATGAGGAGCGGTTGCTGCGATGTGCCATCAGGTTGGCCCGCATGGGCTATTGGGAGTCGCAGAGCGTCGCCGCGACCGATTTCTGGATATCGCCCGAGCTCGCCGCCCTTTACGAATTCGAAACGGTCGACGGCATCGTCCCCATCGCCACGGTGCGCGCGCGCTTCCTGCCTGAAAGCCGTAAGGTTCTGCAGGAGCATTACGCGGCCTGCTGGGCGTGGGGGCTGCCCTATGTGGTGAAGACGAAGCTCCGCAGGTCCGATGGCAGCCTGCTCGACTGCGTGGTGCATGGCGAGCCGGATTTCGACGCGAGCGGTCGAGTCCGGCACGTGTCCGGCATCGTCCGCGACGTCACGGAGGAAACCTCGGCGCTCCGGCGCCTGGCGGACAGCGAGCAACGGCTGGCCGATTTCGTCAGCACGGCCTCGGACTGGTGCTGGGAGAGCGACGCCGCACTTCGGCTGCTGCCCTATCCCAAGCTGCTCGACGGCAATGCGGCCTTCCAGACGGTGGCTTCCGGCGGGAAGGCGCGGTGGGAGCTGGCCTATGCGCCCGAAGACGAGGAGGCCATGGCGCTGCACCGGGCCGACATGGAGGCCCATCGCCCGTTCCGTGACTTCACCTATACGGTGATCGGCCAGGACGGGTCGCGCGTCAGTATCCGCACCAGCGGCAAACCCATCTTCGCCAGTGATGGCACCTTTCTCGGCTATCGCGGCACGGCCAGCGACATCACCCAGCTCAGGGCGGCCAAGACCATGCTGGACCAGCGCACGCGCGCGCTGGAGGAAGCCCACCGGCTCGGCAAGATCGGCACCTGGAGCTACCGGCTGGACACCGGCCGCACCGTCTGGGCGCCCGAGCTCTACCAGCTTCTCGGCTTCGAACCCGACGCGTTCGAGCCGACCTATGAGAACACGAGGCCTTATTTCCTGGGCGACGACGCCGACCGCTTCCGGGAGGTGCAGAAACGGGTCCTCCGCACCCACAATACCGAGGCCACCGACCTGCGGATGCTGCACGCGGACGGCACCGCCCGCGATCTTGCGGTGATCTGCAAGGCGGAGGTCGCCCACGACAAGGTCATCGGCATCATCGGCACAGTGCAGGACGTCACCGAGCGCAAGGAGGCCGAGCGCCGGCTCGAGCAGCTCGCCTACAGCGACCCCTTGACCGGCCTTGCCAATCGCACGCTGTTCAAGCGCCGGCTCGCCAGCCTGATCGAGGGCTGTGCCCTGGGAGGCCGCAGCAGCGCGCTGCTGCTGATCGATCTCGATCGCTTCAAGGAGGTCAACGATTCGCTGGGCCATGCCGCCGGCGACGAATTGCTGATCCGGGTGGCGGCTGCCTTGCGGCACGACCTGGGGCCGCAGGCCTTCATCGCGCGGCTCGGCGGCGACGAATTCGCCGTGCTGGCGGAAGGATGCGGCACGTCCGACGCGGCGCTGACCGCCCTCGCCGATCGGCTGATCCGCAGGCTGTCCGGCCCGGTCGATCTCACCGAGGGCGAGGCCTTCGTCGGCGCCACCGTCGGCATCGCCCGCCTGCCCGAGCATGGGGCGACGGCGGAGACGGCGGTACGCAACGCGGACCTGGCGCTCTACACGGCCAAGGAGGCCGGGCGCGGTCGGGCGCAACTGTTCGAGCCGGTCTATGCCCAGGCGGTCGATCAAAGGCTCGATCTCGCCCGGCATCTGCGCCACGCCGTGGAGACCGGCGCCCTCAAGGCCCATTACCAGCCGCAGGTGGACCTGAGGACCGGCCGCGTCACCAGCTTCGAGGCGCTGCTGCGCTGGACCCATCCCGAGCGCGGGCCGATCTCGCCGGCGGAGTTCATCCCCATCGCCGAAAGCTCCGGGCTCATCGTCGATCTCGGCCTGTGGGTGCTTCGCGAGGCGGGCAGCAGGGCCGCGCCTGGCTGGATGCCGGGCTGCCGCCTCGCTCCATCTCGGTCAATGTTTCGCCGGCGCAGATCTGGAACCTGGATTTCGAGGTGGCAGTCGCGGCCGTGCTGGCGGAGACCGGCTTTCCGGCGAAGCTGCTCTGCCTGGAGCTGACCGAAAGCCTGTTCGTGGATCATACCGAGCAGCGGATCAGCCGCACGCTGACGGCCCTCTCCGGTCTCGGCCTCCGGCTGGCGCTGGACGATTTCGGCTCGGGCTATTCCTCGCTCGGCTATCTGACGCGCCTGCCCTTCGACTGGCTGAAGGTGGACCGCGCCTTCGTCGACGGCATTTCCACCGCGCCGGAGAAGCGCAAGCTGCTGGGCGGCATCATCGCCCTGTCGCACGGGCTGGGCATGACGGTGGTGGCGGAAGGGGCCGAACTTCCGGCCGAAGTGGACGTGCTCAGCGGGCTCGATTGCGACCTGGTGCAGGGCTTCGTCTTTTCCCCGCCGATTGCCCCCGACCAGGCGCCGCTGGTGGCCGCCTCCATCGAGCGCCAGGCATGCCGGATGGAGCCGAAACGGGTTCGGCTCTCCAGGATAGGATTGGATTAAGCGAGTGGAGCTTTACGCTCGAGCAGCAGATCAGAAGCGGGTGGCCGCAGATGCAATGCATCTGATCTAGGCCCGAGAGACTGAAATTTCATGGGCTCGTTTTGGAAATAGCGCGCCACTCCGAATGAATAGAGCAGCTATCGGCTTGTGTCATTGGAAATTGGGGGACAGCTTACCCATTGCACTGATCACGTCGCGGTCGGACGCTGCCGGCTCCTGGAGAATGTGTAAAGTGTCGCCGAAATACCCATAAACCTGTCCACCCTGGCGCAGGACCTGCCACCCGGCACAGCGAATGGTAGTGCTTGTACGACGAAGGCTCACGCGACAGATCGAGGCGAACCGATTCTGACGTTCATAACCGTCCGGGATACCGAGGTTCATATGTCCTGCCAGCCAGCAGGCTCGAAGGGCTTTTGGCTCAAGCTTTCCAAGATCGGAGCGCCCGAGACTTCAATCAGCAAAGAGGATGCAATTGAGGCCGCACTTTGCTGCGGCTGGATCGATGGGCAGCTCGCCAATCTTGATGAGGATTACTTCCTCGTCCGCATGACACCTCGCTGGCCGGGTAACCGACGGTCTGCGAAGAGCCGCGCGACCGCAGATCGGCTTGCGCAGCAGAACCGTCTCAAACCCGCGAGGTTGGCCGAAGTCGAGGCCGCAAAGAACGATGGAAGATGGGCCGGTGCCTACGCGTCGCAGGGAAAAGCTGAGATTCCGCGGGATTTGGAAGCAGTATTAGCGTCGGACGAAGCAGCAAGACGATTCTTTGACACGCTGGATCGAGCCGATCGCTATGCGATCATCTATCGGGTGAACGACGCCATGATCGGCGCTCGACGCTGGCGCGCGCGAGAGGTTCGAATGCGCTCTCTTGCGCCCGCCGCCCCCCGAACTGCGCTCGAACCGAACGCCTCTTGAACCCGTGGCTGATTCGAATAAAGATCATCACCCTATCATTTCAACAATTGATATCCCACCGTGCTCGAATTGGCCAATACTTTCCATCGTAGTCTCGACAGGCTGACCAACGCCGAGCAGATGGCCGCCAAGACCGTCGTATTCGACTACATGGCAGACCCATCACGACCTAGCCTGTCGTTGCATCGCGTAGACAGGGCCAAGGACAAGGGATTCTGGACAATCAGAGTGAACCGCGACTTGCGGATAGTCGTCTACAAGCAGAACCAGAAGTCAGTCTTTTGCTACGTCGCCCATCACGACGATGCCTATTCCTGGGCAGAACGTCGGCGGTTTGAGGTGCACCCTGTCACTGGTGCAGCGCAAATCGTCGAACTCGTTGAAGTCGTTCGCGAGGAAGTTAAGATCGTTACTCGGGAGGCAACAAGGCCTGGCGTCCTCGCGAACGAGGATCAGGAATATCTCCTCTCTCTTGGGGTGCCTGCAACTTATCTCGAGCTCGTGCAGCAGGTTGATGAAGATGGCTTGCTTGAATTGCTGCCGCGGCTTCCGGAGGAAGCACAGGAAGCTTTAATGGCCATCGCGACCGGCGAGCGTCCAGAGCGTCGTCCGGTTATGCTAGCCAATGTTGAAGCTGATCCCTTTACGCATCCCGATGCTCAGCGGCGCTTCTGGGTAGCCAGCGACGAGCAGATGGTCGCTCAGGCACTTGAGAAGCCGTGGGCGGAGTGGCTCGTTTTTCTCCACCCATCGCAGCGAGCCGCTGTCGAGAAGCGCTTTAACGGGCCAGCACGAATATCCGGATCGGCCGGAACTGGAAAGAGCGTCGTTGCCATGCATCGCGCCGCTCACCTAGCACGCGAAGCGCCGTCAGGAAAAATCCTGCTAACCACTTTCTCGAAAGTCCTGTCGGAAAGACTTTCTGAAGGAATGGATATCTTGTTGGGGCCTTCATCTGAGGTTCGTCGAAGAGTTGATGTTGTCCATCTTCATGCTTATGCCCACAGTCATGCCTCTCGGCTCAATCGGTTGGCGATCGCTGACGATCTTACGATCGACGGGCTTATCAGGCAGGCTCGCCAAGGCTTAGACGCGGCGATAACGAACGATTTTCTAAGAGCCGAATGGGATGCCATTATTGACTATTGGGGCATAAGATCGTTTGATGAATATGAGGCGATTCCCCGTATTGGTCGCGGCACGCCCATTGCCGGGGCTCTTCGACGCCGTTTGTGGCGCGTCTTCGAAGAGGTACAGCGGCATCTGGCAACGAAAGAACTCTATACTTTTGGTGACGTCTGCGATCGATTGCGGCAGCGAATCGAGGAAGACGGGATCCGTCCATTCCAACATGTTGTGGTGGATGAAGCCCAAGACCTTGGTCCCCGCGAATTGAGATTGGTCGCTGCCCTTGCACCAGCCGGTTCTCGGTCACTGACATTTGCCGGCGATGTAGGTCAGCGGATTTTCCGCTGGCCCTTCTCCTGGCTCAGCGCCGGGATTGATGTACGTGGACGATCTCACCGGCTGAAGGTCAACTATCGAACGACGGCCGAAATTCGCCGATTCTCCGACCATCTCTTGCCGGCTCGTCTGACCGAAGTGGACGGAGAAGCGGAAGAGCGTGGAGCCGTCTCACTGCTGCGCGGGCCTAAACCGGGCCTGAAAGGCTCGGTCGACCTTGCCGGAGAAGCGTCCGTCTTGGCCGAGTGGCTAAGTGGCCTTCGGGAACGCGGTGTTGCGCCTGATGAAATCGCCATCTTTGCACGGACAAGACGGGCGCTTCAAGAAACGGTCGAACCTGCATTGAAGCGCACTCAAATGAGCAGCACTTGGCTCGTGCCCGACAAGGCTCATGAAAGCGGAAAGGTCGTGCTGGGCACGCTTCATTCTGCCAAAGGTCTCGAGTTTCGAGCAGTCGCAATCGTTGCATGCAGCGACACGCAATTACCCCTTCAGGCTGCGTTGGACTTGGCGACGGAAGCCGACGAGAAGCGCCTGACCCAAGACAGGGAATTGAGCCTGTTGTATGTCGGCTGCACCAGGGCTCGTGATCAGCTGCTGATTACCTGGTCTGGAAACCCATCGCGATTTCTCGGTTCGGTGACGTAAGCTCGGAATCAGTTTCTTACGGTCTCGCCAAACAAGCTCTCAATGTCGCTATCGCTTGTCGGCGGCGTTAGCATGTCCCGCGACAAACTGCGCTTGGCCTCAAGCAATTTGTCCAGCACTTCATCAAAGGACTCGCTAGGCAACTGCGGATGGGTCGCCATCGGGATGTGGATACTGACCGGCTTGGTTTGTCCAATCCGATATACTCGATCATTGCACTGATCCTCAACGGCGGGATTCCACCACCTGCTCAGGTGAATGACATGATTGGCAGCGGTGATATTCAAACCAACGCCGGCGGCTTTCGGGGAGAGAATCAGCACTCCGAAGCCATCTCCTGAGCGCTCAAAGATCTCGACGATCGCCAATCGACGCTCACCAGGCGTCGAGCCATTGATAATCGCGGGCTTTCTGTCTAGCCCGAAGGATATGGCGAGCCCCCGCGCAAGCACCTCCTGCATGGCCAGGCTCTCGATGAAGAGCAAAGCCTTCTCGTTTCGGCTCGCAATTTGTTCGAGCAGTCCGACCGCGGTCGACAGGCGAGCGGACTCGCCCACGAACATGTCAAATCGAGACTTGCTCGTAACATCTACAGAAGATGGGTCCTGCGGATGCAGCGAAATACCGCGCATTCCATGCAGGACTTTCAGCATGAAGCCACGGGATCTATCGCCGCTGCCACGAGCCTCTTGAATTAATTCTCGATACGCCTGAGCTTGTTCTGCAGGCATCTCGACCGGATACTTCTTCTCTTGCTTCGTCGGAAGCCCCTCCAGGATATCAACCTTCATACGGCGCTTCATCACCGGCGGAGCCGCCTGCAGGGGAGTATCGAGCATTCGCTTCAGTTCGCTCAGCTTTTCCGGTCTCGCCTGCTGGAACGTTCTTGAAAAGCTCTTCAGATCACCCAAGAAGCCCGGAATTAACCGATCATACAAGCACCAAAGATCTTCCATTCTGTTTTCGATGGGAGTCCCGGTTAAGCCAATGACAAAGTCGGCATTCAGCGCCTTTGCCGCCTTTGTATTAAGCGTATCCGGCGACTTTATTTTTTGCATCTCGTCGAAAATGACGACAGGATAGGCGATTCGTGCGAACGATCGTTCATGATCGGTCAAGGTCTCATAGGTGGTCAAAATCCAGTCGGCTTCGCGAAGCTGAGCGACGTCGAGGGTATCCTGGTCATTGTCAACTTCGGAGCGCGATAGTTTGAGCCGCTTGAGCGCACTGCCATAGGCGTCCATCCGCCGCCCTAACCCAAGCTCTGAAAGTCGGTCGAGACTTTCCTTTTCCCAATTCCTAAGCAAAGCCGTCGGTGCGACGATAAGGTATGGCCCATGAGTTGCGCCCTGAGCGCGCAATACCAACGCATTTGCCTTGTGCCAGGCCAGAAATGCCAGCGCTTGGTACGTTTTGCCCAGCCCCATGTCATCGGCGAGGAGAACCCCCGGCCAGCCAGATCTCCAAGTTTGGACCAGCCACCTGAAGCCCTCCAATTGATGGGCTTTGAGAGGAGTTGAGCCCATCCGCGCCGCAGGCGGTGCATCGGCGTCGATCAGCGCCGACCGTTGTCTCAGTCCGAGTTCGTACTCGACTCCATCAAAGTTTGTCTTCTTGATCAGCAAGACTAGTCGCTGCTTAGGATCCTTGCTGTCGTCTTGAGTCTGGGAACCTCCCGACGTTGAGGCGTCTTCCTGCGGAGAGGTCGCTGACCGGTGGCGTTCTTCGGCCAGCACCTCCGGAGCAGAGTCGATTGGAACAGGACAGCCACGAATGACGACGTGTGCGTCGCCTCGTATCTCGGCCGTGTGAATATCCCTCTCAACCTGTGCAAGCTCTTCCGCGCTCAGAGGCGCCAGTTCCGACACCGGCCCGTCGCCGATCCAGCCCGCTTCGGGCAGCCACGCATTCGGACGGCGCGTCAACCAGGGCAGTTTTGGACGCTCCCACAGCCCTAGCCCTTCCACACGATCTGAATAGTGTTTGGTCTCAACGAACAATTGTCCGGCCGCGGCGGCGTCATCGGCGCTTTCCAGTGCGTGAGCAATGGCCGCCCGAGGATTTCGAACGAACGCGCGCCGCTCCTCTTCCGAGCCCTTTCGTTTCTCCTTAACGACATCAAGCGCGCGCTTCAGCGCTGGATCAATCAAAACAAAGCGATTGCGACCGACCTGATACGCATCTCTCGCCGGACCAGCCCCATCGACTGCTTGTATAACAAACGAGCGCTGATCTTCGGCGGACAGTAGAGCCTCGTTCCAGCCATCCGGCGCCTGGGGTTCATTTGACGCGGAGGCGTCCAATTCTGTCAGACTTTCGGTGGCACCAAACGGTTCGTCATCCTGTAATGCAAACGCCCGGTTCCGGCTCATGAGTACGGGAGCAAAATCCACTCCATTTGAAGTCTCGCGAACATCGAGGCCAAAGGCGGCGGCCTGATACAATGTGAATGTTTCCAAGAACCCGTCTCGTTGCACCTCCGCTCCCGTGAGTTTCTTTAACGTGTCCTGCACCGGAAGCCAGGAAGACACACGCTGCTCGAACTCGCGCCCGACTGTCACATTGTACGCGTCGACCGCTTCGACGAGGCGAAGCAACTTGGGAGTGAGCCGGCCACCCTGCTCTCCCCATTGCAACAGTAAGCCGGCCCGTTTCGGCCGCACCTCACTCCCGAACTTGTCGGTCCAACGGAGCTTCAGCACGCCCTGAGGGTTCTCGATTCTTCCGTCCAAGGAAACCGACAACCCGAGCGGAGCGGGAGGTGGAAATCCGAGCGCCTTGCAAACGCGATCTGAAAACGATGCGGCCTCGTCCGATGTTACCCAGACCTCCAGGTCAGTCGATTTAGCGGCGCCGCTCTCAACCAGAGACTCTAATTCCAGCAGCGACTCCCGATCCAGGCCGGCTATAGGCCAGTTCTGGCGTGGAATGTTACGCACCCGGCCAAAGCTGCGCTTGTCCAGAGCCCGAACACAAACGCCTTCCTGCGTGAACTCGGTTTTGAAAAGCACCGTCATCTCAGCGCACAGTATACTCGGATTGCTGGATACGAACGCCGGTCAACTCCCGCAATCTGCCAGCGACGCGATTCTGCCAGACATAGTTCTCAGAGCCGCCATGACCGAATATATCGTGTCGCGTGAGGCTTTGTTCGGTACGCTCGGTTGGTACACGTCGTCTGACTTCATCCGAGCTGTACCTCGATAAATTAAGGCTTGGTGGCTTGGCTGGACTGTTGTTGGGCCAGATATTGCAAAATCCGTTGTAGCTCCAGTCCGCAACAATGCATTGCCCGAAGTCGAGTAGAAGCACGGCATGCCCTTTTTGAATGTTCTTCCGCCCAGAGCTGTTGAATACCCCAAACAGAGCTTCACGCCCGAATGCCCGTCGCGCCTCCGCAGCGCCATCCTCTCCAAAGACCACCCAGGCGTTCTTGATAAGGCCATGGTTGTGAAAGGCCAGCCAGAACTTACGCCTGTACTTCCAAGCGCCGTCCGGCGCTATTCTGTCGACCACATCAAAGAACTGCCGCAAGGACTGCTCGGTCAGCCACCGCTTCAAAATCTCCGCTACATCGTCGAGACCGATCCAAGCAGCGCGATTGATTCGGGGATCGCCGAAGCGTCCAACAAGAAAATTGGTAATAAGGTCGCGATCGGCTTGAACCGGTATCGTATTTCCAAAGGGCAACGTCAGCGCGCGAGCCATTTCCTTGCGCCAATCAGGGAAAAGAAGCTTGCTATCCGGTCCGACACACCACCGCCGGATGATGTCAACCCGCTCCGAAGCTACAGTGATGGGCGTGCCTTGCAAAATTGTCAGTCCGGCTCCGTGCAAGAATCCCGCGAGACCGCCCCCCGCAAGCGAACCAGGGACTCCAATCTGCTCCAGAAAAGCCTGCGCGTTCGCTTGCTTGCCGAGTGCAACCCGCGCCAATTGAACAATTGGGGCCGCCCCATTGAACAGGTCATATCGAGCGCCGAGACTAGTCCAAGGTTCTCCCGCGACGGGCGCAAAACTGCTAAGGACGTACGATATGCGGTCAAGCCGTGGCCGATCTGGCGCAAACTCGGTCAAGTACACAGAAGCAAGCTGACGATAGGGACGCTTGCGGCGCATCCGAGCCACCCGTGCAAGCACCGCATCAAGGGCGTTATCATGGTCCGCTATGGCCGGTTCCGTCGTCCAGATGCACCAGATGATCTTATTCCAGTCACCGACGGTCGGCTCATGGCCACGTCCGACCTGATGGACGAACCTGTCCGCCACCACGTTGAGGTCTAGGGCAGGTTTCGCAGCTGCGCCATCAGACACTGCCGAAAGAGCCGAAACAAGCCGCCCTACCGATGTTGTTTCGGGCATCGGAAGAAGAGGCACCGTTCCAGATGCGAAAGCAGCGCGAAAGCTCATTCGGTCCGCCCCTTCAGCTCCTGAATTGCGGCCCTCATCCTCTGAAGCAGGGATCGCACCTCTTCCAACCCGGATCTCGGATCCGTATCCATAACGAAACGCAAATCGATCCTTCGATTTCTGCTCCAAGCGACCGGAGAACCCGAAGGATCAATTGGGCGCGTCGATGAATAACCTGAAATCGATAGAATCTCCTCTTCGCGACGATTGACTATCTTGCGAAGTTCTGGCGCCACCGCTGTAAGCTCACGATAGGTGCTGGCTGCACGCTGAGCCGACAGCGACCAATTCTGATCATCGTTGCCAGTCTCATCGGTGTGCCCTTCAATGAATACGGTTTCGACCGATGCTTGATCAGGCGTCCGACACGCCGACTGCACGCGCGAATGTGGGCAGATTGAATAAGCAGGCAGCACCCGAGACAACACGCGCGCAATCTTTCCGACGTTTTTCTTTGCGTCCCCAAGGAGAGCAAAATTATTGACCGGAAACTGCACCGCCGCCTCCGTCAAGCGGAGGACATCGCCCGACGGCGATATCTCAACTATCAGGCCTTCCCGACTCAGTTGGTTCCGAATTTCTGTAAGGAGGCGCAAACGCAGCTCGCTGGCCTCGCGAATTTCATCGAGCCGCTTCCGAATCCGCAATTCTGTCTCGTCAAGCTCTCGTCCTACCGACTCAGCAACTTCGATCTTCTTGGATTGCACCTTTGTCTTAGCTACCTGAACGTCGGTCTGCTGGCGGAATAGAAGAGCAAAGCTCATCAACAGGATGATGAAGATGAACAACATGCCCACCATCATGTCCGTCATCGAGATGAAGTAGTTTTCGCCATCCCCATGCGCGTCCGAAGAACCTTCAGACGGTGGTTCGGAAGCTGCATCGTGGTAGGTCATGTCGTCTTACTCGGCAGGCTCTCGCGTGGTCATCGCTTGCAAGAAGCTATCCAACGTTTCGTGGAGGGTCTCCACGCTTTCAGATAGGTTTCCGACCGCAGAGTTGATTTTGCCCAGGATCGCTCCGGTATGGTCGTCGATTTGCTTGACGAATTCACGCATCGCCTCCTGATGCCGGGATACTTCGTCGTGAAAGCGGTCTGCGGCCTTGCCGAGGTCTTCGTCAACCGATTTGAACCGCGCTTCATACTGCTCCCAAACCCGTGCGATCTGATCGACATGGGCGGAAAGCTTCTCCGCAACTTTGTCAGCAGCTTCCTGAGTAGTCGAAAGCGCCTCCACTGAGTCGGCTATGGACGCACTCATGCGCTCCGTCGAGTCGGCGACTCGGGCTGAGTGCGTCAAGAGCGGTTGGCTTGCCGCGCGCACGTCGGTCGCCATCCGGCTGAATGCGTCGGCCGTATCTCGCGAACGATTGCTGATAGTTTCGATTTGCGTAGTTTGCCCGGACAGAGCAGATGCGACTGATCGGAGTGTATCCGAAAGAGCGGCAATGTCGCGCCGCAGCACTGCGACGACTTCATCTATACCGGCATGCACGGCCGCAGCTGCTTCTTCTCCCGCGGTGACAGATCGCCGAGTGCTTTCCTCCACCTGATCGGCAAGCCGCTTCTGGAGCTCCGCAAGCGTATTGCCAAACCCCGTAGATTGCGCTTCGAGACCTTGTATTACCTGAGCAAGACCGGCCTGAACTGACTTTGCGACATCGGCTGCTGAACCACTCAGGTTCTCACTCGCTTTGGCGAGCACCGTGCCGATTGCCTCCGCTGCTTCCGTTAGCTTGCTAGAAAAGTCCTGGCCTGAACCCGACAGGTTGAGTTGTGTTCTATCCAGCGAGTCGCGAAGGCTCTTGAGCGTGCCAACTATCTCTTTCATTTCGCGGCTTGCGCCTTGGTCAAGTCGCTCGACGAAGCTTTGAACCAAGCTGTCGGCACCCGTCCGGGAGGTGCGGGCGAGTTCTTCCGTGGTCCGCTCAAGCCGGTCGGAAAGAGGCCCGACGGCTGCCGTTATTGCATTCCCAAGTGCCGGAGCCACAGTCTCTCCGAGACGCGCAAAGAAGCGTTCGCTGTTTATTTCCTTCAACTGATCCCGTTGCGCAGCAAGTATCTGACGCGATTCTTCTGCGGTACGCTGCGGAGGAGAAAAAATCATCCGCTGCTCGATCGAGCGCGCAAGCCCCTCGAATGCGCCTTCGATCCAGATTTGGTAGGCTCGAAATGTCAGGGACAATCCTAACGACGCCCCCAAGCCGGCGATCGAAGTCGAGAACTTGAACGTGGCCGCAGCAAGCAATTCGTTCAGAGAAGCGGTCATGGCTTCAGCTGACCCTGCGGCGGTACTACCTGCCGCCCGATTCAACGCCAGCACGAGTCCGATAAACGTCAAGAGGAGCCCGAGCCCGACGAAGTAGCCCGGGATCGAGCTCATCATCTTGAGTCCGAAGAGCTGACCGCGAGCATCAGCCAGATTGATGTACGTTTGAGGCCGGACGGTGTACCGAACGACGTTATCTTCTCGGATGAGTGTAGCCGAGAACTGCCGCCATCCATGGCCGACCACCGCGTTCCGCTCCAGTCGGCCGGAAATTCGGTCGAAAGCCTGCGCGAAGCCCGCAAGATCACCCTGACGTCCAAGAAAACCACGGACGCCCCTCAGGGTGGCTCGGAGCAGAAGTACGTGAGAGGCCAGGAAGGCAACAGCGAGCGCGACGGCTATCTGACCGATCCCGGACGAAAGCGCAAATGCGAAGCTCCGCTCTGCAACGTGCTCGATGTTGCCGCTGCTGACTTCATGCAATACATCGAGAACGTGATTCCAATCTGATGAGGGAGCAACTTTGGCCAATGCGACTAGAGTGGCCGTGAAGCTGCCCCAGAAGAGCGCCATACGGAACCAGCCACGCCAAAAAAACGCTGAACCGAGAAAACCCACCTTCACCCCCCCTGTGCATCACACGAAAATACGTGTGGCGGGCATCCAACACAACTGGGCTTGAGCCCGTCACTGGGCTCTCTCGCCGGCGATGAAGACCCCCAAGAATTGTTGGACGGTGCGGTCAGCCTCGCTGTAGCGGGCGATAACCCCCGTAACCTCGATACCTCCAATGGTCGGTAAGCGAGGTTATCACGGTTATTGACTGGCCAGCGGATGACAGACAACGGGACTGGGAAGCGGAGACGTTGATGCTGCGACGCGGCCCCGAGCATCCAGCAGACCACTGAAATTGACCATTTCCGCGAATTTTTCCGAATTTGCCGGCGACCTCAACGCGTTGATTTTATTGAGATACTTTCAATCCAAACGAAAAAGAACATTCTCCTTTTATGGGAAGGGTGAGAGCGGGGCGTCAATTTCCGCCGCTGCCGGTTCTCTACCCTGGCATCGCGCTACGTCCCGATCACCCGAATCCATATCTGGAGCGGTGGCGTGCGAGGTTTGTCCGGTGCTCATTCCGGAGCCCTATCAGCGGGGGCACGGTTTCCAGGCCGAGCGCCGCTCGCGCCAAATCCGTCAGCGTCGGGCTTGCGAGCGGGCTGCCGTCATCAGCGAAGCTGACCAGCCCACGATCGAACGCCGCATCCCAAAGGGCCGAGAGCAACAATCCATTGTGCACATCGAGGCGCTGCTGGTCCGTGCATTCCGACCACGGAACGATATGCGAGGCGCGCAAGAGTGCCTCATCGGTGATGCCAGTTAGGGGGCAGCGCCCCTGCCAATACTGCATCAGAGCATCTCGGAATACGTCTTGTCCGATGCGCTGAATTAGCAGCCGCTCGGCTTCCGTCGTTCGAGGCAGGGCGACTGTCTCGGCCTGGAAACGCGCAAGGGGGGCGTCGGGGAGGCTAACGGCGAGGCGGTAAACTCGACCCAGCGCCGAGTGAAGCTCGCCGATGTTCTTGAAGACGAAGGTAGCGATACCAGGCCCGGAAGCCGTGGACTGATCGCCAGAGACAATCTCCGCGGCTACCCCTGAGTGATCGAGCGAGAAAAACCAAAGCCCGCCGGGTCCCGCTCCTGCAATCCAGACTGAGCCGGGCGCCGTAGTCGAGCCATAGCGAAGCCAACCGCCGTCAACGCCACGCTCCAACCGAAACCCGTTGTCCCACGCAGCTTTCTGCGCTTCCGTGCGCACTACGAAGCCGGGCGGGTTCTCGGGCGCAATCATTAGACGCTCGTCAGTTCACCCACGCGATGCCAAGTACGCGACCGTATCGGCAGGATCGAGCGATCGGGTCGTATTACCAATCCGAACGTAGAACTCCTTCCCCTTGTCCCCCTTTACAAATACCCCCTCGCTTACTGGGTCGGCTTCTACAACGCAGACAAGCTTCTCATTCACAGATTCAAAACGGATTCGATAGTAGTGGCTGAACGCGGCTCCGATCTCGTCATTGATCAAATTGACCAACGTTTGCTCGAATTTATCTTGCGAGCCATCAAGCCTAAGTCCTTGTCGAGCCCAAGTATGCTGCCGTCGTCCTCGACCCCTATGAGGAGCGTTCCCCCTTCGGAGTTCATGAATGCAGCTATCGTTTTTAAACACGACTTTCGTAATCCCTTGTTGAGCTGCTTCAGAACCACATCCCATTGGAGTGTGCTTTTGAACTCCAAGACCGCGCTTTCGCCAAGCTTGACCAACTCCGCGATCGGACGATGCTTGATCTCCTCCGGTTCGGCGATCAATGCAGCCATATATTCGTTCAGCTTTTTTGCGAGCAATTCACGTCGTGCACTAAGAAAATCCGCATAACGAGAGACTTTCCACAGTTCCGGGTCCATCGGAATGAACTGCCGGGCGAGGGCTCCTGGATATTTGCTCTCGATCGTCGGCAGATATTCGGCGGGCTCTGTATCTGACAGCGGAACGTTGCTGGCAGCGGTCAGGAATGCCCGATTGGCGATCTCGTTTACCATCTGCCGATGCATATAGTTGTCCGCATCAAAGCCAGATCGATACAGGAGCGATTGAGGAAAGATGTGATGGCTATGGACGGCGTAGGATGCGCCTACCGTATTCCCGAGGGGAACTCCATTGAACCAGTCAACCGCACCATGAGCTTTGGCCAGGATAAAAAGCATGCGGTACAGAGGGTGCTGCGCCGTACGCCCCTGGAAGTCATCTGGCTTTACCTCAATCCTGCCGCGCTGCTCAACGATGTTTGCGCGAAGAGCGGCCCAAGGCTCCACGTCTTTGGCAACGATCGATAGGTCAGCTTCCAGCCTCTGATCCGTCTGCGCGGTGTAGCGGGCCCACATCAGCGCGGCGTAAAGCCAGTTCACTGCATGTTGAGTCGCCTTTTGATTTAGGAAGATTCCCTTGTTGCGCGCAAGATACGCAATCATGGGGATCAGAGCGTTGGTCGTATTGAGGTCTTCAGTGCTATGAATATTCGCAGCCTTTGGCAACACGGTCATGAGGTGGTCCAAAACGCCGTTCAGCGTCTTCCAGCCGGCTTGCAAGTCCCCTAGGGGCCGTGGATGAATCGGTTCGTAGAGTGCGCGTCCGGTGACAGCGGTCACAAGAGCGCGCGTCATGAAAGTGAGATTGAATTCAAACTTCTGCGCAGCGCAGAACTCCATCTTTTCTTTTAGAACCCGGCGCGCATGTGGCCATTTCGCCGTGACGTGCGTAAGCGCAAGCTCAGCGTCGGTAAGCTTTGTGCCCTGGCTGTTGATGCGATCGAAAATGTCGATAGCTTCTTCAAGTGGAGCATGGTGGGGAACCACTTGTACCGGCAAACTAACATCCTTAATGGCTCTCAATGCATTCAGATTTTGATTGAGCCTCTTCGCCAGTTCGACAATGGCCGACTGCTCGCGGCCGCTTTGCATCGCAATTTCGAATGGATCGATAATGTTACCTTCAAAGCATTCAACCACGCGCCGCCACATTGGAAATTGGGGGACAGCTTACCCATTGCACCGATCGGGTAGCGGTCGGACGCCGCCAGCATTTGGGGAATGAGCAAGGTGTCAGCGGAATTCCGGAAGGAGCCGAAGCGGAAGCGCACGGCGCGCCCACCCCCGTCGTCTTGACAGGGAGAGCCGGATCGATTTTATACGCTAGAGAATAAACTGATTGGTCAAAAAGATCTGATCCATGGGAGACAGTCGCGATGCCGTCGATCGGGCCGACCGGGCCCGTCACGGGCTATCGAGGATCGGGCGAGGAGAACATGGCCCCCGCCGCGGAGCCTATGTATCCGCCCGGCACGCCATTCTCGTCACGTCCGTTGCCTTCGACATGCTGGGAGGATCCGTGCGCGAGGCCATCGATCCCGCTTTCAAGCGGTCATGAACCATCCCGCGCGGTTGCCGCTCAAGCCGCCTTGTCCCGCACGGTCCCTGATTTTCTCACTGGAAGCATCAGTCATGGCGTCGAACGCAAAGAACACACCGCAGGCCCGGTCGGCGGACCGGCGCGCGGCGCGGCCCGCCAGCCCGATCGGCCTGCGCGGCAGCGTCGTCAGGAATCCCGAACAGCGGCAGGAGCAGCGCCGCCAGATTCTCGCGGCGGCCGGCCGCGTGTTCGCGCGCAAGGGCTATGGCAGCGCGACCATGGATGACATCGCCGCGGAGATGGGAGCCAGCAAGGGGATTCTCTACTACCAGTTTCAGAGCAAGCAGGACCTGATCGTGGAGACCCGGCTCGAGGCTTCCGGCAGCGCCGCCGTCAGGCTCGAGGCAATCGCCGCGCTGCCGCTCCCGGTCCACGATCGCATGGAGAGAGCCCTGCGCGACCTGATCGCCACCAACTTCGAGGAGTTGTCCCGTCACGTCACCATGACCCCCGTGACCATGGGCGTCGACCGCGCCTCGGTCACCGAGGTGCGCGCCATCGAGCGCCGCTACGAGGCGGCGCTTGTCGGTCTGCTCAGGGAGGGGATTGCGGCAGGCGTTTTCGTCGCCGCCGACGTCAAGGTGACCGCCTTCACCCTGATCAGAGCCTGTCTCTCGCCGGCTTGGTGGTACCGGGAGGGTGGCGGTGCGACGCAGGCGGAGGTCGCCGACATCGTGACGGGCATACTGATGCGCGGCCTGTGTCCGCCGTCGCGAACCTGAGACGCGTCGGGAAATGTCCGCCGGCCCGTCGATGCGGCCGGCCAGGGAGGAATGCGTGACGACGATTCTGGTGGCCAACAGGGGCGAGATCGCCATTCGCATCGCGCGGGCGGCGCGCGAACTCGGCCTGTCGACGGTCGGCATCCATGCCGCCGACGACGGGTCCTCGCTCCATACCCGCTATGTCGATGAGGTCCGCCCGCTGCCGGGAGAGGGCGCCGCAGCTTATCTCGACCAGGATGCGATCATTGCCGTCGCGCGCGCGGCAGGTGCGGTGGCGGTGCATCCCGGCTACGGCTTCCTGAGCGAGAACGCCGCCTTCGCCGCCCGCTGCGCGGCGGCGGGCCTCACCTTCATCGGCCCGTCCAGCGACATTCTCGCCATGTTCGGCGACAAGATCAGCGCCCGGCGACTGGCCGAGAGCATCGGTGTGCCGGTCGTGCCCGGCACCAGCCGTCCGACGACGCTGGAGGAGGCGCGGGCCTTCGCCAACCAGCATGGCGCGGTGATGCTGAAGGCCCTTGCCGGCGGCGGCGGCCGCGGCATGCGCGCGGTGCGCGCCCTGAGCGAAATCGACGAGGCCTTCGCGCGCTGCGCTTCCGAAGCCCGGCAGGCGTTCGGCAATGGCGACCTCTACGTGGAGCAGCTGCTGCCGGCCGCCCGCCATATCGAAGTGCAGGTGGTGGGCGACGGGACCGGAGACGTCTGCCATCTGTGGGAGCGCGACTGCACGATCCAGCGCCGCCACCAGAAGCTCATCGAGATCGCCCCCGCCCCCACGCTCGGGCCTCGCCTGCGCCAACGCATTCTGTCGGTGGCGGTAATGCTCGCCAGCCATGTCCGCTATGCCGGCCTCGGCACCATCGAGTTCCTCGTGCGCGGCGACGAATTCTGGT
This sequence comes from Xanthobacteraceae bacterium, assembly GCA_031291445.1. GTDB lineage: Bacteria > Pseudomonadota > Alphaproteobacteria > Rhizobiales > Xanthobacteraceae > Bradyrhizobium_A. The sequence continues at coordinate 7,201 of JARLJA010000143.1, read as the reverse complement.
TCATGGAAGCCAATCCGCGCCTGCAAGTCGAGCACACGATCACCGAGGAGGTGACGGGCGTCGATCTGGTCCAGGCCCAGATTCGCCTGGCCTTGGGCGCGCGGCTGGCCGATGTCGGCCTTGCCTCGCCGCCGCCGGTGGAAGGCTTCGCCATTCAGGCCCGGGTGAACCTCGAAACCCTGCTGCCCGACGGCACGCCCGTGCCCCGCGCCGGCCGCCTGACGGCCTATGCACCGCCCTCCGGCCCGCATGTGCGCGTCGACGGATATGGCTATGCCGGCTACACGACGAGCCTGCGCTATGATTCCCTGCTTGCAAAGGTGATCGTGCGCGGCCGCACCTTCGACACGGCGCTGACCAATGCCGGAAACGCTCTGCGCGAGTTCCACGTCGGCGGCGTGCCGACCAACATTCCGCTGCTGTTGAGCATACTGGACCTGCCGGCCGTGAAGGCCGGCGATCTCGATACATCGCTGATCGCCGAGAACCTCACCGCACTGCTCGCCGCGGCAGAAAACCAGACGACCATTGCGCCGCCGATCGCCGCCCCGAACGAAGCACCGGTCTCCATCGCGGTCGAGGTTGATCTCGGCGAGGCCGAGGAAGGCGTCGCCCTGGTGCCGGCTCCCATGCACGGCATGGTCGTCACCGTGTCGGTCGCCCCCGGCCATGTGGTGGCGCCGGGCGATGGTCTCATGGTGCTGGAAGCCATGAAGATGGAGCACGTCGTCCGCGCCCCGGCCGGAGGGACCGTTCTGGCCGTGGCTGCCCGGGCCGGCGATGCGGTGACCGAGGGAGCGAAACTCTTCCGCATCCGCATCGGGGAGGGCGACGCGGGGGCACGGCCCAGGGCCGAAGCCGCCGCCGATCCGGGCTGGACCCGGGAGATCGAGGAGGTCGAGCGACGCCGGCAACTGGCCCGCGCCATGGGCGGGCCGGCGAAGCTCTCCCGCCAGAAGGCCGAGGGCAAACTCAACGTCCGCGAGCGGATCGATGCCGTCGTCGACTTCGGCAGCTTCAGCGAGATCGGCGCGCTGACCGCTTTCGTCACCTATGACGAAGACGGCGAGATCGCCTCCCACGCGCCGGCCAATTTCGTCGCGGGCACCGGCCGGATCGACGGCCGCAAGGTCATGGTCGGCGCCGACGACTTCACCCTCCGCGCGGGCTCGGGCGATGCCGCGATCCACGAGAAGCAGATATTCTCCGAGCACTATGCCGGCCGGATGCGGCTGCCCGTGGTGCGGCTTCTCGATGGGGCGAGCGGCGGCGGCAGCGTCAAGATCGCGCAGCAACAGGGGTTCCACTACCTGCCGGTCAACCCCGGCTGGGATGCCGTCACCGAAAACATGTCGCTGGTGCCCGTGGTGGCGGCCTGCCTCGGCGCCACCGTCGGGCTCGGCGCGGCGCGGCTGGTCATGTCGCACCTTGCGATCATGGTGGAGGGCATCGGCCAGGTCTTCACCGCCGGGCCGCCTATCGTCCTCTCCGCCACGCGCGAAAGCCTGACCAAGGAGGAACTGGGCGGAGCCGCGATCCACCGCAACAACGGCATGATCGAGCGCTTCGTCGCCAGCGAGGCGGAAGCCTATGCGGTCATCCGCCGCTTCCTGTCCTATCTGCCGTCCAGCGTCTTCGAGCTTCCGCCGGTCGTCGCCTCGGCCGACCCTTGCGACCGCCGCGACGACGGGCTCGTCACCGCCATTCCGCGCAGCGAGCGCCGGCCCTATTCGATCACGCCGATCCTGGAAGCCGTGTTCGATGCCGGCTCCATCTTCCCCTATGCCGAATACGGCGGCTCCACCTTCACGGCGCTCGCCAGACTCGCCGGCCACCCGGTCGGCATCATCACCACCGACCCGATGAAGGGAGCGACCATGACGGCCGAGGGTGCCATGGCCGCCACCCGCCTGGTCGACCTCTGCGAGACCTTCCACCTGCCGATCATCAGCCTGACCGATCAGGCCGGCATGTCGATCGGCTCGGTGGCGGAGCGGCTCGGCACGATCCGCTCCGGCGCTCGCGCCATCGCCGCGGTGTATCAGGCCCGCGTCCCGCAGGCGGAACTGGTGCTGCGGCGTGTGTTCGGCGTCGGCGGCGCCGGCACCATCAACCGGCACCGCGCCAACCGCAGTTGGTGCTGGCCCTCCGGCACCTGGGGATCCCTGCCCGCGCAGGGCGGCATCGAGGCGGCGTTCCGGGCGGAACTGGCGAAGGCTCCCGATCGCGAAGCGGCGATCGCCCGCATCGCCCGCGAGCTGGAACGGATCGGCTCGCCGTTCCGCACCGCCGAGCAATTCGGCGTGCAGGACATCATCGACCCTCGCGAAAGCCGGGCGCTGCTGTGCGATTGGGTCAAGGATGCCTATCGACTGCTGCCCGAACTGATCGGGCGTCCCGCCTTTGGGATGCGCCCCTGACCACACGACCGGCCGCCGAACGGCCGGCCCCGACGCCGCAGAATCTGGGAGGATTCCATGAACGAACGCGACCTGACCGAGTTGCTCAACGCCGACGGCGAGATCATCACCGAACGCCTCGATCATTGGGGCGCCGTCGCCGGCGACCGCACGTTCTTCTACTACGGCGAGGACGACGAGACGCTGAGCTATGGCGAATTCATCCGCCGCACCGACGCCATCGCCGGCAATCTCGCCCGCGTCGGCATCGTCAAGGGCGATCGCGTCAGCGTCTTCTGCAAGAACCCGCTGATCAGCACGCAGATGATGTTCGGCATCTGGAAGGCAGGCGCCGTCTATTGCCCCGTGAACTTCGGCTATGCGGGCCGCCTGCTGACCTATCAGCTCAACGATACGCGACCGACGCTGATCGTCACCGATGGAGCTCTGCTGCCCGTCCTCAACGAGGTGCTCGACGACCTCGATCTGAAGCCGAGCATCGCAGTGCACCGCCCGGCCCCCGATGCTCACGACTATATCGCCGCGCCGCCGGCCGTGCGGTCAGGCTATACCGAAATCGCCTGGTCGGAGCTGACCAAACCCGCCGGCGCGCCGGGGGTGAAGGTCTCCTTCGACGACCCGGCCAATCTCATCTACACCTCGGGCACCACCGGCCCGTCCAAGGGCGTCGTTCAGCCCTACCGGTGGATGACCCAATACACGTTCGGGCTGCGGTCACTGCTCAATCGGGACGATGTGATCTACAACGACCTGCCGATGTATCATGTCGGCGGTGCCATCGCGAACGTTTGCCGTGCCGTGTGGGTCGGCTGCGAGGTGGCGGTGTGGAACCGGTTCAGTCCCGACGGATTCTGGGACCGAATCGCGGCGCGGCGCGCGACGACCGCCATCCTGCTCGACGTCATGATTCCCTGGCTGGAAAAGGCCCCGCCGACCGACGACGACCGCCGCAACACGCTGAACAAGGTTCACATGCAGCCGTTGCCACTGCACCATCACCAGTTCGCCAGTCGGTTCGGTATCGATTTCGTGACCGCCGGCTTCGGCCAGACCGAGGCCGGCGTCGGCCTGACCTCGTTTCTGGAGGAAACCCGCCAGGGCGAAGGGACGCCGGATGACCTCTATCGGGGCTATTCCCACGCGCAGGTGAGGGAGATTGCCGTCCGGATGGGGACGCCGCTGCTGCCCGGTGACGGCGCCGCGCGCAAGGGGCTCATGGGCGTGCCGACGGCCTTCATGGAAGTGTCGATCCGCGACGAGATGGATGAGGAATGCGGCGACGAGGTCGCCGGCCATCTGTGCCTGCGGCCACGCCTTCCGGGCATTCTGTTCCATTCCTATCTCGGCAAGCCCGAGGCCACGGTCAGCGCCTTCCGCAACCTCTGGTTCCATACGGGCGACGCCGCGCTGCGTGGCCGCGACGGCATGTATTATTACGTGGACCGGCTCGGCGACCGCATCCGCGTGCGCGGCGAGAACCTGTCCTCCTTCCAGGTGGAGGACATGATCAACCAGCATCCCTCGGTCCAGATGAGCGCGGCCGTCGCCATTCCGAGCGACGAGGGCGAAGAGGATCAGGTTGTCGCCTATGTCGTGGGCGTTGCCGGCGGCGTCGTGACGGAGGCGGCGATCCACGCCTTCGCCGCGGAGACCATGCCGAAATACATGCGTCCGCGTCATGTTCGGATCGTCGACGACCTGCCGCGCACCCCGACGAACAAGGTGGAGAAATACAAGCTGCGCCAGCTCATTCTCGCGGAGCTGAAAGCCGGCAAAGCAAGCTGATGCTGCTGGCCGCTCGCGTACGGCCACAAGCCGGCGCAGCGTCCCCCAAGCGGACGATTATTTGATTTCGTCAGGCATAGTGGCGCGCCCGGAACGATTCGAACGTCCGACCCCCAGATTCGTAGTCTGGTGCTCTATCCAGCTGAGCTACGGGCGCATTGGTCTGCGAACGCGGCAGGCGATTTGAACATCCTGTCTGGAAGATCAAAGGCTTGCCGGTGGCGATGACCGGCGGCGGTTGTCCGCCGAAGCGGGCCATAGCTACCGGCTCCGGATCGGATTGGCAAGCGCCGATCCGGGCCAATTCGCGAGTTTTGCGACGGCCGCCGGGCGGGGCCGCGGCGGCCGGACGCCCGGCCCCGGCTGACGCCGACCTGACCGCTCAGGCCCGCGCCCGGGCGTCGCGCAGGCTGCGGAGGTCGACCGGCCGGTCGGGAATCGCGATGCGGAAGGTGGCGCCGATGGTGCCCTCGACCAGGCGAATCTCGCCGCCATGGGCGCGGATCAGTTCGTCGGCGATGGCCAGCCCCAGCCCGGTGCCGCCGTCCCGCGAAGAGCCCTGGAACGGCTGGAACAGGTGCTCGCGCGCCTTCACCGGCAGGCCGGGACCGGTGTCGGAGACCTCGATGATGGCGACCGCGCCCTCGCGGCGGCCGGTGATGCGGATCTGCCGCGTCGCGGTGTCGCCGGTCTGGGCGCTGGCCAGCGCATCGGCGGCGTTGCGCACCAGGTTGAGCAGGACGCGGAACAGCTGGTCGGGATCAGCGTCGACGGCAAGCCCGCGCTCGATCGCGGTGACCCAGTCGATCGCCAGATTCGCGGTCAGCCCGGCCGATTCGCGCACCTCGGCGACGATCGGCTCGATCGCGACCATGCGGCGGTCGGGCGCCGGCTCCTGGACGCGGCCGTAGGACAGCGTCGACTGGCAGAACGCGATGGCGCGCTCCAGCGAGCGCACCAGCTTCGGCGCGAAGCGCTGCACCCGCGGATCCGCCACATGGGTGAGCTGGTCCGACAACAGCTGCGAGGCCGCCAGCATGTTGCGCAGGTCGTGGTTGATCTTCGACACCGCGAGCCCGAGCGCCACCAGGCGGCTCTTCTGATGCAGCATCGACACCAGGTCGCGCTGCATGTCGGCGAGTTCGACCTCGGCGACGCCGATCTCGTCGCGGCGCGACGACGGCGTGATGATCAGCGCCGTGCTTTCGGGGTTGGCGTGGAACGCGACCAGGTTGGCGGTGAGCCGCCGCATCGGCCGCACGAACAGGTAGTGCAGCGCGCAGTACACCAGCGCCGCGGTCAGCACCGCGATCACCAGCGACATCAAGAGCAGGTTGCGCGAGAAGCGGAACATCGCCAGCCGCAGCGGCTGCTCGTCGACCACCACCTCGATGTACTGGCCGTTGCCGGCCGGCGCCGGCCCCATGATCCGGATCACCTCGCCGCCGCTCTCCAGCATCACGGCGAAGGCGTCGACGATCGCCGACCAGGCGGTCATCTCGCGCATGTCGACGTCGTGGTCGATGGCCGGCGGCATTTCGGCGATGGCCAGCAGGCGGCGCTGCCGCCCCATCTTGATGGCGACCGCGCGGGCGCCGATGCTGGACAGGATCTCCCGCGCCAGCGAATCCGGCACCATGCCGCTGGGGGCGGCATTGAGCACCAAGGCTGCGGTATTGGCGGCCGCCAGCCGGTCGTTCAGGCGGTTGATTCGGAAATTCGCGATCGAGGGCACATAAATCAGCACCTCGGCGATCATCACCAGCGGGATGGTGAGGAGCAACAGCTTGGCGGACAAGCCGAAACGCGGCCGGGCAAGCCGCCCGCCGGACCGTTCCAGCCGCTGGATGGTCCCCTCCGCCATTGCTTCTCAATACTCCTTTTCGTGTCCCGCGTCGCGTCCGACCCCGGTCGCCCGGCCACCGTCCAGGTTGCCCGCGCCGACCGACCCAAGGCCATGAAATGCAAGCCTAAACCACGGCACATCGGGCTGGAGCCGCTGCTTCAGGAACCCCGCCGCACCGCTGCCATTCCATATTGGCAACGCTAAAGGCCAAGATTGACGAAAACAGGATGCTCCCGTATAAGCCGCGCCGACTGTCTCCGGTGGCCGGCCGAGCTTGGCCAGTGTCATTTTTGGGTCCGAGAACGGCCCTTGTGTGACTCACCGGGACGCTCCACCTCATTTACCTCAAGACCACCTCGGCGCGTTTGCCAGGTTAGCGGAGATCGACCGTGAAGCGGACTTATCAACCCAGCAAACTGGTGCGCAAGCGCCGTCACGGTTTTCGCGCCCGTCTCGCCACCGTCGGCGGCCGCAAGGTTCTTGCCGCGCGCCGTGCCCGCGGTCGCAAACGCCTGAGCGCCTGAGCACCCCCGCCCCCCAAGAGCCCCTTCATGCGCTCCATGGACCGGTTGTGATCATGGACCGGTTGCGGCGGCGGGTCGATTTTGTCGCCGCGGCCCGGGGCCCGAGAGCGCCGGGCACCGCCTTTACGGTGCAGTGTCGGGAACGGGACGACGGCGGACCGCCGCGGGTCGGGCTGACGGTCTCCCGCAAGGTCGGAACCGCGACCGAGCGCAACCGCGTCCGCCGCAGGCTGCGCGACGCGGTGAAGCAGGCCGGCCCCGGTGCCATGCGACCCAGCCATGATTATGTGCTCGTCGGCCGCCGCGCCGCGCTGAGCCGCGATTTCCAGCTTCTGCTCGACGACCTGCGCCAGGCGCTGCGCCGCCTCGACCGCAAGGCCGGGCCGCCCCCTTCAACCGACTGATGGCGAGATAGAGATCGATGACCGACAATCGCAACACCATCCTTGCCGTCATTTTGTCAGGCATCGTGCTGATCGGCTGGCAGTATTTCTTCAACATCCCGCAGATGGAGAAGCAGCGCGCCGCCGAGCGGGCCGCCCAGATGCAGAGCGCCCAGACCCCGGCGGGCTCGCCGACGGCCCAGCAGCCGCAAGCCACCCCCGCCCCGGCCGGCGCGGCGCCGT
>JARLJA010000142.1 GCA_031291445.1 Xanthobacteraceae bacterium | reverse complement strand
GCTGGCCTGTGCGTTCTCCTGCCGACGCTTCGCCCTCGCCCTCGCGGCCGACGGCGCACGGCTCGGGGCCAGTGCGGTTCGCTACACCTTCACTGCAGAGGACTTCCACCTCCTACTCCTTGCCGGTTTGACCGGCGCTCAGCCCGGAATCCATCCCCCCGGCGCTCGTTGAATGCGGGACAGCGGCCATCGACGCTTGTGAGCACCGTCGACACCGGGGCTATAGATTCCGGGCTCGCGCGCAGCTGCGTGCGCGCGCCCCGGAATGACACGGTCACGCCATCCCCGGGCGGAACCGGGAGCGCCGGCTGATGACCTTGCCCGCAACCATGAAGGTGCCGTCGCCGGCATAGTGCAGCGTCTGCTCTGGTCGCGCGCGGTGGCGAACCACGATCATGTCACGGTCCCACCGCCGTACAATCGCTGCAATTGTTAATCGGCCCATTCACGGAGCGTTCAGCCGCGCCGTGGCTTGATGTCATGACGCCTGACCCGACCGAAATGCCGAGCCCATGGTTCCGATGCCTCATTTCAAGCGCGCCGCCCGCCTCGCCGTCGCCTCTCTGATCGCCGGCGTCGCGGCGGCTGCGCCGGCCCGCGCCGGCGACATCTCGCCCCGCGACCTCGTGCTGCTCGACCGCCTGACCTGGGGCGCCACCGCGTCGAGCGTCGCGCACCTGCAGAGCCTCGGCACCGAGCGCTGGCTGCAGGAGCAGTTGCATCCCGGCAACGAGCCGCTGCCCGAAGCGGCCAAGACGCAGGTCGAGACCATGGCGGACGTCCATCGCCCGCTGGTCGAGATCGCCACCGCCTTCGACACCCAGGGCAAGACCGCCAACCAGATTCCCGACGCCGAACTGAAGAAGGCGGCGCAGCAGGCGTTCCAGCAGGGCATGAACGACCGCGGCCGGCAGGCCCAGGCGCGCTCGATCCTGCGCGCGCTCTACGCGCCCGACCAGTTGCGCGACCGCATGACCTGGTTCTGGTTCAACCATTTCAACATCCACCAGTACAAATCCAACCTGCGCGTCATGGTCGGCCACTTCCGCGACCTGCTCGCCGCGACGCTCCATCACCCGGCGATGCTGCGCTACCTCGACAACGCCGACAACGCGGCCGGCCACATCAACGAGAACTACGCCCGCGAGATCATGGAACTGCACACCATGGGGGTGGGCTCCGGCTACACGCAAGCCGACGTCGAGGCGCTGGCGAAAATCCTCACCGGGGTCGGCATCGATCTCAATCCCGAAGCGCCAAAGCTCAAGCCGGAATGGCAGCCGCTGCTGGTGCGCCAGGGCGCCTTCGAGTTCAATCCGGCGCGGCACGATTTCTCCGACAAGGTCTTTCTCGGCCATACCATCAAGGGCCGCGGCTTCGCCGAGGTCGACGAGGCGCTCGACCTGATCGCGCGCAATCCGGCCACCGCCAAGCACGTCTGCGAAAAGCTCGCGACCTATTTCGCCGGCGACAACCCGCCGCCGGCGCTGGTCGAACACATGGCGCAGACGTTTCAATCGAGCGACGGCGACATCGCCGCGGTGCTCGCCACCATGGTGCATGCGCCCGAATTCGTCGCCACCCTGAAGCCCGGCGCCAAGTTCAAGGATCCGGTGAGCTACGTCTATTCCGCGGTGCGGCTCGCCTACGACCGCAAGGTGATCCTCAACACCGGCCCGATCCAGAACTGGCTCAACCGCCTGTCGGAGGGGCTCTACAACCACGCCACGCCGGACGGCTACGCGCTGAACGCCGCCGCCTGGGACGGCCCCGGCCAGATGATGCTGCGCTTCGAGATCGCCCGCCAGATCGGCTCGGGCTCGGCCGGCCTGTTCAAGCCGGACGGACCGACCGCGGTCGAGCAACCGGCGTTTCCGCTGCTGCAGAACGCGCTCTATTTCACCGCGCTGCGCCAGACGCTGAGCCCGGCGACGCTCGCCGCGCTCGACCAGGCGGTGTCGCCGCAGGACTGGAACGCGCTGTTCCTGTCGTCGCCGGAGTTCATGCGGTGAGGACGCCCGAGGACGGAGCGTTGCGATATCGTTTCCACGTCACCCGCGGGCTTGACCACCGCAAGTCGGGCCTGCCCGACTTGCGGCACTTAAGACGGACGCAGCTCGGCAAGAGCCGAGCTGCTACGGGTCCACGCTTTCCTGCGGGCCTAGGGAAGGAAGAGTGGATTGCCGGGTCAAGCCCGGCAATGACGCGGAATGGGATGAAGCGTTTTCCGCCAAACGAACTTCGGGGCGAACGACCAAAGGACCGAGACAATGAACCGACGCGACCTCCTCAAGGCCTTCGCCGCCTCCTCCGCCCTCACCGTCGCCGGCCGGGTGTGGGCGGCGCCGATGACCGACGCCCGCCTGCTGGTGGTGTTCCTGCGGGGCGCCTATGACGCCGCCAACGTGGTGATCCCGGTGGGCAGCGAGTTCTACCACGCGGCGCGGCCGACGCTGGCGATCGCCAGGCCCGACGCCGGCAACCCCAACGCCGCGCTGGCGCTCAACACCGATTTCGGCCTGCATCCGGCGCTCAAGGATTCGATCCTGCCGCTGTGGGCCAGGCGCGAGATCGCCTTCATCCCGTTCGCCGGCACCAGCGACGACGTCAGCCGCAGCCATTTCGAGACCCAGGATACCATCGAGCTCGGCCAGGCCACCGGCGGCTCGCGCGACTACCGCTCCGGCTTCATGAGCCGGCTCGCCGCCGAATTGACCCGCGTCAAGCCGATCGCCTTCACCGACCAGCTGCCGCTGATCTTCCGCGGCCAGAAGCAGATCCCCAACATCGGCATCGCCAGCGTCGCCAAGCCCGGCGTCGACGACCGCCAGGCCAATCTGATCCGCGAGATGTATGCAAAGACCGACCTCGCCGCGACCGTCACCGAAGGCTTTCGCGTCCGCGACGACGTCTACCGCTCGGTGTCGGAGGAAATGCAGGCCGCCAACCGCGGCGCGGTGTCGCCGCGCGGCTTCGAACTGTCGGCGCGCCGCATCGGCCGGCTGATGCGCGAGCAGTACAATCTCGGCTTCGTCGACGTCGGCGGCTGGGACACCCACGTCAACCAGGGCGCCGCCACCGGCTATCTCGCCGACCGCATCGGCGAGCTCGGCCGCGGCCTCGCCGGTTTCTCCGAGGAAGTGGGGCCCGCAACCTGGCGCGACACCGTGGTGGTTGTGATCAGCGAGTTCGGCCGCACCTTCCGCGAGAACGGCGACCGCGGCACCGACCACGGGCACGGCAGCGTCTACTGGGTGCTGGGCGGCGGCATCAACGGCGGCCGCATCGCCGGCGAGCAGGTCAAGGTCGAGCAGGCGACCCTGTTCCAGAACCGCGACTTCCCGGTGCTCACCGACTACCGCGCGCTGTTCGCCGGGCTGACGCAGAAGATGTACGGCCTGCAGCCGCAGAGCATCCAGCGCATCTTCGGCAATACCAGGCCGGCCGATCTCGGGCTGGTGTAACCGCCGGGGCGCCGCCGCAGGCCAGCCCTCGGCGGCTCCCGCTGCCGGCCGCGATTGTCACCCCCTGTTGCAGCGCGGCAACACACCTGCCGCCGGTGATCGACTACACTACACTGCATTGGGAGTGGGGGCTCATTTCATGACGATTCGATGGTTGGGCGGCGCCGCGGCGCTGCCCGCGATGATGGTTGGGCAGGCAATGGCCGCCCCGCCGAGCCCGGCCTACAACTGGTCCGGCTTCTACGTGGGCGGCAACGCCGGTGGCGGCTGGGGCCACTCCACCGCCAACACGACCGCCAACTGCAATCAGCTGCTCTTCGACGGCCCGTACAACGCCTATGTCTGCGCCTCCGACTTCGTCACCCAGAATGGCCCGCTGTTCAACGCGGTCGGCGCGGGCACCATCGATTCCACCGGATTCACCGGCGGCGCCCAGGTCGGCTACAACCTGCAATACCAGGGGCTGGTGTTCGGGCTGGAGACCGATTTCGGCGCGTTCCAGCTGCGGGGCCAGACCCAGCACAGCGGCGATTCTTCGGGCTTCTTTGGAGCTTCGAACCCCAGCGTCTTCACCATCACCAATTCGGTGAGCACCGACTGGCTCTACACCCTCCGCGGCCGGGTCGGCGCGCCGGTGCTGCCGAACCTGCTGCTCTACGCCACCGGCGGCCTCGCGGTGACGCGGGTCGGGATCAACACCACCTACGGCGACACCAGCACCTTCCTCACGCCCACCGGTGCGGCCAACTACGGCGCCTCGGGGGTCCGCACCGGCTGGACCATCGGCGCCGGCGTGGAATGGGGCTTCGCCAGCCAGTGGTCGGCCAAGGTCGAGTATCTCTATCTCAATTTCGGCAGCATGAGCGTGTCGGGTCTGCTGCAGGCCGCCGGCAGCGGCTACCGGCAGGGCCTCAGCACCACCACCGACCTGACCGCCCAGATCGCGCGCGTCGGCATCAACCGTCATTTCTGAGGGTTTCGCGCTGCCGCCGGTGGCGCGTACATTCGCGCCATGAACGACTGGTTCGAGCACATCCTGTTCGCCACCCGCGCGCAGCCCGAGACATCCGCGATCGTGATGGAGGATCGCGTCGTCACCTACGGCATGCTGGGTGACGCGATCACCACCTGCGCCCATCGCATCCTGGCGCTCGACTTTCCGCGCGACGGCCTGGTCGCGGTCTGCATCACCAATCCGATCCGCCATCTCGCGGTCAGCCTCGCCCTGTTCCGGATCGGCGTCCGCGCGGTGTCGATCGACGCGGCGCACCGCGGCACGCCGGGGCTCGGCTACAATCTCGTGCTCGGTGACGCCGCGGCGAAGCCGGTGTTCGCGCGCGCCGGCGCTTTCGCCGAGGCGACGGACGACTGGTTCGCCCCGGATGCGGCGAACGCCGGCGGGTCGCTGCCCACAGCGTTCGCCGGCGACCGCACCGTCTGCCGCCACAGCCTCACCTCGGGCTCGACCGGCGCGCCGAAGCTGCTCGATCACACCGTCGGCGCGCTCGGCCGCTCGATCAACTCCACCGTCGGCTATTCCAATTGCGGCCTCGTGCTGTGCCTGCCGGGGCTGACCTCGGTGTTCGGCTTTCGCATCGCCTGCGGCGTGCTGGCGAGCCGCAAGACGCTGCTGTTCTCCGACTCGCCGTTCCAGTCGCTGCGGATGGTCGAACTGTTCGGGATCGACTTCGTCTATGCGGCCACCGAGCAGCTGGTGTCGCTGGTGCGCGTGGCGCGCGGATCCGGCGCGCGGCTGCAGAGCCTGCGCCGGATCGCGGTGGCCGGCGGCATCCCGACCCGCGCGCTGCTCGAGAGCGCCGCCGTGCATCTGTGCAAGGACGTGATCTGCCGCTACGGCACCTCGGAGCTCGGCGTGCTGGCGGAGGCGCCGGCCGCGCGCGTGCTGGAGCGGCCGGGGCTGACCGGCGACGTGCTGCCGGGATTCGAGATCGCCGCGTTCGATCCGTCAGGCCGTCCATGCGCGCCTGGCGAGACCGGCATCGTCAAGGCCCGCGTCAAGCCGACGCCCGACCGCGCCGACGATCCCTGGACCGATCACGGCGACATCGGCTGGGTCGGCGGTGATGGCGAGGTTTTCGTGGTCGGGCGCACAGCCGATATCGCTGCGGCCGATTTCGCCGGCGCAGCGACGCGGCAGGTCTCTCCGGTCTACGAGATCGAGCATCTGGTGCGGCTGGAATGGGATGCGGCCGATGCCGCGGCGATCCTCGTCGAGCCGAGGACCGCGGGTGCGGCGCCGGAAATCTGGGTCGGCACCGTCGCGTGCCAGGACGCGCGCCTCGACCGGCTCGAGGATATCCTGCGCCGGCATGGCATCGCTGGCGTGGTGCGGCTGTTCGCGCTGCCGGCGATCCCGCGCGGCGCCGCGGGCAAGATCCAGCGCGCCCAGCTCAAGGCGCTGATGCTGGCGACGGCCGGGGCGGCCTGAGGCCTCGTCTCACCCGGTATTGCTTGCCAGCGGGTTCCCTGGGGGGGTATCAGGCTGGTATGATGGATTTGACATTCGCAATTGAGCGCACCGCAGGGGGATACGAATGTCGGAACCGGGACACTGGTTGGCCATTTCCCGCAACCCGTCGCTTGTATGATCTCGATCGTCGTTTACGGCCGCAATGACGGCTACGGCCACAACCTGCACAAGCGGGCGGCGCTCAGCCTCAACTGCATGGCCGAGGTGCTCTCCGGCGACGACGACGAGATCATCTTCGTCGACTACAACACGTTCGATATTTTCCCGACCTTTCCCGAGGCGATCCACGACGTGCTGACGGCAAGGGCGCGCGCGCGGCTGCGCGTGCTGCGGGTGCGCCCGGCCGTGCATGCGCGGCTCGGCGACGGCGACTCCGCGGCCCTGCCGGTGCTGGAAGCGGCGGCGCGCAACGTCGCGATCCGCCGCTCCAACCCACGCAACCGCTGGGTGCTCTCCTCCAACACCGACATGATCTTCGTACCGCGCGACCGCCGCTCGCTCACGGAGATCGCGGCAGGGCTCGCCGACGGTTTCTACGGGACGCCCCGCTTCGAAGTGCCCGAAAGCCTGTGGGAGACCTTCGACCGGCGCGACCCGGCCAAGGTGATCTCGGAGATCTCCGCGCTTGCCGCGGATTTCCACCTCCACGAGGTGGTGTACGGCTCCGACGAATTCCTCTATGACGCGCCGGGCGATTTCCAGCTGATGCTGCGCGAAGACCTGTTCCGTATCCAGGGCTTTCACGAGGGCATGCGGCGCGGCTGGCATCTCGACGCCAACATCGCCAAGCGTCTGTCGCTGCTGCGGGGACCGATCGGCGACGCCCTGCCCTTCGTGCTGGGCTACCATTGCGACCACAGCCGGCTGGAGACGCACAAGCATGCCGCGGCCGGCGCAATGGATTCCTTCGATGAGCACGTGATCAAGGTCACGTCGCCGCAACCGCCCTCGCAGCCGGCCGACTGGGGCTGCGCCGACGAAGCGATCGAGGACATCCGCCTCGACGGCAGCGTCAATGCCGGCCATCTCGCGGCGCTGCGGCAAGCGATCGGCGCCCGACAGCCGGGCGTGAGTGAAGCACGCTATCGCAACGAGGACTTCAACCAGGTCAAGGTCTCGGTCGCTCACCTCTTGCCGTTCCTCGCCGACCAGTTCGCCAATCTGCCACACGATTTTCGTCTGTGCTGGCTCGGCGCGCAGGACGAATGCTTCGCGGCGTTCACGCGGCTGTGGCCCGGCCTTGGTTTTCGGCACCCCATCGAGGTGGTGCCGATGACCGCCGCGGCGAAGTTTGGCGCGGCCGACGGCTTCGTCATCAATTTCGGCGTACCCGCCGCACTGCCCGTCGCCGACGCCGGCCCGCTGCTGGCGCAGATCTTCGCGCTGCTGGAGGCCGAGGACCAACGCCGCGCCGGACGGCTGCCGCCCCGGCGGGTGATCGGCGTCAACGCGGTCCACAATGACCACGACCGCATGATGCGCGACCACTTCAACGCACCCCGCACGCCGTTTCCGACGCGGTTACGGATCGGCTACGCCCAGCCACCGCCGGCCGCGCCGCTCGACTGGCTTCCCGACATGCTGATCACGGAGCACGCCGAGCGCCGGGGGGACGCCATCGTGGCGCGCGTGGGCGGGCCCTGCTGCCTTGCCTACGGGCCCTACCGCTGCCTGCGGCCCGGCCGCTACCGGATCGAGGTCGAGGTCCGCAAGGACCCTCGTACCGCAGCCGCGAGACTGGCCGGCCGCGTGCTGCCCGCTGGCGCCGCCGAGGTCGTGGTAAACGATGCGGTCGCGGCGCGCAGCCGGATCCATCTGCTCGCGGCCGAGGCACGGCGGGACTTGCCGCTCGTCATCGGCGACACGGAGTTCAACGCGCCGGTGCAGGTGCGCATCTTCAGCCGCGGCCGGGTGCCGTTCGCCGTGACCGGCGTGACGCTGCGGCCGCTGGAATGATCACTCGGCACCTTCCCGCGGCTGCCCGAAGCCGCTACTAACGGTCCGCGCAGCTTGCCCACGCAGAGGGCGGCGCACTGGAGAGCCCCGTGTCGGACTTCACCCTCTGGCTGCCCATCCTGGATGACCCGCCGGTCTACTGCATCACCTCCGGCTGGCTGCAGCGGTCCGGTTTCGAGCTCTCCCTGCGCATGGCTGCCGGCCGGCCGTTTCACCTGCTGGTCAGCGCTTCGTGGGACGTGGCGTCGATCGTGCCCGATCTGGCCGCCTTCCACATGCGGGTCACGTCGATGCACCCGGGCGTCGACGTCACCTTCATGCCCCAGACCGCCGCCGATGCGGCGCTGTTGCGGGATGTCGGCCTCAAGGCGCTCCACGTCCACCGCAACGCGTTGACCGACGACGCCGCCTTCCACCCGGATCATTCGGCGCCCAAGCGCTTCGCGGCGGTCCACAACGCCAATCTCGCGCCGTTCAAGCGCCACGCGCTGGCGTGGAGCGTGCGCCGCATCGCTCTGATCACCTACGACGTGATGGCTGATCGCGATACATCAGAGCTGGACGGCTACGAGGACATCGCATGGAGCAATCGCGATGCTGCCGGTTACCCGCACTGGATCGAGCAGGACGAGGTCGCGCGCATCGTCAACCAGGCGCATTGCGGGCTCATGGTATCCGAGCTCGAGGGCGGTAACGGCGCCTCGACCGAATATCTGTTCTGCGGCGTGCCCTTGATCACGACGTTGTCGCGCGGCGGCCGGCATGCGATGTATGATATGGCCTCGGTCACCATCGTTCCCCCCGAGCGTCGCGCCGTCGCCGCAGCCGTGGAGGCCGCGGCGCGCAGGTCGGTCGACGCGGAGGAGATCCGTGCACGGGTGATGGCGCGCGCACTGCCTCACCGCCGCCGGTTGATCGACTGGCTGAGTGCAGTGAGCGGCCGCGATCTCTACAGCGAAGCTGGCACGCGTTTGTGGCTGCCGCGGTTTCGCCATCGGCTGCGCCAGGTGGTCGACCGGCAGACGGGTCTCGTGCCGGCGCTGCCGCCCGGCCTCGCGCACGACGCCCGGGAGACCGCCGCGTGACCACCGTGATCGTGATCGACCCGCGGCTGCGCGACACCACGGATGGCCACCTGCGTGCGGTCACCGGCTTCGTGGACGCCGCGCATGCGAGCGGACGCGACGTCCGCATCCTCGGCCATCGCGACGGCGCCTCGACGACCCTCGACGGCGTCCCGATCGAAAAGGTGTTCATCGACCAGGGCGCCGACCCGGAGCATGGCGATCCGCGCGCCATGCAGGCCAGGCTGCGCAACCTGCAGCGCGCGCTGCGCGACCAACTGGCCAAGCCGCTCGGCCGCGGCCGCGCCGCCGACATTCTGGTTCTCGCCCAGCCTACGCTGGCGATGATCAACGCTCTCGCCGCCTGGGCTTCCGGCTGCGCGCGCGAGAACCTGCCGCGGCTCGTGGTCTGGATGACGGCGTCGCCGAGCGAGGAAACACTTGCGCGTGGGCTGGGCTCGACCGCGCCGCTGGTCGCGGCCTTCGACCACCTGCGCAGCCTGTTCGGCGACCACGCCACGTTCCTGGCGTCCAGCGACGACCAGGTGGCGCAGTATCACGCATTGCATTGTGGGCACTTTGCCTGCTTGCCGACCGCCGCACTCTGCCAGCGGGAGGCGGCGCCCGACGACGACGCCCTGCGCGCGCGCCTTCTCGAAGTGCTAGCGCCCCTGCTTGCGGACGAGGCCGCGCCGGAAGTGCCCGCGACCACGACAGAGCCGCAGTTGCCGGGCGTCGACATCGTGGTGACGCTGCACGACTACGCCCGCTTCCTTCGCGACTGCCTCGCCTCGGTCGCACGGCAGAGCTACCCGCACTGGCGCTGTGTCGTCATCGACGACGGCTCCAGCGACATTGCTTTCGATGCGTTGCGCGCGCTGGTCCAGAGCTTCGGCCCGCGATTCAGTCTGGCACGCCATGATCATGCCGAAGGCCAGACCCAGGCGGTGGCGACCGGCCTGTCGCTCGGCGCCAATACCTTCGTCGTGATGCTCGACGCCGACGACCGCCTCGAGCCGGACGCCCTCGACCAGCACATCGCCTGGCACCTCAACAGCCGCGTGCCGGTGGCGCTGACCTCGGGTCAGATGCGCGTGGTCGACGAGCACGGCCGACTGCTGTCCGGCGCGCTTGACCACGTCGTCAACCTCCGCGTCATCGATCGGCTGCACCGCCTGCCGGCAAGCGATGCGTTTCGGCGACCGGAGGCGGGCTTCGACCCTCAGCCCGCGCTATTCGCCGATCGCGACCGCTGGTCGGCCGGCGAATGGTTCTGGGCGCCGTCGTCGGGCATGATGTTCCGGCGCAGCCTGATGGAACTGATCCTGCCGGACGACGTCAGGATCGGATATGCCGCCGACACCTATTTCGGCTTCGGGGCACACGCCTTCGGAAGCTCCATCCTGATCGACGCTCCCGTCGCGCGCTACACCCGCCATGGCGGCAACGCCTACGCCAACACCACGCTCTACGGCGCGGCAACGCTGGCCGTCCGCACCGCCGTCGGCGGCGGCTGGGCCGGAGTGGCCCCGATCCTGCGGCATCAGATCGAGCGCCACCGGGCCCGCTTCGACGACCAGATCAACGCCGACGTCGTGGCGCATGTGCTGACGCTGCTGAAGACCGACGCTGGCGGGACCGGCGCGACGCAACCGCTCGCGTTCATCGTCCCGCCCCCGCCGCCCTTCGTGCCCCGCGTGATCCGCCGGCTACGCCACGAAGGCCGCCGGCTGCGCGGCCTCGCGCGCCGGATCGGGCTGGCGTGATCGAGGCGGATCGGCCCGCTTACCGCTGCGGCCCCATCATGCGGTTGGCCTTCTCGGCGCACAGCACGTGGTGATGCAGGTTGGCGATCCACTGCCGGCCCCTCACCGTCAGGTTCAGGAACTTGACGCCGTCGTCGATGTGGGGCGAGACGCAATTCCAGTAGAACGCCGGATTCTTGTCGATCAGGTCGGCCGGCGACGAATAGCCGAGCTGCCGGTTGGTGCCGGTCTCCTCGAATTCGTAGTAGAGCGCGTTGGCCTTGCGGAAATACATCGGATCGCCGAGCTGGCCGATCAGGTCCGCCGCCTGCACCAGCTTCGGCTCCAGCCCGACGGTTTCGATGGTCTGGTCGAAGCTCGCCGGAAAGCGGGTCATCTCGATCGCCGCGTTGATGCGCGCCACGTCGACCAGCGGCGAGGGGCCGAGCCGCTCCAGGGCGAACATCTTCGAGCGCTCGACGTGATGGGGCGTCAGCGCGGCGTCGGACGCGCCGCGCGGCAGCGTGATCCTGCTGCCGTCCTGGTCGATCACGAACTCGGTCTCGGTATCGCCGGGCAGGATGCCGCGGACATAGCCGATGTCGTGCAGCAGGCAGGCGGCGATCAGGTGGGCGTAGTCGTCCGGATCGATGCGGTGCGACAGCGACAGGCCCTGCAGGATGTCGCGGCCGACCATGGTGACCAGCAGCGTATGCTCCAGGTTGTGATAGAGCGCGTCGCTGCGGCCGATGCATTCCAGCGTGCTGCGCGCCAGCGATCCCAGCCGCTCCGCCGTCTCGTCATGGGCGGCGCCGAACAGCTGGCGAAAGTCCCTGGCGAGAAACCTCCCGAGCTTGCTGGCTGCCCACGCCGTGACCGTCTTCATCGGGTTTCTCCGGCTTGCGGGCGTGGGATACCACCGCCCCTCCCCCTTGTTGCCGGTGACGCTAGCACCTTCCGAAAGCGACATGAAGATAATGGCCCGTACCGCACCGCGAAAGGCGTTACCGAGGCGGCGAGACCTCGACGTGGAAGAGGTGCGGGGCGGCGCTCACGCCGCGGACGCTGCGCGCCAGGGTGACGTCGAAGCGCTCGGCCGCAGGGTTGAGGCCGTGCAGGAAGGCGGCGCAGCGGCCGTCGCCGTCGCGGCAGACCCCGATATAGCCTTTGGTCTTCAGCGCGGCCGGATCGTCGATCCAGGGCGAGAACATGGTCTCGTCCGCGCTCATCATCAGCGGGTGGTCGGGGCTGTAGAACGCGAGCGGCGCCGCGACCTCGAGCTCGGCGACCACGAAGGGCAGCTTCGCGCCGAAGCGGTCGTGCCAGCGCGTCGTCAGTTCGCGCGCCAGCTCCGACAGCGGCTCATAGGCGCGGTAGTCCGGCCGGAGGCGGAAATTCACAGCCTCGTAGACCGGCAGCCCCACCACCAGCGCCAGCGCCCAGACCGCCGCCAACAGCGCGCCGCGCGCCACCGCGCTCCAGGTCACGACCAGGCCGGGAAGGAGCGCGAGGACGGCGACCGGCACCAGGAAGAACAGCGAATTGCCCCAGTCGGGCTGCAACGGCAGCGCGAGCGCGACCGCCGCCGCCAGCGGGGCGAGCACCAGCACGGCGGCGATGGCCACGACCAGGCGGCGTTCGCCGGCTGGCGCGCCGCCGAGACCGCGAGCCGGCCAGCGCAGGCGCCGCGGCCACAGCGCCACCGCGAGCGCGCCGAACACGAAGGCGAGCAGGCCGATCTGCTGGCCGAAATAGCGGCCGAGATAGTAGAGCTCACCGCGGTCGGGCCTGGCGCCGCCGGCATAGCGCGCCGCGTAGTCGAGCGAGGCGTCGTGGCCGCTCAAGAGCCACGCCAGGTGCGGCGTCAGCGCGGCGACAAAGACCAGCGCGGCGACATAAGGCGCCGGGGAGGTGAAGAACGCGCGCCGCTCCCGCCCGATCAGGGCGGCGAGGCCGATGGCCGCGACGCCGAGCCCGCCGGAATAGATCGTCAGCGTCGCCGCCGCCGCGGCAAGGCCGAGCGCGGCGCCGGCCAGCGCCGTGCGCTTGTCCCACGCCACCAGGAACAGCCACACCGTGAGCGGCAGCAGCGCCAGCAGCACCTGGTAGTTGTTGAAGTGGTCGGCCTTGGCGCCGATGTAGAGCGGATAGAGCATCATCGCGAAGGCGATGAGCGCGCCGCGGCGCGCCCCGAGCACCCGCCGCGCGATCAGGACGGTCATGGCGAGCGACAACGCAATCGTCAGGCTCGACAGCAGGAACGACGCCCAGTTGGCCGGCGGCAGGATCCGGTACCACACGCCGGCGATCCAGCCGGTCAGCGGCGGATGGCGGCCATAGCCGCCGAGAAACTTAGCGCCCCAGGTGAAGGCCTCGGCGGTGTCCATGAACAGGTCCTGGCGCGCCTTGCCAAGCAGCAGCACGACAAAGCCCGTCGCGGCGAAAGCGGCGATGGCGAGCGCCATGGCGCCGCCGCCGCCGCGCCGCGACCTGAGCGCGGCGACGATGCGGGCCTTCAGCCGAGTGATGGCGCTGTGGCGCATGGTAGGCTTCCCATGGAGCGATTCCATGAGGGCAGTCTCTAGCACGAAGTTGGTCGCCGGGGTCGCCAGGACGAGACAAGCGAAGCCAGTTCTGACCATGGCGACGCCAATGAGAGCCGCTGCTTCGCCCGGTATTCTGCGTCATCCGCGGGCTTGACCCGCGGATCCACGCTTAAGCGCTCGTCGCCGAAGGGAAGAGTGGATGGCCGGGTCGAGTTCACAGCCGGACCGGCCGAAGGCCGGATCCGGTTGCCCGGCCATGACGCCGAGATTGATCCGAGGCGCTCGCCGCATCCGCCACGGTCGTCCCGCCTCGTGGTGAGGAGGCGCTCTTGCGCCGTCTCGAACCATGAGGCGCGAACGCCACGATCGGCCTCATCCTTCGAGACGCGCTGCTCCGCAGCGCTCCTCAGATGAGGAACAGGACTCAGGATGACGCTTCGGGGTGAATGTGCTTGGAACACCTGCACGGCTGGTCCGCTGAGGCATTCCAGAAAGGAAAGATCGTCATTCCGGGGCGCGCGCAACGCGCGCGGTCGCGGTAGGGACGTCCATTACTGGACGCCCCCCGCACAGATCCGTACGGGCCCAATTCGGGCATACGGCTCCCACCTCGGGTGTGTGACGGCGAAGCGGACGTGGGGCCAGGGG
>JARLJA010000019.1 GCA_031291445.1 Xanthobacteraceae bacterium | reverse complement strand
GAACTCGTCATGCCCGGCCTTGTGCCGGGCATCCACGACTTAACGGCGCTGCCGCAAGAAAGACGTGGATGGCCGGGAGACCTTAGTCCTAGCGATCCGTCGAAGACGGATCGCGCTGCCCGGCCATGACGGAAAAAACAGCAATCGCAACATCTTGAAAATACTCGCTGCATTTTCGGTCAGGCTCTGAGGAGCATCGCGCAGCGATGCGTCTCGAAGGATGCACGGCCCGGGCCATCGCCCTTCGAGACGGACCGCTTCGCGGTCCTCCTCAGGACGACGGTCAAGGTAGACGAACTCAACACCATCCGGCCCTATCCCCGGCCCATCGCCAGCTGGAAGATCGCGATCACCAGTTCGATCAGGATCAGCAGTACGATGCTGATCTCGAGCCGCAGCGAGCGCTGGGTGTCGATGATGTCGGTGAACACCTGCGCGGTTTCCGCGATCACCGCGAGCTTGCGGCCGAGCGCGTCGGCGCGCTCCTTGAGCTCGTACTCGTCCTCGAGGCGGGCATAGAGGCGCTCCAGATAGGGACGGTCCCACAGCACGTCCGGCTTGTCTGTAACCGCGACGTTGCCCAGCACCCGGTAGCGCACCAGGAGCGCGTTGCCGATGCGCTTGAGGATGGCGCGCCGGCCGCCGCGCATGCGCCCGTTGCGCGCGAGCTCGCGGGCATAGGGCTCGATGACCTCGAACACGGAGGCGACCTCGCGCTCGTCGCGGGCCAGCACCACGCTCTTGGCCAGCGCCTCCGCGATCACCACCAGCCGCTCCGGCGAAATCGTCTGCACCGAAATCGGCCCGCCCGGCGGGATCTGGTCCTCGCGCTCCGTCGACAATTCCACCACCGCGTTCTCGTCTTCGCGGCGCGCGAGCACCCCGATCATGCGCGGCTGCAGGGTTTCCAGGAAGCCCGTCTCCTCCAGCGGAGTGACCCCCGCCAGCACCACCACGCCGTAGCGAAACAGCACCGCAACGCCGCCGCTGCCGACCCGGAACGACAGCGGCGTGGTCGACAGCACGTCGGCGCGCTCGAGGCCCGAAGTGTTGATGCGCTCGCAGAGCAGCATGGCCCGCACCGTGACGCGCGGACCGGCCAGGGTGAAGGCCGGGGAGGTCTGGTCCATGCGCGGGTGTCTCCATGTCGTCGGGCGGCGCCCCGGCCGGGTGGCGGGGGTGCGTGCGTTGACGTCGAGAATAGACCTTCGGCGGGTTCCGCCGCCAGTCACGCCGGCGGCGGCGAGGCCGCGGGCGGCCAACGGGCACGAAATTTGGCCTTGGCGGACGTGGAAAAATCGGCCATGTCATCGCCATGACCGATCAAGCCTCGAAGGCCCGCGCCGTCATCATTCCGGTGACGCCGCTGCAGCAGAATTGCACGCTGTTGTGGTGCGAGACCACCCGGCGCGCCGTGGTGGTCGATCCCGGCGGCGACGTCGCCACCATCCGCCAGGCGATCGCGCAGGCCGACGTCACGGTGGAACGGATCTGGATCACCCACGGCCACGTCGACCACGTCGGCGGCGCCGACGAGTTGCGCGAAGTGCTCGGGGTGCCGATCGAGGGGCCGCACCAGGCCGACAAGTATCTGCTCGACAACGTGGTCTCCAGCGCCAACATGTTCGGCCTGGTCGGCGCGCGCAACTTCCTCCCCGACCGCTGGCTCGACGAGGGCGACACCGTCAGCGTCGGTGAACTCACCTTCGACATCCTGCACTGTCCGGGGCATTCGCCCGGCAGCGTGGTGTTCTTCAACAAGGCGATGCGCTTCGCCATCGTCGGCGACGTGCTGTTCCAGGGCTCGGTCGGCCGCACCGACCTGCCCGGCGGCAGCCATGCCACGCTGATCAAATCGATCACCACCAAGCTGCTGCCGCTCGGCGACGACGTCGGCTTCATCTGCGGCCACGGCCCGGGATCGAGCTTCGGCCACGAGCGCCTGAGCAACCCGTTCCTGACCGGCGAAGCCTGATTCGGCCTTCGCGGCCGGCTGCCCTTGCACTGGCCCCGATCAGGCCTACGTCGTGTGGTGAACGCCATGACCGTGATTGCCGAGACGCCGACCGCCCCGACGAAAAATCTCGACCCGGCGCCGCGACAGTATCCCGTCGCGGTGACCTTGGTGCGTCGGTCGTCGCGGGGCGCCGCCGCCGCCCCCGCGGCCACCAGCTTCGCCGCCATCGAGTCCTGGCTCCTGCACGAGGCCGCGCTCGAGCGCGACATGCTGCTGTTCGTCGAATCCTTCATCTGGCGGCTGGTCGCGGCCGGCGCGCCGGTGGACCGCCTGAGCCTGCATATCGGCACCCTGCATCCGCAACTGGTCGGCTTCGCGTGGAACTGGAACAGCGGCGATGGCCTGTGCGACGAGGTCAAGGTCGCCGAGGCCGCCACCGAATCCGACAGCTTCCGGCGCAACCCCGCTGTATCGCGTGTTCAATTCCGGCGAGACGGTGCGCCGCGATCCACGCAGCGAAAAGGCGCAGGCCGAATTCGCGATGATGAAGGAGCTCGCCGCCGAGGGCTTCACCGACTATGCGGCCCTGCCGCTCAGCGGCGGCGGCTACCGCAACGCCATCACGCTGGCGACGCGCCGCGCCGACGGCTTCACCGAGACCGATGTCCGCCTCCTGAAGCCGGTGTTCAGCCTGTTCGCGCTGCATGTGGAGCGCCACAGCGCGCTGCGGATTTCCGGCAACGCGCTCAACGCCTATCTCGGGCTCGGCGCCGCCACCAAGGTGCTCAACGGCTCGATCAAGCGCGGCGCCGGCGAATCGATCCACGCCGTGATCTGGGTGTCGGACCTGCGCGGCTTTACCGACCTGTCCGACCGGCTGTCCGGGTCCGACATGCTGGCGCTGCTCAACGCCTATTTCGAGGTGATGGCCGGCGCGGTGTTGAGCCAGGGCGGCGAGGTCCTGAAATTCATCGGCGACGGCCTGCTCGCGGCGTTTCCGCTGCAGGACCCCGACCAGGTGCGGGCCGCGGCCGGCGCCGCGCTCGCCGCGGCGCGGACGGCGATGGCGGGGCTCGATGCCCTCAACCGCGATCCGCCCGGCACCCTGGCCGGCACGGGCTGGCAGCCGCTGCGCGCCGGGATCGCACTGCACGAGGGCGAGGTGTTCTTCGGCAATATCGGCGCGCCCGAACGGCTCGACTTCACGGTGATCGGAGCCGCGGTGAACGAGGCCAGCCGGGTCGAGGCACTGCAGAAGACGCTCGGCCGCGACATCCTGATCACCGAGGCGGTGGCGCGCCATCTCGACGTCCCGCTCGATTTTCTCGGCAGCCACAGCCTGCGCGGGGTGGCGGTGCCATTGGCGATCTATACCCCCGCTGCGGCATGACGCGGTTGCGGCCGGCCGCACCGTCAGAAAGGCAACGACGATTTTAATCTGATTTGAACGGGCCTGACCGAACCGCCATCGGGGCGCGACGACCCAAGTCGTACGACAAGGCGTTACGACACCGCGTTAAGACAAGGCGTTAAGACAAGGCGTTACGATCCCGCCGGGCCCGGGCCGCGCGTCGTCGAGCGCTTGTCGCCCAGCGGGCGGCGCATCACGCGACGTTCGACCACCACGGTGCGCGCGGCGCCGCGTTCGGTCGAGATGATGCGCGTCGGCTGGTTCGAGGCCGGCTTCGCCTTCAGCACCTGGACGCGCACGTCTTCCTGCGGCAGCCCCATCAGGGCCGCGGCGATCTCGACCTGGCCCTGCACGTCGTCGGTAATGCCCTGGGCGGCGAAGATCGCCTCGGCAAGGGTCGGCGGATCCTTGCGGACGCGCCGCGTGCCATACTTCGTATTCCAGTCTTCGCTCATCATCATCGCTCGTTGCAGACGGAATGCTTATAACACACATTGCGCGCCACGGATCCGGAAGGGCGAAAATTTCGCGAATACCTGCTCCCCGTTGCCCGCAGGCGACACCGCATCGCATTTTCGATGGCAAACCACACCATCAGCAACGCGAAATCACAGACATCTCATGCGTCATGCACTTGACGGCGTCCTGGCGGCGCGGGCCTGATTGCGATCAACACTGCGCGATCAACCCGGAGACGCGATGATGACCTCGCCCGATCACGCTGCGGACGGCAAAGGTGACTATCTGGCCACACTGCCGGACGGAATCCGATCCCGCATGGTCGACAACGGTAACGGGCTGTCGATGCATGTGCTCGAGGCCGGCGCCGGCGACGGGCGCCCCGTCATCGTTCTGTTGCACGGCTTTCCCGAACTCGCCTTCAGCTGGCGGCGCATCATCGGGCCGCTGGCCGCGGCGGGCTTCCACGTCATCGCGCCGGACCAGCGCGGCTATGGCCGCACCACCGGATCCGACAACCGTTTCGCCGCCGACCTCGCCCAATTCCGGCCGCTCAACCTGGTGCGCGACGTTCTCGGCCTGGTGGCGGCCTACGGCCTTTCGTCGGTCGCGACGCTGGTCGGGCACGACTACGGCGCGGTGGTGGCGGCGTGGAGCGCGCTGGTGCGGCCCGACATCTTCCGCTCGGTGGTGCTGATGAGCGCGCCGTTCGGCGGACCGCCGGCGCTGCCGTTCGATACGCTGCGCCGGCGCGAGCCGGCCGCGCAACCGCTCGACATGGACGCCGCGCTGGCGGCGCTCGATCCGCCGCGCAAGCACTACCAGGCCTATTATTCGACCGCCGCGGCCGACGCCGACATGCGCAACGGCCCGCACGGCCTGCGCGCCTTCCTGCGCGCCTACTACCACGTCAAGAGCGCGGACTGGGCCGGCAACACCCCCGCGCCCCTCGAAAGCTGGACCGCGGCCGAACTCGCCAAACTTCCGACCTACTACGTCATGCGGCGCGACGAGACCATGGCCGAGACCGTCGCCCACCACATGCCGCCGGCCGCGGCCGTCGCCGCCTGCCGCTGGCTGCCCGAGCACGAGCTCGACGTCTATGCCGCGGAATACGGCCGCACCGGCTTCCAGGGCGGGCTGAACTGGTACCGCTGCCGGTTCGAACCCGCCTGCGACGCCGAACTCCGCCTGTTCTCCGGCCGCACCATCGACGTTCCCGCCGCGTTCATCGCCGGCACCAGCGACTGGGGCACCTATCAGCGGCCCGGCGATTTCGAGCGCATGCAGACACAGGTCTGCACGCGGATGGAGGAGTGCCACCTGATCGCCGGCGCCGGCCACTGGGTGCAGCAGGAACAGTCGGAGAAGGTGGCGCAGCTGCTGACGGCGTTCGCCAGGCGCAACCTCGCCTGAGCCCGCGCTAATCCCCCGCCGCCGCGCCTCGATCCCCCAGCCGCGCCGCGCTGGCGCGCAGCATGGCAGCGTCGATCTCGCCGCGCCCCAGCGCCGCCAGCGCGCAGGGGAACGCGCGATCGTATTGCGCGCCGTCGTAGGCGATCAGCAGCAGATCGACCCCGGCGTTCAGCGCCGCGATCGCCGCATCGCAGATGCCGGTGCGATACACCGCGCCCATCACCAGGTCGTCGGTGACGATCACGCCGTCGTAGCCCCAGGCGCCGCGGATCATGTCGGTGATGACCCGCTTCGACAGCGATGCCGGCCGCTCCGGATCGAGCGCCGTCACCGTCGCATGCCCGACCATGAGGCCGGCGCCGGTGGTGGCGCCGAGCAACGCGCGGAACGGCTTCCAGTCGGTGTCCTCGAGCTCGGCCAGCGGCGCGTCGATACGGGCGCTGAACAGATGGGTGTCGGCGGCGGCGCGCCCGAGACCGGGGAAGTGCTTGATGGTGCCGGCGACCTGCTGGGCGTTCAGCCCGCGGATGTAGTTCCCGGCGATCTCGGTGACGATGGCCGGATCGCCGGAGATGGCGCGCTGGCTGATCAGGCTGTTGAGGTCGACATGCCGGCGCGCCGCCGCCGTCCGCAGGTCCACCACCGGCGCGAAGTTCATGGTGACGCCGAGGTCGTGCAGTTCGCGGCCCTGGATTTCCCCGAACTCGCGGGCGCGGCTGGCGCGCGCGTCGGGCGCCAGATCGGCCAGCGTCGCCAGCGCGGGCAGCGCCGTCAGCTGCGGCGAGAGGTGCGAGACGATGCCGCCCTCCTGGTCGGCGGCGACGATCAGCGGCGGCAGGCCGGCCGCCCTGCGCAGGGCCTGGAGGTCCGCGATCTCGGACTTGAGATCCGCCGCCGTGCGTCCCGCGATGTTGTGATGGGTGATGTAGACGCCGGCGATCAGGCCGCGCGCCGCCAGCGGCGCAACCTCGTCGCGCCGGGTGTAGCCGACGATGAAGTGGCGACCGAGCTCCCGCGCCTGCGGCCCCTCGGCCCGCGCAACGGCATCGCGGTCGCCGCGGTCAATCAGGTCCGCCGCGACCATGGCGAGCGGCGGCAGGCACCACAGGACCAGCAGCGCCCGGCCGGTGATGCCTCGCCTGGCGCCGCGGCCCCGCCATAGCAGGAATGCCAGCATGGCCGCGGAGGCGGCGAACACCACGCTGTGGGCCCAAGGCCGCACCGCGGTCAGAATGGGTTCGTAGAGATCGAGGCCGAGCGCGACCAGGCCCGCGGCCAGCGCCGCCGAGGCGGCTACGGCGAGTCGTTTGACGATTGGATGTCGAAACATGATCGACCGCGCCACCTCGTACCTATCCGAATTCGTGCTATTAAGATCGAAGCGGCTTGTCCGCGGTGTGACGTTTGCTCCTTGCCCCGGTGCCCCATGTCTCCTCTCTCCCTGCTGTTGAATATCATCTGGATCGTGTTCGGCGGATTCTGGATGGCGATCGCCTGGGTGGTCGCCGCCATCATCATGGCGATCACCATCATCGGGCTGCCGTGGGCGCGCGCCGCCTTCACCATCGCATCCTACACGCTGCTGCCGTTCGGCCAGCGCGCGGTGTCGCGGGAGGAATATTTCGGCCGCTCCGACGTCGGCACCGGGCCGCTCGGGTTGATCGGCAACATCATCTGGCTGGTGCTGGCGGGGTGGTGGCTGGCGCTCGGCCACCTGGTATGGGCGATCCTGTACGCCATCACCATCGTCGGCCTGCCGTTCGCCTGGGCCCATCTCAAGCTCGCCGGCATCGCGCTGTGGCCGATCGGCAAGACCATCGTGCCGGCCTGACCTGCCGCCTGCGCAAGGCCCTCCCCGCGATCGCGTCTGGCGCCGCCGCGCCGGACCGGCATAATGTCCGCCAAACGCAAAAGGACATTGGGGAACGCCATGACCATCGCCGCCTACGACACCCATGACGGTCTCGGCCTCGCCGGGCTGGTGCACAGCCGCGAGATCAGCGCGCTGGAGCTGCTGGACGAGGCGATCCGGCGCACCGAGGCGGTCGACCCGCGGCTCAACGCGGTGGTGGTGCGCCACGACGACGCCGCGCGCCGCCAAATCGCGGCCGGCCTGCCGGAGGGGCCCTTCACCGGAGTGCCGTTCCTGCTCAAGGATCTCGACCTGCTGGCCGGCACGCGCACGACATTCGGCGCCAGCGTCTTCAGCAATTTCGTCGCCGACCACACCGGCACGCTGGCGCAGCGCTTTCTCGCCAGCGGCGTCACCATCTTCGGCAAGAGCGCGAGCCCTGAACTCGGACTGATGCCGACCACCGAATCGCGGCTGTTCGGACCGACCCGCAATCCATGGAATCCGGCGCACTCTTCCGGCGGCTCGTCGGGCGGCGCAGCGGCGGCTGTGGCGGCGCGCATCGTGCCGGTCGCCCATGCCAGCGACGGCGGCGGATCGATCCGCATCCCGGCCTCGGCCTGCGGCGTGTTCGGCCTCAAGCCGACCCGCGCCCGCACCCCGACCGGGCCGGACCGCGGCGAGGGCTGGGGCGGCTTCGCCTGCGGCCACGTGGTCAGCATCAGCGTGCGCGACAGCGCCGCCATGCTCGACGCGGTGCAGGGGCCGGAAGCCTGCAGCCCCTATGTGGCGCCGCCGCCGGAGCGGCCCTATCTCGACGAAACCAGGCGCGACCCCGGCCGGCTGCGCATCGCCTTCACCGACCGCTCGCCCTATGGCGAGCCGATCGACCCCGAGATCGCCGCCGCGGTGCGCGACGTCGCCGCGATGCTGGAGCGGCTCGGCCATCATGTCGAGGAGCGAGCGCCGGCGCTGCCGCTCGATCCGGCCGCGGTGCTCGCCACCATCGTCGGCACCAACACCGCGCTGAGCGTCCGGCTCGCCGAAGACGCGTTCGGCCGGCCGATGACCGACGGCGATTTCGAGCGGCTGACCTTGGCGATGGCGGCCAATGCGCGCAAGGCCAGCGGGATCGACTATGTCGAGGCCCAGCTCGGCGCGTTCCAGATCGCGCACCGCCTCGCCGAGTTCTTCGCCGGCTGCGACGTGTTCCTGGCGCCGACGCTGTGCCTGCCGCCGCTGCCGATCGGCGCGCTCGACACCATGACCAGCGACCTGTCGCATATCTCGCCGCTGCTGCGCCGCTACATGCCGGGCACCAGCATGTTCAACATCTCCGGCCAGCCGGCGATGTCGGTGCCGCTGGCGTGGAATGCGGCCGGGCTGCCGCTCGGCATGATGTTCGCCGGCCGCTTCGGCGACGAGGCGACGCTGTTCCGGCTCGCCGCCCAGCTCGAGCAGGAGCGGCCGTGGGCGCAGCGCCGGCCGCCGGTCTGCGCCTGAACCGGCGACGCCGCGCGCGTTCTCAATCAACGACAACAAAAGACACCTGGGAAGGAAACACCATGAGACGGACTTTCGCCGGCGCGCGCCGCGTCGCGCTCGGCTTCGCATTCGGCTTGGCGTCGGCGCTCGCCACGGGCGCGCTGGCGCAAGGCCTCTCAAAGCCGGTCACCATCGCCGTGCTCAACGACAAGAGCTCGGTGTTCTCCGATGCCGGCGGCGTCGGCAGCGCGGTGGCGGCGCAGCTCGCCATCGACGATCTCGGCGGCAGGGTCGGCGGCCAGCCGGTCAAGCTCCTGGCGCCCGACCACCAGAACAAGACTGATCTCGGCGCGACGCTGGCGCGCGAGCTCTACGACGTCCAGGGGGTGGACGCGATCTTCGACATCGGCAATTCGGCGATCTCGCTGGCGGTGCAGGAGATCGCCCGCGAGCGCGGCAAGATCGTGGTGCATTCGGGCTCGGCGACCGCGGACCTGTTCGGCAAGGCCTGCTCGCCGACGGGGGCGATGTGGCTGTACGACACCTATTCGCTGGCCCAGGGCATCGCCCGCTCGATCGTGCAGCAGGGCGGCGACAGCTGGTTCTTCATCACCGCGGACTACGCCTTCGGCCATTCCATGCAGGCGGAAGTCACCAAGGTCGTGACCTCGCTCGGCGGCAAGGTGGTGGGCGCGGTGCGCCATCCGGTCGGCACCATGGATTTCTCCTCGTTCCTGCTGCAGGGCCAGTCGTCCGGCGCCAAGGTGGTGGCGCTCGCCAATGCCTCCGGCGACACCGTCACCAGCCTGAAGCAGGCCCACGAATTCCGTGTCGGCCAGGACGACCAGAAGCTGGCGGTGCTGATCTTCTACCTGACCTCGGTGCACGCGCTCGGTGCCGAGGCGACCCAGGGCGTGCAGTACCTCACCGGCTACTACTGGGACAACGACGACGTGAGCCGCGCCTTCGGCCGCCGCTTCGCCGAGAAGCATGGCGGGCGGATGCCGACCCAGGCCCAGGCCGCGGTCTACAGTTCGGTCAGGCATTATCTGCGCGCGGTCGAGGCCGCCGCCTCGACCGACGGGCTCACGGTGATGCGCAGGATGAAGGCCACGCCGGTCGACGATTTCTTCGCGCCGGGCGCCCGGATCCGCGACGACGGCCGGCTGATGAACGACATGCTGCTCGCCGAGGTCAAGGCGCCGGCCGACGTCAAGCAGGGCTGGGACCTCCTCACCATCAAGAGCAAGGTCAAGGCCGCCGACATCATGCGCCCGATCGCCGACGGCGGCTGCACCCATCTCGACGGGCCGTCCCGCGAATGAGACGCGACCGACGTCGGGCGCCGGCTTGTCACGCCGGCCGCAGCCGCATCAGGTATTTCTGCTCGCCGACCAGCACCTGCTCGCCGCGCTGGTTGTGGATCGACGAGGCCACCGTGACGATGCCGGTCGAACGCTGCGGCGTCAGCGCCGCGATGGTGAGACGCGGATAGAGCGTGTCGCCGGCATGGACCGGCTTGAGGAAGCGCGACGACTGCTCGATGAAGCCGAGCAGCGCCTCGCCGATGACGTGCGGAAACAGGCCGGCGCCGGAGGCCGAGAAGCACAGCACCTGCAGGCCGTGGGCGAGCAGGCCGGGATGGCCCTGGCGGCGGCAATATTCGACGTCGTAATGGATCGGGTGGTTGTCGCCGGACACCACCTGGAAGGCGGCGAAATTGGCCTCCGTCACGGTGCGGCTGGGCAGGTCGAAGGTCTCGCCGACCACGAGGTCCTCGAAGGCGCGGGGCTCCACGACACGATGGCGGGCGGGATCGAAGGCGGCGGGATCGGTCATCGGCTGTTTCCTTTCGCGCCATGGTGGCCGGCCGCGGCGGTCCCTGTCACAGGGAGGGTGTTTTTGCAATTGCGCCGATTTGCCGGGCTTGACCCGGCAATCCACGCTTTACGTCGCGGCGACGGCTGCAAAGCGTGGATGCGCGGGTCGAGCCCGCGCATGACGAGTTCATTAAAACCGGCCCGTTCGAATGCCTCCGCCCGCCTCTCAGGGCTTGCGGAATTTCAGCACGAACGCGTCGACCGGCGTCGGGTTGTTGGACGAGGTCGCAGTGCGCGCGTCCTCGGGATGGCGGAGGAAATCGCCGGCGCCAACGAGGCGGAAGCCGGCCGCCTCGATCTCGGCGCGCAGGGTCGCCTCGGCGATGCGGTGCAGGCTCTTGCCGACGGTGGCGCCGTCTTCCGGCCGCGCCGAATAATCGGCCACCACCAGGATGCCGCCGGGCTTGAGCGCGTCGAACAGCGCCGTGTCCATCCGTGCCCGATCGACCTCGAGGAAGGTGGTGTCGTGATAGCCAAACAGGAAGGTGACGAGATCGAGGTCATGCAGCGCCGGGCGCGAGAGGTCGTCGAACGGGGTGATGACGTCCTCGACGTCGGCCATGGCGGGCGAGGCCTTGCGCTCGCCGAACTTGTCCGACGGCCTGGAATGCTGGGCGAACACCTTGCCGCCCGGCGCCACCGCCCGCGCCAGCAGTTCGGTGCTGTAGCCGGCGCCGGCGGCCATGTCGAGCACACGCCAGCCCGGCTGCGGGGCGATGAATTCCAAAAGTTCGACCGGATGGCGTTTGGCGTCGGCCTGGCGGTCGGCCGCGCTGCGGTCGGAGGCCGCGACCAGCGCCGCGTAGTCCGCCGCCTGCGCCGGCACCGCGACGGTGAGCGCCGTGACGACGGCGACGCCGGCGAGCGCCGCGCGGCAGGCCGCGAAACAGGCCTTGGCGAGAGAGGATGGCATCATGGCGGGCTCCGCGGGTCAGGGCACCCGGACCACCCGGGCCGGGCTGTTGAAGGCCGCGGAGACAATGAAGTCAAATAACGTCGGCGGGAGTGTGATCCGGCGGCGGAGGTGCTATCGGTTTCCGCCGCCGCGCCGGTTTTGGCCGCCATTTTTGCCCGTCCCGGGCCGGCCGCGACCGTTGCCCCCGCGCCGCCAATCGGCTAAATGGGGCGTCATGCACCCGTAGCTCAGCTGGATAGAGCGTTGCCCTCCGAAGGCAAAGGTCACACGTTCGAATCGTGTCGGGTGCGCCATTTTGCCACCATTCGGAATAAAACCGCGAACTCTGGGCTTGGATCGGCCGATTGTGATCGGGCCCCTTCTTGCGCAGCTATCGGGCGAAGCAAAATTGCGTCAAGCTGATATTGGCTAATATTGGCGCAAGCCAATCTTCACGATGACGCAAATGGACGCCAGAATTACCGAACTCGTGGCGCGGCTCACGGCGCTGGAACGCGAGCGCGCGGAGATCTTAGCCGAGATCAACGCCCTGCGATTGGTGCGAAGTGAAGAGGCCGCGGCTATCAAGGCGGTCACTTCGGCAAAAGCCGGCGATCCCATCGACCGGAATTCGACAATCGAAAAGAAGATTGCTCTGTTTCGCCGGCTTTTCCGCGGCCGCTCAGATGCCTTCCCGATCCGCTGGGAGAATCGCACGACGGGGCGCAGCGGCTACGCACTTGCCTGTGCGAATGAATGGCAGCGTGGGATTTGCGAAAAACCAAAAGTCAAATGTTCGGCATGTCCAAATCAGGCATTCCGGGCCGTCGATGACGTGTCGATCGAACGTCATCTACGCGGGACCGACGCGAATGGCGCCCCGTTCGTTATGGGTGTCTATCCGATGCTTGCAGATAACACCTGTTCGTTCCTGGCTGCAGATTTCGACGAAGGGGAGTGGCGAAGAGATGTCTTCGCTTTTAGGGAGACCTGCCAGCGCTACAAAATTCCCGTTGCCGTTGAGCGGTCGCGATCCGGAAACGGTGCTCATGCCTGGATTTTTTTCGAGGAATCGATACCAGCAGCGTCGGCGCGCCGTCTTGGGGCATTCCTTATCACTGACACGATGGAGCGTGTCCCCGATATCGGATTCGGCTCCTACGATCGGCTTTTTCCGAGCCAAGATACAATGCCGGCGGGTGGGTTCGGCAATTTGATTGCCTTGCCGCTTCAGGGACTCGCGCGAACCTCTGGTAACAGCATGTTCATCGACGAATCTTGTTCGCCATATCTGGATCAATGGGCCTTCCTGTCAGCGATCGAACCTATGGCACGATCGAGGGTGGATCTTCTAATCGAGGAAGCGAGTGCATCTGGAAAAATTCTCGGCGTACGTATTCCTCTCGTCGACGAAGACGAAGAGCCGTGGCTTGCCCCGCCGTCGCGCCGACAGCCGCCGCCGGCAATAGGCGCGCCACCGCCAAGTGCAATCACTGTCGTGCAGGCTGACCAGATTTACATCCCGCGTCACGCGCTGCCACCCTCATTGATCGCGCGTCTTATTCGCCTTGCCGCGTTCCAAAATCCCGAATTTTACGCCGCACAAGCCATGCGCCGATCGACCCACGACAAGCCTCGGATCATCTCTTGCGCGGAGCTGACCAGCCACCACGTTGCGCTGCCTCGCGGGTGCTTCGACGCCGTGCTAGATCTGCTTGTGTCAGTTGGAATTACAGTAACCATCGAAGACTCCCGCTTTTCCGGTGAGGCGATCCCACTTGCCTTCACTGGTTCATTGCGCTCCGATCAGGAAAGCGCGATCACAGCCCTATTGCCGCATGATACCGGCGTGCTCGCGGCAACGACGGCATTCGGCAAGACGATCCTAGCCATCCGGATGATGGCCGAGCGCGGACGGAATACATTGATCCTCGTTCACCGCCGTCAGCTGATGGATCAATGGATCGAGAGGCTCACAGCGTTTTCAACTATGCCGCGTGATGCGATCGGCATGATCGGTGGCGGTCGTCGCAAGCCGAAAGGGCAGGTTGACGTCGCCCTAATCCAGAGCCTGGTTCGCAAGGGAGAAGTCGATGATATCGTCGGCAATTATGGGCATCTCGTAGTTGATGAATGCCACCATTTGTCGGCGGTAAGCTTTGAGCTGGTCGCGCGCCGCAGCAAGGCGCGCTACATCCTCGGTCTGTCAGCAACGGTTACGCGAAAAGACGGACATCATCCGATCATCGTTATGCAATGTGGTCCCGTTCGCCATCGCGTGGATGCACGAACCGAGGCAGCCAAACGCCCGTTCGATCACGTGGCGCGGATCAGGGATACCAGCTTCCAACTTCAAGCCACATTGGGCGCTCCTGCTCCTTCCATTCAGGATGTTTTCAAGGAGTTGGTTGATGATGAAGCGCGCAATGATCTGATATTCGACGACGTCCTGTGTGCTCTGGAGGCGGGCCGCTCACCGGTCGTGATAACCGAGCGCACCGCCCATTTGGACACCATCGCAAAGCGTCTTGAGCGTTTCGCTAGGCATGTGGTCGTATTGCGCGGTGGGCAAAGCGACAAGCAGCGCCGCGACATCGCCGCCCGGCTTGCAACAATTCCCCAAGCCGAGGAACGCGTCATCGTTGCGACCGGACGTTACCTCGGCGAGGGCTTCGATGATTCCCGCCTCGATACCCTTTTTCTTACCATGCCAATTGCTTGGAAAGGCACCCTCGCTCAGTATGCCGGCCGGTTACATCGTCTCAACGATGCCAAGCGTGAAGTGATCATATATGATTATGCCGACATGAGGGTGCCAGTCCTCGCCCGCATGGCGGCAAAACGGCGCGCTGGCTATCAGGCAATTGGTTACAAGGTATTGGCAACGAGCGATTTATTTTCCGGCCAAGCGGTCGCATCGAACGAACCCGCGGAAGCTATGCAATAATCAAGCGATCAAATAATATTAACTTTGACGATACGGAGGTCTCGTTACAGCTCATGCCTTTTTGATTCCCGGAGACGTTGCCAGTCCAAGGAATACGAGCACGGCCCGATTGAGGCGTAGGATATCCTCGTCGTCCAGGCGCCCGATATGCGCACCGACCTTGGATTTGGGGACGGTAGTTACCTTGTCCACCATGAGGTAGCATGGGATGCGTAATCCATTACGCTCATTCGGCTCGACAGGAAGCCGGAACAGAGGTGCGTCCGTGTCGTCGGTCGTGAACGCGCAGATCGTGATGGATTCAGTCCCGTCGAAACTGTCATCCTGAAGGATGACGACGGGCCGTGCCTTACCCGCATAGTCCTTGCCGCCCGCGACAGTCCAGATGTCGCCGCGTCTCATTCACGCCCATCCGCTTCGTCAATGGATGTCGATACTGCGTCGATGAACGCCTGATCCTCGTGTGCACGGGAGCTTGCGGCCACGGCCAGCGACTGACGACGCGCCTCCGAGCGGAACGCAGGCGCGCGCACGTCCGGGACCCAAATCTGGATGGGACGCAGTCCTTGCCGGCGCAGCCGTTCGCGATGCTCGCGAACTTTCACACGCGAGGGCTTCGGCTTTGGTGCGGACGCCATGGCAATTCTCCGGGATCGGTTACATGTAACCTAATATGAGTGAGGCGATTGGCCAAGCCCCCCCTCGATGCGGGTTGCGCGGTTGTTGCGATTATATAATTATTTCAATAACATAAGAGTTCACAGTTTTATTCTGAATGGTGCGCTAATTCCTCTCCCGAATGCTGATGGCCCTGGTTCAGGCGCGCCCGCGGGCGTCCGTCGTTTGAACTCGCGCCCCTGACGAAGGCGACATCCAGAGTCTTCGCCCTGGCTGGGTGGTCCGGCGGGTGCGTCGCACGGGTTCGGCATCATCCTGCTTGCTGAACCCCAAGCTCGCGCGATGCGCTTTGCCGCTTCGGTATCGCGGACCGGCGGCAGGCCGAACATGCGGCCCTATTCCCGCGTGAAATGCTGCCCGCCCTCATGGCCGACCGCGAAGGCCGCGCGGCTCACGCGGATATTGCCGAGGCCTGCCTTGCCGGCGGCGCCCGGCTTCATGGCGCTTCAGGTTTGCGCGGCGAAATTGCCGTGCTGCCGATCAATCTGGTGTTCCTCGCACTCTCGGGATCTATCTTCTGGGGACGGCGGAAGAGCCCGATTCGGTCACGTTGAAAGATGCAAGTGCGGCACCGCGACTAGGCTGCGGTTGGCGCCGCTGCGAAACGGTCGATGTTCGCGTCACCCCATTGCTTCAGCGCCATGAGCACCGTCCTCATGCTCCTGCCGAGTTCCGATAGGCTGTATTCGACCTTGGGCGGCACTTGCGCATAGACCGTCCGCTCGATCAGCCCATCCAACTCCAACTCGCGCAATTGGTTGGTCAGCGTCCGCTGCGTGGCGCCAGGAATGCGGCGCCTCAGTTCGTTGAAGCGAGCCGTCCCGTCGAGAAGATGAAAGAGAATGACACACTTCCACTTGCCATCGATGAGGCTAATGGCGGCCTCCACCGCGCAGCCGGGGGCGCAGTCGAAGCTGGAGTGGCGGCGCTTCACCAAGACGGTATCCTTTTCGACACTATGGTAGAATTTTGTGCGTATTACAGATATGGATGATATGTCTTAAATGCGTCTCCAGCAAGCTGGAGACCCCGATGAAAGCCGTTGGTTACAAGATTCCTGGACCAATCGACGCCGATGCGTCGCTGGTCGATATCACGCTCCCCGAGCCGACGCCCGCCGGCCGAGACCTTCTCGTCGAGGTGAAGGCCATCTCGGTCAACCCCGTCGACTCCAAGGTTCGCCGGAGCACCCCACCTCAGGGCAGCGATTGGAAAGTGCTCGGCTGGGACGCGGCAGGCATCGTGCGCGCCATCGGCTCCGATGTGACCCTCTTCCGGCCCGGTGACGAGGTCTTCTACGCCGGCTCGATCACGCGGCCCGGCACCAATGCGGAGCTTCACGCCGTCGACGAACGCATCGTCGGCCGCAAGCCGTCCTCGGTCGGCTGGGCCGAAGCCGCGGCGTTGCCGCTCACGGCGCTCACGGCTTGGGAAGCGTTGTTCGACCGGCTCGACGTCACCAAGCCGGTGCCTGGTGCGGCGCCCGCGATCCTGATCGTCGGCGGCGCCGGCGGCGTCGGCTCGATCGCCGTCCAGATTGCCCGGCAGTTGACCGACCTCACCGTGATCGCCACAGCCTCACGACCCGAAACTCAGGAGTGGGTCAAGACGCTCGGCGCGCATCATGTCATAGATCATTCGAAGCCGCTGGCTTCGCAGGTTGAGGCGCTTGGCATCGGCGCACCGGCGTTTGTCTTCTCGACCACGCACACCGAGGCGCATGTCGCCGACATCGCCGAGCTGATCGCGCCGCAAGGCCGTTTTGGCCTGATCGATGACCCCAAAGGCTTCGACATCATGCTGTTCAAGCGCAAGGCGGTGTCGATCCACCACGAGCTGATGTTCACGCGGCCGATCTTCGGCACGCCGGACATGGGCGAGCAGGGCCGCATTCTGAACGAGGTGGGCCGCCTCGTCGACGAGGGCAAGCTGCGAACGACGCTCACCCAGCGCCTTTCGCCGATCAACGCCGCCAACTTGAAGCGGGCCCATGCGCTGATCGAAAGCACCACGGCCCGAGGCAAGATCGTCCTCGAAGGCTTCTGAGCCGCAAACCGACCGCGACCACATCGCCAACCGACAACGCCCGGAGCAACGCGCTCCGGCGAAGGAGAAGACATGACCACCAAATCCGTTCCCGCCGCCAACATCAGTCGTGAAGCCGCCGCCGCGCTCGTCGCCGCCGCGCTGGACGCCGGCCGTCAACACGGGATCGAGCTTGCCGTCGCCGTCACCGACACCACCGGCAACCTGCGGGCGTTCGAGCGCGCCGACGGCGCTCCGTTTCTCACCGCCTCGGTGGCGGTGGATAAAGCCTGGACCTCAGCGTCCTTCGGCTTCCCGACGCATGTCTGGAACGACTATGTCACCAACGACCCGAAGGTCGCGCCGCTTGCCCATCTGCCGCGCATGGTCGCGGTCGGCGGAGGCTATCCCATCCTGGAGAACGGCAAGCTGATCGGCGGCATCGGCATCTCCGGCGGCAACTATCAGCAGGACCAAGATGCCGCAGTCGTCGCGCTGCGCAAAGTGGGCTTCGACGTCGCGGACGCCTGACCGGCGCGCCAACCGCGCGCCCGACAGCCGACGCGCAATTGTTGACCACCACGAGCGCGCCGCCGGCCCGCGACCTCGCCATCCAGCTGGTCAGGCGGCCCCGCCAGCCCGCTCGGGACTCAGGGTTGCGCGCCGACCGCGGCATCGCAGACGATCAGATCGTCGATGTATGGCTTCATGAACTCCTCGATCTTGCGGTGTGCCTGGGAGATCTGGTAGCGATCGCGATCTTCCTGGGTGTCGAAGCTCGAGATCACGGCCCATTCGTAGCCCGAGGCGTGACGCGACTTGTTGCGAACGAAGTCATAGCTCCGCACGAAGGGGAGCTCGGCGCGCAGCTGCGCGACGCATTCCGCGACGCGGACGTGGAAGTCCTCGTCGAGACCGCGCAGGCGCAGCAGGACAATGTGATGATACATGCGTTCTCTCCTTGCTTGTTTGATGAGGGCTCTCGGACGCGGATCGATCCGGCGAGTGCTTCGGCGCACGAAGCGTGCCGAAGCTCCTCCACGTTGTTGTCCGCCGCGAATCCCGGTGATAGGTAGGCAGGGCCGTGCTTTTATGATCGCTTTCGGCGGCGCACACGAGGTGCAAGATCGGCAATGGGCCCATCGAAATCACGCGAGGCGAAGGCGCCTGACGCCACGATCGCCGTCGATGAAATCATTGCCGGACGCGAGCCTGGCGGTCATGAGCAGCCGGCCCACCATCGCTATGTCGTCACGGTCTTCGGGCTGTATGGCCGGCCGGCCGGCAAGGTCATTCCTGTGGCCGCGCTGGTGCGCCTTCTCTCCGAACTCGGCCATGAGCCCGCCAGCGTTCGTTCGTCGATCTCGCGGCTGAAGAAGAAGGGCGTCCTCGTCAGCAGGAAGATGGGCGGCGCGAGCGGTTATGCGCTGGCGGGCGGTCTCGAGCCGCATATGTTGGCCGGCGATGAACGGATCTTCTCCCCACGAACGGCGAGCATCGGCGATCCTTGGCTGCTGGCCTCGTTTTCCGTTCCCGAGAGCGAGCGGCAGAACCGCCACAAGATTCGCTCCGGGCTCGCGCGTCTGGGATTCGGTAACGTCGCTCCGGGTCTGTGTATCGCGCCTGCCCGCCTGCAGATCGAAGCGCTGAACTACATGCGCGAGCACAATCTGTCGGAGTACGTGGAATTCTTCACCTCCCAGCCGGTTGGGCCTGGAGACTTGCGGCGCAAGGTCGCCCAATGGTGGGACCTCGACGCCGTGGAAGGCGAGTACCGCACGTTCGTCGATGCTTTCGGACGGGAAGCCGATCGCTGGCTTTCCTCCGGCCGTGAAGTGAAAGGGGTTCATCGCGAGGCGTTCCGCATCTACGTTCCAATGGTAACCCAATGGCGCCGGCTGCCATTCATGGACCCCGGACTGCCGCCCGAGTTGTTGCCCGCCAGGTGGATGGGCATCACTGCACGCAGGGTGTTCGGCGAGCTGAACCGGGTTTTGAGACCGATGTCGGCCCACTACGTCGATGAAATCATCCGCGGCTGACGGGTTCATTCGTCTTCCCGGTCGCGAAGGCGATCAGCCCGCCGACCAGCCGCTGCGAAACCGCTTCGAACCGTTCATCGTCGAATCCGCGCAACATCGGTGCGTCCGTCCAGGCGTGTCGTGTGCCGAACTGAAACGGAAGATCCAGACAGTGCCCGCTGTGCAAGCCGGACAGTCCGCTCTCTTCGGAGAAGGTCTCGAGGCGAGCGCAGGTGCCTGTTGCGAGCAGGGCCTCGGCGTACTCGGTCGGAAAACGCTGGAACTGGCGCCATGACGAGGCGGCGACGAGCTGGCGGTATGGAGAGAGACCGCTCGCGCTGCCGGCATACCTGCCGTCGCGCCGAAGCGATTGCGGTATGTCGGCAGGATCCCACGAGGAGAGCGCCTCGTCGACTTGCGGCTGTGTTGCGTCTCTGTGCTGGGGCGAGGCGAAGAGGAATGCAGCGGACTCGTCCGCGGTGCAGCGCAAGTGGACTGCCTGTGCATGGCAAGCTCGCGCTCCCCACTTCGGGTCAAGCAGCAGTTCGGGCAATCCGGCGCTCCCGACCGGCAGAAATGCGGACGGCGCGTGGCCCAGAACGGACGGCTGTTGTCCGAGCGCCTTGATGCCGGCGTCCATCAATTCGCCTGCGGACACCTCGGCAAGGTTCGCGCCGCCGAGTTGCTCGATCGTCCGGCGGGTGACCTCGGCCTGCCGCCGGGGAGTCCACGGCTCTCGGGTGCCCATGCTCAGGAGGGACAGGCGATGAACGAGCCCACGGGTCCGCGGCAGAACGGACAGAAGGTGCGCGTACCAGCCGCCCGCGGATTGTCCGACCACGGTCATCCGGTTCGGATCACCTCCGAACATCTGGATGTGATCGCCGACCCAGCGCAGCGCCTCGAGCAGATCGGCAGCCGGCAGGGGAAGGTCGCAATCCTCGGCTCGGCCGAGATGACCAAGCGCTCCCAGTCGATAGTTGACGGTGACCACGACGACCCCGCGCGACGCCAGGACTCCGCCGTCGTACCATTCCTGCGATCCGCCGCCGGTCATCCAGGCGCCGCCATGGATGAACAGGAGGACCGGCACACCCTCCGCACCGGAAGGAGCCCACACGTTGGCGAAGAAGGCGTCCTCCGATTGCGGGTTCTGCGTCCCGCTCCCCATTGCCGCGGCCAATCGGCTGGGACGCTGCGGGAATATCGGAACGTCGACGAGGCGCGCCGCATCGAGGCGGCCCTGGGCGGGCGAAGGTGGCCCGAACCGAACCGGCGCCGTCGCATACCTGAGCCCATGCCACGCATCCACCAGCACGCCATCGCGGCGCTGGCTGGAGGAGGGACGCCAATTGCGGTTCGGCTTCGGCATATCCGCCTAGAGCTTGGTCGAGATGTAGTCGGTGCCGGTGAGGCCGTTGCCGTGCAGCTCGTAGCCCATGGGGGCCGTGATCGATGCGTGGCGCGTCCCCGTGTTGATGTCGCGCCACATCCGGCCGAGCACGCTGCTTTCGGCGAAAGCGGCCGTCCCGTGCAGCCAGCACAGGTCGTTCGCGGCTTCGACCAGTTCGTGGCCGGCGTGGCCGATGCCGGCACGATGGCGGGCACGTTCCGTAAGGGGCATCGGAACGACGCCGGACGCCACCGCATCGATATGAGCCGCAACGCGTTCGAGCAGGAGACGAGCGCCATCGATCTTGATGCTCGCCGCACCCAGGTTCTGCACGAACGCGCCGGAATCGATCTGCCGGCGATAGCTGGTGTAGGTGATGCTCCGCCTGGGCGCCGCCTCCGTCACGTAGTCGAGCGCCGCATACGCGGCCCCCAGCGAGGGCGCCTGGATCGTGGTCGACATCGTCAGATGCGGCGTCAGGCGGCGTCCGAAGGTTGCGCTCGGGTCACGCTCCGGCCCCGCACCCATGAGGTCCTCGAACGAGATGATGCGGTTCTTCGCGAGCCGAAGGTCCTGCGCCACCATGGTATTCGAGCCCGAGCCGCGCATGCCGATCGTGAACCAGGTATCCTGCACCTCGTATTCGCTGCGGTGCATGAGCGCGAAGCCGACGCGGGGCTCGCTCGACGGCTCCCCCTTGATGAACAGGATGCCGAGCGCCCATTCGGAGTGGGCGCTGTTCGACGCAAAGGGCCACTTTCCGCTGACGATCCAGCCGTCCCCGTCGGGGGTCGCCGTGCCTTGGGGCTGCGCGAAGACCGATGCCGCCCGGACCGGCCCCTTGGCAAACACCTCGTCCAGCACCTCGTCGCCATACCGATTCGCCAGCATGACCGATCCATTGGAGATCACGACGCACCATGCCGCGGCCGGATCATAGTATCCAACGGTCCTCGCGACCTCGAGCAGCATCGAGGCGCCGCCTTCATAGCCGCCATAGCGCTTGAGCGTCGAGATGGACCAGGCCCCCGCCAGCTCCAGGATATCGATCGTTTCCTGAGGAAGGACGCGATTGCGATCCGCAGCGATCGCATTTC
This sequence comes from Xanthobacteraceae bacterium, assembly GCA_031291445.1. Classification (GTDB taxonomy): domain Bacteria; phylum Pseudomonadota; class Alphaproteobacteria; order Rhizobiales; family Xanthobacteraceae; genus Bradyrhizobium_A. Next base: position 22,095 of record JARLJA010000019.1, on the reverse strand, counting down.
GGCGCAGCAACGGACCGATCCCGTGAATCCGCTCGACGATCTCGGCGGTTTCCGAAGAGGATGGCGCGCGCGACACCGTCGGCCGGCCCATCGGCGAAGACAGGGCATTCAGCATTTCGTTTCTCCATGGGCCGACGCCTATCGCGCACGGCCTCATTTCCGTTGCTGGCGTCGCGTTGAATCCGCGGAACGCGGTCGAAATCAGATATCCGCCGGCCGGGCGCCGGGCGGAGCCAGGATGGTGATGCCGAAGCGCTTGCAGGCGTCTTCCAGACGTTTCTCGGTCGCGTGGTCCATGGCCCACCCCTTCTGGGGGGCCGCATAGTCCGCGGGAACGGCAACGGCGCGGAAGAAATCGTCCAGGCCGCCGGGCGCGGACAACACGAGCCACTTCGCCCCGGTTTCGCGATCGGCCTGGAACGTGTGCGGCACGTCCTTGGGCGCCAGAATGCAGTCGCCCGGTCCGAGCGTGGCGACCTGGTCCGCGGCCCAGAACGAGATGCGGCCTTCCAGCACATAGAAGATTTCGTCCTCGCCGTTGTGCTCGTGCAGCGGGGGCTCCGATCCGGCCTTCGAGTCGGTGAAGGACATCTGGAAGCGGCCCTGCGTCATCTGCGTGGTGATGATCGGCTGGATCAGGTCTCCGAGAAACCAGAGATTCTCGCGCTCCGCTTCACGCACGATGAATACGCGGCTGCTTGCATTGGCGGCTTGAGTGGACACTGCTCCTCCTGCGATCTCGACGCCGGTCTTTCGTGCGTCGCTATATACCCGACTATAATCCACCGTCATGACTTGGCAATATTGCGATCTGGCCCGACGGCTTTGATCCGATGCTACTGCACGATTGGCACGACAGCAGGCCCCGAGACCTGTCCGCCGTGACGATCAACACCCCATCGTATATTGCATATTATTGACGTTCGCAATAGTAATGATATGCATAGGCGACGCTGGTCGCCGTATTTGGCTGTGATCGAATGACATTCAGGGACATCAGCTTCTCAAGCAGGAGGACATCGCCGTGTCAGTGATTTCGGATGCCCCCATCGATCCCGGACGTCTGCGGGAGGCATTCGGCCATTTCCCATCGGGGGTCGCGGCCCTCGCCGCGGTGGTGGACGGCCAGCGCCACGTCCTCGTCGCCTCCTCGTTCACGGTCGGAGTTTCGCTGGACCCGCCGCTCGTGGCCGTGTTCGTCCAGAAGTCCTCGTCCACGTGGGACTCGCTGTCCGCAGCGACGCGCATCGGCATTTCGGTTCTCAGCATCGACCACAGCCAGAAATGCCGGCAGCTCTCCGGCCGCGACAAATCGGCGAGGTTCGACGGCGTGGAAACGAGCTCCACCGCCAGCGGCGCGATACGGATGGAAGGGGCCGCGGCCTGGTTCGAGTGCAGCGTCTTCGACGTCCACGACGCCGGCGATCATGACGTCGTGCTGTTGCTCATCCACGATTTCGAGGTCGAAAAGGAAACCCCTCCGCTGGTTTTCCACGGCTCCCGCTTCACCCGGCTCGCGGCGGAGCCCGCGGCCGCGCTGACGGCCTGAACACCTTTCCAAGCGCTCGCTACATCCGTCCTTCACCTCAAGGAGACAAGCATTGACCCTGGATCAGGCCACGTTGCAGGCGATACCTTCTTCTGAAGACGTCACGATCCGATCGGAGAGACGCAAGGTCGTCATCGGCGTCGGCGTCGGAAATGCCCTCGAATGGTACGACTGGACGGCGTATTCGATCTTCGCCGCCTATTTCGCCCGCCAGTTCTTCCGCAGCGACGATCCGCTGGCGGATCTGCTGGGAATCTTCGCGATCTTCGCAGCCGGCTTCTTCATGCGCCCCCTGGGCGGCGTGTTCTTCGGCTGGTTCGCCGACCGTCGCGGTCGCCGTCCGGCGATGACCTTCTCCATGCTCGTGACCGCCGGCGGAAGTCTGCTGATCGGCGTCTCGCCGACCTACGACCATATCGGAGCCGCCGCCGCTGCGTTCCTCTTGTTGGGGCGGCTGCTGCAAGGCTTCGGGCACGGCGGCGAGGTGGTCTCGTCCTTCACCTACGTCACCGAGATGGCGCCGGCCAACAAACGTGGCGCATGGGCTTCGTCCGTTTTCGTTTTCGTGACCGTCGGCGTCATGACGGCCACCCTGCTCGGGGCGGGACTGACCAGCGGCTTCGGGGTGAACGCGATCAAGGAATGGGCCTGGCGCATTCCATTCGTCATCGGTGGCGCACTCGGCATCTATGCGCTCGTGTTGCGCCGGCGTCTCGACGAGACGCCGATGTTCCGGGCCAGGGCCGCCGCGCAGGAGGCGCGTCGCCGGATCGGACTGACGGCTCGTCCGATTTGGCCGGACGTGTGGAAATACCGCCAGGCCTGCATGCGCGTCTTCGCGTTTTCCGCCGCCGGCACGGTCCTCTATTACGTCTGGGCGGTCATGGCCACGACGTTCGCCGTCGGCCCTCTGCGAATGGCCCCCGGTCCGGTGATGTGGGTGGGCGTGGCGGCCAACGCCTTCTTCATCGCCTGTCTGATCTTCTGGGGCCGCATCTCGGACCGCTACGGCCGGAAGCTGAACTGGTATGTCTTCTCGGTCGGATCCATGCTCGCCATCATCCCGCTGTCTCTCGTCTTCACTGGCGGACATGGAGAGATCTGGCGCCTCGCCGTCTTCATGGGGGTGGGCATGCTGCTCATCTCGGCCCCCACCGCGATCATGCCGGCATTCTTCCCCGAACAATTTCCGACCCACATCCGCGCCGTCGCCATGGGGCTACCGTATTCGATCGCGGGAGCACTGACCGGGGGCACCGCGCCGTATCTCCAGGCCTGGCTGTATTCCCTCAAGCAACCCCGGCTGTTCGATACTTACCTCATCATATTGTGCGCGTTGGTCCTCATTGCGACCGTGGCGTCGCCGGAAACCAACGGCAAAATACTGGACGACGAGACGACCGGCGATCGGTAGCGCCGGACGGGAGGCCTCGCGGAGACGATCCACGACGGCGAGACCGGCTTCCCGTTCGGCAGGCCGTCCACGGAATCCTCCCGGGCGGCCTGAGCCGGGCATTCTCGTTGTTCGGCGTCAAGGACCGCTTCATGCAGATGCGACAGTCGGCCATGTCGCAGGCCATCAGCTGGGCGGATTCGGCCCAATCTTAGACCCGGCGCTACCGGACGGTGGGGTAGGTCGACCTGGCAGCAGGCCACGCTCAGCGGCCTCACGGTGCGAGACGCGCGGCAGAGCCTGAAATCGGGCCGCGCTCCTCGCCATGAGGAGACGGACTCCGAAGCTTTACGCCGACGCGGAACATCGGCCATGACCTGACGTTCTGCTCCCACAGGCGGGGGATCGGACATGGATCAAATCACGAATTCCGACGAAATGCTGGCGCTCGCCGCCAGCGGGCTGCGACGCTCGAAGATCAGCGAAGGCCGGCCATTTCCGCTTGGCGCGACATGGGACGGCCTCGGCGTCAACTTCGCGCTGTTTTCGGCCCACGCCACCAGGGTCGAGCTCTGCCTGTTCGATGATGACGGCACCACCGAGCTGGAACGCATCGAACTGCCGGAATATACCGACGAGGTGTGGCACGGCTATCTGCCGACCGCACGGCCCGGCACCGTCTACGGCTATCGGGTTTACGGCCCCTACGAGCCCGACGCCGGCCACCGCTTCAATCCCAACAAGCTCGTGATTGATCCCTACGCCCGGCAGCTCGTCGGCGAGCTGCGCTGGGGGCCGGAGCTGTTCGGCTACCAGCTCGATCATCCGGACAAGGATCTGTCGTTCGACGAACGCGACAGCGCACCCTTCGTGCGGAAGTGCCGGGTGATCGATCCGGCGTTCACCTGGGGAACCTCGCGCAAACCGGAAACTCCGTGGGAGCGGACCGTCGTCTACGAGATGCACGTCAAGGGCTTCACCCAGTTGCACCCGCTGGTGCCGGAGGCCGACCGCGGCACCTTCTCCGGGCTCGCCACCGCGGAAATCCCGGCCTATCTGCGCTCGCTCGGCGTCACCTGCGCCGAGCTGCTGCCGATCCACGCCTTCGTCGATGACAGCTACCTGGTCGAGAAAGGCCTGCGCAACTACTGGGGCTACAACTCGATCGCATTCTTCGCTCCGGAGCCACGCTACCAGAAGACTCCTTCGGCCGGCGAGTTCAAGGCCATGGTCAACCAGTTCCATGCCCATGGCATCGAGGTCGTACTCGACGTGGTCTATAACCACACCGCCGAGGGCAACGAGCTCGGGCCGACGCTGTCCTTCAAAGGCGTCGACAACGCGAGCTACTATCGCCTGCTGCCCGAGCAGAAGCGCTACTACATCAACGACACCGGCACCGGCAACACGGTCAATCTCTCTCACCAGCGCGTGCTGCAGCTGGTCGCCGACTCGCTGCGCTACTGGGCGAGCGAAATGCGCGTCGACGGCTTCCGGTTCGATCTCGCCACCATCCTCGCCCGCGAGCCCTACGGCTTCGACGAGGGCGGCGGCTTTCTCGACGCCTGTCGCCAGGATCCCGTGCTGTCCGGCGTCAAGCTGATCGCCGAACCGTGGGACATCGGGCCGGGCGGCTACCAGGTCGGCCGGTTTCCGCCGGGATGGGCTGAGTGGAACGACAAATTCCGCGACACCGTGCGCGGCTTCTGGAAGGGCGATCCGGGCATGCTGGCGGATTTCGCCAAGCGGATCACCGGCTCCGGGGACCTCTTCAACAAACGCGGCCGCAAGCCGTGGGCCAGCGTGAACTTCGTCACCGCCCACGACGGCTTCAACCTCAACGATCTGGTGTCCTACAACGACAAGCACAACGACGCCAACGGCGAGGACAACCGCGACGGGCACGGCAACAACCGCTCCTGGAACTGCGGCGTCGAAGGGCCCACCGACGATCCCGAGATCGTCGGCCTCCGCGAACGCCAGAAGCGGAATTTTCTCGCCACCATGCTGCTGTCCCACGGCACGCCGATGCTGCTGGCCGGCGACGAGTTCGGCCACACCCAGAACGGCAACAACAACGCCTACGCCCAGGACAACGAGACCACCTGGCTGCAGTGGATGAAGATCGCGGCGACCGGTCGGGACTTGCGCGAGTTCGTCCGCAAGCTGATCGCCATGCGCAAGGCGTTCCCGATCCTGTACCGCGGTAGGTTTCTGGTCGGCCTGCACAACGAGGAGCTCGACGTCAGGGATGTCGCCTGGCTGTCGCCCTCGGGCGACGAAATGACGATCGAGCAATGGCAGGACGGCAACGCGCGCTGCTTCGGCATGCTGCTCAACGGCCGGGCGCAGGTCAGCGGCATCAAGCGCCGCGGATCCGATGCGACCCTGCTCATCGTCTACAACGCGCACCACGACGTGGTGAATTTCACCCTGCCGGCGGTGCCGGAAGGCCGGACCTGGATCGGCATGATCGACACCAATCAGCCGGAGATGCAGTTTCCATCCTTTCCCTTCGGCCACGTCTACGCCGTCACCGGCAGGTCGCTGCTCGCGCTCGGGCTGTCGTCGGAGGACATGGTGACGCGCAGGCTGCGCCAGGGGCTCGACGCCATCCTCGACGTCGCCGAAGGGCCGCTGCGGGACTAGAGCATGATCCGAACCGGAACCGCCGTGTCAGCGAAAACTCGAAACCGGGTTTTTCGAAAAGCATTCCCTCGGACCCGATCCGAGGAATCACGCTCAAACAATGAGATGTGATCATGATCTAGTTGAACTGCCGCCCGCCGTCGACGATCAGGGTCTGGCCGGTCACGAAAGCCGCGTGCGGCGAAGCCAGGAACAGCGCCGCGCCGACCATGTCGCTCGGGTGCGACGCGCGCTTCAACGCGCCGCGCGTCACGCCGTAGTCGGCGGCGTTGTCCATCAGACCGAGGCTCGCCTCAGTCAACGTGAAGCCCGGTGCCAACGCATTGACCGTGATGTTGTCGTCACCGAGCTCGCGCGCCAGCGACCGCGTCATGGCAATGATGGCCCCCTTGGACGCGACGTAATGCAGCCATTGCGGTGAGCCGCTCATGACGGTCGCGGAGGAGACGTTGATGATGGCGCCTCCGCCGGCGGCGCGCAGATAGGGCACCACCGCCCGCGTCGCCATCCAGACGCCCTTGACATTGACGCCCATCACCCGGTCCCATTCACCCTCCTGGATATCCTCGAAACGGGTCCGGCGCAGCCCCGCATAGATCGCCGCGTTGTTGACGAGAACATCGACGCCTCCCAGCAGTTCCCGTGCGACCGAGACCATTTGCATCGTCGAGCCCGCGTCGACCACATCCAGAAAGCAGGCATGCGCATCGCCCCCCTCCCGAACAATGGCGGAGACGGCCTCGCCGGCGGCGGCCCGGTCGATGTCGGCGACCAGCACGCGCGCACCGGCCGCGGCGAACGCCGTGGCGAACGCGCGCCCGAGACCGCCGGCGGCCCCGGTCACCACCACACGCTTGCCGCCGAGGCCCAAAGTCGTCATGTCGCTTCCCCGCGCTCGAGATAGTCGCCGGCCCGGGCGGCCGACCAGGTCTCGGCAAGCAGCGCCGCAGCCATGGTCTTGGCCTCCGCCGTCAGAAGGCTCGGCACCACGAAGTCCTTCAACATCGCTGTCGTCTCCTTCGCGGACAACGCGAACCAGCCCCCGATGGTGGCGACCCCGTGGGTGGTGAAACGCCACAGCTTGTCGGCATCCTTCATCACCGCATCGCTCTCAGACAACGCCTGCTTGCGCGTGTCATGGCCGTCGATGATCGCGACGATCGCCTCCACATCGAGGCTCGGCTCGGCGATCACGCCGAATGCCTCGCGCGCAACGCGGGCGCCTTCGATTTCGTGGCCGCGCACCAGTTCGGGGTAGAGCGGATTGGGGCCGACGGCGCCAGCGAGCTTGTCCTCGGGGAACGCCTTCCAGCCGACGTCGTGCATCAGGACGGCCGGCAGCACGATGTTCTCGTCGGCTTCGGGGCGGAGCTGCAGCAGCGCGCGGGCGAGCCCGTAGGAGATCAGGGTATGGATGTCGTTGGAGCGGACGTCGAGCCACGGTCTCGCGGCGCGCCAGACCGCCAGGTCCTGCGGGCGAATGAGCTCGCTCATCCGAGCCCCGCCGGGTAGCTGAGATAGATGGTCTTGTACTCGAGATAGGCCTCGACGCCGTAACGGCCCTTCTCGCGCCCGATACCGCTTTCCTTCATCCCGCCGAACGGCGCGTTGTGGTGCGACCGCTGGATGTTGTTGACCCACACCGAACCGGCCTCGATGCGCTCGGCCATGGTGAGAGCGACGGCGAGATCGCCGCAGAACACGAAGCCGGCGAGCCCGTAGCGCGTGTCGTTGGCGAGCCGCAGTGCTTCTTCGCGAATGTCGAACGGTGCCACACCGATCACGGGTCCGAACGTCTCCTCCTGCATCACCAGCATCGAGGGATTGGCGTCGGCGATGATGGTGGGCGGCAGGAACCAGCCACGCTCGTATGCGCCGCCACGCGGCCGTTCGCCGCCGAGCAGGACCCTTCCGCCGTGGCGGACGGCGTCGGCAATCTGTTGCTCGCTGTTGCGATAGATCTTCTCGCTGGCGAGCGGCCCGAGCGCGACGCCGTCGGCAAGCGGATCGCCGACCCTGAGATCGCGCGCCCCGCCGACCAGCCGGGCGAGAAAATCGGCGTAGACCTGTCGCTCCACGAACACACGGTTGACCCGGTAGCAGAACTGTCCCGAGTTGGCGAAGGCATGGCGGACGATTCCGGACGCCGCGGCGTCGAGATCGGCATCCGCGCAGACGATGGCCGGAGACTGGCCGCCGAGCTCGAGCGTCAGGCGCTTCAGCGTCCCGGTCGCGGCGGCGGCAATCGCCTTGCCGGCCGCCGTTCCACCGGTGAAGGCGACCTTGCGCGGGATCGGGTGCTCGACGAGGGCCATGCCGATTCCGCGCCCGGTTCCGGTCACGACGTTGAAGCAGCCTGCTGGATAGCCGATCTCGTGGAACAGCGCGGCGAGGCGCAGGGTGGTCAGCGGCGTGTCCTCCGCCGGCTTGGCCACCACGGTGCACCCCGCAATCAGCGCGGCACCGAGCTTGAACGTCAACAGCGTGACGGGATAATTGAACGGCGTGATGGCCACCACCACGCCGACCGGCTCGCGCATGATCAGCGTCTTCTCTCCCGCGACGCCGCCGAGTGGCATTTCGGCGTGGAGCCGCGCACCTTCTTCCGCGTAGGCCTCGAGCAGATCCGCCGATCTCTCGATCTCCATGATCGACGCGGCCAGCGGGCGACCGAGCTCGCGGGTCAGCAGCTCCCCGAGTTCCTTCGCCCGCGCCCGCAATGCCGTGGCCGCTCGTTTCTGCAGCCGCACCCGCTCGGCGAGCGGCGTCGCGCGCCAGCCGACGAAAGCACGCGCGGCTGATCGTAGGGCCGCATCCGCATCGGCGGCATCTCCAAGCGGAACGCTGTCGACTACCCCGCCGTCGAATGGATTGAAGACCTCCACTCGGGCGCCGCAGGCGGCCTCGCGCCACGCACCATCGATGAACATGTCCACGGCCGAGCTCCGCCGGTTCAGATCACATGGAGCATCAGCAGCTGGCGCGTCCGCGCCAGCTCCCGGCGCGCCAGCTCCGGCCCCTGCGCCGTCTCCAGCAATCCGAACTGGTCCTCCAGGCGATCGGCATATTGGTGCGGGGTCATCTTGAACCAGTCGCAGGCCACCGCAACGCCGGTGACCGTGAACCGCCACAGCTTGTCTGCGTCCCGCACCAGACGGTCGTTGAGCGACTTCGGGAACGGCCGCGTATCGTGACCGTCGATGATCTCGCCGACCGCGGCGATTGTCGCCTCGTCCCACCGTGTGGCCGTCAGGATCTCCCGCGAGAGGCGAACGCCCTCCCGCTCGTGCAGAAATCTGACGTCCGAGTTCATCATGTTGGGACCGAACCCCTTTTCGATGATGTCGGCCATGTCGATGCTCCACCAGCCGATGTCGTGCAGCAGGATGGCGAGCGAGACGATATCGGCATCCGCATCCGGGTTGAGCTCGATCAGCGTCTGCGCGAAGGCGAACGAGAGCGGAATATGCACGTCGTTCTTGCGCGCGCGCATGTACTTCTCGCTCGCTCGCCAGACCGGCTCGTAACGCGACAGACGGATCGACTGCTGCACCATACCCACTCTCGTTTCACGGGGCGGGGCGCCCTCGACGACGCCCCGCGGTAGCGCCTTGGCCGCTGGTCAGGACAGGATCACGACCTCACCGGTCGAGCCGTCGACCCGAAGCATCTGTCCGTTGCGGATCGTCGCCGAGGCGGATCCGGTCCCGGTCACCGCCGGCAGCCCGTATTCGCGGCAGACGATGGCGGCGTGGGACATCATTCCGCCGATGTCGGTGACCGTCGCCTTGATCTTGCCGAACACCGGCGCCCAGCTCGGCGCCGTCACCGGCGCGACCAGGATCTCGCCTTCCTCGATCAGGGCGAGCTCGGCGGCCGAGCGGATGACGCGGGCGCGTCCCTCCACCTTGCCGGGCGACGCCGCCATGCCCATCAGGGTCTTCGCATCGGCGGAGCCGTTGAGCCAGCGCTGCACGCTGTCGGTGGTGATCCCCCACAGCATGATCGTGAACGGCTCGGTGATCACCTCCGGCGGCGTGTTGAGCGCCGGCTGCGGCGGCTGCTTGGCGAGTGCCGCAAGCATCGACTTGCGCGCCGCGATCTTCGGCGGCCAGTAGTGCGGGCCGATCGGCGCGACGCCGACCGCCCAGGCATTGCCGTAGTCGAACAGCGCGTCCCGAAGCTCCTGCCGCGACAGGAAGAACATGTCGTCGGCCGCGTTCCAGAAGCCTGCCCGGTGCAGGATCGCCGCCAGCTCGCGCATCTTGCGCCAGAACACGCTCATCGACCAATGCTCGATGTAGAAATTGTGGTTCTCCACGTAGGGAAACACCACGCGCGCCAGCCCGAGCTTGCCGTCGAACGCCGCCACCGCGTCCGGCGCCAGCAGGGCGCGATATTCCGCCGTGATACGGTCGCGCTCGGCAGCGATCTTCGCGGTCGGGCGATCGATGGTCTCGCCGTTGCGCAGCCGCTTGACGTAGGCGCGGATGTAGCCGAGCGGGATCTCGAGGTGCTCGATCCAGTACTTGTCGTCGGAATAGAAACCGTTGCCCGAAGTGAAGTTGAACCACGGGTCTTGCGCGGCCTTCCAGGCCGCGAGCCACTCGGTGCCACCTTGCGCCCGGCCAACGGCGGCCAGCGCCTCATCGACGCCGCCGATTTCCAGCGCCTTGTCGATGCCGAGCGACAGCGCGAGCTTGGCGAGCTTCTTCAGCTCGTCATCGGGCCTGAACAGGTCGACGTCGACGCCCTGCACCATCTTGGCGATGGCCTGATCCGGAATCGACGGGAACTGCTCCTTCACGAAGCCGAAGAAATCGAGATAGGCCGCGTAGCCGAGGTTGAGGAACTCGAAATGGTACTGCCAAGTCTTGTACAGGAGCTGGATGGCTCGGTCGTAGGTCTCCATCAACGCGTAGGTGTTGTCGAGGCCGACGCCGTTCTTGATCCACTCGAGCGGCACCACCTCCGGCAGCGTCTCGAACTTGAGCGCCTCGAGATCGGCGATGTTGGCGCGCACCTTCTTGTGCCAATTGTCCAGCAGCTGCGGCCAGTTCTGGAAATAGTGGCCGGCGCGCTCCAGGAATTGCGGCACCCGCGGCCCGATGTCGTCGGGCGGGACCGCGACCGGACTCATGTAGCAGTAGCCGTTGTGGATGCGGTAGTCGACCCCGTTGGCCGGGGGAATCAGATAGTGCCGGGTGTTGTACTGGCCGAGGCACTTGACCGCGAACTCCACCGTCACCGTGTCGAACGGCTTGAACGGGCTCGGCCAGTGCTGGCTGTCGCAGAACCAGAAGCGGTCGTCCTCCTTCGCGCGCAAACCGTCCTGGAACAGCAGGTAGTAGGGGTACATCTCCTGCCATCCCTGCGCGCCATCCGGCGCCTTCAGCTCGTAGGGGCTCGGGAATTTCGTCGCCTTGGTCATGGTGATTCCTCCGGGTGTGTCGGTATTTTTCACTTCTTGTTGTTGAGCGGCGCCATCAGCGTGCCGAGCACGCCGTCGACGCCGAGCGAGTAGCTGCGCGACGCCGCGATCTTCTTGCGGCTCCAGACCGTCTCCGGCCGGCTCTGCAGCGCCACCACGTTGGCGCCCTCCGGCAGGTCCCGGTCGATCGCCCATTCGACGTCCTGCGGACAGCCCATGAAGCTTTCCAGCGCCTTGGCGATGCGGGCGACCGCGATTACCCCTTCGTCGCTGAGCGAGGGCCGGGTGCGCCGTTCCGGTTCGATCACGCGATCGACAGCGCGCCGGGCCGCACGGTCCGGCACCAGCTCGTGGTCCTTTTCGGCGATTCGTCGCTGCAGGATCTCGAGCAGGACCTTCTCCACCACGAAATTGTCCGGCGTGATTTCTCCGGAAACCACCGGCTCGCCGAGGCCGAAGGCACTGTCGATCACGATCTTGGTACGGTCGCCGTTGATCGGGTTGAGGGTCATGGCGACGCCGGCGGCGCGGGCATCGACCATCTTCTGCACGCCGACCGCCATCTCCACGGACGGGCCGGAGATGCCGTTCTTGCAGCGATAGGAGATCGCCCGGGCGTTGTAGAGGCTCGCCCAGCAGGCCTTCACCCTGGCGACGACCTCGTCGGCGCCGACCACCCACAGATAGGTGTCCTGCTGGCCGGCGAAGCTCGCATCGGGCAGATCCTCAGCGGTGGCCGACGACCGGACCGCGACCGGCAGTTCGTTGCCGCCGGCGAGGCGGCCGTAGGCTTCGCGGATCGCCGCTTCGACGTCGGCCGGCACGGCCGCCGCCGTGATCAACGCCCGCGCTCGCGCGGACTTCTGCTCCTCGTCGGCCACGTCGTCGACATCGATCGATTCGACCAAGGCGTCGACCTCCGCCGCAAGGCCGCCCGTGCGCATGTGGGCAGCAAAGGCTTCCGTCGTTACCGCGAAGCCGGCCGGAACGCTGACGCCATGCGCCGTCATCCGGGCCAGGCTCGCGCATTTTCCGCCCATGCGCGGGTGATCCTCGGCGACCGCTTCATCGAACGCCACGATGTAGCCGAGGCCGACCGCGGAGATGGCGGTCCGCGCGCTCGCCGCAGGCGAAAGGCGCTGAGCGCCGAAGAATTGAGTGTCCATGATCATCACGCCCGATCCCATTCGACCGCCACCGCCGCCGGCACGCGGAACGAAATGTTGTTGAGGTAGGTCCTCGACCTGTTGGGCGCGAGCCGCAGGCTGGGAATGCGCCGCGTCAGCTCCTCGAGCGCAATCGTGCTCTCCAGCTTTGCCAGTTGCTGGCCGACGCAGGAATGAATCCCGTAGCCGAATGACAGGTGCTGGCGCGCATCGCGGCGGGCGATATCGAACGTCTCGGGATGATCGATCACCCGCTCGTCGCGATTGGCCGAGCCGATCAGCAGCAGGATGTTGGCGCCTTCCGGCACCTTGACGCCGCCGATGGTGGCGTCGGTCGTTGCCTTGCGCCGCCAGGCCACGATCGACGGCGAGAACCTCAAGACTTCGTCGACCGCGGCCGGGATCCTGGAGCGATCGGCAACGATGGCCACCCAGTTGTCGCGGTAGCTCAGCAGCGAGTCGATCCCGTTCGCGAGCAGGGTCGTCGTGGTCTCATGGCCGGCGAACAGGACCGAGTAGAGGACGCCGGCGATCTCGTCGTCGGAAATCTCCGCACCGCCGGCCTGCAGACGCACCAGATCGCCGGGCAGGTCGTCGGTCGGATTCTCGTGACGCGCCGCGACCAGCGCGCGGCAATAGGCCCAGTACTCGACCATGTTGTGGGCGTGCGGCAGCTGCTCATCGTCGCTGAGATTCCCCCAGGTCAGCAGGGCCCGGCTGACGCTCCAGGCCTTCACCCTGGGGACGTCGGCGTTCGGCACGCCCACCAGCTTGAACAGCACCAGCGCCGGCACGTCGTAGGCGAACTCGCGGAAGAAGTCGGCGTGGCCGCGGTCGATGAAGCCGTCGATCTGGGCGTTGACGATCTCGCGGATCTGCGGCTCGATCGCCTTGAAGCGGCGTGGCCCGAAGCAGCCCTGCACGATGGCGCGCAACCGGGTATGTTCGGGCGGGACACGGGCGGACAGCCCGGAATAAGCGGTAAACCCGCCGTCGCGCATGATCCGGCGGCCTTCGTCGCACATCGGGCGCATCGGCGCCTGCGCGTTCTCGCTGGAGAAGGTCCGCCAGTCGTCGAACACCGCCTTGATGTCGGCATGGCGCGAGACGACGTAGTACCCGGTCTCCTCCGAGTAGAACACCGGCGCCTGGTCCCGCAGCCAGGCGTAGAATGGAAACGGATCGGCCATGTCGTAGGGCCGAAAATCCTGCGACGGCTCCGAAAACGGACAGCTCGCCCCTTGAGTCGCTACGCGCGCCATTGTCGCCTCCCCGGGATTGTCTTTGCGATCCCTCTATGATCCAACGCTAGCCGGCTTTCTTTGGTTTTTCTTTAGCCTTTAATACGTTGAAAAACTGAGATTTTCTTCAACGCCCGGTTCCGGCCAACGTCTCGTAGGTCCGCCGCAACGCAGCGCTGCGCGGTCGCTCGCCGGAGCGGCCGAGGGCGCCGACATACAGCGCAAACTGGCGGTCGATCGCCTCGCGCCGTCCCTGCGCCTTGAACACGCGCATCGCCTCCTCATGCGCCGGCTCGCACAGCGGATCGATGGCGAGCGCCTTCTGGCAATGTCCGAGCGCCGCCGAGAAATCCTGCCGCTCGCGATGAATGCGCGCCGCGTCGCGCTGCACGTTGAAGTACATCTCGCGCAGCCAGTAGCGCTTCGACCAGCACCAGTCCCGCTCGGTATCGTCGACATACTCGGCGGGGATGTCCTCGAACAGATCGCCGGTGTAGAGCCGCTCCGCAGCCAGCAGGCAGATCAGCGCCTCGTCGCTGGCGCCGGCATTGATGTGGGTACGCGACTGGCGGCACAGCTGCTCGAACGTCGAGATATCGAGCCAGCTCTTGTCCGGCGGCGCCAGCACGTAGCGTGCGCCGTCTCGCAGCACGCTTCCCGGCCCCTCTCCGGCGCGGCTGCCATCGAGCGCCTGCCGCAGGCAGCGAATGGTGTGGTGCAGCCGGTTTCGCCCGGCCGCCGGCGATTCCGCATCGGGCCACAGGAAGTCGGCGAGATCGTCGGCGTCGGCGCCCTGGCCACCCTTCTGCAACAGGTAGGCGAACAATGCCTTGGTCTTGCGGGTCGCGCCGCCCGGCACGTCCCAGGCGACCTGCGAACCGTCGCTGCGATAGATCCGCAGCCGGCCGAAGCATCGCACCTTCCAGCGCTCGCCGAGGATCGCTTCCCCCCCAAGCGCTGGCGACGGCTCGTCGGCGGCCCGACGCAACAGCCACATCGGATCGGCGCCCTCGGCGGCATGGGCCGATTCGGGCGGCAGCGTTTCGGCGAGCTCCGGCGACACCCTGCTGAGCCAGAAATCGATCTGCTGGCGCAGCGTACCCCTCGCCACCAGCTGGGCCGGCAGCCAATGCGGATTGCCGATCACGCCGCGCGCGGTGAGGAAGCCCTGGTGACCGCGCAGCGCGGTGAGCAGCTGCTCATCGATCAGGAGCCGGCGGTTATAGAGCGACACGACCGCAATCGGCAGCCGCTCGGTCAGCGCGTCGACGACCCCGAGCCAGCCGCCGAAGTTGGCGGCCGCCGAGTTGGTCTCGAGCCCCCAGCTCATATCCACCACGAGCAGCGTTCGCGCCAGTTGCGCGGCGTCCGACTGCTGCAGCCACTCGGTCAGCTTGCGCTGAATCTCACCGAACGAAATCGGCACGCGATGAAAACCCATGGACGGAAAATCCCGTCCGCTGATCTCGCGGCCGCGCTTCACGCGCGGCCAGGCCTTCTCCGCCAGCGCAATGGCGCGGGAATCCGGCAGCAGCAGATGGAGCCTGGAACGCCCCAGAACCGCCGAAGCCCTGGCAAAATCGCTCAGGATCGTTTTCTGCTGCGATGCAAGAAATGCAAGGTTACGCATGTGCCCGTATGACAACTCGCCCTGCGGTCGGTCAATCTAGACCATACGGACGCGGCGGGCCAGCGCTTCGGGCAAGGCCGCCGCATCGGCACATGCCTGGAGGAGAAGCCCGTCAACGCCCGCCGGTGTTGGCTCTGGCTCGTCCGCGACGGAATCGCGACCGGGCGCCGGGTGGATAGGCCCTGGCGAGCTGGTTGTGCTCGATCCGATGCTGCGTCATCTCGCGCCGCGTCCCGTGTTCGTCCTGGACCAGGACGAGATCGGAGCGCGGCTTCGTCGAGCACAGGAGAATGAAACCCGCGTCCGCGTCCTCGGGATAGACGGTCAGGGCGTCCGACCGATCGACGTCGCCGCTGCGCAACCGCGCCGCGCACGCCAGGCACCAGCCCTGCTCGCAAATATAGGGGCTTTCGATGGCAGCGTCGATCATGCTGTAGAGCAGATACTCGTCCTCGCGCGCTTCGAACACGATTGTCGCGTCGGGACGCTCGAGCCGAATGTGAAATCGCAGCGTGTCAGGTTGGTCGTTCATTGCGCGCCCGTCGCCGCACCAAAGCGGGTGTTGCACCCGCCCTCCAGGTCTCCAAGCACCGATCGCATCGCCGCGCGGCGCATCTCGATGCCCTCACCAGCGACTGTCGGGCAGCGCGACCGATCCGATCCGGCCGCAGGCATAGGCATGTGCCGCCTCGACGATGCGTCCGACCACGGCGAACTCGCCGTTGCTGCGCGGCCGGTAGATGACGAGGCTCTGCGGCGGCACGGCGCCCGCCATGTACCGCGCGAAAGGATGCACCGTGCCCCACCCCTTACCGACCACCTTCTGGGCCCACTCCGGGCGCAGCGTGAGATGGAGCGACCCCTCGGGCCGAATGATGAGCCAGACCGGCGCGCAAACGTAGGCTTCCGGCTGACCCTTTGCCCGATCCTCGTCGAGCGCAAACGCCCGCCCGACCGCATGCAGCGGCGGCGCGACCTCCTCGACGCCCTCCAGGCCAAGCGCGCGCCGGGCAAGCCGATCGACGTCGCCTGAGGAGGGCGCCTCGTCCAGCTGGTGGCAGGGCCACTTCGGCGCCAGCCGCGGTGGATCGCCCTGCCGCGACGCGAGGCGCCGAAGCCCGGGCGCCATGGACCACGAACACGCGGCGCTCGAGCGCAATCTAGCCGAAGCTGTCACAATGGACCTGCGTGACGGGAACGTCGGAGCGCAGCAGCAGCGTCTTCACCGCGCCGACCATGGCGGGAGGACCCGCGACATAGAACTCGGCAGCGCCCGGATCCGCGATCGTTGCCGCGATCGCGTCGGTCACGAAGCCTTTTGCATATGGCCAGCCCGACGGCGCCTCTTCGACCACCGGCAGGTACCGCGCATGGGGGACGCGGGAGGCGGCCTGTGCCAGCAGATCAGCGGCCGCGAGATCGGCCGGCGAGCGCGCGCCGTAGATGACGTGCACGGGCGCGTCGAAATCCAATCGCTCCTGAGCTGCCTGCCGCACCATCGCGAGAATCGGCGCAATGCCGGTGCCGCCGGCGACGAGCACCTTACAGCCGGGACTGCGCCCGAGCGTGGCCACGCCGAACGGCGCTTCGATGGTGATGCTCTCGCCCGGCCGCAGCGCCGCCAGCGCATTGCTGCCCGGCCCGTTCTCGTAGCGCTTGGCGATGAATTGGAGGGTCTTTTCGCCCGGCAGGTTGCACATCGAATAGCAGCGCCTGAGCCCCTCGCCGAGATGAAGGATCGCATATTGGCCGGGCAGAAAGCCCACCTTCGCCGCCGTCTCGAAGGTGAACTGGCGAATCTCCGGCCCGAGATCTTCCACCGCCATGAGCGTCGCGGTGTGCTCGGCGCATGGCATGGCCGTCCCGGGCCACTCGCCGGGACTGCGCGCGATCCTCAGATCGAGGACCGCGCGGCTCTGGCAGGTCAGGATGCGGCCGCGACGCGCGTCCCGCGGACTGACCGCGGGAGCTCCGGGAAAGATCAGTTCGACCCGACCTTCCAGGAGCGTCACCTTGCAGGCGCCACAGCTGCCCCACCCGCATTCGTAGGGAAGCACGACGCCGGCGCGCCGGGACGCCTGAAGGATCGTTTCTCCTTCGGACGCCTCGACGTCGATCCCGTCCGGCTCGATGCGGATTCGCCGTGTCGTCACCACAAGCCTCCCGGACATCGAGGCGGCCTCGCCGCGATGCGCTACAGCCCGCAATCAGCGACGAGCTTCGCCTGCGCCGCCATGGTCCGCTGAAACAGCGCCTCGGCGCTGTCGGCACCGGGGGCGGTCGCCAGAGCTTCGCTCAGTCCGCGGGCGGCCCGTTCGCCCAAGGGCGCCCACTTCCCGATCCAGTCGCGCAACAGACCGGCGTGCGACGCCACCTTGCCGGTGGCGTAGCTCACGAGAGCCTTGGTGTTCTCGACGGCGTAGGCCTCGTCGTAGTTGCGGAAATCGTCGTGCAGCAGCGACAACAGGTCGTCGCCGTTGGCCTTCGCCAGTCCCGCGATCTCGGCGTTGAAAACGTGATCGAAGATCGGCCGCACCACCAGGTTGCGCGAGACGAACGCCTCTCCCCAGTCGAACGCGATCAGCTGTTTTTCAATCAGCTCCCGCAGCCCTTGCCATTGCGGCGCCTGCGTCCACAGACCGCGCGCGGCATCGCTGTCCGCCAGCTCGGCGCGACCGTTGTCCAGCGCCAGCGCTTTCGCCAGGTAGGCCTGCCGCTGCACCCGGCGCATCTCGTTGCCCATCTGGAAATAGAACGTGTTGGTGACGAAGGCGGCCGGCGCCATCTGGGCGACGTAGGCCGCGCTCATCTGCATGGCGTGCCCCGGGAAACGAACCGGCAGATAATGCCGGCCCAGGAAGTCGAGCCAGGGCCGCGACAGCTTGCGATAGCTGTCCAGTCGCTCGAACTCGTCGATCAGGTTGTCGCAGTAGACCTCGCGGTCCCGCTGGTCCTCGACATACCGGCGATAGGTGTAGGCCCGCGGATCGCGATAGCCCTCCCAGTCGTCCAGCGCGAATTTCGAGCCCTCGCGGTTCTTCAGATAGAACTGATTGATCGACCAGCCCTCGGAGAGCTCGAACGGAGCCGGCGCACGGCGAAAATGGCTGTGAAACTTGTAGGTCACGGCCTCGTATTCGGACGGCAAGCGGCGCTCGGTCCACAGGCTCCAGGTCTTCTTCTGTTTGCGGGCGGTCGCCTTGGCGGTCATCGCGGTCATATCGTTTTCTCCCCGGATTGCTCAGCTGTGAATCGTCCAGACCCACTCGTCGTCCATCGAGTGCAGCCGGCCGGCGAACGACACCAGGCTCGGCTCGATCTCGGCGAGCCGGAAAGGCCGGCCCAGCGCCGCCTGCATGCTCTTCTGCGTCAGTCGAAAGTTCTTGTCCGCCTGGACACGGACGTAGCCGCCGCGGTCCTCGACGACGATCTCCAGGTCGGGATTGTCGGTTTCGCCGGCCGTGATGACGGCCTCGATGATGTCTTCGTCGACGCCCCGGATCACGGGGCCGACGAGCTTGATGGCGGCTGCTGTGGCGTTCATGGTCGCTCCTATGCGTCCTGTTGCGCGCGGTGACGGAGGCGGCGAAGGCGGCCGTCGAGAGGCACCCCGACCAGCACCGTCTCGCCTTCTTTTTTCACCTGGTATTGGAACAGTCTGCAGTCCTTCGGATTCAGGCCGCGGCCATCGTCCATGCTGAACTGCCATTCATGCGCCGAGCAGGTGATGACCCCTGTCTCGAAGTCGATCTGGCCGTCGGCCAGCAGGATTTCCTGATGCGGACACATGCCCTGGAAGCACCGCAGCTCGCCGCCGGGCAGATGCACGATGAGCACTTCCTCGCCGTCGACCTCGGCATCCAGCACGTCGCCTTCCCAGATGTCGTCAAGCGTGGCGACCTCGACCCATTTGACATCGTCTTCAGCCGACATAGGCCACCTCGATCCAGTCCATCGGGGGGATTCCGGATTCCTTGACGGTCATCCGTGGCGGCAGCTCCTTGCCGTTGTAGTAGACGCGTTTCGGCGCGCCGGTGTCGACCACGCGAAGCCCGATGGAATGTTGGGCGACCTTCTCGGCCACGGCCGTCATGTCGTCGCCGTCGTCGACGGGAATCAGCAGGACGACGAAGTCGCCGCGAAAGTTCGCTTGCAGCGGAAACAGGGCCATATTTCCTCTCCTGGTTGTCCGGCAGGGCCGACGGCTCGCGCGAGCCGTTGCCGTCGTACCCTCCGACTATCGTTGTTCGTGTCTTTGGACCGTCGTCACTCGGCCGCGAGGCTCGCCATTCTGTTCCAGGCGTAGCCTTCGGCGTCGTTGCCGGCGACCTCGGGCGTGATGCCCATGTACTGGAGCGCGCCCTCGAGGTTCGGCGGCTGAATTTGACCCGCCAGAAAGCGATCAACCACCGACAGATGGGTGTCGTAACGCTCGGGCTGGCTCTTCCAGACCCATTCGCACACCTCGCAGCAGAAACTCAGCTTCCGTCCGTTGTGCGAGGTGATGCGCGGCGCCTGGCCGACGCTCGGACTGCAGATCGGGATGTGGCAGCAATTGCACACGATCGGAAGGGTCGCGGGATAGGTCTTCCCGATGCGCCCGGCCCGAACGTTGTCGGCAATGACATCCCACAGTTTGCCGAATCGCGCGTTCCAGCCGGGGTACTTCTGCTCGAGCCAGTCACGTTCGGCCGCGGACACGCCGGCGTCCGGATTCCACCACACGGTCGGACGCCAGAACCAGACGCCCAAGTGATATGCGTGATGGACCCAATCGAGCTCCGGCAGGAAGTGCTTCTCCCAGTACCACGGCAGATCCATGCCGAGGTCCTTGAACTGATCCATGAACTGACGGCAGATCCAGTCCTGCATGAACTCCTTGAAGGACATGGTGCGGCTTTCGAGCGGCGTGTAGTAGTCCATCGAGATGCCGGTCAGCAGGGCGAACAGCTTCCATGAGCGCCAGAACATCTGATCGACCAGCTTCTGCGCCTCCGCCTTCTTGCCGTTCTGGATCATGATCCGTAGCGTGGGTTCGCCTTGTTGCGAATGACGCGCTTCGTCGGTCTGGATCGATGAAATCAGCGCACCGAACTCGATGTCGCCGACGTGCAGCGCATCCGAGGCCATGCCGAGGAACTGCAGGTTGGTGAATCCGGTTTCGAAGGTGAACGTCAGCTGGATCGCCGTGGATACCGCGTCGTTCGCGGTGAACATGTCGTCGAACAGGCTGCGCGCGGCGATGACGCCCCATTCGTTGGTGTGCATCGCCTTGTGCGCCCAGTCGAACTGGGGATCCTTGCCGAGCAGGCAGTAGGGAAAATAGATCTGCGCTTGGCCGTGCCGACATTCGTCCAGCGTCCCGAAGGTCGCCATGTTGCGCCACGCCGCGGCGCGGCCGAACCGCGCCATGCGCGCCTCGCCGATCGACGCGAAATACTCGGGCACGGGGATCGCGCCGTAATGCGCCTTGATGGCCGATTTCCAGCCGACGTCCAGATTGTCGTACAGGTTGGAACGGGCAATCGTGGACCGGATGGAATAGATTCCGTCGTCCTTGCCGGCCTGGTTATGCACGTATTCGCGGTAGGTCAGCTTGTAGGGCTCGTCCCAGCCCCACCATTCGTCGCCCTTGATTCCGAAGCTTTTCGAGAGCTCTTCCGGGAAGACCTCGTCCTCATTGACATACGAAAAGGCCCAGTTCATATCGCGGGCCGTATCGTAGTAGTCGCGTCGCTGCAGCTTGGGCATGGCACCCTCCTCCCGAGCGTTTCCATCCGGTTCCCTTTGGATTGCGTGCGGTCTCGCGAGCATGATCCCCGCGCGAACCGCCGATCGGAACCTTGCGAGGAGCCTAGATTTCCGTTCTTTGGTTTTTCTTTGGACGCTGTTTCATCGGCTGAATTCGAAGCGTGGCGGTGGGGAGCGAGCTGGAGCTCTTGGTACGGTTCGGGGCTACGCGACAGCCCGATCTCGGGTCCCATCTCCGAATTGCCGTGTCATTTGCCGCACGCTCGACCGGCACTTCGGAGACGCGAGGCCATGCGTCCGGATGCGCGCGCGCAGCCGGTCGCGCCACCACCATGACAATCGGCAAAACGCCACGTTCAAGTTGCGTTCAGGAGGCATGTGCACGCTGGGGCCTGCAGGAAATCGCACGACGGAACCGGAAGCATGGAACCGAAAGCGACCCTCGCCGTTGTCCTGTCCCGCCTCTGCCTTCCGCGTCTCCGGCCATCATCGTCATGAAAGCATTCACATGAAATCCCTTCGATCATCCATTTTCGCACTCATGCTGGGCACGGCTCTGCCGGCGTATCTCATGGTGCCGGCGCAGGCACAGATCGCGATCGACGTGAGCGTCGACGTCGCGCCGCCGCCGCTTCCCTACTACGAACAGCCGCCGATTCCGGCGGAGGGCTACCTCTGGGTGCCCGGCTACTGGGCCTGGGACCCGGCCGCGCTGGACTATTACTGGGTGCCCGGGACGTGGGTCGAACCACCGCAGCC
Source organism: Xanthobacteraceae bacterium (assembly GCA_031291445.1). Lineage (GTDB taxonomy): Bacteria > Pseudomonadota > Alphaproteobacteria > Rhizobiales > Xanthobacteraceae > Bradyrhizobium_A. The sequence goes on along the minus strand of JARLJA010000019.1, from coordinate 526 downwards.
GGAGCTGTTGTGGACGCCGGCGTGGTGGGGCTGGGCCGATGGCCGCTACGGATTCCATCCCGGCTACTGGGGCCGCGAGGTCGGCTTCTACGGCGGCGTCGACTACGGCTACGGCTACACCGGCGAGGGCTACTACGGCGGCCGCTGGGATCACGGCGCGTTCTTCTACAACCGCGCCGTCACCAACTTCACCAACGTGCGGATCACCAACGTCTACAACCAGACCGTCGTGGTCAACAACAACGCCAGCCGCGCCAGCTTCAACGGCGGCAATGGCGGCATCCAGGCCCGGCCGACGCCGCAGCAGGAGGCGTTGGCGCATGAGCGTCACGTCGAGGCGACGCCGGTGCAGCGCCAGCATGCCGAGGTTGCGAGCAAGGATCGCGCGCTGTTTTCCAAGCAGAACCACGGCGAGCCCGCGGTCGCCGCAACCCCGCGCGCCGGCATGTTCCAGGGCGAAGGCGTGGTGCGGGCGAGCCGCACGCCGGTGGCGCCCGCGGGCGAGCCCGGCCGGCCCGGTCAGCCG
>JARLJA010000018.1 GCA_031291445.1 Xanthobacteraceae bacterium | reverse complement strand
GGACGAGGCCGCGGCGGCGCAGGCGCTGGTCGATCTGCTGATCCCGGTGGTGAAGGGCTGGTGCACGGAGAGCGCGGTCGAAATCGCCTCGACCGGCGTGCAGGTTCATGGCGGCATGGGCTTCATCGAGGAGACCGGCGCCGCCCAGCATTTCCGCGACGCCCGCATCACGCCGATCTATGAAGGCACCACCGCGATCCAGGCCAACGACCTCGTCGGCCGCAAGATAGCGCGCGACGGCGGGGCGGCCGCGGGCCATCTGATCCAGGCGATCGAGGCGACGGCGGCCAAGCTGTCCGGGGCTGCGCAGCCCGAGATCGCGGCGCTCGGACAGGCGCTGAAGGCCCCGACCGCCCGCCTGCGGGACGCGGTGGATTGGGTGCTGGCGACCCATGGCGCGAATCCGGCGCAGACGGCCGCCGCCGCCGTGCCGCTGCTCTACCAGTTCGGAACCACAATCGGGTTCTGGCTGGTGGCGCGCCAGGCCGCCCGCGCCGAAGAGCTGCTCGGCGAAAGCGGCGCGGACGCCGCGTTCCTGCGCGGCAAGATCGCGCTCGCCGGCCATTTCGCCGGCCATCTCCTGCCGCACGCCGAGGGCTATTTCCTCGCCGCGACGCAAGGGGCGGCCAGCGTCGCGGCTTTCGACATCGCGGGGATATGAGGCGGCGTCGTTCGCCAATAGTCGACTATTTCCCGGCGTCGCGTCGCGGCATCATCGCATCCGCGCCACGAATCTGGACCGTACCGACGGCGGAGCGGCCTTATCGGAGAAAAAACATATGAAAAGAAAATACTTCGCGCGGACGGCCCTGATCGCGGCGCTGATGTCCTTCCTTCCCGCCCAGTCCGAAGCCCTGCAAATCCCCGCCGCTCAGCCGATGGCGGGTTTCGACGATCCGATCGTTCTGGCGCGTCATGTCGGCGGCGGCGCGCGCGGGGGCGGCGTGCATCGCGGCGGCGGCAATATCAATCGCAACGTCAACGTGAACCGTAACGTGAACGTCAACCGTAACGTGAACGTGAATCGCAACGTCAACCGGAACGTCAATGTGAACGTCAACCGCGGCCTTTATCGCGGTCCCAACGTTCGCTATCGCGGCGGCGTGTGGGTCCGTCCCGGCTCCTATTGGTGGCCGGCGGGCGGCGCCATCGCGGCGGGCGCGGCTTTGGGCTTCATTGCGGCGGCGAGCGCGGCGAGCTGGGCCGGTTCGCCTCCCGGCCCGAATTATTGCTGGTATTACACGGATTCGACCCGCCGGGCCGGGTTCTGGGATCTCTGCCCGTAAAGGAGACAGGCGGACGGACAGAATCCGTTCGCCTATTTCGCCGCGGCGGCCTCCGCCGGGGCGATGGTGACGCGCTCGCCGTTGATCAGCGAGTCCGGCGGATTGATCACGATGCGATCGTCCGCCGAGACGCCCTGCGCAATTTCGAGCGTGGCGCCGAGGTCCCGGGCGATGGTGACGGGATGCAGCTGGATCATGTCCGAGGAATCGACCACCGCCACATTCGGCCCCTCGGCGCGAAACAGCAGGGTGTTGGCGGGAATCGACAGCGGTCCCTTGGGGCTCAGCGGCAGGGCGACCTGCACATAGGCGCCGGGCTTGAGCTTGCCGTCGGCGTTGGGCAGGATCAGCTCGACGCGCAGCGAGCGCGTCGCGACGTCGATGGCGCCGGCGACATGCTTGACGATGGCGTAAAAGGTCTGGTCGGGCATTTCCGACTGATTGACGGGGACTTTCGCGCCGACCGGAACCAGGTTCACATAGGCCTGCGGCACGTCCACGAAGACCCGCAGCGGATCGGTGGTCGCCATCGAGAACAGCGACACGCCGCCGCTGCCGGCATTGACGAGATTGCCGACATTGACGTTGCGCGCGGTGATGACGCCGTCGAACGGCGCGACGACGCGCTTGAAGGCGGTGGTCGCCTGCAATTGCTGCAGGTTCGCGGCGGCGGCGTTCTGCGCGGCCACGGCGGTGTCATAGGCGTTCTGCTTTTCGTCCAGAGCCTGCCGCGCGACCGAATCCTCCTTGAAAAGCTTTTGCCAGCGGTCGAGCGCGACCTTCCCGAGAACGACATTGGCCTTGGCCTGTTCGAGCTGGGCGGCGGCCTGCCGCACTTGCTGGTCGAGTTCGGGCGTGTCGAGTTCGGCCAGCACCTGGCCCGTGGTGACGCGGGCGCCGATCTCGACCGCGAAGCTCTGCACATAGCCCGGGACGCGGGCGTAGATCGCGGTCTCGTTGTCGCCGCGCAACGTGGCGGGCAGCGTCAGCACGCCGCCCGACTTGCTGACGACCGGCGTCACGGTCTTCACGAAAACGCGCTGGCTTTCCAGCGATTGCGTCTCGAGCTCCGCCTTGCCGGTCGCCCGTCCCATCAGCACCCGCACCGAGCCGAGCGCCAGGATCGCCAGCACGATGAGGGCGGCGCGCCGCGCGCTGCGCCAGATTTTCTGGCGGCGGGGCAGGTGAAGGTGGCCGTCGTCGCTGCTCAGCGCGAGAGTTTCGTGGGTCTTCTTGGTCACGGCTCGGGTTTCGTTTCCGGGATGGCGCGATG
>JARLJA010000141.1 GCA_031291445.1 Xanthobacteraceae bacterium | reverse complement strand
CCGACGGCGTGCCGGAATGGCCGAGCTTCGACGACATCGAGCGGGTCGACATGTCGCTCGACACCCTGGTGCCGGAGAATCCCAACAAGCCCTACGACATCAAGGAGCTGATCCTGAAGGTGGTCGACGAGGGCGACTTCTTCGAGATCGCCGAGACCTTCGCCCGCAACATCGTCACCGGCTTCGGCCGCATCGCCGGGCGCACCGTCGGCTTCGTCGCCAACCAGCCGATGGTGCTGGCCGGCGTGCTCGACAGCGACGCCTCGCGGAAAGCGGCGCGCTTCGTGCGGTTCTGCGACGCCTTCAACATCCCGATCGTCACCTTCGTCGACGTGCCGGGCTTCCTGCCGGGCACCGCCCAGGAATACGGCGGCCTGATCAAGCACGGCGCCAAGCTGCTGTTCGCCTATTCGCAGTGTACGGTGCCGCTGGTCACCGTGATCACCCGCAAGGCCTATGGCGGCGCCTTCGACGTCATGGCGTCCAAGGAGATCGGCGCCGACATGAACTACGCGTGGCCGACCGCGCAGATCGCGGTGATGGGCGCCAAGGGCGCGGTGGAGATCATCTTCCGCCAGGACATCGGCGACGCCGAGAAGATCGCCGCCCGCACCAAGGAATACGAGGACCGCTTCCTGTCGCCGTTCGTCGCCGCCGAGCGCGGCTACATCGACGACGTCATCATGCCGCACTCGACCCGCAAGCGCATCGCCCGCGCGCTCGCCATGCTGAAGGACAAGCACGTCGAGGTGCCGGCCAAGAAGCACGACAATCTGCCGCTATGAGCTGAGGCGAGGGGAGGCGCACCACGCATGCCCCACACCGAAGCCCTGCTGCTGCCGTTGTCGCTGATCGGTATCATCGCCGCATCGATGACCGCGGCGCTGGCGGCGGGACGGCGCAGTATGGACTGGGTCGGCGTCGTGCTGCTCGGCAGCATCACCGCGCTCGGCGGCGGATCGACCCGAGACATCCTGCTCGGCAACTATCCGCTGGCGTGGGTGAGGGAGCCGTACCTGCTGGGCGTCACCACCATCGCGGCACTCTCCACCATCGCGTTCGCCGGCGGCATCCATCGCTTCCGCCACCTGTTCCTGGTGCTCGACGCCATCGGCCTCGTGGTCTTCACCATCCAGGGCTGCGACGTCGCGCTCAAGACCGGCCAGCCGCTCGCCGTCGTCATCGTCGCCGGCATGATCTCGGGCTCGGTCGGCGGTGTGCTGCGCGACGTGCTGTGCAACGACGTGCCGCTGTTGTTTCGGTCCGAACTCTACGCCAGTGTTGCGATCGTCACCGGCCTCACTTACGTCGGCGGGCTCACGCTCGGCGTCAGCCCGGACGTCGTGACGCTGGTGGCGCTGGCGGTCGGGCTGACGTTTCGCCTGCTGGCGATCCGGTTTCGCTGGGAAATGCCGAAATTCGTCTACGACCGGGACTGAGGCGCGCGGGCCTCGTCCGCGATGTACTGCCACAGCCGCTGCGCGATCGGGCCATGGGGCACGTCGCGGCGGCGCGCCGCGACGATCTCGGCCCGTCCGCCCGTGAAATGGCGACCCGCGATCGACTTGAGGCGGCCTTCGCGCAGGTCGTCACCGACCAAATAGTCCGGCATGTGGCCCCAGCCCATGCCCTGAAGGATCAGCTCGCGCTTCATGAGCTGGTCGCTGACCGTCCAGCGCCGCGCGCCTTCGAGGGTGAAGTAGTCGCGGCGGTTGTCGGGGCGGCGGGCGGTGTCGCGGATCACGCACTGGACGTAGTCGCGCATCTGCTCGGGCGTGATCGCGGGCGAGATCGGAAATTTCAGGAAGTCGGGCGCCACCACCGGAACGAGGCCGACGGCATAGAGGGGGATCGACTCCAGGCGCTGATCGGAAGCCTCGATGTGGTGCAGGATCAGGTCCGCCTCGCCATCGAACAGCCGTTCCCATGGTCCGGTGATGGCCTCGAAATGCAGGTGCAGCCGCGTCGCGGGGCAGCCATCGAAGAAGCGGCGGAGCAGGGCCAGCGTTTGCGGTAGCGGACAGAGGTCGCCGATCACCACCCGCAGCTCGCTCTCCTCGCCCATCGCCAACTGGGTGGCGTGGTCGCGCAGCCGCCGCAGCTCGTGGAGAAAGACCCGCGTGCGTTCGTAGAACGAGCGGCCCTCGGCGGTCAGCGTGACGCGATAGCCGCTGCGGTCGAGCAAGCTGAGGCCGAGCTGGGCTTCGAGATTCTTCACCGAGGCGGAGACCGTCGGCTGCGACCGCAGCAGCCGGTCGGCGGCGGGTTGGAAGCCGCCTTCGGTGACCACGGCCTCGAAGCAGAGCAGCTGGTGAAGCGTCAGGCCGTCCAACATCATCGAATTTCCAAATGGAGATGATCAAGACTTTATCATATATCCAAATGGCATCATCGACCAGGGTCGCCCCACGCAAACCCGGAGGTGATCCATGCGTGCAATCGTCATCAAGCAATACGGCGGCCCGGAAGTCCTGGCGATCGAGGAACGGCCCGATCCCGAACCGGCGCCCGGCCACGTCGTCATCGACGTCAAGGCGTTCGGCCTCAACCAGGCCGAGATCTATTTTCGGAAGGGAGCGTGGGGCGACGTCGCCGAGATCAGCGGCATCGAATGCGCGGGCGTGGTGCGCGCCGACCCTCAGGGGCGCTTCGCGCCCGGGCAGACGGTGGTCGCAGTTGTCGGGGGACTCGGCCGCAGCCTGAACGGCAGCTACGCGGAACAGGTACGGGTGCCGGCGAGCAACGTCGCCGCGGTGACGACCGATCTGTCGTGGGAGGCACTGGCGGCGATCCCGGAATCCTACGCCACCGCCTGGACCGCGCTGTGCGGCATTCTCGACCTGCGCACCGCTCAGACCGTGCTGATCCGCGGCGCGACCTCGGCGCTCGGCCAGGCGGCGGTGAACATTGCCGCCGAGCGCGGCGCCCGCGTCATCGCCACCACGCGCAACCCGCGGCGGGCGCCGCAGCTCGAGGCGCTCGGCGCCGCGGCCGTCATGGTGGAGGCGCCGGACCTTGCGACGCGGATCCGCGAGCGCCATCCCGACGGCATCGACGCGGCGCTCGACATCGTCGGCCACACCACCATCCTGGATTCGCTCGCCAGCCTGAGGCGCGGCGGCCATGCCTGTCTGGTCGGTTTTCTCGGCGGCGGTGGTCCGCTGACGATGGATCCGATCTTCCAGATGCCGTCGGGCACCCATCTCAGCGTGTTCGGCAGCGCGCTCGTCACCGGCACGCCGTCGTTTCCGCTGTCGGAGATACCGTTTCAGGACATCGTCGACCGGGTCTCCGCCGGCATCTACAAGGCACAGCCGGCGCGGGTGTTCCGGTTCGAGGAGATTCAGGCGGCGCACCGGCTGCTGGAATCCCACGAGGCCAACGGCAAGGTCGTGGTTCGCATCTGATCGCCCCTGCGCCAAGCGTGGTGATCGCGGCTGCCGCGGCACAAATCACAAAACCCCGCCGGTGGCGGGGTTTTGGGGAAATCGAATACGCGTCGCGGTGATCAGATCGGGCGGCAGCGGCCGTAGCGGCCGATCACGAAGCCGGGCGAGCAGACCCGTGGCCCAGCCACCACGGGGCCGGGGCCCACCACCACGGCGGCGCCGCGCACCGTGCGGCAACCGCCGGAGGGGCCACGGTACGAGCCTGGGCCGCAACCGCCCGCGACCTGGATCACGGGTAAGGCGGCAGCGTTACGCGCCGGCGCGAGGGGCATGGCCTGCGCGGCGCTCGCGCCGGCGATCAGGCTGCCGAGGAGTGCGGCTGTGGCGATGAACTTCATGGCTTCATCCTTTTTCTCAGGGCCTGCGTCCTGGGGCCGTCGGCAGGCGCCGCGATGGCGGCGACGCGGCGGGCTGGATCGAGAATAGATGACGCGTCACGGCGTGGCCAGAAATGCCAGCATTGCGGCGTCGAATTTTTCCGGCGCCTCGAGAAACACCAGGTGACCGACGCCGGGAAGAACTTCGACCCTGGCATTGGCCATCCGGGCGGCGTGGGCCCTGGCGAGATCGGCATTGTGGCCCATCTTCGGCCGCAGCTCTTCCGGCGCGCTGGCGCGTCCCGGAGCGTTGTGGTCGTTCTCGCCCATCACGAACAAGGTCGGCCGCGCGATCAGCGCGATCTCGTGGGCCACCGGCTCGCGATAGACCATCTGCCCCGAACTGACGAAGGCCGCGAGCCAGCGCGGATAGTCGGCGGCGCCCTTGATGTTGAAGCGGGCGTCGATGAAGGGCGTGATGGCGTCCGGCGGCAGCGTCAGCGAATAGTTGCTGACGAGCTGCTTGCGGTAGGCCTCCGCCGTCAGGCGGTCCTCGCTCTCCATGAGTTTCTCGGTCGGCGTCGGCGCCACGTAGAGGCGATAGTCCTCGAGCCCGATCGGCGCCGCCAGCAACAGATGCCGAACCCGGTCCGGCGCGACGCGGGTGATGCGTACCGCCAGCATGCCGCCGAGGGAATGCGCGACGATGTCGACCTCGGAGAGGTCGAGGTGATCGAGCAGCGCCAGGGTGTTGTGGGCCAGCGTATCGAAATGCAGCTCCCCACGTGGCTTGGACGACTTGCCGAAGCCGACCTGGTCCGGGACGACGACGCGGTAGCCCGCCGCCGTCAGCGTGTTGATCACCGGCGCCCAGTAGCTCGACGGGAAATTGCGCCCGTGCAGCAGCAACACGGTGCGGCCGTTCGGCGACGCCGGCGCGACGTCCATGTAGGCCATGCGCACCGGCTCGCCGTCGTTGACGAGGTCGAGCATCCTGACCGGGTAGGGATAGGCGAAGCCTTCGAGACCGATGCCGTAGGGCTCACGGGCGTAATCATCGGCGCGGGCCGCCACGATGGGGTGCAGCAGGAGGGCCAGCAGAAACCATAGGCGCGTGGCCGTGGGGTGGGTCATGATCGGGATCCGTCGGGCCGCAGAGGTGCGCCGCCTGGGTATGGTTCGGATGCCCTTTCACCTTTGCCGTGGATCGCACTGCCGTGGCAAGTCACGTGTCGTTGCTGGGCCCGGCAACTCTGTGCGCGCGGCGAACACGACGTTGCAACGGATCCCTCCTCGCGAGGAGCCGGTTCGCCTCGCGGGTTGTGGCTCGTCAGCGTTCAGCGCGTGGTCGTGCCCGGACCCGCCGCGCCCGGTGTGGTTGGGGCCGGCGCCTGTGCGGGCTTGCTCGGCGCGGCGCCGGTGGTCGCTCCCGGCTGCGTGTTCGGACCCGGCGTCACGTTGCGGACCGGCGGACTGGCCTGGGTGTTCGCCGCCGTGTTCGATGCGGGCGGATTCGAAGCGATGGGGGAGTTCTGGGTCATGCCGTAGAGCACGGCGAACACCACCAGCAGGGCCGCGACCGCGTAGGTCGCGATTCGGCCCGGGCCCGCCGGTGCTTCCGCCATTTCAGGATCGGCCTGCGGGGGGCCTTCGAGATCGTCGGGAATAGATTGCCGCGGCGGCAGTTCATCCGCCATCGACGCATGCAGCAGACGATCGTCTTCGGACCAGCCGCGGCGAACGGGATCGCCAGGTTCGCGTGGAACGGCCATGAGCACCCTCCATTTGATTTTAGCTTAAGTGTCTCCATAACCCGGCGTGCCCCACGCGGTTCCGGACGACGGTTGCGGTGCGATGCGGGACGCGATGGGAGCCAGGCGACATTTTGCGTCGCGGAGCGCAGGCTGGACGGCGCCGCGGAGGCGCGGGCGGCTGTCGCCGGGATACGAAATTTCGAGACAGGAATGCTGTCGGATTCTTGATGCGGGCCGCGCCCAAAGCGACATAGACTGTCGTCACAGGGACTCGCGGAAGGGCCGCCAAGAGCCGGAAAGAGCGCGCAATGGGAATCAATCAGGGACCGATCAGCCTCGACCAGAAATACACCCAGGGCAGCGGGCACGTCTTCATCACCGGAACCCAGGCGCTGGTGCGGTTGCCGATGGCGCAGATGCGTCGCGACCGCGCCCAGGGGCTGAACACGGCGGCTTTCGTGACCGGATACCGCGGGTCTCCGCTCGGCGGCTACGACCAGCAGCTCGCCGCTGCCCGCGCCCATCTGGAAGCCTACAACGTCAAATTCCAGCCCGGCGTGAACGAAGATCTCGCCGCCACCGCGATCTGGGGCTCGCAGCAGCTCAACCTGTCGCCCGGCGCGCGCCACGACGGCGTGGTCGGCATCTGGTACGGCAAGGGCCCGGGCGTCGATCGCTGCGGCGACGTGTTTCGCCACGGCAACGCCGCCGGCTCCGCCAGGCACGGCGGCGTGCTGTGCCTCGCCGGCGACGACCACGGCGCCAAGTCCTCCACCGTGCCGCACCAGTCCGATCACGCCTTCATGGCCGCGCTGATGCCGTATCTCTATCCTTCCAGCGTCCACGAAATGATCGGGATGGGCCTGCTCGGCATCGCGATGTCGCGCTATTCCGGCTGCTGGGTCGGCATGAAGGTGATCACCGAGACGGTGGAGACCACCGCCGAGATCGACCTCACCGACGAAATGACGCCGTTCATCATCCCGGCAGATTTCGAACTGCCGCCCGACGGCCTCAACCTGCGCTGGCCCGACGACCGCTTCGCCCAGGACCGGCGGCTGCAGGACTACAAGGGCTTCGCCGCCATCGCCTTCGCCCGCGCCAACAGGATCAACCGCGTCACCATGGACTCGCCCAAGGCGCGTTACGGCATCATGGCGTCCGGCAAGAGCTACGAGGACGTGCGCCAGGCGCTGCGCGAGCTCGGCATCACGCCGGAGGTGGCGGCGCAGATCGGGCTGCGCCTCTACAAGATCGGCATGCCGTGGCCGCTGGAGCCGGTCGGGGTCCGCGAGTTCGCGGTCGGCCTCGAGGAGATCCTGATCGTCGAGGAGCGCCGCGAGATCGTCGAGAACCAGGTCAAGCAGGAGCTGTTCAACTGGCGCGACGACGTGCGGCCCCGCATCATCGGCAAGATGGACAACCACGACAAGCGGTTCTTCCCGTTCTCCGAGGAGCTCAGCGTCGCCGCGATCGCGACCTCGCTGACCGAGCGGCTGCTGACGCTGGACCTCAATCCAGAGATCGTCGCCCAGCTGCGGGCCAAGGCCGACTGGTTCAACGGCCGCCAGGCGTCGCAGGTCCAGGCGGTGGCGCCGATCACCCGCACGCCGTATTTCTGCTCGGGATGCCCGCACAACACCTCGACCAAGGTGCCGGACGGCAGTCGCGCGCTGGCCGGCATCGGCTGCCACTTCATGGCGCAGTGGATGGACCGCAACACCGAGACCTTCACCCAGATGGGCGGCGAGGGCGTGCCGTGGACCGCGATCGCGCCGTTCACCGACGAGAAGCACGTCTTCGTCAATCTCGGCGACGGCACCTATTTCCACTCGGGCAGCCTCGCCATCCGCCAGTCGGTGGCGGCCAAGGTCAACCTCACCTACAAGATTCTCTACAATGACGCGGTCGCCATGACCGGCGGCCAGCACGTCGACGGCGAGCTGTCGCCGCAGCAGATCACCTTCCAGCTCCATAGCGAGGGCATCCGCGACATTTACCTGGTGTCGGAAACCCCTGGCAGCTATCCGGCCGCCGACATCGCGCCCGGGACCAAAGTCGCCCATCGCGACGAGCTCGACGCGGTGATGCGGACGCTGCGCGAGACCCCCGGCTGTTCGGCGATCGTGTTCGTGCAGACCTGCGCCGCGGAAAAGCGCCGGCGCCGCAAGCGCGGCCTCCTGGAGGATCCGCCGAAGCGCGTCGTGATCAATCCGGCGGTGTGCGAGGGCTGCGGCGACTGCTCGGTGCAGTCCAATTGCATCTCGGTCGAGCCGCTCGAGACCGAGCTCGGTCGCAAGCGCGCCATCAACCAGTCGAGCTGCAACAAGGATTTTTCCTGCCTCAAGGGGTTCTGCCCGTCCTTCGTCACCGTCAACGGCGGCCGGCTGCGCAAGCGCGCCCCGCTGGATCTCACGGCGATCGGCGACCTGCCGGCGGCGCCGCCGCTGCAGCCGCTGGACAAGCCCTACAACATCGCGGTGGGCGGGGTCGGCGGCACCGGCGTGCTCACCATCGGCGCGCTGCTCGGCATGGCCGCCCATGTCGAGGGCAAGGCCAGCATGATCCTCGACATGTCGGGGCTGGCGCAGAAGGGCGGCGCGGTGCTGAGCCACGTCCGCATTTCCCGGAACACCGAGGATGTGACCTGCTCTCGCATCGTCACCGGCACCGCCGACCTCCTGATCGCGGCCGACGAGGTGGTGGCGATCGCCAAGGAAACGATCACGCTGTGCGAGGCCCAGCGCACCCACGGCATCATCAACACCCATCTGATCCCGATCGCGGATTTCGTCCGCAACCGGGATTTCGATTTCCAGCGCCGCAAGGTCAACACGGTGCTGGAGAACGCGATCCGCAAGGATTCGGTGTTCGTCGATTTCACCCACGCCGCCGAAGCGCTGCTCGGCGACGCCATCGCCACCAACGTGATGATGCTGGGCTACGCCAGCCAGCAAGGCCTGCTGCCGGTGTCGGCCGAGGCGATCCTGAAGGCGATCGAGCTCAACGCCGTGTCGGTGAAGATGAACACGCTGGCCTTCCAGCTCGGACGCCTCGCCAGCGCCGATCCGGGGCGGCTCGCCGGCATGCTGAAGGACGAGGCGGCGGCGCCGAAGACCCTCGACGAGATGTCGCTGGAGGAGGTTGTCGCCCACCGCAGCGCGCTGTTGCGCGACTACCAGGGCGGCCGGCTGGCGCGGCGCTATCGCGCGCTGGTCGATCGGGTCAAGGCGGTCGCCGACAAGACCGGGGTCGGCGAGCTTCCGGTGCGCGCCGCCGCCACCAGCTATGCCAAGCTGCTCGCCTACAAGGACGAGTACGAGGTGGCGCGGCTCTACACCGACGGCCGTTTCAAGGCGCTGATCGAGGATCAGTTCGAGGGCGATTTCACGCTCAACTTCCACCTCGCGCCTCCGGGGCTGGCGCGCGAGACGGATCCGCTTGGCCGGCCGCGCAAGATCCAGTTCGGCCCGTGGATGATGCGGGCGTTCGGCGTGCTGGCAAGATTGCGGTTCCTGCGGGGCACGCCGCTCGACGTGTTCGGCTACTCGGCCGATCGTCGGCTGGAGCGCGATCTGATCCGGACCTACGAGCAGGACGTCGAGCGGGTGCTGGCGCGGCTCGGCCCCGAAGTGTTCGACCCCGCGGTCGAACTGCTGTCGTGGCCGGATCGGGTGCGCGGCTACGGCCCGGTCAAGGACAAGGCGGTGACGGACACCAACGCGCGGCGCAGGGAGCTCTTTGGTGAGCTCGACAATCCCCGTCCGCGGGTCCCGGCGCAGCTCGCGGCCGAATAGCTCAGGCGTTTTTCGCATATGCCCATTCCGTTTCGCGTAGCGGAACGGGATTGGGCGCGAGGCGCTTGCCAATCCGGATGCGGCAGTTCACAAAATTCGCCGAAGCGGTCGTTTGCGACGCGCGCCCAGGGCCGGAACGGCCGGTGGGCCGCTTGCTCGCCGCGCGTGGCGGGACAAGAAACGTGAGGCGGAGACGGTATTGAGCATCAAGGGCAAGGCATACATTGCCGGGATTTACGAACATCCGACCCGGCACGCGCCCGACAAGTCGGTGGCGCAGCTTCATGCGGAATGCGCGCGCGGCGCGCTGGCCGATGCGGGGCTCACCAAGGACGACATCGACGGCTACTTCTGCGCCGGCGACGCGCCCGGCGGCCCGATGGCCATGGCCGACTACATGGGGCTGAAGCTGAGGCACCTCGACGGCACCGATACCGGCGGTTGTTCCTACATCATCCACCTCGGCCACGCCGCCGAAGCCATCGCCGCCGGGCGCTGCTCGGTGGCGTTGATCACGCTGGCCGGCAAGCCGCGCACCGGCGGCGCGCCGCCGCGGGCGATCGGCCCCGAGGTCGATTTCGAGGCGGCCTACGGCGCCACCACCCACAACATCTACGCCATGTGCGCGCTGCGCCACATGCACCAGTTCGGCACCACCAGCGAGCAACTCGCCTGGGTCAAGGTCGCGGCCTCCCACCACGCCCAGTACAACCCGCACGCCATGCTGCGCGAGGTGGTCACGGTCGAGGACGTGATCAATTCGCCGATGATCGCCGACCCGCTGCACCGGCTCGACTGCTGCGTGGTCACCGACGGCGGCGGCGCGGTGATCGTGACCACCCCGGAGATCGCCAGGAGCCTGAAGCGGCCGCTGGTCAAGCTGATCGGCGCCGGCGAGGCGCTGAAGGGCCCGCGCGGCGGCCAGTCGCTCGACCTGACTTATTCGGCGGCGGTGTGGTCGGCGCCGCCGGCCTTCGCCGAGGCCGGTGTGACCCCGAAGGACATCAAATACGCCTCCGTCTACGACAGCTTCACCATCACGGTGGTGATGCAGCTCGAGGATCTCGGCTTCTGCGAGAAGGGCGAGGGCGGCAAGTTCGTGGCTGACGGCAACCTGATCTCCGGCGTCGGCAAGCTGCCGTGGAATACCGATGGCGGCGGCCTGTGCAGCAACCATCCGGTCAATCGCGGCGGCATGACCAAGATCCTCGAGGCGGTGCGGCAGCTGCGCGGCGAGGCCCACCCCAAGGTGCAGGTACCGAACTGCGATCTCGCGCTGGTGCACGGCACCGGCGGACTGTTGGGCGTGCGCCACGGCGCCTCGACTGCGATCCTGGAGCGTGCGTGATGAGCGAGACACCGAAGTATCCGGCCCCGCAGGGCAATGCCGAGACCAAGCCGTTCTGGGACGCGGCGGCGCAAGGCAAGCTTCTGATCAAGCGCTGCCTCACCTGCAAGGAGCCGCATTTCTTCCCGCGGTCGATCTGTCCGTTCTGCTTCTCGGACCAGACCGCGTGGGAGGAAAGCGCCGGCGAGGGCGAGATCTACACCTTCAGCGTGATGCGCAAGTCGCCGACCGGACCCTATGCGATCGGCTACGTCACCCTGAAGGAGGGGCCGTCGCTGCTCACCAACTTCGTCGACTGCGATCTCGACGGCCTGAAGATCGGCCAGCGCGTCAAGGTGGTGTTCAAGCCGACCGAGGGCGCTCCGCTGCCGTTCTTCACGCCGGCGACGTAGAAGCTATCCCGTCCGGTGCGCCCAGCGCCGGACGAAATCAAACAACAAACAAACCTGGAAACGCCATGGCCATCGAGTACCCGAAAGTCCTGTCGCTGAAGCGCGAGGGCGATCCCTATTCCTGGACCGATCGCGACGTGATGCTCTACGCGCTCGGCATCGGCATGGGCGCCGACCCGATGGACGAGCGCGAGCTCGCCTACGTCAACGAGGGCTGCTTCCATCCGCGCCCGCTGAAGGTGGTGCCGACCTTCGCCTCGGTGGCGGCATGGGGGGCGGGGCCGGGCGATATCGGCATCAACCGCCTCTTGGTGGTCGACGGCGAGCGCGACATCACCTTCCACAAGCCGATGCCGGTCAGCGCGAAGATCACCGCGGATTCCCGCGTGGTCGCGGCCTACGACAAGGGCAAGGACAAGGGCGCGGTGATCACGCGCGAGACCGTGCTGCGGGTCGAGGGCGGCGAGCCGCTGGCGACCCTGATCAGCTCGGCGTTTGCCCGCGGCGACGGCGGCTTCGGCGGTCCGTCCGAGGGGCAGCCGGCGCCGCACCAGGTGCCGGCGCGGGCGCCCGACCGTTCCGTCGAGATCACGACGCGGCCCGACCAGGCGCTGCTGTATCGCCTGTGCGGCGACCGCAATCCGCTGCACAGCGATCCGGAGTTCGCCCGCCAGGCCGGATTCCCGCGGCCCATCCTGCACGGCATGTGCACCTACGGCCTGACCTGCCGCGCGGTGCTGCAGACCTATGCCGATTACGACGCCGCCGCGTTCCGCCGCCACGCCGTGCGGTTCTCGGCGCCGGTCTATCCGGGCGAGACCGTGACCGTCGATCTCTGGAAGGATGGTGGCGTGGTGTCGTTCGAGGCTCGCGTCAAGGCGCGCGGCGTCACGGTGATCAAGAACGGCATGACCGTTCTCGGTTAGGACGGCGAAGCCCGCGCATCCGCAACGATCAGGAACGGCAGATGGGTCTGTTGGACGGCAAGGTTGCGATCATCACCGGCGCCGGCGGCGGGCTGGGCGAAGCCTATGCCCGGCTGTTCGCGCGCGAGGGCGCGGCGGTGGTGGTCAACGATCTCGGCGGCCCGCGCGACGGCTCCGGCCGCGATCTCGCCATGGCCGAGGCCGTGGTCGACGCCATCAAGGCCGAGGGCGGCCGGGCGGTGGTCAACGGCGCCGACATCTCGACCATGGACGGCGGACAGGGGGTGTTCGACGACGCCGTCAAGGCGTTCGGCAAGGTCGATATCCTGGTCAACAATGCCGGCATCCTGCGCGACGTCACCTTCGCCAAGATGACCGAGGCGGATTGGGACAAGGTCATCAAGGTCCACCTCAAGGGCACCTTCTGCGCGACGTTGCCGGTGTGGCGCTGGATGAAGGACAACGGCGGCGGCGTCATCGTCAACACCTCGTCGACCTCGGGACTGATCGGCAATTTCGGCCAGAGCAACTACGGCGCCGCCAAATGCGGCATCGCCGGGCTCAGCAACGTGCTCGCCATCGAGGGCCGCAAATACAACATCCGCCTGTGGTGCCTGGCGCCCGGGGCGCTGACGCGGATGACCGCCGACCTGCCACGCTACCAGCAGAACCCCGGGGCGGCCTTCGTTCCTGACCAGATTGCGCCGGCGGTGCTCTACATGGTGAGCCCGCTGTCGGGCGACCAGAGCGGCAAGATCATCGGCGTGTCGGGCCCCCGTGGGGTGCGCGAGATGAAGATGCTGGAGATGCCGGGCTGGAAGCCGCAGGGCGCCTGGCGGGCGGAGGACATCGCCGCCCATGCCGGCGAGATCTTTTTTTCCGATGACGAGAAACTCGCCGCACGGCGGTTCTGATGAGGCACCATGAGCGACAATTCCACATCGGGCTCGAGCGAGCCAAAACCCGTCCCCGAGGCCCGTCTGGCCTCGACCGTGCTGTTGTTGCGGCAGACCGCGGCGGAGATGGAGGTCTTCATGGTGGTGCGACACCACCAGATCGATTTCGCCTCCGGTGCGCTGGTGTTTCCCGGCGGCAGCGTCGATCCCGCCGACCGCGAGATCGCGGCGCGGACCGACCTGATCCGCGGCGGCGGCGACACCGATGCGGGCGTGCTGGCGCTGCGGGTCGCGGCGGTGCGCGAGACCTTCGAGGAATGCGGCATCCTGCTGGCGCGGCCGCACGGCTCCGAGGCGCTGATCAGCGCCGAGCGGCTGACGGCGATCGGGCCGCCCAAGACCGAGAGCGCGGGGGCATTCCGCGATTTCATCGCCGCCGAGCGGCTGGAACTCGCGCTCGATCTTCTCGTGCCGTTCGCGCACTGGATCACGCCGACCGCGATGCCCAAGCGGTTCGACACCCACTTCTTCATGGCGGTGGCGCCCGCCGACCAGGTCGGCATCCACGACGGCCACGAGGCGGTGGATTCGGTGTGGATCGCGCCGCAGCGCGCGGTGGACGAGGCCCATGCCGGCCGCTTCACCCTGGTGTTCGCCACCGAACGCAACCTGATCCGGCTCGCCCGCGCGACCGACGTCGAGGATGCCATCGCGCGGGCCCGCGCCGAGCCGATCGTCACCGTGATGCCGCAGGTCTCCAAGGGCGACGACGGCAAGCGGCAGCTGCGCATCCCGAAGGACGCCGGCTATGACGGCGAGGTCTTCGCCATCTGAGCGACAGCAAGAGCGAAATCAGCATCTGACCCAGGCATGGCTGCCGGAGGAGACGTGGTGGACAAGGAACTGTTCGCGGGCCTGAAGGTGATCGATTGCGCGAGCTTCATCGCCGCGCCCGCCGCGGCGACGGTGCTGTCGGATTTCGGCGCCGACGTCGTCAAGATCGAGCCGCCGGGCGAGGGTGACAACTATCGCCAGCTCTATGTCGCGCCGGGCTATCCGGTCAGCGACTTCAACTATCCCTGGATGCTGGAGAACCGCAACAAGCGCAGCCTCGCGCTCGACCTCAAGTCGCCGGACGGCCTTGCCGTGCTGCACCGGCTGGTGGAGCAGGCGGACGTCTTCATCACCAATTTGCCGCTGCCGGTGCGCCGGCGGCTCGGCATCGGCTACGAGCACCTCGGCCCGCGCAATCCGCGGCTGATTTACGCGTCCTTCACCGCCTATGGCGAGACCGGCGCCGAGGCGGAGAAGACCGGTTACGATTCCACCGCCTACTGGGCGCGCAGCGGCCTGATGGACAACGTCAAGCCGTCGGCCGACGCGCCGCCGGCGCGTTCGGTGGCCGGCATGGGCGACCACCCGAGCGCGATGGCGCTCTACGGCGCCATCGTCACGGGCCTGTACCGGCGCGACCGCACCGGCGAGGGCGGCCTGGTGACGTCGTCGCTGATCGCCAACGGCCTGTGGGCCAACGGCGTGCTGGCACAGGCGGCGCTGTGCGGCGCACGGATGATTCCGCGACCGCCCCGCGAGCAATTGCCCAACGCCTGCACCAACATGTACCGCTCCCGCGACAACCGCTGGCTGACGCTGTCGGTGCTGAACGAGGCCCGGCAGTGGCCGTCGCTGCTGGAGGCCTTGGAGCGGCAGGACATCGGCCTCGAGCGGCGCTTTGCCAGCATGGAGCAGCGCCGTGCCCATGCGCGCGAGCTGATCGCCGAATTCGACGAGATCTTCGCGACCCGCGACCTCGCCGACTGGCGCAGGCGGCTCGACGCGGCCGGCATCACCTTCGGCGTCACCGGCACGCTGGATGATATTCGCGACGACGCGCAGATGCGCGAGGCCGGCGCGCTGGTGCCCTATGACGACGGCAGCTGTCTCACCGTCAGCAGTCCGTTCGCGGTCGAGGGCGTCGCGAAGTCCGCCGTGCGCGCGGCGCCGGACCTCGGTCAGCACAGTGCCGAGATCCTCGGCGAGCTCGGCTATGACGCCGCCGAGATCGCGCGGTTGCGCGCCTCCGGCGCGGTAGGATGAGGGCTGGAGCGCCCAGTCAGCAATCGGCCGGACGCCTACCGGAATAAGATCCGCGGACTATATGGACCGCTGACGACCTCGCGCAACGCCTGGAGCCGTACGCATGACCGATCCATCGACCTACACGCCCCCCGCCGTCTGGACCTGGAACAAGGCGAGCGGCGGCCAGTTCGCCAGCATCAACCGCCCGATCGCCGGGCCCACCCATGACAAGGAATTGCCGGTCGGCCGCCATCCCCTGCAGCTCTACTCGCTGGCCACGCCGAACGGCACCAAGGTCACGGTGATGCTGGAGGAGTTGCTGGCGGCCGGCCACAGCGGCGCGGAGTACGACGCCTGGCTGATCAAGATCGACGGCAACCAGTTCGGCAGCGGCTTCGTGGCGGTGAACCCGAACTCCAAGATCCCAGCGCTGATGGACCGCAGCGGTCCGACGCCGATCCGCGTGTTCGAATCCGGCGCGATCCTGCTGCATCTCGCCGAGAAGTTCGGGGCGTTCCTGCCGACCGACCCGCGCACGCGCGCCGAGTGTCTGTCGTGGCTGTTCTGGCAGATGGGCAGCGCGCCCTATCTCGGCGGCGGCTTCGGCCACTTCTACGCCTACGCGCCGACCAAGATCGAGTATGCCATCGACCGTTTCGCCATGGAGGTAAAGCGCCAGCTCGACGTACTCGACCGGCGTCTCGCGGAGAGCACATACCTGGCGGGCGACGATTATACGATCGCGGATATCGCGGTCTGGCCCTGGTACGGCGGTCTGGCCAAGGGCCTGCTCTACGGGGCCGGCGAATTCCTGAGCGTGCAGGACTACAAGAACGTGCAGTGCTGGACCGACGCGATCGCCGCTCGCCCGGCGGTGCAGCGGGGCCGCAAGGTCAACCGCACCTGGGGCGAGCCCGAGAGCCAGCTGCACGAACGTCACGACGCCAGCGATTTCGATACCAGGACGCAGGACAAGATCGGCGGGGACGCCAAGGCCACCGGCGGGTGACTCCACCGCGGATTTTGACGGTGTGACGGCGAGGGCCGCTCACGCCCCGCTGGTGACGTTGGTCGGCAACGGCAGCACCTCGGCGGGGCCGGCGCGGTCGGGCGTGTCGTCCTTCCACCGGACCGAGCCGAACGGCCGCTCCAGCATGCGGCGCACGCGGATCGGTTCGGGGCCGAGGTGAAAGTCGATGGCGCTCTGGTGCAGCGCGCGCTCCGACTGGGTCGGCCGGTTGCGCTGGCGCAGGTAGTCGGTCCAGGTCGGGCAGTGATAGCGTTCGGTCCATAGTTCGGGATCGGCGAGGTCGCGCGACAGCGACCAGCCATAGGCGCCATTGCGCTGGCGGCTCAACTGCACCGCCTGCATCACGCCGTAGAAGGCGCGGGCGCGATCGGGATCGACGCGGTAGTCGATCTCGATGACGATCGGGCCGCTGCGCGCGGTGATCGCCAGGTTGACCTCCGGATCCGCCAGCTGATCGGCGGCCTGCTCGCTGCGGTCGCCGGCGGTCGGCATCCGCAGCCACAGCCCGAGCACGGGTGCCGCCAGCAACGCCGCGGCGGACAGCATCAGCGCGTGATCGGTGGTCACGGCGTCGGCGACATGGCCCCAGATCCAGCTGCCGATGGCGACGCCGCCGGAGATCGCGGCCTGGAAGGTGGCGAGCGCGCGGCCCGCGACCCAGCGCGGCGCCGAGAGCTGGATCGCGACGTTGAACAGCGTGATGGACAGCGTCCAGCCCGCGCCGGCGACCACCAGGGCGGCGGCGGTCAGCACCGGGATGCGGCTGAGCGCGACCACGGCGACGCCGAGGCCCATGGTCAGCAGGCAGGCCCGGATCGCCGCCTCGCTGCTGAACCTGCGCGCGGTGCCGACATTGAGTGCGCCGATCACGGCGCCCATGCCGAACGCGCCCAGCATGATGCCGAAGGTCTGGGCGCCGCCGCCGAGCAGGTCGCGCGCGATCAGCGGCATCAGCGCGAGGATCGAGCTGCCGCCGATGCCGGTCGACAGCGTTCGCCACAGCACGATCCGCAGCGACGGCGAATGGACGACGTAGCGCACGCCCGAGACGATCGCCCGGGTCAGGCGTTCGGGCGGCAGCCGCGACGGCTCGACCACCCGGCGCCACAGCAGCAGCACCGTGGCCAGCGGCAGGTAGAGCGCGGCGTTGCAGATGAACGCGGCGGTTGCGCCCGCGGTGGCCACGATGACGCCGCCGATCGCCGGACCGAACGAGCGCGCGATGTTGTAGCTGATGCCGTTGAGCGCCACCGCCGAGGGCAGGGTTTCGGGCGGCACCTGTTCGCTGACGGAGGCCTGCCACGACGGTCCGAACAGCGCCATGCCGCTGCCGATCAGGAAGGTGAAGGCGAGGATCAGCGGCGGCGTCAGCAGGCCGAACCTGGCGAGGACCGACAGCGTGGCGGCGCCGGTAAAGCCGATCGACAGCGCGATCAGCCCGACGCGGCGTCGGTCGAACATGTCGGCGACGGCGCCGGCGGTGACCGAGAGCAGCATCACCGGCAGCATCAGCGAGCTCTGCACCAGGGCGACCATGTTGGCCGACGAGGTGAGTTGCGTCATCGCCCAGGCGGCGCCGACGCCATGGATCATCAGGCCGAAATTGGACAACAGGCTCGCCAGCCAGATCCGGCGGAACAGGGCGATGCGCAGCGGAGCGCCGATACCGTTGAGCAACGAGAGACCTTTCCGATTCTGCCGGGACCTGGGCGCTTCGTTATAGTGCGCGCGCTCGCGGATGGCACCCTGCGACCGCCGTGCCCGTGCAAAAGGTGCGTCTGGTGTGGTGTTTATGCCGGGCAGGATCGAGATGTGCCCGCGCCCCGCCGCTCCGGCCGGGAACCGGGAGCGAATACGATCAAGGTAGCCAGGTCCGCTGACGGTGAAAATACTGCCGGTCAATTGGGGTTTGCCAGCGTGGGCCGACCGGAAGTTGCTTGACCGGGGCCGGGCAAATGTTCTTATTTTGTTCTCATGGCGATCGAAACCCTTGGAGAGGCCTACCGGCTGAGCTGGCGTGTCCGCGTCCGCTGCGTACGCGGTGTGGTGGAAAGTCCGGTGAGCCTGAAGCGATGCGACTACCAGGCCGAACTCGACATGCAGACGCTGGTGTGGGCGAGGGGGCTCGGCTTTCCGCTCGGCCGGCTCGGCAGCCGCCTGATGTGTCCCCGCTGCGGCAGCCGCGACGTCAACGTCATCTTCGAGCCGCCGCCGATGGCGCGCGCGGTGGTGCGGGGATTGGCTTAGATCGTCATGTCGGTAGCGAAATCGGGCCGAGTGTCTCGCAACACGAGTGTCTCGTCACAGCTCGCGCCGGCGTCCTACTGCTTCTTGTGCGAGAACTCGGTAAGCTCGAACGTCTGATTGGTAAAGACGTGGCCGCTCTGGCGAACGATGGAATTTCGTTTCACCCAACGGCCAATGTCATTGCTGTACCAGGTTCGAAGGGTGACTTCGTTCGTACGTGTCGGATCCTTGGTGTTTTTTGCCGAGAAATTTGTCTCGATGACATAGGTATTGAACACGCCGGCCTTCGTGGTGACGCGCTCCTCACCAACCACGGACGAACTGCCGGTTCGCTTCCAGATTGCTCCCGTCGCCCCGTTGATCGAATCGCACGAAAATTTCCATTTGGCGGTCGGCGACAGCGGCGTTCTGATTCCCTGGCCGTCGTTCGGCGAATATCGCCACTGGTCGTCGCGAACGAGATTCCACGACCGGTCGTACACGAGATTGGCGCTCCGACCGGTGCCTGGCACGTCGGAGCGCACCGCGATTTCTCCGGCGGAGGTTTCGGTAACGACGACTTTGCGGGCATCCTTGATCTCACCCGAGATCTCGTCTTTGGTTTCGATGGTCCAATGATCTCCAACCGCGACGGGGTACGGGCCATCGGCGCCGGGTTTCGTCGACGCGTTCTGCGCCGCCGCAAGATCCGCAATACCCAACACGCACGCCAATGCCGCTGCCTCAAAAAGCCGAATTCTCACTACTCTGCCTCCCGGTCCACGCAACGTCGCGTGTCGTCGCCGTCGCCGTCAGCGTCGACCGAACTCGATCAATTCGATGGTGGTGTTGTCGTTCACGTGACCTGAGATCGTCGTCTTCGACGTGCGCTTGACCCAATGATCGACCGACGGCGCGTACCAGGTCGTCAGTTGCGTCTGAAACGTTCTGGTTGGGTCAGCGACGTTTCGCCCCTCGTACTTGGTTTCGATCCTGAATGCATTGAACGTGCCGGCGCGCGTGGTGATGCTCTCTTCCCCGATCACCTTCGATGAACCGGATCGCTTGAATGCGGCGCCACGGGCAACGAAAGTGTCGTTCGACTGAAACTTCCAGGCCGCCCCGGCAGTCAACGGTTGCTTGATTCCCGTCCCGTCATTCGGCGAATACTTCCAGGTCGAGTTGTCCTTCGCATTCCACAAGTGATCGAATACGAGGAAGCCGAAGCCCGGCGTCCCAAGTGTCTCGCTGCGGATGCTGACGTCGGTCGGCGTGATGTCGGTCACGACGGTCGCGATGGTGGCCTTCACGGTCCCCGCAATTTCGTCGCGAATTTCATAGGTCCAGTGGTCACCAAGCTGCAGCGGCTCCATCGAGTCGTCGGAATCGCTGGCTGCCGACGGCTGCGTGTCGCCTTTGGGGGATTGAGCAAAGGACATCGTGCTTGACGCAAGCATCAACAATAAAGCGGCGAAACAGGCCCGGCGCATGGTGAAACCTCAGATGGAAAATCTTTGATATTCTGCATGCTATGTGACGAATTACAACTCAGGCAAATGAAATGGTGATGACATTTGTTTTTCGCGGGGTGATGCCCGGACCGGTTGGACTGTGCGAGGCCTGTTCGTACGAAAATGCGCTGGGCGTTCCTGGGTGCTAGCCGACCACACGGACCTTCCTGCAATTCGGCGAGACGACCTTCAGAAGGGCACGCTGTTGGTTCAGGACGTCGATCGCCGCCGCGATGAAGGCGGCGCGCCGAGCGGTGGTCAGGCCGCGCTGGCCTGATTGACGGCGTCGACCTTGGCGCCGATGCCCCAGTTCTGCGGGGCGATGATGAGTGTGGCGAGGTAGACAATCAGCACCAGCGCGCTCCACATGACGTCGTTGTGGTCACGCATGAAATCTGTCAGCGCGCGGGGCGCGAGGTCGCGGGGAATTCCGGTGCCGCCGATGAAACTGAGGACCAGCACGGTGGCGCCGAGCCACCGGGTGTGATGGTCCTTGAGCCAGGCCGCGACCAGCACGAAGAACGGCAGCACCATGTTGACGAAGTGGGACCGGCTGGTCATCGGCGAGAGCATCAGCATGGCGATGACGAGCAGGCAGGCGTCGACCGGGACCAGCGCCTTCAGCCGCAGCGACGCGAGGATCAGCACCGCGATCAGGGCGACGAACACGACCTGGGTGGCGCGCAGCAGAACCAGGAAATGCGCCTGCCACGGTGTGCCGTCGACCGCGCGGGCGAGCGCGCCGCGCAGCGACAGATTGTGGATGTTGACGCCGTCCCAGAACGCGAGCTTGACGGTCGCGCCGTGCTCGAGAACGCTGGCGGCGCCGATGTCGCGAAGCCACGCCCCGAGATAGCCGTGGGCCGCGCCGGCCGGGGTGAAGAACAGGTCCGGCAGCACCGAGGCCACGCCGAGCACCACCACGAAGACGCCGGCGGCGACGAACTGGCGCCGCAGCACCAGATACGGCAGGAACAACAGCGGCGTCACCTTGAGCGCGGCGGCGATCGCCAGCGCGAACCCGGCGCGGATCGCGCGGCCTTCGACCACCGCCAGAACGCCATAAAGGAGGAACGGCAACGCCAGCAGGTCGAAGGCTTCGTCTTCCAGCACCGCGAGGATGAATTTGAGGCTGAGCAACACGGCGATCACGCGCAGCCAGCCGAGCTCGCGCTGCGACCAGGGCCCCGGAATGAGCCGCACCGCGATCGCCTCGGCGATCCGGCACGCCAGCACCGCGCAGCCGAGGCTGATGAGATACCACACCACCGTCTGGGCGACGTGCGGCAGTGCCAGGAACGGGATCATCACGAAGGCGAAGAAGGGCGGGTAAGTAAAGGCCAGCGAGCAGTCGGCCATCGCCTGCTGCTGGGTCAGGCATCCGGCGGCCTGGGTGTAGAGCGAGAGCCCCGGGCGCAGCGCGAAGCGCGGATAGTAGGCCGCGGCCGCGACGCAGAAGCCGATCCAGGGACCGTACTTGATCCAGAACGCGGACGAGGTCACGGAGGAAACGGGCTGCTGCTCGCGGGTTGGGACCAAGGTAAAGCACTCCGGACCATGGGGACGGACGCTGTCTACACCGGATCATCCGGGCCGAACAGCGGTCAAAAGATATGTTAAGAGAACCTGTCATGGGTGGGCGCGTGGTCCGGTGGAATTCGATGCGTTGGCTTGCAATCCTTCTGGTCGCTCTGGCGGCGGGTCCCGCGCGGGCCGCGGACGTGGTCGTCCGCGACGGCGATACCCTCCAGCTGGGGGATGCGACCTACAAGCTCGACGGCGTCGACGCCCCGGAATTCGACCAGATCTGCGTCGACGACCACGCCGATCCCTGGGCTTGCGGGGTCGAGATGCGCGACAAGGTCGCCGCCCTGATCGGTACCCGCCCGGTGCACTGCGACGACCTCGGGCCCGCGCCGTCGTACAAGACCTGGCGCCTCGGCCTCTGCCGCATCGAAGGCGAGAGCGACAGCCTCAACGCGCGGATCGTCCGCGACGGCTATGCCATGACGATCCAGGCGGCCGGCAAGGGGCGGTACGCGGCCGAGGAGGCCGCCGCGCGGGACCAGCAGCGCGGCCTGTGGCGCGGCTGCTTCATCGCGCCGCAGGAGTTTCGCCGCCATGTCACCGACGGCCGCCTGCTCGGCGCGTCCTGCCCCGGCGACAAGGACCAGGAGCTGCACGCGGCGCTGTTTCCCGACGAGCCGGCGATGCCGCCGCGCTGCGCCATCAAGGCGAAGTTCGCCGTGCGCGCCCGCATCACCGGCAATATCGGCGTCTACCAGCTGCAGGGCTGCCCGAGCTACGCCTCGCTGACCAGGCCGAGCCGCTGGTTCTGTTCCGAGGAAGACGCGCAGGCGGCGGGGTTTCGCCGGGCCTACAACTGCAGGCCGGGCGCGCGCGCGAGGTAGCGCGAGATCAATTCGATCAGCTGGCGCGTCGTTCCGAGAGCTGACCGGAAATGCAGCGAGCGTTTCAAGATGCTCTCACCTCGCGCGATAGTTGCTTTTTTTCGTCATGGCCGGGCTTGACCCGGCCATCCACACTTTCTTCCGGGAAGCTGCGGTAAAGCGTGGATGCGCGGGTCAAGCCCGCGCATGACGAGTTTCGTCAATGTCTGCGTCGGGACTGATTCATCACTCGGACTCCCAGCGCATCATCAAAACCGCGCCGAGATCCCGGTATAGGCCTGCACCCTGGGCGCCGCCTTGTTGAGTCCGATGTTGATGCCGATGTCGAGGATGGTGTGCTGGTCGAGCCGGTAGTTCATGCCGGCGTCGAGGGTGTAGACCTGCGGCGAGGCGCTGTCGGCTCCCGACGAGGAAAACAATTCGAGCATGCCGATGGCGCGGTCGGAACCGGGAAGCGGATGGCTGACGCCGATCAGGTTGACGAAATTGGCGTACCGGCGGCCGATGTCGGTGTCCTTGAGCGAGTCCACTTCCGTCATCAGCGTGATCAGATAGTCCTGCGGCAGGCGCAGTGCGAGCGGCACGATCACGCCGCTCTCGACCGCGCCGTTGCTGATGACTGGAACCGACGACGGCAGCTTGACGAAAGGAATGACCGCGAGGCCCGCGGGCCCGTCGTCGTTGCCGAACAGGTTTACCTTGGTTCGCAGCACGACGTCGCCGGCCCCTGTGGCATGGACCAGCGTGGCGCCCGAGGTGGTGTCGCTCGAACGCACGTCCTGCAGCCCGTTGAACTGGACTTCGACGTCGGCCCAGTTGGTCACGCCGATCCTGAGGTTGGGATCGATCGCCTGAAAGCTGCGGGTGGCGACCCCGAGCGCCTTCGAATAGGTGGTGCTGATGATGTCCGACTCCAGCTCGACGTGGCCCGCGTCGATGGTGCGCACCGAAAACCCCTTTGTCGGGCGGTCGGGCGCGAACTTCCGCAGTTCGTCGTCGGGGGTGGGGTCGAACAGGGTGTAGCCGCTCTTGTCGGGCGTGGCGGGAGCAGGCGTCGTGCCGTCCTCGGCGCGACTCGCCGAGGGGGCCACCAGGCTCAGCGCCAGCGCGACGGTCGCAAATCCAGCTGTTCGACGAGTTGCGACGTACGCCACGTAGAGACCGGTCCATCGTGTTGCGGCAGGCCGGGTTCCGAGCCTGTCGTTCCGGCAGGCTTGGCCGAAACTCGGGCGCAATCAAGGGCAAACCAGATGCTTCGTCCAATGGATTTTTTCCCGGCGGCCGGCATGCTCCAGATCTCCGGCAACACCATCGTGCGACCGGGCAGCGCCCGAATGGCCGTTCAATCTGCCGAAATAAATTGCAGCAGTGGTGATCCGATGGGAACCGGGGTCAGCCCGTGGCCGCGACCCGCTTCTCGATGATACTGGCGACCCGGACCGGCGTCTCGAGCATCGAATAATGGCCCGCGTCGTCGATGGTTTCGAGCGTCGCCCGCGGATAGGCGGCGGCGAACGCCGCGTGCGAGGCCTCGCCGCGGTAGAAGGCGATGTCCAGGGCGCCGTTGACCACGTGCATGGGGGCGGCGAGGCGCTGGGTGTCGCCGGTGATGGCGGAGGTCGTGAACATTTTGAGATAGCCGCGCATGGCGTCGGGCGTGGCGGCGTCGCGGGCGATTTTCAGCTTGCGCTGCAGCCAGCCCGTGCCATAGCGGCCGCTGGTGCGCGCGGTGATCGCGCGCGCCGCCGCCTCGTCGTCGTCGATCACGGCGTTGAGCGCGCGCATCGCGGCGTCGTCGGCGTGAAATCCGGTGGGCGGGACCGGCGAAAACAGGGTGACGCTCTGGATCCGGTCGGAAGCGTCGAGTGCGATCCGTTGCGCGACCAGGCCGGACATCGAATGCCCGACGAGATGGAAGCGCGAGATGCCGAGCTGGTCGGCGGTGCGCAGCACGTCGCCGGCGGCTTCCTGCAGCTCGTAGCTGCCTCCGACCGCCCGCGACCAGCCGTAGCCCCGCAGGTCCATGAACACCAGCGTGTGACGGGACAGGTCGAAATACGGCAGCGTCGGCTCCCAGTTGACGTGGTCGCCGAGCCATTCGTGCAGCACCACGCAGACCGTGGGCCCGCTGCCGATGCGGCAGTGCCCCAGTGAGGCCGTGGCTCCCGCGGTTCCCGGCTGTGGCGTTGGCCACGGCGATGGCGGCACGATGCTGGCCGCCGTCGGCTTCGCAGGCTGCGCCACCGCGGGCGCGGTCACCATTGCGGCGGTGGCGCCGAGACCCAGGACCTTGAGGAGATTGCGGCGCTTCATCTGGTTTTCCCCGGAGTCGGTCATGAGGCCCCTCTCACTTCGGGGCGTCATAGAGCGGCTTGCCCTTGTCGACAATATGGACCGTCAACAGCTTGAGCGGCTTGTCGCCGACCACCTTGAAGCCCGCGTGCGGGACATCGCGGGCATTGACGATGGCCCGGCCGGTGGGAAACGGCACCTGCTTGCCGTCGGGCAACTCGACGGTGCCGCCCTCGAGCACATAGGCCGCTTCTTCGCCGTGGTGGATGTGGCGGGGAAGGGTCTCGCCCGGCTTGATCTCGGAGGTGCTGGTGATGATCTCCATGTCGGTCCCGGTGAGTTCGGCCCGGCTGAGTTCCTGGCGCGCGGGGTAGGTTTGCGCCTCGGCGCCGCCGACCAGGGCGGCGGCGAGCGCGAGGCCCGCGATCCATCGGACAGAGATCATCGTCGAGACTCCATGATGTGAGATCGAATGAGGACGGGGCTCCCGGTTCGGGAGGGAGCCGGCTCGGCCGAGCGCGTTCAGTGTTGCCCAAGGATCGGCCGGCCAACAAGGACAAATTGGCGGCTGCGGCGCGTCGGAGCTTCGCGATGCGGGCGTCTCGCCGCCGGCTTGTATAGGGTGGGGGGCTATGCTAATCGAGCGCCATGACGCACACCGTCCGCGAAAAACAGAAGCTTCTGGCGCGCGTCCGTCGCATCCGTGGTCAAGTCGACGGCATCGAGCGCGCGCTCACCGAGGAAAGCGACTGCGAGCAGATCATGCATCTGATCGCCGGCGCGCGCGGGGCCATGGCCGGGCTGATGGCCGAGGTGGTCGAGGACCACGTGCGCGAGCACCTGGTCGATCGCGACCGCCACCCGGGGGCGCTGAATGTCGAGGCTGCCGAGACGCTGCTCGAAGTCGTCCGCGCCTACATGAAATGAGGCTTGCCATGACGGATCTTCGCCACGTCGACACTGCCGCGGGCCTCCACAGCCACGTCTTTCTCGGCGAAGGCCATGACAAGAGCGAGCGCAGGACCTGGGCCGTGATCTGGCTGTGCGGCGCCATGATGGTCGCGGAGATCGTCGGCGGACTGCTGTTCAATTCGATCGCGCTGGTGGCCGACGGGCTGCACATGAGCACCCACGCCGGCGCGCTGCTGCTGGCCGCGCTCGCCTACACCTATGCGCGCCGGCACGCCGACAATCCGGCCTTCACCTTCGGCACCGGTAAGCTCGGCGACCTCGCCGGCTTCACCAGCGCCATCATCCTGGCGATGGTCGCCCTCCTGATCGGCTACGAGGCGGTCAGCCGGCTGTTCGATCCGCTGCCGATCCACTTCACGGAGGCGATCCCGATCGCGACGCTGGGCCTCGTCGTCAATGTCGCCAGCGCCAGGCTCCTGAGCGGCGGGCATGATCATGACCACAGTCATGGGCATAGCCATGGTCATGGCCACCACGGCCACGCCCACGAACATGACGGCCATGACGAGACGCGCCGGCTGACGACCACGACCGGCGTGGTCGCGCTCGAGATCTTCGAGGACGGCGTGCCGCCGCGCTTCCGGCTCTCGGCCGAGACCGGCCCGGCGCCGTCGGCGTTAGCGACTTCGGTCGAGACGGTGCGTCCGGACGGGACGCGGCAGCGCTTCGCCATGGTGGACCGCGGCGGCTATCTGGAATCGGTCGACGAAATCCCCGAACCCCATGCGTTCGCGGCCACGGTGCGGCTCGACGGCGTCGACCATGCCGTCACCTTCGAGGAGCACGACCATGCCCACGGCGCGACCCACCGCGACAACAACATGCGCGCGGCGGTGATTCATGTGGTCGCCGACGCCGCGGTGTCGGTGCTGGTGATCGTGGGGCTGGTGCTCGCCCGCGCCTTCGGCTGGCTGTGGATGGATCCGCTCGCCGGCATGATCGGCGCCTGCGTGATCGCGAGCTGGTCCTACGGCCTGATCCGGGATACCGGCGCGATCCTGCTCGACATGAACCCCGACCGCGGCATGGCGGCCCGGCTGCGCCAGGCCATCGAGGCCGAGGGCGACCAGGTCGCCGACCTCCATCTGTGGCGGCTGGGCCCGGGACATCTCGGCGCCATCATTTCGGTGGTGACGACGTCGGCGCGGAGCGCGGACGACTATCGCGGCCGGCTGTCGCGTTTTTCATCGCTGTCGCACCTGACGGTCGAGGTGCTGCATCGGAGCTGAGCGCAGTACACTCAGGCGGGCTTGCTCGACGGTTCATTTGGGGCACGGCGTCGGCGGGCGAATCCGGCGGAATCTCTTGCTCGACGACCTGGCGTCGCCCCTCGGCAAGCTGCCGTTGAGCCGGTGAGGGCGGCCGGGCGCGAATCCGCTGGCTGTTTTGACCCGCCCGCCCCGTCGGCGACCATATGTGCGTTCAGATTAATCCATTTTCCAGCTTGAAGCGGCGCATCAAGCTCGGCCTGACCGGCCGTCCCCTGTTCACCAGTTCGCGGATGATGCGGCTTCGGTGCTCAGGCGCTTGCGTCTCGAGGATGCGGGCACACTGATGCTCGAGAAAAACGCCGTGTGCCAACAGGTCCTTCTTGAGAACCGGCGAGTACAGGACGGTGTGAAACAGGCCGAACCCAAAATGCACCTGGCTGCTGTTCATGAACGTGCCGAGCAATCGGTCGATCAGCCACTCTCGCATGAGCTGGTCCTGCTCGAACTCGCCGGCTAAACGTGCCCGTACGTCCCGGACCCCCTTCTGGTTGCGGAAATCCGAAATGGTCGGTGTTTTCCCGGACGCACGGTACGCAACCTGATCGCGAAGCAGCGTGAGCAAACGGCTGGCATCCAGCGGCTCCTGGATCCATTCCGAAAACGGTTGGGCGGCGGCGTTCGATGGTAGGTAACGGACCAGAGACAACAGCTCGGCGAGGCTCAGCCGCGACAGGGCCTCCAACAGCCTGTCCACCGAATAGATGACGTCCACGGCGTAGCCGCGGCTCTTCACGACGCGGGAGAGGCCGATTTCACCCCGATGGATGGCGTGGGGGCGCAGATCGTAGCTTTTGTACCGACGCCAGAACCGCAAAACCGCTGGGTCCGCAAAAACCCTTCCAGAGATGCTGAACGCGAATGAACCGACGTGGTGTTCGTGCTCGTGATTCTCGAAAGCGCCCGCGAGATCGTAGCTGCTTTGGATGAAGGCGCCGATCATCTGGTCCAGCTGCGGGCCTGGCAGGTAGACCAGGCTGTCGTTGAAGTAGAGAACCCGGCTCGGGTTCACGCCCCCGGCGGCCAGATGCAAGGTCGCGGCGCGGTAGGCGCCAAAATCACGCCCGATATTCTTTCTGACAAGCAGCCGATGCGTCCGGCTGCGCAGCGCGTCGAGATCCTGCTCGCTCGGGCGCCCGTTGCAGACGACGACGACATTGACGTTCTGACGCTGCAAGGCATCCAGCAGGTCGAGAAAGCCGTCGAGCAGACCATTCTTGGAGTATTTGACGGCGATAGCGAAGCGCTCTCCGTCCGGAGCGGCCAGGGTTTCGTCGAGGAGAAACCGGGGACGGATATCCTCGACGACGTTCGGCAACTGCCGAACCTTGGCTTGCGCGACATAAGCCCAGTACGCCACGCGATTGGCAATCTTCAGGACTCGGAAGATCATTCCCATTTCCATTACCTCAAAACCCAACTGACGTCCGCGGCGTCGAAATCGCACTTTCACGTTTCGAATGAGATCGGATGATATATAGTTTTTTGTCTATGGCGTCAGGAGCGTGCGTTTGGATTTTCGGAAAGCGATCAGGGAGTCGATCGGGGTAGACCAACGTGGGGTGGAAATAGGGCCGTCCTATTCCCCGATCTTGCCCAAGGCGGACGGATACCGCGTCGTCGTAGTCGATCATCTCGACCAGGGCGGGCTTCGCCGGAAATACGCGCCGCACGGCGTGGACCTCTCCCGGATCGAAGAGGTCGATGCCATCGACGACGGTAGCGAGCTTACCGAGCTCGACGACACGGGGGAGGGGTTCGACTTCATTCTCGCCAGCCACGTGTTCGAGCACCTTCCAAACCCGATCCGCTTTCTGCAGCGCTGTCAACGCGCGCTGAAGCCGAACGGTCGCCTGATCCTTCTGATACCCGATCGTCGCTTCTGCTTCGATTTCCTGCGGCCCGTCAGCACCGCCGGTCAGATGGTGGAGGCCTTTTTCCAGGACAGGTCCGTGCATAGCGCGGCGGCGATGTTTGACCACCATGCCTATCATGCCCGCCGGAGCGGTTTGGGCGCCTGGGCGGAAGGCGACGGCGGCGACGTTACGCTGGAAGGCGAAGCTTCATCGGGCTATGCGGCTGCGCTCCAGTCCGCCGGTGACACGTATGTCGATTGCCACGCGTGGGTCTTCACGCCTTCCAGCTTCCGCTTGATCATCGAAGACCTGCGCCTCGTCGGGTTGATCCGCTTGGGCGAGGTGAGATTCGAGAGCAGTGTCGGGTGCGAATTCTATGTCGAGTTGTCACCGTCTGCGGCGGAAAATGCCCAAGATCGCCGCGCGCTGGCCCTGCTTGCCATCGACGAAGGCCGGAAAGCCGGGGTTTGACGATATCCGTTTCTCTCATGAGGCGCCGGATCACCTCACCCTGCCGGGTTGGCTCTGTCGATCCTGGCCCTGCGGAGTCCAGGGGCAGGCCGGATCGTTCGGTCCTTGCCATCGGCCGGTCGCCGGCGCGGCCAAGCCAACTGGCGCGCCGGAAATGAGGTCCACTTTCGCTTCCTCGGGCGGCCGAGCGGCATGTCAGAGTTTTCTGCAAATCAGGGCGACGGCCATGCCGAGATCGCCGAGCGCAGTCTGGCGATAGACCGGCCTGGACGTAAGACTTGTCATGCGTCGTGACATGGGGGCCATTCTCAATTCGCAGAAGCGGTCCAGCACGGCCTGATTCTGCAGGGTGAGCCGCTCCTTGAGAGTCGACAAACATGCAATATTGATATCGGTCCAGCGCCTGAAGCGGTTATCGAGGATCATGAAAAGGCGCTTGGTCCGGGCCACCAGGCTTCGGTTCTCGCCAGTGAGGTTCGCGTGGTGTTGTCGATAGAGGACGCTGGGCTCCGGATCATAGATCAGTGTTCCTCCGGCGCCGGTAACCACCATGTAGCTCCACCAGTCGTGCGACACCGGACGCAGGTAGCAATAGGGGGCCAGGAGCTCGCGCGCGGCCGCATTGAACGTCATGGTGTTGCCACCGGCAATGTTCTGAACGAGGGCGTTTCTGAACGAAGGCGGGCGCCTGAACAGAGGTGACTGCCCCAGAACGTGTCCTCGGCAATCGATCAATCGCGTTCGCCCGCCATGGATGGCTGGACTTGCGGCCTCCAGACGTGACAAGGCCGCGATCGATCGTGTCAGCTTGTCGGGCAGCCACACGTCATCCTGGTCGCTGAATGCGTAATAGTCCGAGCGAATGGCGTCATTGGAGAGCAAGGAGAAATAGTTGGCGACGAAGCCCTCCCTTGGACCTCGAAGAATTCGCAGCCTGTCGTCGCCCCACCTTGACCGATATTTCTCCAGAAGCGGAAGCGTATCATCGGCCGAGCCGTCGTCGGAGGCCCAGACCTCCCAATTCCGATGGGTCTGTCTCTCGATGGAATTCAGCTGCTCGGTCAGAAATCGCCCGGCGTTGTAGGTTGCAAGTAGAATCGCAACGCGGTTTCTTTCGGGAAGAGAGTTCGCCACGGAGTAGCAATCAAGCTGACAGTTGAAAATCCGTACATCTGCCGTCTCGCCATCGGAGAAGATGAAGGCGGAGCAGTCAAGTCAATCTCGGCGGGGTATCTGGGGTGTTGGGGTCGTCCGGGGCAGTCGTCGAGCTGGCGTGCTCGCAGCAATTCCGACTCCTGCCCATCGGAGGCGAAATCTCATGTCTCCATTCTTGCGCGCACCACCCTAGCCGGGCCGCCGGCAATCGCCAGCCCCTGCGACGGCTGGCCGCAGCATGCTGGCGGTTTCGAGGGCGGTGCGAGGATGGGACCGTCGCCCTCGGCCGCCAGGTGCCAAGTGCGGCCGTAAACATGCTTTGACATCCGATGGTTGTGGCTTGACCGGCCTGCGCGCCCGCAGTTTGGCGGATGCTCGGCGCGATCGAATTGCTTTCGCTGCAAGAGGCGGTGCTTGCGGATTCGCATGCCTGGCACGCATAAATCGGGGGTCTTGCGAGCCGGAGTCACGGAGGAGTCGCCGCGACAGCGCGGTGGCCCAACCGAGGGTCGCGTTCGGCGCCGTCCGTGGCCAGTGCGTTTCGAGGCGCGCCGGATATCATTCCCGTGCCCGGCGCGTGTGCGCCGGCGCCGGAAGATAGGGCGCGGCCTGGGCGGACATGGGTGGCGGATCGAGCTGGACGCGCGCACGAACCTCGTCGCTGGAGAGCCGAGGCTCAACGAGCGCGACGCGCTTTTCGCCGCGCCAAACTCCGACGGTCGGCGTCGGGACCCATGACGTTCAAGAGTCCGGCCGCGGCTGGTTATTGAGATTGACCACGACGCGCGGTGCCGTACCAACCTGCGTCGGGCAGGCGATAGATGTTCTGCCCGATATGGCCGATCTCTCGGGACATGGCGGCGTCGCACCAGATCCGGAATCCGGCTTCGCGGGCGCGATCGCAAAAGACGTAGTCCTCGCCGATAATGGCGCCCTCGGCGTCGGTATCAAATCGAAAGTAGGGCTTCGACAGCTTGTCGAAGACCCCCATGCTGATCAGCAGGCAGCCGGTTGGAATGCGCTGCATCTCGACGAGATCGCCCGACGGAACGGTCGGCTGCTCCGCCAGCGGCGTGCCGAGGATCTCGAACGGCGGAACGCGCTTCGCATAGGTCGCGCCCACGATGTCCTGTCTGTGCAGCAGCAGGCGGAAAAGAATGGTCGGCGGAAACACCATGTCGCTGTCGAGAAAGAGGATGAAGTCCGCGCCAAAATTCCGGGCGAGGTCGACGCCGTTGTTGCGCGCTTGCGCCACGATCGATGATTTGACGGTGATCAGCTGCAATTGCAGCTTGGACGACGCCATGCAGAGCTGGGCATAGGCAAGCGCGAAGTCCGCATGCACCATGTCGCCCGATGGCACGGCGATAGAGACACGAGGCAGCGGCGAATCCATTTTCGTATGGTCCACGGCTCGCGCGGGCCGGTCAATTGCCTTTCGGCTGTTTTCTGCCGGCGCGGAAGTTCTCGTCGCAGAAATATATGGAAACAGAAATCGTCCTCGTGTTGACGAACGTGCTCAGGGTTGAGTTCCGGTTCGCCGCGAGAACCGGCGAATTCCCCGAGCCGCCCGCGCTAGGGATCGCCGCAATCGTCGTCGAAGAAGGTGTCGGTCGTTGAGTTCTCGCCGCGATACGACCGACCGTGTGGATGGCTCTGCGCGCCAGATTGCCGTAAAATCCACCCGCGTCATCGACGCAATGGCTGCGACGACAACGGCGGGCTTCGGTTGGCGGACCGAGCGGAGCGGCGGACGGCTACGATCCGCTAGAACTGGTAGCGCAGCCCGAGTTGAAGCTCGTGGGCGCGGAGGTAGCCCTTCGACGTCCAGTTGTCCTGCGTCCACTCGGTGAAGTCGACGTGGCTTCCGGTCACGCCTTCTCCCATATCCATGTAGCGGTAGCCGATGTCGGCCGTCAGGTTCGGCGTGAGTTCTATGCCGACGCCTGCGCTCGCCTGCCAAGCGAAGGAGGTGCTGGTGTTGCCGTCGAGCGTTCCGTTGTAGCCGAGGACGCTGACGGAGACATTGCCGATCCGGTTGCGCGCAAACCCGACACCGCCGCCCACATAGGGGCGGAAAACGCCGAACCGGATCGGTTCGACGTATACGTTCACCAAGCCGGCCAGGCCGTCGACCGCGCCCTTGGAAGTGTAGGTCAAGCCCTCCATGATCTTCGTGCTGTCGATCCGGTAGCCGCTGCGGTAGCTGAGGGTCACGTCGCCCCGGAGGAACGGGTTGAAGCGGTAGCCGACGCCGCCGGCGACGATCCCGGCCGCGCCGACGTCGGCGCCGACGTCCTGGCCGGCGTTGCGGGAAAAGGAGGCGCCGGTGTCCAGCCGAACGTAAACACCGTGATCGGCGTCGGCGGCGCCGGCGGCAGCTGCGCCGGCAAACGACGAAACGAGGACAGCGAAAAGCGTGCGCTGCATATGTGAATCTCCTTTTGGATCGCCATGCAAGGGCCCGTCGTCTTCCCACGGAAGGGGAAGCGGCTCGCAGCGGGGATGTAGCAGTCGGGGAGGCGGCGGAGCGTCCGCGCGTCGTCCACGACATCATCCCACCGTAGCAGCGGGAATCGGTCCGGCCTCGACAAATCCCGTGCCCTCGGCGGAATTGACCGGGCGTGCCATCCTTCCGCGGTCCCGTGTCAGGGCGAGGCCGCGCCGGCCGGAAGCGGGAAGGATCCGCGCGCCCTATCGGCCGATCTCGAGAATCCATTGCGACCAGTCGGCCGGACGTTTCACCGACCGATGGACCAGGGCATCGCGCTCCGGAAGATGCCGCGCTTCGCGCGGCGTCAAATTGAACAGGCTTCGGAAGCTGCGGGTGAAGCTCTCGGGATTGGCGAAGCCGTGCAATTGCGCAATCTCTGAAATCAACCGATGACTCTGTTCCGGAGCGCGCAGTGCGTCCCAGGCCCGCCTCAGGCGCTGCTTCTGAACGTGGGCGTTGAAGCCGCCCCGGGCCTCGAACAACCGGTAGAGCGTCCGGCGCGAGATGCCGAACGCCCGCATGACGCTGTCTGCGGAAAGATCCGGGGCCAGCAGATTCGCTTCGATATGGCGCCGGACGGCGTCGGCCAGCGCCGTGCGAACCGCGGCCTCTTTTTCCTCGTCGACCTCCGCGTTCACGGCGGCGGCCGCGAGCTGCAGAATGGGGGACAGCGCCATCCGTGCGTTCGCGGTCGAGAGGTCTTTCAGGTTGCGCGCGAAGCTGACGCAGGTGTCACGCAACAGGGAGACCAGCGGCAGATGCGACGGGAGGACGAGGTCGTGACAGTCGTCGGGGGCCTTCAGCAGCGGTGACAG
Organism: Xanthobacteraceae bacterium; assembly: GCA_031291445.1. GTDB lineage: Bacteria > Pseudomonadota > Alphaproteobacteria > Rhizobiales > Xanthobacteraceae > Bradyrhizobium_A. The sequence continues at coordinate 2,856 of JARLJA010000141.1, read as the reverse complement.
CAGGCGCCGCGGCACGACGATGCTCAATTGCGTGTGCTCGGTGGTCACCGTGGCGAGGGGCTGGGCCATGTCGATCAGATAGAGATCAGCCGGTGTGGCGACGGAATTGCTGCCGCGGCTCATGCTTTCCCCGCTGCTGTAGAACTGCAGCACGTAACCGTCCATACCGTCGCGGGCGATCTTGTGGCGCGAGCGGCCGAAGTGCTGCGCGCTGCCACTGACGAAGCCGAACCCGACATCGTCGACCAGCCAGGCGCCGACGGAGGCGAAGAAGCCGTGCTGCTCGCTGTTGGGAACGCGGGCGTCGAACAGCACGCTGATCTGCTCCTGCCAAGTGTCGAGAGCGGCCTTGGCCGGCAGCGCCCGCGTGTCGAAATGGGATTCAGGAGGATTCGTCATCGACTTGTGAGCACGGAATTTCATGTATGCCGTACCACGGCCAGGTCAAAAACGTAAAGCATGGACTGCACGGGGCTGGCCCTTCCCGAGTGGCCGCCGACGCACCCGCGACGCCGGTGAAGTCGCTGGAGTCCTCCGACCGGCGCTGGTGCCGGACGCCATCAGCGGCGGCCCCGAAACCAGCAGCGTGCCCGCGACGACGGCCATACCAGCGCCTGGTGGCCTTGAAATCGATGGGCCAGCTCGAGCTCGACGTCTCCGGCGCCGAGGTGCAGAAGGCCAGAGCCAATCTCGCGGGAGCGGAAGCAGTTGCGTCGAAGTGTTCGATCGCCGCGCCGTTTTCCGGCGTGACGATAACTGATGGCCGGCATGAGCGGTCGCGCCATCATCAAGCCGCCGCTCTGAAGTCTGGTGAAGGGGAGGCTGGCGCGCTCGGAGAGATTCGAACTCCCGACCCTCGGAATCGAAATCCGATGCTCTATCCAGCTGAGCTACGAGCGCGCGCGGCGCCACCATAGCTCCGCCGTCGCCGATTGCCAGCCCTTGCGACGGGCGGCCGCGGCAGCCTGTGGGTATCGCGGGCGGGGGCGGGGCAGGGCGGCCGCTCCCAGCGGTAGCCACCTTCATGCACCGATGGCGAGCAATAAACATAAGAGATATCAATGTGTTACGTCTGTCGATGCGAATGCGCCCGCGATTTCGCGGATGCTTAACGAATTGCCAACACACTAACGCCAGACTCTTGCTCCAAGGGTCGGCGCGGACATTGCCGCGCCTGGGCCCGCACCATTCAGCGACCTGCCGAACCGACATGCGATTTGCCGTTTTCCTGATTGCCCTGTTCGCCTCAACCGGCGCCCGCGCGGATCTCCACATCACGCGCGACCACGGCGGCTATGTCGAGGAGTACAAGTCCAAATACGCCCACATCCGCGACACCGGCCAGCGCGTCATCATCGACGGCATTTGCAACTCCGCCTGCACGCTGGTGTTCGGCATCGTGCCGATGAACAAGGTCTGCGTCACCCCGCGCGCCAGCCTCGGCTTCCACCAGGCCTATTACGACAAGGCCTTCACCTTCGGCATCAAGGTGACGAGCCTGGAGGGCACCTGGGACCTGATGTCCTACTACCCCTCGACGGTGAAGGACTGGATCCGCCGCAATGGCGGTCTGACCACCGAGATGAAGAAGATCACCAACGGCCCCGAGCTGTGGAAGATCGTCGATCCCTGTCCGGACGAATTCTGAGCTTCGTTGGCCTCGCGTGGCGGAGCCGCGGTGCGCCGTCTCCGCGTTCCAGGGATTGATCCGTCACACTGGACGATGAGCTCACAGGTAGATGCGAGGACGGTCGGGGCCGCCCTCGCCAAAATAGCCGCGCACGCTGCGCTGACCTGCCGTCGCGCGGTCCTATTTGAGGGCGTCCTTCACCGCGTCGAGCCCGGCCTGGGCGCAGGCTTCGTCCTGGTCGGCGGTGCCGCCGCTGACGCCGATCGCGCCGATCTGCACCTTGTCCTCGGTCATGATCGGCAATCCGCCGGCGAACGTGACCACGCCGGGGACCTGGGCGAAGCCCGGCAGCACGCCGCCCTTGAGATCCTTGCCGTAGGCCAGTTGTTCGGCGAAGCGCGTCGGGAACGGGAAATGCGCCGAGGCCTGCGCCTTGTGCAGGGCGAGCGCGCTGCTGCCGAGGAAGGCGCCGTCCTGGCGTTCGAAGAAGATCTCGTTGGCGCCAGCGTCGACCACAGAGATGTTCATCTTCCAGTTCATCTCCCTGGCCTTGGCCTCGCAGCCCGCGGCCATCTTCTTCGCCAGATCCAGCGAGATGACCGGCGCCTTGTCGAGCGCCATGGCCGCCGAACTCGTACCAACGACGACCGCGGTCGCCCACATGATTGCTGCCTTCATCGTATTCCTCCCGGGCTCACTGATGGAGCCTTATGCCTGAAAGGGTCGATCTTTCGCCGCCCCCGTTCTTGCTTGAATGGCGTCAAGTTTTCCGCTCGCGAGCCTCCTGACGTCGCCACAATCTTATCGATATATCCAGCCGCATACAACGCGCAAATTATCGCGCCCGGCCGCGCGTATTCGGCTCGCGCAGCCATGTGCCATGCGGCAAGCGCGATGGGGAGATGTCGCGAAGCGATGTCGAAGGCCCATTCCTCATGGTGAGGAGGCGCGCTTGCGCCGTCTCGAACCATGAGGCCGGGGCGCGCGCGGTTCGTGGCCTCAGCCTTCGAGACACCCTGCTAGAACTCGTCATGCGCGGGCTTGACCCGCGCATCCACACTTTAGAGCCTTGCCACGTCGCAAAGCGTGGACCCGCGGGTCAAGCCCGCGGGTGAGTGCGTCCGTGAGCTCGATTGTCAGCACGGTGGGAGTCTGTGCCATGTGAAGTCATCGCAGATGTAGCCGAGAGCAACTGCGTCGTCGTGAGGCGGGGTGGGGAGCAGCTT
>JARLJA010000140.1 GCA_031291445.1 Xanthobacteraceae bacterium | reverse complement strand
CACCCCGCCTCACGACGACGCAGTTGCTCTCGGCTACATCTGCGATGACTTCACATGGCACAGACTCCCACCGTGCTGACAATCGAGCTCACGGACGCACTCACTCCGGGGCGCGCCGAAGGCGCGAGCCCGGAGTCCATAACCCCTGTGACCGGAATGGGCCCGACGCCAATCGCAAGTCGACCGATCGCGCGCCTCGGATTACCAACCCGCGTTTGTGAGTATGGATTCCGGGCTCGACGCGGAGCCTGTCATCGGGCCGCGCTTTGCGCGGACCCGTTGGCGTCGCCCCGGAATGACGTCGAGAGAATCGCCGGCTCTCGCGTCTCACCGTGCGCGATCAGAACGTCGCCCTACCGCCCCGCGCTCTTTTCCCGCAGCCGGTAGAAGTTGATCGCCTTGCGCGCGGTCTCGGCGCGCAGCTTGTTGAAATTGGCCTGGGCGTCCTCGATGTCCTGGCGCGAGCCCTCGCCGCCGGGAAACTTCAGCCGCATGATCAGGCGCGTGGTCGGCCACGCCAACCCGACCGCCCGGGCGATCAGCAGCACCATGTCGGGGTGGCTGGCGGCGACCGCGCGCTCGATCACCTGGACCGGCAGATCGGCGATCAGCGACAGCGCCACGACGGTTTCCTCGAACCGCCGCGATGCGGCGAATTCGGCGAGGCGGTCCTCGGTGAGCGCGCCGGCCTGCTTGAGCGAGTGGACCCGCGACAGCGCCGCGCGATAGTTCTGCGAGGCGGCGCGCGACAGCGTCTGCATGTCGCCAGCGACCTCGTCGACGATCTTGCGGATCTCGTCGGCGCGACGGCGGTCGACGGTCTCCAGCCGCTCGCGCACCAGCGCCGTGGCGTTGACGTAGAGCTTGACGAGGTGCTGACGCGGCACGTCGTCGCGCTCGAAGAAGCCGATCGCCAGCGCCTCGTCGGCCCGCGACCGCTCGGTCAGCGTGTCCAAGCCGTGGGGCGAGAACCGCGCCCCCGGATTGCGCACGGTGTTGAGCGCCACCCGGCCGTCGCCGCGCTCGACCAGGACGTCGGTGACGCCCTCGGGGATCGCTGCGCGCGCCGAGATCGCCAGCATGTGCTCCTGGCCGCGATGGCGGGCGACGTCCACCAGGGTCGCCTCGGTGAGCGCCGGCGAGTAGGCCAGCACCGGCCGGGCGACGTCGATCTCGCCATCGAGCGCGAGGTGGTTCATCAACCGCGGCGGCGCGTTGGGATGGATCGCGAGCCGCTCGGCGAGCGCGACGCGGGCCACCGTCTCGATCTGCCGCGTCAGCCGCAGCAGCACATCGTCGAACACCGCGAGTTGCGCGTCGCCGTAGTCGGCCTGGCCGGCAACCAGCAGGTCGGCGACGCGGCGCAGCACGTCGGCCTGCTGGCCGACCGACTTCTCGAAGAACCTGTCCTCGAGCTCGTCGATGATGCCGGGCGCCGTCATGCCGCCCCCACGGTCGCATCGGCCGCCGCACCCCCCTGCCCGGGCGCGAAAGCGGTGAACGCGAGCGCCGCGGCCGGGACCGGCCGGCCGAACAGGAAGCCCTGCGCGAAGGTCACGCCGGCGGCGCGCAGGATGGCGAACTGCTCCTCGGTCTCGACCCCCTCGGCGGTCGCGGCCATGTCGAGCTGGCGCACCAGCCCGCCGACCGCGCCGACGATCGCCATGCTGTTGGGGTCGTCGACGATGCTGGCGACGAAGGAGCGGTCGATCTTGATGCGGTCGAACCGGAAAGTGTTGAGATAACCGAGCGAGGAATGGCCGGTGCCGAAATCATCGAGCGCGATCGCCACCCCGATGTTGCGCAGCTGGCGCAGCGTGGCGAGATAATCGGGGTCGGCGCCGAGCAGCACCGATTCCGTGACCTCGAGCTCGAGCCGTCCGGGCGGCAGCCCGGCGTCGGCCAGCGCGAACAGCACGACGTCGACCAGGTTGCTCTTGCGGAACTGGACGGTGGAGAGATTGACCGCGACCCGCAACTCGGCCGGCCACGCCATGGCGTCCTGGCAGGCGCGGTGCAGGATCCATTCGCCGAGCGGGATGATCAGCCCGGTCTCCTCGGCGACGCGGATGAACTCGGCGGGCGCAAGCAGGCCGCGATCCGGATGCCGCCAGCGCACCAGCGCCTCGACGATCGCCGGCCGGCCGGAGCCGACCTCGATGATCGGCTGGTAATGGAGCTCGAATTCGTCACGGGCGATCGCCAGCCGCAGCTCGGCCTCGAGCGCGATCTGCGCCTTCGCCGCCGCCGCCATCTCCGGATCGAACAGGCGGAAGCTGCCGCGCCCGGCGCTCTTGGCCGCGTAGAGCGCGAGGTCCGCCTTCTTCAGCAGTTCGGAGCCGTCGCTGCCGTGCTCGGGCGCCAGCGCCACGCCGATGCTGATGCCGGCGAACACTGCGCCGCAGCCGACGTCGACCGGCTCGCTGAACGCCCCGAGGATGCGGTCGGCGAGCGCCTCGGCACCCCAGCGAAACTCCTCGGCGGAGCAGTCGTCGCCGGCGCGCGGCGCCGTCTGGATGATGGCGAACTCGTCGCCGCCGAGACGAGCGACGTCATCGACCTCGCGCACCGCGGCCTTGAGCGTTCGGGCGACCTCCTTGAGCAGGGCGTCGCCGGCGGCGTGCCCCATGCTGTCGTTGACGCTCTTGAAGCGGTCGAGGTCCAGCATCAGCACGTTGAAGCGCGGATGTTGCGCGGCGACCTCGGCGACCCGGGCGTGAAAGCGCGAGCGGTTGGCGAGCCCGGTGAGGATGTCGTGGCGGGCGAGGTAGGTGATCTCGTCCTCGCGGCGCTTCTGCTCGGTGACGTCCTCGCTGGTCATCACCCAGCCGCCCGACGGCAGCGGGCGGCTGATGACGCGGATGGTGCGACCGTTGTTCAACTCCGCCAGGCGGTCGGTCGGATCGCGCATCATCTTGGCGGCGATCCGCTTGCGCTTCTCGACATAGGCGTCGGGATCCGAGCCGCTGAACACGCCCTGCCTGACGCACAGCTTCGCGATCTCGTGAAGATGCATGCCGGGGATGACCTCGGCGGGGGACAGGCGGTAGATCGCCGTGAACTTGTCGTTGCAGGTGATGAGGCCGCCGTCGGGGCCGAACATCGCGAGCCCCTGGCTCATGTTCTGGAGCGCGGTGTCGAGCACGCTGGCAAGCTGCGCCGAACGCGCGATCTCGTCGCGCAGCGTTGCCTCGGCGCGCTGGCGCCGGTCGCTGACCATCAGCGTGGTGACGAAGGTGAGCCCCAGCAACACCATGACCCCCGTGCAGATCAGGCCGAGCACGAAGACGGCCTGGTAGCCGTTGGAGGCCAGGGTGTCGGCCGAGCCGACGGTCCACATGCCGTAGACCCGCACGATCAGCAGCGCGGCGTCGGCCAGGAGCGAGATCGCGAGGAAGCGCCGCACCCCCGCATGCTGGCTCCCGCCCCCCATGCCTCCCCGCCAGACGATGACTCCGGCAAGGCCGATCAGCGACACCAGCACGGTGGTGAAGATCCCGGTGCGGACCGCCACCGACGGCGCCACCAGGGTGAACCACAGATAGCCGGCGAGGCCCGCGGCGACCATGCCCCAGCCGAAGCGCCACGGCGCCGTGCCGTCGCGGATCTGGATCACCCCCATGTAGAAGATATTGACGCCGATCATCAGGACGCCGTTGCCGACCAGGATCGACAGCATGTCGGATGCGGTGCCGCGCAGGGCGACCAGCAGCGCGCCGACCGCGATCAGGCTCGATCCGAGCGCCCACAGCCGCGCCGGCGGGTAGCGGCGGTTGATATGATAGACGAACACCAGCCCGCCGGCCTGAACGAAGTGAATCACGACATAGACCAGAAGCAGGGTCTTGAAGTCGAAGGTGGCGGCAAGCATCGGCGGATCCGATCGGTACCCGTGACATCGCCCGCCCGCGGCAATGGGGGCGGTGGCGAACGGGCCGATCGCGCGGCCCTCGCGCCGGCCTCTCCGGCCGACGGAAAGCGCCACGCCCGGCAAATCCGCGATCGGTAAAATACGATCGAATTCGTCACGAAAGCCTTTACTTAAATCGCGTCATTCGCACTCAAATGACGTTGGTTAACAGAGGGTTCCGGGGTCGATTGCGTTGCGCCGGGCGGCCGGGCATAAGAAGCGACCCGGCCTGCGATGGCCGGTTGCCGAGACGGACATCAGCACAACCGCCGCGCGCTTCCGCTTTCTCCCGCCCCGCCAGGTCCACGCCATGCCCAACACGCTGTCGCTCGTGATCCCCTGCTACGATGAGGAACGCACCCTGAAGGCCTGCGTCGAGCGGGTGCTGGGGCTCGCATCCGACGACCTCGCCCTGCAGATCATCATCGTCGACGATTGCTCGCGCGACCGCAGCCTGGAGATCGCCCGCGGGCTCGCGGCGGCGCATCCCGAGATCGTGGTGATGCATCACCAGAAGAACAGCGGCAAGGGTGCGGCGCTGCACACCGGCATCGCGCGCGCCACCGGGGACTTCGTCGGCATCCAGGACGCCGACCTCGAATACGACCCCTTGCAGTACCGCCGCCTGCTGGCGCCGATGCTGGAGGACCGCGCCGACGTGGTATTCGGCTCGCGCTACCTGCAGACCAACAGCCGGCGGGTGCTGTATTTCTGGCATACCTGGATGAACCGCACGCTGACCCTGGTGTCGAACATGTTCACCAATCTCGACATCACCGACATGGAAACCTGCTACAAGCTGTTCCGGCGCGAACTCATCCAGGCGCTGACGCTGCACGAGAAGCGCTTCGGCTTCGAGCCCGAGGTCACCGCCAAGATCGCGCAGACCCGCTGCCGGGTCTACGAATGCGCCATCGACTACACCCCGCGGACCTACGAGGAAGGCAAGCACATCAACTGGAAGGACGGCGTGCGCGCGCTGTACTGCATCCTGCACTACGGCGCGCCCTCGGCGCCGCTGCCGATGCAGCTCCTGCTCTACACGGTGATCGGAGCGGTCTGCGCCGTCTTCAACGTCGCGCTGTTCGCCGCGCTGGCCGGCGAGGGCCTCACCACCGGCTGGGCGGTCGCGATCGCCTTCCTCGCCGCGGCGGCGCTGAACTACTGGCTGTGCATCCAGATCCTGTTCCAGCACAAGGCGCGTTGGTCCACGGCGGGCGAGATCGTCGCCTACGGCGTCACGGTGGCGCTGATGGGCGTGGTCGACATCGGCGTCACGCTCGGCCTGGTCTCGGCCGGCCTCGCCGTGACGTCGGCGAAGATCATCTCGGTTGGGATCGGCTTCGTCGGCAATTTCCTGCTGCGCCGCTTCCTGGTGTTTCCGAAGCCCGACGTGGTGCGGATCTGAGCACCTGATCCGAAACCGCAGCGGGCCGGACTGCGCAGCCGGTCACGCCGGATTGTGGCGAAGATACGCGTAGATCGGGTTCGTGTTCCAGAACTTCCAGTACTGGATCGACGCGCGCGCGTTGATGGCGATCGAGAGCGCGCAGACGGCGATCACCGCCCCGCGAAAGGCCGGTGAACGCCACCATGTCAGATCCGGCACCGAGACCAGAGATGTGAACAGGAGCGGCAGCACCGGCGCCATGTAGCGCAGCCCGTAGCAGGCGCCGCCGCGCCAGTCGCCGTAACTCGCGAACAGGGCGTAGTTGAGCAGCACGCCGGCCCCGAGTACCAGCGCGTCGCGCCGGTGGTCGCGGAAGAACCGCGGCCAGGCCAGAAGCGCGACCACGATCGCCGGCACGGTGATCAACAGACCCCGCTCCAGCGAGAACAGAATCAGCCACGCGCCGGCGAGCGGTTCTCCTCGCTTCCATTCCTGCACCGCGCGGAACGGCGAGCCCAGCATCGTGGCGTCGTAGGCCAGCGTTGCCAGCACCCCGGCGGCGAGCGGCAGGGCGAAGGCGAGCGCCGCGCGATAGTTTTGCGCCACCGCATACATCGCCAGGATCGGCGCCGCGAGCAGCAGGAAGGTCGGCTTCATCAGGATGGCGAGCCCGATCATGGCACCCGCCAGCAAGGGACTGCGGCCACGCAGCGCGAGGCTGTAGGCTGCGGTGGCGAACAGCAGCAGATACGGCTCGGTGTACAGCGTGCGCCCGTAGTGCCACGCCAGCGTGCCGAGAAACGTCACCGCAGTGGCAAGATCGACCACGCGGCGGTCGTTGGCATAGGTCCGGATCAGGGCACGATACATCAGCATCGCGAGGATCACCGCCAGCGCCGAGCACAGAATGGCGGCGGGCTCCATCAGGTCGGTGCCCCGCAGCGGATAGAGCAGCGGCGCCAGCATGAGCGCCAGTCCCGCCGGATGGGTGGAGATCTCGACATGGCCTTCGGCCGGGGGCGCCTGCCCACGCCTGAGATGCGGCACCGGATGCCCCTCGCCGTCGCTGTCCCATTTGGCGGGATCCATCTCGAAGGTCAGCTGCCAGTCGCGGCGGCGCTCGCCCTCGAACCACACCGTGTGATGATCGAGCGCCCAGCCTGCGTAGTCGTGACCCGCCTGGATGTCGCCGCGCTCGACCGCATGGTAGTTGTTGCCCAGATCGAGATCGCCGTCGCGCAGCAGGCTGTTGAGCTGCACCAGGTAGTGAGGCTCGTCGCCGGAGTGCACCCGCGGCAGGCCGAAATGGTTGCGCCCGGGCGTGGCCGGCGAGCCGTAGAGCAGCGGCACCAGCAGCAGAAGGGCGATCAGCGCCGGCGGACGCCAGCCGCTGCCGAGCCAGGCGGCCACGGGGCGCAGCGCCGCGGCGAAGGCCCGGCCCCGCGCCAGCGCCCGTTCCGCCACCTCCGCCACCGCCTCACTCCGGCTCGTGCGAGACAATGGGGCTGGCCGCACTCAGAAGCGCCTCGAAATAGGGAATGGTCTTGCCCAACCCCTCCCGCAGCGAGATCCTGGGCTCCCAGCCGAGCGCCCCGCGCGCCTTGGCGATGTCGGGCTGGCGCTGGCGCGGATCGTCGGACGGCAGCGGCGCGAACACCAGCTTCGACTTGCTGCCGGTGATTTCGATCACCAGCTCGGCGAGCTCGCGGATGGTGAATTCCCCCGGATTGCCCATGTTGAGCGGGCCGACGAAATCCGGCGGCGAGGCCATGAAACGGGTCATGCAGTCGATCAGGTCGTCGACATAGCAGAACGAGCGGGTCTGCTGGCCGTCGCCGTAGAGCGTGATCGGCTCACCCTTCAGCGCCGAGACGATGAAGTTGGAGACCACCCGGCCGTCGTTGGGATGCATGTTGGGGCCGTAGGTGTTGAAGATCCGCCCGACCTTGATCGGCAGGCCGTGCTGGCGGCGGTAGGAGAAGAACAGCGACTCGGCGCAGCGCTTGCCCTCGTCGTAGCAGGCCCGAATGCCGATCGGATTGACGCTGCCCCAGTAGGTCTCGGGCTGCGGATGGACGTCCGGATCGCCGTAGACCTCGGAGGTCGAGGCCTGGAAGATCCGGCAGGACAGCCGCTTGGCGAGCCCGAGCATGTTGATGGCGCCGTGGACGCAGGTCTTGATGGTCTGCACCGGATCGTGCTGGTAGTGCACCGGCGACGCCGGACAGGCGAGATTGTAGATCTCGTCGACCTCGAGATAGAGCGGAAAGGTGATGTCGTGGCGGATCAGCTCGAACGAGCGGTTGTCGCGCAGCTGGTCGACGTTGTGGCGCGAACTGGAAAAGAAGTTGTCGACGCAGATCACCTGGTGGCCGCGGGCGAGCAGCAGCGCGCACAGGTGCGAGCCGAGAAAGCCCGAGCCGCCGGTGACCAGAACCCGTTTCTGAAGATGCATGTGCCCCGCCCTGTTCGCGCCCCCTGCCGCAACGACGCGCGGCCCGCCATTCTCCCATAGCGGGCGGGCGGCGGCGCGGTCAACGGAGCGGATCGGCCGCCCGACGGCCGCCGCGCCCGAAACGCCGCCGGCGGACCAGATCCGGGCCGCCCGGCGTCCGAAATCGACGTCCCCCGATGTCGCAGCGCGCGCTTCGGCTCGAGGCTATTGGCGGGACGCCAACCGCGACGGATCGGAAAACGTCTGCTCCCAGCCGCCACCCAACGCCTTGAACAGGGTGACCAGGTCCAGCGATACGTTCGTCGTGCTGGTGGCGAACTGCTGTTCGTTCTGCAGCAGGCTGCGTTCGGCGTCGAGCACCGTCAGGAAATCCGTCACGCCATCGTTGTAGCGCGAGCGTGCGAGGTCGAGCGCGGCGCGGGTGTGGTCGAGCTGCGCGCGCAGCCTCGCCCGGCGCGCCTGCTCGAGGCGGTAGGCGGCGATCGCGTTGACCACCTCATGCCAGGCCTGCAGCACCGTCTTGTGGTAGGTCAGTGCCGCCTCCGCCTGCTGGGCCTCGCTCAGCTCGAGCATGCTCTTGAGCCGCGCGCCGTCGAAGATCGGCAGCGTGACGCTGGGTCCGGCCATGTATTGCAGCGAACTGGCCTTGAACAGGTTGCTGAACTCGAGCGCGTCCAGGCCGACGCTCCCGTTGATCTGGAATTTCGGATAGAACGATGCGACGGCGACGCCGATGCTCGCCGTGGCCGCATGCAGCTGGTCCTCGGCCATGCGGATATCGGGGCGGCGGCGCGCCAATTCCGAGGGGATGCCGAGCGGCACGCGCGGCGGCGAGCGCAGCCCGGCGCGGTTCACCGAGAGCTCGGCGTCGAGCGACGAGGGCGGCAGGTCGAGCAGCATCGCGATGGCGTTGCGATATTGAATTTCCTGCTGCCGCAAGCTCGGCAGCTGCGCCCTGACGCCCTCTACCTGGGCCGCGGCATTCTCGGCATCCAGCCCGGAGCGGACGCCCTTCTGCTGAAGTTGCTGGGCGAGCTGCAGGATCTCGCGGTCGACCGTCAGGTTGCTCTCCGCGATCCTGATCTGCTCCTGCGTCCCGCGAAGCTGGATGTAGTCGCGCGCCAGCTCGGCGAGGCTCGACACCAGCACGTCGCGGCGGCGGTCTTCGGCCTGATCGAGCTGGGCGTCCGCCGATTCGACCTGCCTGCGGACCCGACCCCAGAGGTCGAGCTCCCACGACATGTCGAGCCCCGGCGTGTAGTCGTTGATCGCCGGGATACTGAGCCCGTTCGCGCCGGCCGGGCCGAGAAGCGGCGCAATCAGGCTGACGATCCCGTTCTGGCTGTACAGCTCGCGCTGATACTTGGCGTCGCCGTTGATGCTTGGAAATTGGGCCGCCGCCGTGGCGCCGCGTTGATAGCGGCTCTCCGCGATCCTGATGGTGGCCGTCCGGACGTCGAGATTGGCGGTGGCGATCCTGTTCTCGAGACCGGTCAGAACCGGATCGCCAAATGCGTTCCACCAGGTCGGATCGGCCGGCCGCGGAAGATGGGCATCGGACAGCGGTTGCCCGGTGAACGACGTGTTGGCCGGGAGGGAAGAATCGGGCTCCACGAAATCCGGGCCCAGCGCGCAGCCTCCGAGAACCGGCAGGGCCAGGGCGAGCGCGACCCAGCGGGAGCAGTGAGGTTTCGGCATCAATGGCCCCCTCCGGCACGCATGCCTCCGGTCTTCGACGACAGCAGGAAGCAGAAAGGTACGACGGCGAAAGCGATCATCGCACAATAGAAAAACACGTCGGCGTAGGCGAGCACGGCGGCTTGGGTCCGGAACACTTGATAGACGTGGCCGACCGCCGCGTCGTGGGCGGAGGAGCCCGCCCTGCCCATCGCGCGAAGCGCCTGCTCGTAGCGTGCCACCAGCGCCTGATACGGTTGGTGGAACGGACTGGCCCACTGCGACAGGTAGCTCTGATGAACCTGCGAGCGCTGCGTGATCTGGGCGGTCGACAGCGAAATGCCGATCGAACCGAAGACGTTTCTGAACATGGCGAACAAGGCCGCGCCGTCCCCGTTGAGTTCGCGCGGCAGCGTCATGTAGGTGGTCGTGCTGATCGGCACGAAGAGAAACGCCAGGCCCGCGGTCTGAAACGTGCGCATGAACACCAGCGTCTTGAAGTCGATGTCGGGCACCAGCATGCTCGAATACATCAGCGCGAAAGCCATGATGGTGAAGCCGCTCGCGATGATGTAGCGGGTCGGGACCTTCGTCATCACGCGCCCGACGATCGGGATCAGGATGATGACGACGATGCCGCCCGGGGACAGCACCAGCCCCGCCCAGGTTGCGGTATACATCAATACCGTCTGGGCGAATTGCGGGATCAGCACCGCGCTCGCATAGAGGATGCTGCCCATCGCCGCGATCATCAGGCATCCACCGGAGAAATTCCTGTCCTTGAACACCGACAGGTCGACGATCGGCTTCTTGGCGATCAGGAGCCAGCCGACGGCGCCCGCGATGCCCAGGAAGGCGAGCAGGGCCATGAGGCAGATAAAGCCGGAATGGAACCAGTCGGCGTCCTCGCCGCGGTCCATCATGATCTGCAGGCAGCCGAGGCCGAGCGTGATCAGGGACAGCCCGATATAGTCGATCCCGCGGCTCTTGCGGTTCTGCTCCCAGGGCGGATCTTCGACCAGAACCGAGACGAAGAACGTGGCGATCAAGCCGACCGGAACGTTCAGGAAGAAGATCCAGCGCCACGAGACCTGGTCGGTGATGTAACCGCCGAGCGTCGGGCCGAGCACCGGCGCGACGATCGTTGCAATCGCGGTGACCCCGAAGGCCGCGCCGCGCTTGGCCGGCGGGAAGGTGTCGAGGATGATGGATTGCTGGCTCGGTTGCAGCCCCCCGCCGAAGAAGCCCTGCATCAGGCGGAAGATGATGATCTGGGGGAGGCTTTGCGCGATTCCGCACAGGAACGAGCAGACGGTGAACATGACGATGCAGATGATGAAGTAGCGCTTGCGGCCGAACAGGTCGCTCAGCCATCCGGATATCGTCAGCACGATGCCGTTGGCGACCAGGTAGGATGTCAGGGCCCAGGTCGCTTCGTCGTTGCTGGCCGACAGGCTGCCGGCGATGTGGGGAAGCGCGACGTTGACGATCGTGGTGTCGAGGATTTCCATGAATGCGGCCAGCGTCACGACGACCGCGATCAGCCACGGATTAAAGGCCGGCTTCCAGTCCTCGCGACGGTCGGACGCCATCGTCATCGCACGGTGACGGTCGGCTCGACCGAGATCCCGAGCGGCAACGGGATCTTGGGATCGAGCCCGCTGTCGATGGTGATCTTGACCGGCACCCGCTGGACGATCTTGACGAAGTTGCCCGTGGCATTTTCCGGCGGAAACGCCGTGAACTTCGATCCGGAACCAAGCTGGATACTGTCGACGTGTCCTTCCAGCCGCAGGTTGGGATAGGCATCGACCTTGAGCGCGACGTGCTGGCCCGGGCGCATGTCGACCAGCTGGTTCTCCTTGAAATTCGCCGTGACCCAGATGTCGGTCGCGACAATCGAGAAGATCTGCTGGCCCGGCGTGACGTAGGTGCCTTGTTCAACGTTGCGTTTGGTGATCCAGCCATCCTGGGGCGCCGTGACCACGGTCTTGGAGAGATTCAGATCGGCCTGATCGAGCCTTGCCTGCGCCTGTTCGACCTGTCCCTGCAGCTGGCCGACCTGCGCATCGGTCTCGCTGATGCGCTGCGGAACCGGCGAGGACTGTGTGACCTGCGCTTCGGCAAGCGCCACCTGCGCCTCGGCCTGCTTCATCGCGGCCTCGGCGGCGTCGACGTCCTGCTGCGATGTCGCCGCCTTCGGCAGGCGCTGCTGGCGCTCGAAATCGGCCTGCGCCCTGGTACGATTCGCCTTGGCATTCTCGAGCTGGGCTTTCGCTTGCTCGAGCTGCGCCGGAAAGTTCTTCTGGGCGATTTCGAGTCCGAACTGCTGGCCGCGAAGTTGCGCCTTCGCGGTTGCCAGGGCGCCTTCGGCCTGTTCGCGATCGATCTGATATTGGCGCGGGTCGATGTGGATCAGGGGCTGCCCCTGCCTGACGAACTGGTTGTCGGTGACGTCCAGGGACACCACGACGCCGGACACCTGCGGCGCGATGGTGATGGCGCGGCCGTCGGTATAGGCATCGTCCGTGCTCTCGATATTGCGCGTGGTCAGCCAAAGATAGAGGCCGCCGACCGCGAGCAGCGCCAGCACGATGCCGCCGATAATGAAGACGACCGGACGGCGCCGTTGCTTGGCGGCCGCATCCCGCTTGTCCGATGCCGTGTCCGCTTCCTCCACCCCGTCGCCGGCGGGCGACTCCGCAACGCGAGCAGGCTGGTCGCGGTCGCTTTGTCGTTCTCCCCGCGCTTCGAAGGAGCCTGTCTCGTCTTCGACCTGTTCAACTGCCATCGCCCGCAACTTCCGCAACCAGAGCCAACCATCGGACTTGAGACATCCGCCCACCCGGCCTATAAGGCTAACCGTACCCATCGGTTCGCTTAGAAACAAGAGCCAATCCGGGTCAGGGAGGCGTCCTGGCATGACGACGGCCGTGTGCGCGCGAAAGGTTCCACGCGGCGAGCGCCGCCGCATGGAACTCGTCGACATCGCGGAACAGATGTTCCTGGAACGGGGCTTCGCCGATACCAGCATGCAGATGATCGCGGAGCGTGCCGGCGCGTCCAAGGAAACCCTCTATCGCCACTTCTCCAGCAAGGAACTTCTGTTCGTCGAAATCGTCACCCGGAATGCCTTGCTCGTTTCCGGTCCCGACGCTGCGGTCGCGCGCGACGGCAGCCCGGAGAGTGTTCTTTCCGAGCTGGGAATCGGCGTGCTGCGTATCGTTCTCGCGGCGAACGCGTCGCGTCTGTTCAGGACCGTGGTGTCCGAATCGGCCCGCACGCCCGAACTGGGCGACTTGTTTTATCAGCGCGGTCCCGCCGTCGTCGCCGCGCGCCTGACGGACTATCTGGCCCGGGCGGCGAAGCGAGGCGAACTGCGCTGCGAAGATCCCCAGACGGCTGCCCGGCTGTTTCTCGGCGCGGTGATGTCGAACTACCATGTCCGCCGGCTCGTTCAGTCGGACTGGAAGCCGCCCTCCGAAAAGGAGGTCAGACGGCACGTCGAAGCCGCCGTGTCGATGTTCTTGGCGCAGTACGAGTCGCGTCGGCCTGCCGGCCGCAAGCGTCTCGCCTGCCGGCGTCAGTCCCTGCCCGCGTGGTGATAGCTCTTCACCAGGTGCCAGCCGCCATGCTCGAACGCGTACTCCTGATGCAGGCAGCCGCCAGGGTCGCATTGCGCCGGACGATCACTGCAATGCAGGTGCTCGTAGTGCAGCACGATGCGGTCGGGATACTGGCCGGCGAAGGCGCGGCGGGCGACCCCGTTTTGGCACACCGACACGACCTGGCTGCGCACCTCGGCGGGCAGCCGCGCGATGTGCTCGCTGCTCCACGCCTCCTGCAGCCGGAAGCTGCCCCGCGCCGGCGCCTCGGTGGCCGTCAGCGCCACGGCAAGACAGGCGCCGCAGGCCGCCAGAACAACGGCGCCGGGACGCGCCGCGCCGGCTGAAAGGACGAAAGGACCAGTTTGATTGCAGGAGATCATGACACACCTCCTCGCGTTGTCCGGCACGCCATGGCACCGGTATGTCAAGTATCCCGCGCCTCGAGGCCGGGCGCCTTGTCCGGGATCAACGGCGCCAACAGCGCACCAGACGGGGTGATGCGAATGCTTCCGACTCGTGGTGCGGATTTGACATTCGCTGCCCGCCTGCTGGCATCGGACCACTGGCGGACGACACGCCGCCGTGATCAGGATCAAACCGCCGGCGCCAAGTTGCGGAATATTTGATTCGATGGAAACCCCGCCTGCCCCGAGAGCCAGATCGACCGCCGGCCGGCGCTGGCGGCGCGACCGTGCCCCGACCACGCTCACCAGCGGCGCCGACACCACGCGGCACGGTCCCCGCGGCACGCTCGCGATGCTCACCGTCGGCGCGCTCGGCATCGTCTACGGCGATATCGGCACCTCGCCGCTCTATGCCATGGACCAGCTGTTTCTCGGCCGCGGCGCCGAGACGGTCGCCCCCGCCGACGTGCTCGGCGGCGTGTCGCTGGTGATCTGGACCATCACCGTCATCGTCGCCATCAAATACGCCACGCTGGTGCTGCGGGCGCAGAACGACGGCGAAGGCGGCGTGTTCGCGCTCTACGCCCTGCTGCACGACCGCAAGCGGCGCGGCACGCGGGTGCTGCTGTGGGCGCTGATGCTGGGCGCGGGCCTGCTGTTCGGCGACGGCATCATCACGCCGGCGATCAGCGTGCTGTCGGCGGTCGAGGGGCTTTCGGTCGCGACCCCGGCGCTGCAGTCGACCGTGGTGCCGGTGACGCTGGCGCTCTTGACCGGGCTGTTCGCGATCCAGTTCAAGGGCACCGCGGGCATCGGCACCGTGTTCGGCCCGGTCCTCGGTCTGTGGTTCGTGGTGATCGCCGC
Organism: Xanthobacteraceae bacterium; assembly: GCA_031291445.1. Classification (GTDB taxonomy): domain Bacteria; phylum Pseudomonadota; class Alphaproteobacteria; order Rhizobiales; family Xanthobacteraceae; genus Bradyrhizobium_A. The sequence continues at coordinate 21,687 of JARLJA010000140.1, read as the reverse complement.
GCTCGGCGGCGTCCAGATCGTCGCGCATCCACAGATCCTCGCCGCCTTCAACCCGCTCTACGGCCTCGCCTGGCTCGCCCACACCGACCTCTACGAAAGCCTGCTGGTGCTCGGCGCCCTGATCCTGGTGGTGACCGGGGGCGAGGCGATGTACGCCGATGTCGGCCATTTCGGCACCCGCCCGATCCAGCTCAGCTGGTTCGGTGTGGTATTTCCGGCGCTGCTGCTCAACTATCTCGGCCAGGGCGCCTACCTGCTCGGCGGCGCGCCGGTGGTCGGCGGCAAGTTGTTCTACAGCCTGGTGCCGCAGCCGCTGCTCTATCCGATGGTGCTGCTCGCCACCGTCGCCACCGTGATCGCCTCGCAGGCGCTGATCTCCGGCGCCTTCTCGCTGGTGGCCCAGGCGATCCGGCTCGGGCTGTTTCCGCGGATCGCGCTGCTGCACACTCATGAGGCCCACGCCGGGCAGATCTACGTGCCCTTCATCAACTGGGCGCTCTATCTCGGCTGCGTGGCCCTGGTGCTCGGTTTCGGCTCGAGCTCGGCGCTGGCCTCCGCCTACGGGCTCGCGGTCGCCGGCGTGATGCTGATCACGTCGCTGGCGATGTTTCCGGTGGCGCGGCGGCTGTGGAACTGGAGCCGGCCCGCCACGGTCGCGGTGTGGAGCACGCTGACGGTGGTCAATGCCGCGTTTCTCGGCGCCTGCTCGCTGAAATTCGTCGAGGGCGGCTATGTCCCGTTCACCATCGGCGTCACGCTGTTCGCGGTGATGGCGACGTGGCGTTGGGGCCGCAAGGCGACCTTCGCCGCCTATTCGGCCAAGGCCACCATGACCATGGCCGAGCTGGTGGAGTTGCACCGCTCCTGCGAGACCTTCATGGAGCGCAACGCCGTGGTGATGTCGCCGCGGTCGCTGCACCTGCCGACCGACCGCGCCCCGGCGCTGATGCACATGCTGTGGGAACGCCACGGCATCCTGCCGCGCAACCTGGTGCTGGTCGAGGTCACCCACCGCAAGGCGCCCTACGTCCACGAGGGCCGCTACAACGTGACGGTGTTCGATCGCGACCGCGCCCGCGGCAGCGTCATCGGCGTCGAGATCTCGTTCGGCTTCATGGAGGAGCCCAATGTCGAGCGGCTGCTCGAGGACATGGCGCGCCACCGCGAGATCGACCTGCCGACCGACCGCCGGCGCTGGGTCGTGCACGCCAGCCAGGAGAACCTCATCCCAACGCGGCGCATGAACTGGCTGCGGCGGCTGCGGCTGCGCGTGTTCCTGCTGCTGCGGATGGTGTCGCAGCCGGCCTACTACTATTACGGCCTCGGCGACGAGCTGCAGCTGTCGGTCGAGATCATTCCGGTCCGGGTGAATTGAGCGGGAGCGCTGGCGTCGTCACGTTTTCTGCGTCACCCGCGGGCTTGACCCGCGGGTCCACGCTTTGGCGCAGCCGCTCCAATGGAAGAGTGGATTGCCGGGTCAAGCCCGGCAATGACGAAGAAAAAACACGCGGCGTTGCTCAGAACGACCAGAGAGAAGCGCCGCGGAGGGTCACGATACCGGCGGCGCGCCGGGGATCTTCCCCGCCGCTTCGCGGATGTCCTTGGTCTGCTCGGAAAGCGCCTGCATGCGCGCCTGGAAGAACTCGGCCTGGATCTTCATCACCTCCTGCAGGTCATGGGCATGCAGCAGCCTGTCGGACAGGTCGAAGGTGGCATCGACATTGCTCTCGATATACTTGCGCAGCGTCTGCGCCGGATGGTTGGCGCCCAGCGGCGACGCCGACAGGCTTTTTTCCAGGAACTGGAAGTAGTTCGTCATCGCCTTGCGCGCGGCATCGAGGTTCTGCGCCATCGCGCTGCGCAGGGCGTCGCCCGGATTGTCCGTTGCAGTCATCGCTTCTCTCCCGTCGCCAGAATGCGCTGACATTCGTCAGCCAGGTTGAACCGGTCTCGCGTGTCGCCAAGAGAAGGCCAGTATAGCACCAGTCCCACGGCATAGTTGCGACAGAAGCGGCATGGCGGCCATCGCGCGGCGACGCGGCTTGCGCCCGGGGTTCGGATTTGGGCCGGCGGCTAGGCCGGCGCGCGCCAGCTACGCCAATGGGTGGGATGGACCTCGACAATGCCGCCGGACGCGGCATTGACCCACTCGACCCCGGCTTTCCGGCACGGAAACACCAGCGAATGGACACCTTCGTGATCGATCACGCAGATCTCCAGATCGCTATCCGGCGGGGCAAGCGAAATCGGCAGCCAACCGCCGCGCTGGTCAGGTCCTTGGCACATTGTCGCCTTCTAGACGAGCGCGGGCCAGCGACCTTGATTTGCGTCAAGGCGGACCGGAACGGTCAGGCCGAGACGGCCACCGGCGGGGCAACGGGCTCGGGCCGGCCATCGCTGAGCAGCCGCTCGACCGAGCAGCGCCCGGCGTCCGACATCGCCAGCGCCACCACGTCGCCGTGGCGGGCGAATTCGTCGGCGAGGCTGTCGAACTGGGCCTGCACGGCCTCGAGCGCGGCGACCGAAACGATGACCGAGGTTTCGCCGAGGGTGGCGTAGCGCGCGGTGAGGTCGGCGAGGCTCTCGGCGGCGGCGGCGCGCTCGGCGAGCGCCCGCGCCAGGTCCTCGGACAGCCGTTCGGTTTCGGCGACCAGGCGCGTCCGCTCGGCGGCGGCCTCCTCGGCACCCGGGCGAGGCGCGCCTCCAGCGTCGCCACGTCGGCGCGCTGGCGATCCAGCATCACCTCGTAGGCCTTGCACATGTCGGCATAGGTCGAGGTCACGGCCTGCTGGTCGCTGGCGGCGCGCTCGGCCTCCGCCGCGCGCAGCATCAGCGTCTCGATCAGGAGGGCAGCGTGATTGAGGTTCGCGGCATTCTGCCCGACCGCGATCATGCTGGCGAAGCGGCGCAGGAACACCACGGTATCCGCCACGCCGAGCGGCTCGACCGCATCGCCCGGGCGAACGGGATCATCCACCACGGCGATCGTCATCGCCCACCTTGATCACGAAAGGACGCCATCATGTCTTGCCTGTTGCAGCCCACTTGCCTGGTGCAGTCCATGTGTCGCTCGTACCCAGCCGGGCCGGGACCGTTTGAGGGATTTCCATTGACCAACGCCACTGCACGACGGACGCCACCCCCGGGGCCGGGGGCCGGGGGCCGGCCGCTCGCCGCGCGAACGCATGCCCTGCGGCAGCGACCGCATGAGGCATGATTCCCGAGCGGAATGGCAAATTTCTGGCCACCCCGCCACTATCCAAAAGACGTGTGGGTCGAGGACAGCGCCACGGTCACGAAAATCCCAATGTTTCCAGTGCATCGGACCCCGGCGTCCGTCCCGTCAGCGCCGCGGGGCGCGGCGCCGGGCCGGGCCCTGCGGAGCCTTGTCCGCAGTCTCCCGCACCACGTCACGGGCGGGCTTGTCTTGGCGCAGTCCCATGAAGACGGGATGACGCATCTGGCCGTCGGCGGTCCATTCGCTGAATTTCACCTCGCAGACCAGCTGCGGCTTGACCCAGGTCGTCGCCCGCGCGTCGGCGGCGCTGACCGCGACCGCGGGGGTTGCCTGTACCAGCGGCACCAGCCTGCGGTGCAGTGCCGCGAGATCGTCGGCCGAGAAGCCGGTGCCGACACGGCCGGCGAAGCGATAGCCCGGCCCCGGCTTGGCGCGCCCGGCCCGGTCAACGGCCGTCTCGCGCACCGCCAGCGCCAGCGCGCCGAAATATTCCCGCGCGCGCTTGGGCGCTGTGAACCCGACGATGACGGCTTCCTGGCGCAACCCGGTCTTGAGCTTGACCCAGTCCGGCGAGCGCCGGCCGGAGTGGTAGAGGCTGTCCGCGCGCTTGCCGATCACGCCCTCGAGGCCGGCCGCTTCAGCCGCGCGGAACGCGGCCACGCCGGAGCCCGGCACATGGGCGCTGTAGACCACCGCCCGGCCCCGCGGCAGCGCGGCCTTGAGCCTCGTCTTGCGCTCCACGAGCGGCAGGCCGCGCAAATCGCGGCCGTCGAGGAACAACAGATCGAAGGCGCAGTAACGCAGCCGCGCCGGCTCGCGCCGGGCCTGCTGCAGCAGCTGGAACCTGGCCACGCCGTGCGCGTCGAGCGCCACCAGCTCGCCGTCGACCACCATCGGCGTGCGGCAGGCGGCGAGCGCCTGGGCGATCGAAGGATAGTCGGCGGTCACGTCGTGGCCGTTGCGCGAGTAGAGCGTGGCACTGCCGGCAGCGGCCCGCGCGATCAGGCGAAAGCCGTCCCATTTGGTCTCGAACACCCAGTCCGGATCGTCGAACGGTGCGTCGACGAGCGTCGCCAGCATCGGCTTGACGAAGCCGGCGGCGCTCATGCGATACCCCGCGCCGCGGCGCGCGAACGCCGCGTTACGCCGCCTGCAGATGCTGCTCGATCTCGATCAGCGGCATCTTGGTGAGATCCTTGTTGAACTCGGCGATGACGCGCGCCTTGACGTCGGCATGGAAGGCATGGCGCAGGTCGGCCAGCGTGCGCGGCGGCGCGATCACCACCAGCGCCTTGACGTGGCGCTCGCGCACGATCTTCTCCAGCGCCTCGGCGACGCGGCCGGCGAACTGATGCTCCTCGATGTGATGCCAGTCGGTCGGCTCCACGGCGCTGCGTTGCGTCGTCCCCGCGCCCGCGTTCTTGGTACGCCCGGGACGCTCGGTCCCCTGGTCGTGGGTCGGCGGATTGGCGTCAGTAAAGACCTGCTCCGTCTTGAGGAAAAGGAATTTCTCGTCGCCGTCGTTCCGCAAAAACAGCGCCTTGCGGCCATCACCAACGAAAACATAGGCGTCGTGCGGAATCTTGAGCTTGGTCTGCATGATGGTCTCCGTGCGGCCGGCCATGGCGGCCGGGTCTTTCCTCGTTCGGCGTGCGTCGCTTGTGCGACGCACTCTCCGGGCGATCCCCCGGGGCCAGGCGCGAAATCGGTTCCTGGCCACCCTCAGGCTAGGCGCCGGCGGGCCTATCCCATTGACGTACGTCAAATTTCGCGGGAACCCCTCACCAGGGTAATCACCGCGTCGCTGACATGTTCCTGTCATGTGCCCATGATCGACCTGAAACGTGAGACTTTCCCTGCGGTTTTCCTTCGAAATCGAGAAACACCCGTCCGCAATGCTCGACATCGCTCCGGCCGCCACCGCCCCCGAAATCACCGTCCGTCCCTCCACCGAGGCCGACGTGCCGGAAATGCTCGCGATCTACACCCACCACGTCCAGCACGGGCTCGGCGAATTCGATCTCGAGCCGCTGCACCCCGACGACATCAAGCGACGACGCAAGAACATGCTCAAGCGCCGCCTGCCCCACCTGGTCGCCGAGCGCGGCGGCGCGGTGGTGGGCTACGCCTACGCGGTGCCGTTCCGCAAGCGCCCGGCCTACCGCTACGTGGTGAAGAACTCGATCTACGTGCATCACGAGGTGCTGCATGCCGGCGTCGGCCGCAAGCTGCTGGCGGCGCTGATCGACGCCTGTGCGGCGGTCGGCTTCCGCCAGATGATCGCCTATATCGAGGCCGGCAACGAACCCTCGATCAGCCTGCACGAGAGCTTCGGCTTCGACCGCGTCGGCGTGCTCAAGAGCGTCGGCTACAAGTTCGGACGCTGGACCGACAGCGTGATGCTGCAGCGGCCGCTCGGCGAGGGCGACACCACGGCGCCGCGACTCGGCGAGGGCTCGAGCGAGATGCCGGAGCTGTAGGGGGGAAGACAAGGGCTTGCGCGGTGCACGCCCCACCCCGATTCGTCATGGCCGGGCTTGACCCGGCCATCCACGCTTTGCGGCGCGGCACGGCCCTAAAGAGTGGACCCGCGGATCAAGTCCGCGGGTGACGCAGAAAATACATTGAGCGGCGTCGGGCGGGTTCGCCGAAGGCGTGACCCGCCACTTATGCTTTGGCAAAAACGGCGGATTACGCTGCGCTAATCCGCCCTACGAGCTACGGGCTCGCGCGCGTTGCGCGCGCCCCGGAATGACGGGGAATTGAATTTGTCGTCGTCGCGCGCAATCACGTCTTGCGGCGTCGCCCCGTGCACAGATAGAGAATTGCGGTTGCCGCCCGCCCCCTACTCCTTCACCACGTAGGTGTGGAAGCGGATGCTGCCGTCGGCCTGGGCCTCCTTGTAGACGCCCTGGATCTCCGCCTCGAAGCCGGGAAACAGGTTGGCGCTCTTCTCGAACATCTTGAGGTAATCGAGCATCGGCCGCGCCCGGGAGTCGAGCCGCTCGCCGGGCACGATGGTGGCGATGCCGGGCGGATAGACCACGAACAGCGTGGTGGCGATGCGGCCCTCGATCTGGTCCAGCGGCAGGTAGTCGACATTGTTGCGGACCAGCTGGCGCACCGCCTCGTGCGGCGCCATCGCCACGCTCGGCAGGTGCTGCGGCGCGAACTGCGCCTGCTGCAGGCTCGAGGTCGCGCTGTCGCGGAAGAAGGCGTGCATCTCGGCGCAGAGGTCGCGCAGCCGCACCCCGGCATAGCGCTGGGGGCGGCGACGCACGAAATTGCCGATGACGTCGTCGAGCCGGGCATTGGCGTCGTGCAGCTTCTTGAACGCCACCAGCGTCGAGAGCAGCGTGCCGGCCTTGCTCGATTCCACCCCCGGGGTCAGCAGGAACAGAAGCGAATTGAGGTCGTTCTTCTCCGCCACCACCTCGTTCTCGCGGAGATACTGCGCCACCACCGGCGCCGGAATGCCGTAGTCGGCATAGGCGCCGGTCGCGCGGTCGAAGCCCGGCGTCAGCACGATCAGCTTGTTGGGATCGGTGATGGCATAGCCCGGGGCGACATGGCTGAAGCCGTGCCAGCCGGCGCCCGGCGCGAGCTCCCAGAACCGCGGCGACGCCGCCAGGTCGTCGGTCGCGACGTTCTCCCAGGCGACTTCGTGCGGCGCGCCGCTGGCGCCGTCGATGGTGACGCGGTCGGGCACGAAGGTGTCGAAGAACCAGCGCCGGCTCGGCTCCTGCTCCTTGTCCTCGAACTCACGGCGGATCGCGCGGATCTTCTTGCGCAGCTCGATGCCGAGCCGCACCGTGTCGTCCCACAGCACCTCGCCCGAGCGGCCCTTCATCATCTGTGCGCCGACGTCGAGCGAGGCAAACAGCGGGTAGAACGGCGAGGTCGAGGCGTGCAGCATGAAGAATTCGTTGAAGCGGCGGTGCTCGATGCGGCGCGACTGGCCCTTGATGTGGCGGTCGCGGACATGGATCTGCGACGCCTGGGAGAAGCTCGCGAGCTGCTTGTGCGCCGACTGGGTCGCGATGATGCCCGGCGCCTCGGGGCCGAGCCCCTCCAGCCCCATGGCGAAGCGGCCGGCGAACAGCGGGTGAAACTTCATGAAGCCGGCCCAGGCCTCGTCGAACAGGATGTAGTCGCAGAGGTGGCCGATCTTCTCGACCACCAGGCGCGCGTCGATGATGGTGCCGTCATAGGTGCACTGCTCGATCACCGCGACGCGGAACGGCCGCTCGCGCCGCCACGCCTCGGGGTCGGTGACCAGCGGATTGCTCCTGATCTTGTCGCGGATCCTGCTCTCGTCGAGCGCCTCGTGGTGGATCGGGCCGATCATGCCGAACGAATTGCGGTCGGTCTCGAGATAGACCGGAATGCCGCCGCTCAGCATCAGCGCGCCCTGGTGCGCGGCCTTGTGGTTGTTGCGGTCGAACAGCACGAGGTCGCCGTCGGCGACCAGCGCGGAGAGCACCACCTTGTTGGACGACGAGGTGCCGTTGAGCACGAAATAGGTCTTCTCGGCGCCGAAGATCGCCGCCGCCTCGCGCTGGGCCTGCAGCGCCGGGCCCTCGTGGACCAGGAGATCGCCGAGCTCGAGCACCGAATTGTCGAGGTCGTCGCGGAACACGGCCTCGCCGAGATGCTCGACGAAGATCCGGCCGATCGGGCTGCGGTTGTAGAACACGCCGCCGTTGTGGCCGGGACAGGTCCACAGCTGGTTGCCGCGCTCGGCATAGTCCACCAGCGCGCCGAAGAACGGCGTCTTCAGGGTCTCGGCATACTGCTTGAGCCGGCTGACCAGGTTCTTGGCGATGAAGTCCGGCGTCTCCTCGGCGAGGAAGATGTAGCCGTCGATGTAGTCGAGGACCTCGACCGGGATCTCCTCGAGGCGCTTGCGGCGCACCAGCATCACGATCGGCAGTTCGAGGCCGCGCCGGCGCATCAGGTTGATCAGCGCCGCGGTCTTGCCCTCCAGCCCCTTCTTGCCCCAGTCCACCACCATGCAGCCGATCGCGGCGTCGGTCTGGACCGCGAGCTCGGCATCCTCGATGCGCCGCGCCCGGATCACCTCGAAGCCCTGCTTCTCGATCGCGGCGGTGATCTGGGCGAGCCTGTTGCCCTCGAGGTCCTCGGCATCGAAGGCCGGCGCGCAGACCAGGAAGGTGAAGCGTTTGAAGAAGTCCATGGCAGGTCTCGCGTGATGGAGGGACGGGGCGAAGCGGTCGGCGATCTATAGGATAATCCGCGGCTCGCGTCCGCCCCGTGACGACGGGTAACGCGTTTCTTCAAATTCCGCGTCATTGCCGGGCTTGACCCGGCAATCCACTCTTTTCTCTCGGCATCTGCTGGAAAGAGTGGACCCGTAGCAGCTCGGCTCTCGCCGAGCTGCTCCGTCTTAAGTGACGCAAGTCGGGCAGGCCCGACTTGCGTTGGTCAAGCCCGCGGGTGACGATAGTGAGCGTGGGCGGCGCGACGGTCCAAACGCGCAGCGTGCGCCCCCGCCCCCTCAATACTGCCAGTGCACCCGCGCGCCGAGCACCGAGACCGGACCGCGGTCGCGGTTGTAGGCGGGATCGACAATCAGCTGGTAGTCGAAGGTGAGCTTGGCGACGTAGACCGGCAGGCTGTAATAGGCCTCCATGATCTTCTCGTTGCCGGGATGCGGCAGCTGGCCGTCGCCGACCAGGATACCGAGGCCGCCGGCGTTGAGATAGGCGGCGTGCTCCGGCGAGATGCCGTTGACGACGCCGGCCAGGCCAAACGTGTCGTCGTCGCGATTCCACAGTTTGCCCGAGATCGACAGGCCCGCCGCCGCGGTGCGGTCGACGTCGGTGAACTCGTAGGCCTCGCGCTGGCCGTTGGCCCAGCCGGCGCGGACGAACAGGCCGACATTGGGCACCAGCTGCTGCTCGAGATTCATGCTGATGCCGCCGCGGCCGGTATAGGTGCGCACCAGCGCGGTCGAGGCCGGCATGCCGGTGGCCGCCGCCAGCGCGATGGCGTCGGTGTAGCTGCCCATGCGGCCGCGGGTCAGGAACGCGGTGACCGCGATCTTGCCGGGCTGGTCCATGATGGCGTAGCGGCGCTCGATCTCGGCGTCCCACTGGAACTGGCCGAGGGTCGGGTCGAGCACCGTGGTGTTGGGCGCGATCGACAGATCGAACATGCCGCCGCGCAGCGTCCAAGGGCCCTGGTACCACTCGACCGCGGCGCCGACCGTGTAGGCCCAGGCGTCCGCCGCGTAGTCGAAGGTGCCAGTGTCGAGGATGGTCCAGTTGAGGAAATCCGAGCGCGGGTCGTGGGCGTATTTGTTGGTGTCGAACACGTCGACCACGCCGAATTTGCCCACCGTGATGACGACGCGGTCCGCGGTCTGCGATCCGGAAAACTGGTTCGGGCCGGAATCGAGCTTCTGCTCCTCGCCGCCGAGGTCGATGGTCTGGCGAATGAAGGCGCGGTGCAGCCGCACGTAAGGATAGTCGGCCCCGACCTTGTAGGCCTCGCCGGACGGGAAGCCGGCGGCGCCGACCGAGCCCGACAGGCCGAAGCCCTGGTCGATCTCGGGATTGATCCAGGCTTCCGCGCCCTGCCACAGCCGCATCCCGGCGAAGATCGTGTAGTCGAAGGTCTCGCGGCCGATCCCGGGCGCCAGCGAATTGGTGCCACGGTAGGGCGCGGTGAACGGCGGATCGTACTGGTTGGTGTAGGTCGCCTGGGCGTGCAGGGCGAAATTGTTCAACTCCAGCGCATTCACGCCTTGGGTGAAGAAGTCCGCGGCGCTGGTGTCCTGGCCGATGTGATAGTTGAAGCCGACCCGCACGCTCTCCATCACGAGGCTCGAGCGATAGAGCTCGCCGGCGGCGGGAAAGAACGCGCCATGGTCGGGAAAGCCGGTGGCGAGGAATTCGCCGGTGATGCTCCAGCGCGGCGACAGCGGCACCTCGATGCCGGCGCCGGCCGCCCAGCCGAGCCGCCACAGCAGCGCGGCGTCCTGGGTGCCGGCCGCGAGCGCCGCGTTGTCGACCTGGGTGCGCGAGACCTGGTCGTAGGTCCAGGCCAGGCCGCCGGTGGCGTAGACCAGCCAGTTGTCGGCGGCGTAGCCGACCCGGGCGCGCGCCGTGCCGCCGTGGAACACGAACTCGGAATAGGTCGCCTGGCCGAGCAGAGGCGAAGCGACGGTCTGGCTGCCACGGATCGACGGCGGCCGCGCCACGTCGGAATTCGGCAAAGTGGCGTCGACCTCGACGCCAAACAGCAGATGCGACGGCGTGACGTAATTGTAGCCGCCCTGCAGGCCGGCGACGTAGCTGCCGGTGCCCCCGAAGAAGTCGAACTTGACCGGAAATCCGAAGGTGCCGCCGACCGGCGCTGCGCCGGCCGCGCTCGACGACCACGGCGAGGTCCCGGCAGCGAGGCCGACATGGGCGCCGACATACCAGCCGCCCCACGCGAAGGCGGGAGACGGCGGCGCCACCGCCGGCGCCTTCACCGGCATGACGGCGAGGTCCGCGGCCGCCGCGGGCAGCACGAACGATAGTGACGCGGCGATCGCCAGAATCCCGCCGCTTCCGTACTGACCACGAACCTTCATCGATCCCCCAACCGACCCGCTGCAGTCATATTCCAACCCACACGACAGTTATGTGACAGAAACGCACCGCGTCCCCAACCGCGGAGCGTGGCCAGCCGGGCCGGGATCGCCCGGCTGGCCGTAGATCTCTGATCCAACGAAAGATTCCGTCCTGATCGAGCCGGCCCTGCGGGCAAAGACGAACAGACCCATCTTTGCGAATGAAAGTTACTAGCAATAAGCTCTGATCTAGGCGGCCCTCTTCTCCGCGCCGGCGCGGCGCGGTCGTAAGGGCGGCTCGAAGGCGCGCCCGGTCAGGCGCGGGCGGTCGGGATCGACGAGCGGGAGGTCGTCGTCGGCGACCACGTCCCAACGGCACTCCAGCGCACCGGCTTCATCGGCTGCCCAGTGGCAGGCCAGGGCCAGCCGCGAACGCCGGCCCGCGTCGGCCGGACGGCGGAGGCCCGCCCGATTGTCGTTGAGATGGTTGCGATGGAATGGTGCGGGCTGCCCTCGCACCACCGAGAGGGACTGGAAAGCCCCGAATGTTGCGCGTCTCGTGAACATCTCTCACCTCCTGTCCGTGGTGGACCAGGCCGGTGAGGACGGCGGTCAGCGTGAGCGACCACCGACTCCCACGCGGCCAATGCCGGCGCGGTCGATTTGCATGCCTTGTTTCATGTCGTGTGGCACCGCGGGGCCGGCCGTCGCCGGGGTCGCGGTGCCCGAGATGCTGCTGCCCATTTGCCTTCTGCAAGACCATGGAGGCGGCCAGCGTGACGCCCCGCAATCGGGGCTCGACGCCCGGCCACCTCGCAATATAGGATACCCCCTACCCTATACAGGATTCGGATGTCAACCCGCCATGGCCCATGCGCTGCGTGAAAAGACCAAGCTGCTGAATCGGGTCCGCCGCGTGCGCGGCCTGATCGACGCCATCGAGCGGGCGCTCAACGACGACAAGGACTGCCCGGAGGTCCTGCACCTGATCGCCGCGGCGCGCGGCGGCATCAACGGCCTGATGGGCGAGGTCATCGAGGATCATATCCGCGAGCACGTCGTCGAGCCCACGAAGGCCTCGGAGCGCATCGACGCCGGCGAGGACCTGATCGATGCGATCCAGGCCTATCTAAAATAGCCGGGACGGAACGGGCGTACCGAACCGCTCCGCTCCGCCCTGACGCGGACCGCTCAGAAATTATACTCGACCCGCAACAGCGCCTGCTGGCGGGTGAAATTGGCGACGTCGAGCCCCCCGCCCGCGCCGGCCGCGTGGCCCGCGACCTGGATGCCCCACGCGGCCGAGATCGCCAGGGTCTTGGTGAGCTTGAGATAGGTGTTGGGACCGACGAACACGGCGTCGCCGAGCAGGGTGTCGAAGCCCAGCCCGTCGTACTTGCGGAGGTAGCGCGCCTCGGCGCCGAAGAACATTCCCGGCGCCAGCTGCGCCACCACCGAGGTGGCGAGCGCGGCGGTCGATTCGCGCTGCCACTGATCGATCGGGCGCGCGCGAGAGACCTCCGGCTCGTAGACCAGGTTGACGGCGCCGAACAGCCGGCCGGGGACGAGTTCGCGGTCGAGCGCCACCGACAGTTCGCCGCCGAAATTGTCGACCGGCGCGCCGGAGACCTCGTCGGTGCGGGCCCAATGCGGCTCGGCGCCCAGGGTGAGCTGGAACGGCGCATGCTCGCCGTCGAGCACGCGGTAACGGAATTCGCTGACGAACCCGTTGAACGCGCCCTGGCGCCGATCGTCGAGCCCGGGAATGCCCGCGATCTGGTAGTAAGTCAGCGGCACGCCGACCTCGAAGCGAAAGTTCTCGAACGGCGAGTGTTCGAAGCGCAACTGATCGGTAGCCGCGACATACTGGCCGCCGGGCTTGCTCCATTGCCCCTGGGTCTGGTGCTCGAGTTCGCGCTCGCCGACCTCGCCGACGCCGGCCCCCATGGTGAAACCGAAGATGAACTGGGTATCGACCTTGTCGTCGCGCTCGCCGTCTTCCGCGGCGACAGCGGGCCCGCGCATCGCCGCGGCGACGGCGACCAGCACCATGGCGCCGGCCATCGCACCGCGGACGGATCGCCCCGAGAGTCGGCGGACCGCCATCGCGCCCGCCATGATCGCCGACGCGGATCCGGGATCTGCGGGATGCGGCGAGTCCGTCTCTCTGTCGCGAACCATCCGATCAAACCTGTGCCAGGGCAAAGACGATTCGCGGAAACGCTGTCGCCTCGCCGCTGTCGTTTATCACAGTTTACCGGCCCGGCGCAGCGCTCCATATATGGCATCGGCGCCCGTGCGCCGCAGTGCATGTCGAGGCTGGACAGGAGAGCCATGAAGAAGCCGGGGAAAGCGAAGCGGGAAACCGAATTCCAGCGCTTCGCCAGGGCGGCCCGCAAGGCCGGCCTGATTGTCACCAAGAGAGCCTATGACGCGTATTATCGGGCGCGGAAGCCCGCCGCGGCGAAGCTGAAGGCTGGCGCAGCACAATAGCTCACGTCCGCCCGGTGACCACCTCGCTCTCCCTGGACGCTTCGGACCCGGCGACGGGCGCCTCGGCCACCTTCGGCACAGGCAACACGGGCAGCCGCACCGTGAATCTCGTACCCGTGCCCTCCTTGCTTTCTACGGCCACGCTGCCGCCGTGCAGCTCGACCACGACCTTGACGAAGAACAGTCCCACGCCGGTGCCGACGATGCCGGAGACGTTGCTGCCGCGGGTGTAGCGCTCGAAGATGTTGGGCAGATCCTCATGCGGAATCCCCATGCCGCGGTCGATGACCCCGACGGTGACGCTGTCGCCCTCCCGCGTGGCGACCACCTCGATCAGGCTGCCGTCGGGCGAGTATTTCAGCGCGTTGGAGATCAGGTTGCCGAAGGCCTGCGACAGCAGCCGCGCGTCGCCGCGCAGCCGCATCGGCCCGCCGGCGAATTTCTGCCAGATGTAGCCCTGCGGGGCGATCTCGCGATGGACCAGGCAGACCTCGTCGAGCACCGCCCGCAGATCGAGTTCGGTGGGATGGAAGAACAGCTCGGGCTCGCCCTCGGTGAGCCGGGCGGAGTTCAGCAGGTGCTCCATGGTCGTCGTCATCCGCAGCACCGCGGTGCGGATCCTGGAGGCGCGCTCGCGGACGTCGTCGGGCGACAGCCGCGCCACGATCTTGATCAGGCGCTGGGCCTGGCCGTCGATCACCGTCAGCGGGGTGCGGAATTCGTGCGAGGCCATCGAGACGAAATCCTGCTGGCGCTGGGTCAGGCGCTGCTCCTGCGCCAGCCGCTCCTCGAGCATGGAGGCCTGCTGCGACAGCGAACGCTGGCTCAGCATGAGTTCGATGGCGTTGGTGCGGAACACCAGCAGCGCGCGCGCCATCTCGCCGATCTCCTCGACCCGCGCGCCACCCTCGATCTCGATATCGGTGTCGTTGCGGGCCAGCCGGCGCATGCCGAGCGCGAGGCGCCGCAGCGGCGTGGAGATGTAGCGGTTGACGTAGGTCAGCGCCGCGACCACCAACACCGCCCCGATCGCCATGGCGATCACGATGAGGTTGCGCGCACTGCGATAGGCGATGTCGGACTGGTCACTCGCCGCCACTGCGCTCGCGATGTTGAGGCGGGTTACGCTCTCCAGCGCGTCGCTCGCCGCCTTGTAGGCCGCCTGCGAGGTGGTCCCGTAGAGGTGGACCGCCTCGCCAACGTCGCCGTCGGCGTGGCGCTCCGTCACGTTGGTCGCGGCGGCGCGGTAAGCGCCCCACAGCGCCTTGAAGCGCTGGTAGAGCTCCGAGGCCTGCCGCGCATGGCCGCGCGATTCGTAGTCCGACTGCGCTTTTTCGACCTCGCGGCCGACCTCCTCGATCTCGCGCCGCGCGGCGTCGGCCTGCTCCGGCGTCGACGACAGCAGGATGCGACCCTCGGCGGCACGAAAATCGGAGGTATAATTGTTGAGGTCGCCGATCACCTGGGTATTGGGCAGCCAGACGTCACGGACGTCGGCGGCGGCGCGGTTGAACTCGCTCAGCCGCTGGATGCTGAACAGGCCGAGCACCGCGAGCAGCAGCAGGAAGAACAGAAAGACCAGCGACAACAGTGAGTTGATGGAGCGAGGATGCATTGCCGCCACCGGCCGCGCGCAGACCGTCCGCGCGCCTCAACAGCCGCCATGATCCTAACATAACGGTCCGGGCCGCCACTGTGATTTATCACATTTGCCCCAAGGCCGGGCAGGTCTGTATTTTGCACCGCGTCGTGGCCACCCCGGCCCGGCGCGGCGCACGCCCTCGCGACACTGGAATCATGATGACCGAAACCCGAAAGAAGATCCTGTGCATCGAGGACGACCGCGAGACTGCAGCCCTGATCGAAGAGGAACTGACCGAGCGCGGCTACGACGTCTCCCTGGCCTATGACGGCGCCGAAGGCTTCACCGCCATCTTTAAGATCATGCCCGACCTGGTGCTGAGCGACATCAACATGCGGACCATGTCGGGCTACGACGTGCTGGAGAACCTCACCCGCATCAGCCCCCGGTTCGACGCCATGCCGTTCATCTTTCTCACCGCGCTGACCGACCGCAAGAACGAGCTCAAGGGCCGCCGTCTCGGCGCCGACGACTACGTCACCAAGCCGGTCGACTTCGACATCCTGGCCAGCATCATCGAGGCGCGGCTCGCCAAGATCGCGCGCAGCGCGGTGTGGGCCCGCGACGTCAAGCTCAACGAGCGCGAGATCGAGACGCTGACCTGGGTCGCGCGCGGCAAGACCTCGGCCGAGATCGCCGAGATCCTGTCGCTCGCCAAGCGCACGGTGGACTTCCACATCGACAACGCGCGCATGAAGCTCGGCGTCGCCACTCGCACCCAGGCCGCGATCAAGGCGGTGACGGGAAAACTGATCGAGCCGTAGGCAGCTGCCCTCTCACCTCATCGCCTGGCGCGAGTCGACCGGGAATTTCTGTCAGCCGTCATTCCGGGGCGCGCCGCCAAGGCGGCGCGAACCCGGAATCCATAGCCCCTGTGGTTGCGTTGGCCCGCCTCGTCAATTTCCCGTGCCCATGGCACAACGGGCGCTCAGTTCTACAACCAATCGCCGTGGTTATGGACTCCGGGCTCGCGCGCTTTTCGCGCGCCCCGGAGTGACGATGGTTAAATTCGCTTCCTAATGCTTCGGCGTGAAGCTCGCTCCGCCGATCTGGCCCGGCAAGGCGTGATTGGCGCCGCCGATCGCACCGGCGGGCCCGCTGGCGTGGCGCGTCATGCCGGTGGCCGCTACCTGCGTGCCGGACGGCGCCACCGGCACCGCCAGCTTGCTGCCGGCCTGCGGCTTCGTCACCACCGGTGGCGTGGGTGTCGCGCTCTTCGCCGCGACCGCCGTGAAGGCCGCCGCCGCGTCGTTGCCGCCGTCGATGCCGCGCAGGGCGCCGGGGAAAAGCCCGGCGAGCGCGGCACCGGGCACCGCCGCCAGCAGCACCACCGCACAGAGGACTTCGCTTCGCTTCATGGCAATTCTCCTGATGACCGATGACCGCCTACTCGGCCGGCGCGATCGCGCCGCCCGCCGGCTTCGAGGCTTCCGGTTTCCTGTCCTTGCCGAGGAACAGCATCCGCACGGCGGGCACGACCAACAGCAACATGGTCGGGCCGATCAGCATGCCGCCGACCACCACGGTCGCCAGCGGCCGCTGCACCTGGCTGCCGATGCCGGTCGACATCGCCGCCGGCAACAGGCCGATACAGGCCGACATGGCGGTCATCAGCATGGGGCGCATACGCTGGGTGGCGGCGTGGAACATCGCCTCCTCGATATGCATGCCCTCGGCGTGCACCTGATTGTAGTAGGTGATCATCAGAATGCCGTCCATCACCGAGACGCCGAACAGCGACACGAAGCCGATCGCCGCCGAGATGCTGAAATCGAGCCCGGTGAGATAGAGCGCGATGATGCCGCCGGCGATGGCGAACGGAATCCCGGCCAGCGCCAGCAGGCTGTCGCGCAACGAGTTGAACAGGCCGTAGAGCAGCACCAGGATGATGATCAGCGTGATCGGCACGATCACCTCGAGGCGCGCTTTGGCGGTCTCGAGATCCTCGAACTCGCCGGCCCAGACGATGCGGTAGCCGACCGGCAGCGGCACGTTCTTGGCGATCCGCTCCTGGGCCTCGGCCACCGTGCCGCCGAGGTCGCGCCCGCGCACGCTGAACTTGATCGGAATGTAGCGCTGGCTGCGCTCGTGATAGATGTACGAGGCGCCGGTATCCAGCGTGATGGTGGCGAGCTCGCGCAGCGGAATGTAGGCATTGCCGCCGGTGCCGCCGGCCACCTTGACGTCGGGGACCGATTCCAGGGTGTTGCGGTATTCCTCCGGCAGCCGGACACGGACGCCGAACTGGCGGTCGCCCTCGAGCTGGGTGGTGGCGACCGTGCCGCCGAGCGCGGCCTGCACGGTGGTGTTGACGTCGCCGGTATTGAGTCCGTAGCGCGCCGCCTTGTCGCGGTCGACCGTGATGTTGAGGTTGGGCTGGCCCAGCACGTGGAAGATGCCGAGATCGGTGACGCCGCGGACCTGCAGCATCTCGTGCATCACCTGGTCGGCGAGCTTCTCCTGCATCTCCAGGCTGGGACCGATGATCTTGACCGAGTTGGCGCCCTTCACCCCTGACAGCGCTTCCTCGATGTTGTCCTGAATGTACTGCGAGAAGTTGAAGGTCGCCCCCGGGATGGCGTCCTCGAACTCGCGGTTGACCTCCTCGACCAGTCGGTCCTTGGTGTAGCCGCTTCGCCACTCGTCATAAGGCTTGAGCGGAACGAACAGCTCGACGTTGGAGAACGGCGACGCGTCGCTGCCGTTGTCGGGCCGGCCGTGCTGCGACACCACGGTGACGACCTCGGGATGCCTCAGCAGGATCTCGCGCAGCTTGCGGGTCGCCGGCGTGCCGGCGTCGAGGCCGAGCGACGGCGGCATGGCGACGCGGATCCAGAGGTTGCCCTCCTCCAGGTGCGGCAGGAATTCGCTGCCGAGCCGGGTGCCGAGCAGGCCGACCAGCACCAGGAAGGTGACGCCGATCGCCGCCATCGCCCTCTTGTGGCGCAGCGCGCGGTGCAGCGCCGGCTCGTAGACGTGGCGCAGCACACGGACGAAGATGGTCTCCTTCTCCTCCACGTGCTCGGGCAGCAGGTAGGAGGCGAGCACCGGGGTCACCGTGAAGGTCGCGATCAGCGCGCCGGCCAGCGCGTAAGCGTAGGTGCGCGCCATCGGCCCGAAGATCTGGCCCTCCACGCCCTGCATGGTGAACAGCGGCACGAAGGCGGCGACCGTGATCGTGGCCGAGAACAGGATGGCGGTGTCGACCTGCAGTGCGCTGACCAGGATCATGCGCAGCCGGTCGGTCCAGAGCATGGTCGCGCCGGGATGCGCGCGAGTGACGTCCTCGCCCCAGCGCTGCTCGGCGAGCGAGTGCAGCACCGCCTGCCGCGCCTGTGGACTGGACTGGAAATTCCGGAACACGTTCTCGACCAGGATCACCGCCGAATCGACGATGATGCCGAAGTCGACGGCGCCGACCGACAGCAGGTTGGCGTCTTCGCCCAGGATCACCAGGATGATCACGCTGAAGAACAGCGCGAACGGAATGTTGACGCCGACGATGATGGCGCTACGGAGGTTGCCGAGGAAGATCCACTGGATGAAGAACACCAGGAGGCAGCCGAACACCAGGTTGTGCAGCACCGTGTGGGTCGTGACCGACACCAGAGCGCCGCGGTCGTAGTAGGGCACGAGCTTGACGCCGGGCGGCAGGGTGCCGTCCGTGTTCATCTCCTCGACCACCTTCTGCACCTTGGGCAGCACGTCGTTGGTGTGGAGCGTGCGGTTCATCACCACGATCGACAGCGCGACGTCGTCGTCCTTGTCCTTGCCGGCGATGCCGAGCCGCGGCACGTAGCCGACCGAGACCTCGGCGACGTCCCTGACCGTCACCGGAATGCCGTTGGACTGGGCCAGCACCACCTTTTCGATGTCCTCGACGCGGTAGCCCTTGGTGATGTCATCGGCGCCGCCGGAATCGATCAGGCCGACGCCGCGAATGTTGACCGACTGCTGGCCGACCGTGATCTCGCGGCCGCCGACATTGATATTGGCGGCGCCGAGCGCGCTAATGACCTGGGGAATGGTGACGCTGTAGGCATCGAGCTTGTGGAGGTCGACCTCGACCTCGTACTCCTTGGTGGTGCCGCCCCAGGAATTGACCTGGACGACGCCGGGCACCGAGAACAGCCGGCGCAGCACCACCCAGTCCTGCACCGTGCGCAGGTTGGTCAGGCCGAAATGCGGTGGCCCGACCACCTGGTAGCGGTAGATTTCGCCGGTCAGGCTCGACTGCTGGATCTGCGGAATCTGGCTCGCCGGCAGCGTGACGTTCTGCTGCAGGTTGAGCGCGGCCTGGGTGTAGGCGAAATAGAAATCGACGCCGTACTTGAAGGTGACGCGGACGAAGGATAGCCCGTAGAACGAGGTCGAGCGGATATTCTCGACGCCCGCGGTCGGGTAGAGCCCGATCTCCATCGGGATCGTGTAATACTTCTCCATCTCCTCGGCGGACAATCCCGGCGCCTGCGCAGTGATTTCGAGGATCACCGGCGCGGGATTGGGATAGGCCTCGATGTTGAGCCTGGTGAACGCCACCAGGCCGGCCGCGACGAAGACGAACAGCGCCAAAAGAATGATCGGGCGACGCGTCAACCCAAATCCCAGGATTGCCTTGAGCACGAAAATGCCTCTTGTGAGTTGAAGGACCGGATCGCGTCGACGTCAGCAGCCAGTGCGGTGGATTTGACATTCGCAAGCGAGCCCGACGCAGGGTGATGCGAATGTCGGAATCGGGCACTAACCGCCGGCCTGTCCGATCGCGAGCACGTTGCTCAGAAACACGGCGCCGTCGGTGGCGACCATCTCGCCAGGCTTCAGCCCGCTGATGATCTGGCGCCGGCCGTCCTTCGTGATGCCGGCCTTGACCACCCGCTCCACGAAGCGGCGGCCGCCGAGCGACACCCAGACGTTCATGGTGCCGTCGCCCTCGCGCACCACGCCGGACAGCGGAACCGCGAGCGAGCGCGTCGGCGCGCCGGTCTCGATCACGAAGGTCGCAAACATGTTCTGGCGCAGCTCGTGATTGGGGTCATCGATCTCCGAGCGCACCAGCATACGGTGCATGGTCGGATCCACCGTGGACGCGATCGTGGTGATGTGTCCCTCGAAGGTCCGCCCCGGGAACGAGATCAGAGAGACCTTGACCGGCTGGCCGACCTTGAACGCCGAGACGTCGCTCTCGGCGACGTTGGCGAGCATCCACATGGTCGAGATGTCGGCGATCGAGAACGGCGCCGGCGCGCTGCCGGGCTGTACGAACAGGCCCGGCGCGGCATTGCGCGCGGTAACGCGGCCGCTGATCGGGCTCTTGATTACCAGCTTGTTGTCGGCGCGACGCTCGCGGATGATGGTCTCGACCTCCTCCTCGGTCTTGCCGAAGATGCGTACCGCATCGCGCGCCGATTTCAGGTTGCCTTCGGCGGTCTGCTGGTCGGACACCGCCTGCTCGAGATCCTTCTGCGCGATGCCGGACTTGCTCTCGTACAGCGCGGTGAGACGCTTCAGCGCACGGGTGGTGAGTTCGAGCACGCCCGCCGCCGCGATCAGGTTCGAATCGGCGGTCAGCAGATCCGGGCTGTCGATGGTGAACAGCACCTGCCCTTGCTTGACCTCGTCGCCGAGCTTCGCATACAGGTCGATGATGCGGCCCTGGTAGGGCGTGAACACCTGCAGCGTCATGTCCTCGTTGAAGTCGATGTTGCCGACTGCCGACTTCTGGTTCGGAAAGTCGAGCTCACCGACCTTCTCGACCTTGAGGGTGGCCATCTGCTTGTCGTTGAGCTCGACGGTGGGCGCACCATCGAGCGTGCCGATCTTGGCACCACCGCTGTCGGCCTGCGCGTACGCGGCGCCGTCCAGCTGGTTCGAACCGAACGGCAGCCATGAGCCCAGCCGGCCAAAGACCAACGCGCCCCCGGCAATAACGAGAGCGCCGGCGATCACCGCCGATTTCACCGAGATCCGAAAGTTCGACATGAAGCCACCCTGAGCCACCCCTGCCGAGGCGATCGTTGTCGCCGGGGGTCCTGTTCCACCCCGTTTCTAGGGCTTTCGCGTCCATTCCGGCCACTGTGACAAATCGCAGTTCCCCGCGGACGAGCCAATTCCTAACATCCGGTTACGACACGTCCTCTCGCGCCCGGCTCGGCGCCACCTCCCAGGAAGCATGATGGCTGTGGTTATGTCTCGCAGTGTTGCTGCACTCCCGATTTCGGCCTTGCTTTTGTCTGGTTGCGCCGTCGGACCGAATTTCTCGCCGCCCGCCTCACCTGATGTGGACCGCTACACGGCCGGGCCGACCGCCTCGCCATCGATCGATCCCAAGGGGTCCAGGATCGCGAGCCAGCATTTCGTCCACGGCGGCGACGTCGCCGCGCGCTGGTGGGCGGCGTTCCGGTCGCAACCGCTCAACGACCTGATCCGGATGTCGGTCGAGCACAATCCGTCGCTGCAGTCGGCCGAGGCCGCCATCAAGGTCGCCGAGTTCAACGCGCTGGCCCAGCGCGGCCTGTTCTTCCCCCAGGTCGGAGCCAACTACACGCCGACCTACAACCTGGAATCGGCGCTGAATCCCAACAACAGCATCTTCACCCCGTTCGGGCTGCACACCGTGCAGCTCAACATCAGCTTCGTTCCCGACGTCTGGGGCAGCAACCTGCGCAGCGTCGAGAGCCTCGACGCCACCGCCGAGAACCAGCTGTTCCAGCTCGAGGCGGCCTATCTCGCGCT
>JARLJA010000139.1 GCA_031291445.1 Xanthobacteraceae bacterium | reverse complement strand
GGCTGTTCGCACTTCACGCAGCATGGCAAACAGCGAGACAGTCTCGATGAAGAAACTACCGACTGGAGAGCCGTATGCGGGAAAACCGCCCGTACGGTTCGGAGGGCGGGGTCGGCGAAAGCCGATCCCGACCCCTATCGCGGAGAATTTGGCGACTCTTGCGATTAACCGCAACGCCGCCCCCCTCACCCCCGCGGGCCGAAGAACGACGACTGCTGTGGCGCCGGCGCCGGGCGCGGCTTGGGGTGGCTGCGCCGTTCCCGCGCCGGCTTCGCCGGCTCGCTCTCCTTCGCTGCCGGGCCGATCTTCTTCAATGCCGCGTCGGCGGCGCGCTCGCCGCTGTCCCAGGCGCCCGACACCGTGCCGAAATCGGTCTCGCTGGTGGCCTCGCCGGCGAGAAACAGCGCGCCGAGCGGTTCGGCCAGCGCGCGGCGGCCGGCCGCGCCGCCCGGCGCCGCGGCGGACATCGCGCCGAGTACGTAGGGGTCGGCGTTCCAGCGCGTCGCGGTGGAGCGCTTGACCGCGGCGGCGGTGTCGCTGCCGAACAGCTTGTTCAGCCACTCGATCGCGAACGCGATCATCGCCGCCTCGCCCTGGGCCGAGAGGTCGCGACCGAAGCTGCCGCCGACATCCACCAGGCACAGCGATGAGCCGCCGAGATTGGCGGACAAGAGCGCGGTGCGCACGTCGCTGCTCTGCTCGATGAAGACGTCGTCGCGGGAAAGCCCGAGCGGATTGCCGGGCAGGTCGAGCGCGATGTGGTCATAGCTGCCGAGGCTGAGCTGGGCGGCGGCGTCGAGCTGCCGCTTGGGCAGGTCGGGCGCGAACTTGATCTTGCCGGACGCCAGCACGCCGGTCGACGCGGTGACGATGGCGGCGCGCGCCGTGATGGTGCCCGCCGCCGTCTCGACGCTGACCTCGCGGTTGTTCCAGACGATGCGGGTCGCTGGCGTCGACAGCATCACCGGCAGACCCTCGGCGAGCCTGGCGAGCAGGGCGCCGAGCCCATGGCGCGGCGCCGACCCGGTGTCGCGATGCTGGGCGCGGGAGACGTCGATCACCGAGAGGTCCTTGAGGTCCTTGCCCGCACCCAGGGCGCCGAGCAGGAATTCGGTGGTGCCGGCCCACTCGCGCAGGTCCTTGGGCAGCACCGCCGCGCAGGCGATGTCGCCGCGCCGCGCGGCGTCGTCGATGGCGCGGTTGGCGCGCACCAGCGTGGCCAGAAAGTCCTCGGCCTCGCCGGCGCGGGCGTTGCGGCGGCCGATCCGGATCTTCTGGCCCTGGGGCGCGGTGGCGAGGTCGACCGCGGCGCCGTGGGCGAGCTTGACCAGCGGATTGATGTCCGGATTGTAGAGCCAGCGCGCGCCGCGATCGAACGGCTGGCCGAAGGTGGTGACGTCGGTCTGGCAGCGGCCGCCGATCACGGCGCTGGCCTCCAGCACCACGACCTTGCGGTTGGCGGCGACCACGCGCCGCGCCGCGGCGAGCCCGGCGGCGCCGGCCCCGATCACCACCACGTCGACGTCGCGCGGCAGCGCCGCGGCCGCGGGGAGCGCCCGCGCCACCGCAAGCCCCGTCGTCAGTTGCAGCAGCCGGCGGCGAGACAGCCCCATCGCGCGGTCCGAAATTGTCATGGCATGGTTTCCGAAGCTTTGCCGGTCGACGGAGGCCGGCCGATCAAGAATCGTTCAAGTCGCCCGCGGCAACTGGAACGGCGGCCGAACTTGCCGTAATGGAGGGCCCCCGGCAACACTCATGGTGAACGGTCGCTTAAATCCGCCCCCGTCTTCGATGAACCAATTCGCAATGGCTGTTTGCCATAGTGAGCGCGACGGGGAAGGGGCCGCCGGCCCGAAGACAAAGAGCCGCGCGCGGGGAGAAACCACCATGGGCTTCGTGCTCGACCGGATCGGAAAGCTGATCGCGGGCTATCTCCAGAAGGAGATTCCCGGCTACGAGCCGTTCACGCCGAGCGATCCCCAGCGGCTGCGGGCGCTGCTGCAGCCCGGCGACGTGCTGCTGGTCGAAGGCAACAGCCAGGTCGCCAGCATCATCAAATACCTCACCCAGTCGACCTGGTCCCATGCCGCGCTGTGCGTCGAGCCGATCGATGGCGTGTGCGAACCCGATGGCGAACCCCACGTCCTGATCGAGGCCAATGTCGGCGAGGGCGTGACCTCGGCGCCGCTGTCGAAATATTTCAGCTTTCACACCCGGGTCTGCCGGCCGATCGGCCTGTCCTACGAGGACCGCGTCACGGTGTGCCGCTACGCCATCAACCGCATCGGGTTCGGCTACGACACCAAGAACATCCTCGACCTGATGCGCTTCCTGGTTCCGCTGCCGGTGCCGCAGCGCTTCCGCCGGCGCATGATCGCGCTGGGATCGGGCGACCCGACCAAGATCATCTGTTCGGCGCTGATCGCGCAGGCCTTCGGCGCGGTGCGCTATCCGATCCTGCCCAAGATCACCGAGGCCGGCAGCCGCCAGGCCCGGCGCGAGATCCTGCACATCCGCGATTCCTCGCTCTACATGCCGCGCGATTTCGACATCTCGCCCTATTTCGCCATCGTCAAGCCGACCATCGAATACGGCTTCGACTACACCGCGCTGCACTGGGCCGACCGACCGAAGCCGCTCGCGGAGGTGGCGGCCGAGAACGGTCCCTTTCCAGAGGGAATCTTCGAAACGCCCGAGGCGCCGCTGGCGCCGGTCCTCGAGGGCCTGACCTCGCTGCTGCATTCCGCGGCCGCCGAGGATGAGGAAACGGGCCGCGACCGCCGCGCCGTCGATCTCGACGCGTAATCCTTTCGCGTCGCAATCCTGCATCGCTGTCTCGTTTTACGCCGTGCCGGCTCATTCCAGCCGCAGCGGAACCCGCGACCGCGCGTTCCGTTACCGATGCGGTGGTGCGTTTTCTGCCCTGCGTGGTGCGTTTTGTCGCTGTTGTTCACTCCAGGAGCAGCCGGTCGTCCCGATCAGGCAGGTTTGAACGAGTCCCCGCAACCGCGTGCATTGACACGGCGCCGTGGGCGGCGCGAAGGTCCGGCCCGCACCCGGATCGAGGGAGATCATGCCATGACACCAGCCACTTCGGCCGCCCGCACGGCCGCATTCGACGCCCTGCGTGACCGCCTGCGCGACCCCTCGCTGCTGCGCGACCGCTGCTTCATCGACGGCGAGTGGGTGGGCGAACCGTCCGCGCCGGTCGACAATCCCGCCACCGGCGCCGTGATCGCCAACGTGCCGTGGCTCGGCGCCGCGGAAGCCACCCGCGCGGTCGAGGCCGCCGAGCGCGCCTTCAAGACCTGGTCGAAGACCACCGCCAAGCAGCGTGCCGTGCTGCTGCGCAAGTGGTTCGACCTCATCGCCGCCAACCGCGACGACCTCGCGCTGATCCTGACCTCCGAGCAGGGCAAGCCGCTGGCGGAAGCGCGCGGCGAGATCGACATCGGCGCGGCCTATGTCGAGTTCTTCGCCGAGGAGGCCCGCCGGATCTATGGCGAGACCATTCCCTCGCCGCGCAACGATGCGCGGATCGTCACCATCCGCCAGCCGATCGGCGTTGCCGGCGCCATCACGCCGTGGAATTTCCCGTGCTCCATGATCACCCGCAAGGTGTCGCCGGCGCTGGCGGCCGGCTGCACGGTGGTGCTCAAGCCCGCGGGCGAGACGCCGCTGTCGGCGTTCGCGCTGGCCGCGCTGGCCGAGAAGGCCGGCTTCCCCAGGGGCGTGCTCAACGTGCTCACCGGCGAGGCCTCGCCGATCGGCAAGGTGCTGTGCGAGCATCCGGCGGTGCGGGTGCTCGGCTTCACCGGCTCGACCGCGGTCGGCAAGATCCTGTACCAGCAGGCCGCGGTCGGCGTGAAGCGGCTCGGGCTGGAGCTCGGCGGCAACGCGCCGTTCATCGTGTTCGACGACGCCGACCTCGACGCCGCGGTCGAGGGCGCGATGATCTCCAAGTTCCGCAACATGGGCCAGACCTGCGTCTGCGCCAACCGGATCTACGCCCAGGACGAGATCTACGACGCCTTCGTCGACAAGCTCGCCGCCAAGGTCAAGGCGATGAAGGTCGGCAACGGCGTCGACGACGGCGTGGTGCAGGGCCCGCTGATCACCGACAAGGCGGTGAAGAAGGTCGAGCAGCACATCGCCGATGCGGTGGCGCACGGCGCCCGCGTCATCACCGGCGGCAGGCGTCATGCGCTCGGGCACTCCTTCTTCGAGCCCACGGTGCTGGCCGACGTGCCGGTCGAGGCGCTGGTGTCGCGCGAGGAAACCTTCGGGCCGCTGGCGCCGGTCTATCGCTTCAAGGACGAGGCCGACGTCATCGCCATGGCCAACGCCTCGCCGTTCGGGCTGGCGTCGTATTTCTACGCCCGCGATCTCGGCCGGGTGTGGCGGGTGGCGGAAGCGCTGGAAAGCGGCATGGTCGGCGTCAACACCGGGCTGATCACGGTCGAGGTGGCGCCGTTCGGCGGCGTCAAGGAGTCCGGCCTCGGCCGCGAGGGCTCCCACCACGGCATGGAGGAGTTCGTCGAGATCAAGTACATCATGATGGCGGGGATCTGAGCCGGTGTGCGGCGCGATCGTTGACGACCGCGCTTTTTCCGTCATTCCGGCAACGGGATGAACTCGTGCTCCTCGGGCACGGCGGCGAAGCGGCCGGCCTTCCAGTCGGCCTTGGCCTGCTCGATGCGCTCCCGGCTGGAGGAGACGAAGTTCCACCAGATGTGGCGCGGGCCTTCCAGCGCGGTGCCGCCCAGGAACATCATGCGGGTGGCCGTCTCCGCGCGCACCGTGATGCGGTCGCCGGGCCGGAAGATCAGGAGCCTCGGGCCCTCGAAGCGGTCGCCGGCGATCTCCACCGTGCCGTCGACCAGGTAGATCGCGCGCTCCTCGTGGTCGGCGTCGAGCGGGGCACTGTGGCCGGCGGCGAGGCTGACCTCGACGTAGAACCACGGCGACACCATGTCGACCGGCGAGGTGGCGCCGAAGGCCGAGCCGGCGATGACGCGGGCGCGGACGCCATTGTCGATCACCACCGGCAGGCGCGCGGCATCGAAATGCTGGAACGAGGGATCGATCTCCTCGCGCCCGGCCGGCAGCGCGATCCAGCTCTGCAGTCCCAGCATGGTCTGCCCGGCGGCACGCTCGACGTCCGGCGTGCGCTCGGAATGGGCGATGCCGCGGCCCGCGGTCATCAGGTTCATGGCGCCGGGCATGATCTCCTGGATGTTGCCCTCGCTGTCGCGATGCATGATGTGGCCGTCGAACAGGTAGGTCACGGTGGCGAGCCCGATATGGGGATGCGGCCGCACGTCCATGCCCTTGCCGGCGATGAACTGCACCGGTCCGAAGTGGTCGAAGAAGATGAAGGGGCCGACCATCTGCCGCTTGCCGTGGGGCAGCGCGCGGCGCACGGCGAAGCCGTCGCCGAGGTCGCGCACCCGCGGCACGATGACGAGGTCCAGCGCATCGCAGGACGTCTCGCCGAGCGCGGGGTCGGACGTGGGAAGCCAGCTCATCGTCATCACTCCGTCACGCAAGTCGGGAAGCCGCGATCTTGACAGGAAGTCGTCGGACGTCAACGCTGGCCAGGGAACCGGAACATGATCCGGCAATCATAAGAACGCGAGGGAGGATCGGCCATGCCGATGACGGACATCCCGCGCCGACGCCGCGAACGCAAGATCTGACGATCGGGATCCGATTCATAGGGAGTGGCCATGAAAGTCGTCGTCGAGCGCAACGCGCGCGTCACCACCGTCATCATCAACCGGCCGGAATGCCGCAACGCCGTCGACCACGAGACCGCGCTCGCGTTGCGCGCGGCGTTCAAGGAGTTCGACGCCGACGAGGACGCCGACGTCGCCGTGCTCACCGGCGCCGGCGGCGCGTTCTGCGCGGGCTACGATCTCAAGACGGTGACGGGCGCGACCAACCACGATCCCAATGGCGAGGGCCCCATGGGCCCGTCACGCATGCTGTTGGGAAAGCCCGTGATCGCGGCGGTGGAAGGCCCGGCGGTGGCCGGCGGGCTCGAACTGGCGCTGTGGTGCGACCTGCGCGTGGCCTCGACCACCGCGATGTTCGGCGTGTTCTGCCGGCGCTGGGGCGTGCCGCTGATCGACGGCGGCACGGTGCGGCTGCCGCGCCTGATCGGGCAGAGCCGGGCGCTCGACATGATCCTCACCGGACGCCCGGTGATGGCGGAGGAGGCGCTGGCGATCGGGCTCGCCAACCGCGTAGTCGCCGAGGGCACCGCGCGCGCCGAAGCCGAGGCGCTCGCCGCGCAGCTCGCGCGCTTTCCCCAGGCCTGCATGCGCGCCGACCGGCTGTCGAGCTACCGGCAATGGGACGATGATCTGGTCACCGCGCTGCGCCACGAGGGCGAGGGCGGCGAAGGCCCGCTGCGCGCGGAAGCCGCCAAGGGCGCGGCGCGGTTTTCCTCGGGGCTGGGCCGGGGCGGGGATTTCGGGGCGATTTGAGGAATGTCGTGGTGATGCAATGTCTTTCAGCGTCACCCGCGGGCTTGACCCGCGGGTCCACGCTTTTTTGCCGACGTTGCCAGAAGTGAAGAGTGGATTGCCGGGTCAAGGCCGGCAATGACGAAGGGGGGATCGCAGCGTCTCCGCTCCCAAACCTCAGCCCAACTGCCCGAGCCGCGTCACCTCGGTGACCCGCGCAAAACTCTCGAGCGCGAGCACCGCGTCGGCGAAGGCGTCGGCGCGGCGGTCGAGCACCGGGCGCGCCAGCTGCAGGAATTTCTGCCGCATCGCTTCGGGCGTGGGGAAGGCCGACGGCTCGCCCGGCGGATCGACCAGCAGCCGCTCGTGGCTTGCCTCGCCGCTGGCGACGGTGACGCGGGCGCCGAACGGATGGGTGCGCCCGGCTTCCAGGCGATCGTCCTGCACCACCTCGATGCGGTCGGCGATGGCGTTGAGCGCCGGATCGCCGAGGCGTGCGTAGTCGTCCCAGCCGAACGAGCCCTGGTCGAGCGCCAGCGCCGCGGTGAAGAACATCGAGAACTGGCCGCCGACGATGCTGGTGGGATGGCGCTTGGTGGCAGGGTCGCCGGTCAGCGTGATGCCGTTGCGGTGCAGGCCGATCTCGACCCTGGTCACCTGGTCGGGCGTCAGATTGTAGTCGCGCCGCATGGCGATCAGGGTCTCGATGGCGGCGTGGGTGTAGCGGCAGCTGGGATAGGGTTTGACGCCGATCTTCATGGTCTCGTAGACGTGGCCCAGCCCCGCGATCGCCTTCGCCGGATCGGCGTGATCGGTGTAGCCGACCAGGAGCCCGTGCTTGCCCTCGATCGATTCGGTGGCGCCGAGAAAACCCTCGCGCGCCAGCGTCGCCGCGATCACGCCGTTCATCGCCGCGGCGCCGACCTGGTAGCGCTTGTTCCAGGCGCCGTTGACCAGGAACTGCAGCGAGCCCGCGGCCTGGCTGCCGGAGACGCCGAACGCCGAGATCAGCTGTTGCTGCGACAGCCCGAACAGCTTGCCGGCGGCGGCTGCCGCGCCGAAGGTGCCCGCGGTCGCGGTCGGGTGGAAGCCGCGGGCATAGTGCGAGGTCGGGTCGAGCGCGTTGCCGAGCCGGCAGCACACCTCGTAGCCGGCGACGATCGCGGTCATCACGTCGCGTCCCGACGCGCCGGTCATCTCGCCCACCGCCAGCGCCGCCGGCACCACCGGGGCGCTGGGATGCAGCGAGGAATCGGCGTGGGTGTCGTCGAAGTCGAGCGAGTGGCCGAGCGCGCCGTTGAGCAGCGCCGCCACCGCCGGCGAATAGGTCCGGCTGTCGCCGACCACGGCGACGTCGCCGCCGCCGTCGAGGCCGAGCGTCTTGAGCATGGCGAGCAGCGACGGCGTCGAATCGGCCTCGCGGCGCGCGCGCACCGCGCTGCCGAGGAAGTCCAGCGTCAGCATCTTGGCCCGCGCCACCACGTCGGCAGGGATGTCGTCGAATTTCAGCTGCTCGACATAGGCCGCGAGCCGCGCGGTTTCTTGCGCCATCGATCAAGGTATCCTGCTGATGAAGTCCCGCGCCGGCGGCGCCGAAGGGACCTGAATTCCATTTTAGGCGCGCGGCTGGCGCGCCGTCGACCTTGTGCACATGCTGCCACGTGTTCGCACAAGCGAACGCAAGTGTAGCGCCGCCGGAGGAGCGTTCAAGCGATCGCCGACTGCGTTGGCGCCGCATGCGAATGAGCACGCTGCATGACGGCTGCGCTGGTGCGGAACCATTCATGCTGCAGTGCAAATGACGGCGAGGCCGGGCTGCCATGCCGATGAACGGCGAGGCCGTCCATGCCCCATGGAGGCCATGCAATTTTGGTCTTTTCACCCCCGCATTGATCGTATTCAATGCGGCCAATCATTTAAGCCTATAGAAATGCTGGACCGGCGCAATTTCCACACGGTGCCAGTATCGCGGACAGGGTAGGAATGACACCGACTGACATCGCGGCACCCGACTATTTTCACAAGGTCGTGGATTGCCAGTGGGCCTGCCCCGCGCACACGCCCGTTCCCGAATACATCCGGTTGATCGCGGCGGGCCGCTACAGCGACGCCTACATGATCAACTGGCGCTCCAACGTATTTCCCGGAATTCTCGGGCGCACCTGCGACCGGCCCTGCGAGCCGGCCTGCCGGCGCGTGCGGGTCGAGGAGGAGGCGGTGGCGATCTGCCGGCTGAAGCGCGTCGCCGCGGACTACAAGGACGACATCAAGGGCCGTCTGCCGAAGCCGGCGGCGGTGAAGAACGGCAAGCGCGTCGCGCTGGTCGGCGCCGGTCCGGCGTCGCTGACGGTGGCGCGCGACCTCGCGCCGCTCGGCTACACCTGCGTGGTGTTCGACGGCGACACCCGCGCCGGCGGCATGATGCGCACCCAGATCCCGAAATTCCGCCTGCCCGACAGCGTGATCGACGAGGAGACCGGCTACGTGCTCGACCTCGGCGTCGAGTTTCGTTCGGGCAGCCGCGTCGACAGCATGAAGGCGCTGCTGGCCGAAGGCTTCGACGCGGTGGTGGTCGGCTGCGGCGCGCCGCGCGGCCGCGACCTCGACATTCCCGGCCGCCGCGAGGCCGCCGACAACATCCATATCGGCATCGAGTGGCTCGCCAGCGTCTCGTTCAACCATGTCGAGCGCATCGGCAGGCGTGTCATCGTGCTCGGCGGCGGCAACACCGCGATGGATTGCTGCCGGTCCGCCCGCCGGCTCGGCGGCGAGGACGTCAAGGTGGTGGTGCGCTCGGGTTTCGAGGAGATGAAGGCCTCGCCCTGGGAGAAGGAAGACGCCGCGCGCGAGGGCATCCCGATCCACAATTTCCTGGTGCCCAAGGAATTCACCCATGCCGGCGGCAAGCTGACCGGCGTGACCTTCGAGAAGGTCAAGGCCGAATACGACGCCAAGGGCCGCCGCAAGCTGGTGCCGGCGGGCGAACCCGACGTGCATTTCGAATGCGACGACGTGCTGGTCGCGGTCGGCCAGGAGAACGCGTTTCCCTGGATCGAGCGCGACACCGGCATCGCCTTCGACGCCCACGGCATGCCGGTGATCGACAAGGTCACGCTGCAGTCGACCAATCCCAAGGTGTTCTTCGCCGGCGACGCCGCGTTCGGCCCCAAGAACATCATTTGGGCGGTGGCCCACGGCCACGAGGCCGCGGTGTCGATCGACAAGTGGCTCCACAACGAGGACGTCGCCCATCGGCCGCAGCCGGCGGTCACACTGGTTAGCCAGAAGATGGGCATCCACGAATGGAGCTACAAGAACGAGGTGATGCCGGACGAGCGCTACGCGGTGCCCCATCGCGACAACGCCGCCGCGCTCGCCGACATCGCGGCCGAGGTCGAGCTCGGCTTCGATGCCAAGCTGGCGCTGGCCGAGGCCGGGCGCTGCCTCAACTGCGACGTCCAGACGGTGTTCAGCGCACCGCTGTGCATCGAATGCGACGCCTGCGTCGACGTCTGCCCGATGGACTGCATCACCTTCACCCAGGACGGCGAGGAGGCCGACCTGCGCCAGCGGCTGCGCGCGCCGGCGACGAATCTCGCCCAGGATCTCTACGTCGCCGACGGCCTGAAGACCGGCCGCGTCATGGCCAAGGACGAGGACGTCTGCTTGCACTGCGGCCTGTGCGCCGAGCGCTGCCCGACGGGAGCCTGGGACATGAACAAGTTCTACCTCGAAGTCGCCCAGGCAGGTCCAGCATGCCGTTAGCCGCCGTCAATGATTTCGTGATCCGCTTCGCCAACGTCAACGGCTCCGGATCCGCCAGCGCCAACGAGATGTTCGCGCGCGCCATCATGCGCATGGGCGTCCCGGTGGCGCCGCGCAACGTGTTCCCCTCCAACATCCAGGGCCTGCCGACCTGGTACGAGATCCGCGTCACCGAGGCCGGCCATCTCGGCGCCCGCGGCGGCACCGACCTGATGGTGGCGATGAATCCGCAGACCTTCGCCGCCGACGTGCAGTCGATCGAGCCCGACGGCTACCTGGTCTACGACTCCACCCGCGCCATCCCGCCCGGCTCGCTGCGCGCCGACATCAACGTCATCGGCCTGCCGCTGACCGCGATGTGCAACGCCGAGTACAGCGACCCGCGCCAGCGCCAGCTGTTCAAGAACATCATCTGCGTCGGCGCGCTGTCGGCGCTGCTCGACATGGACTTCGCCGAGCTCGAGAAGCTGATCGGCGAGCAGTACCAGGGCAAGGACAAGCTGATCGCGCCCAACGTCCACGCGCTGCATCTGGGCCGCGACCACGCGCTGAAGAACTTCGCCTGCCCGATCGGGCTCAGGCTGAAGCGCTCCGACAAGGTCGGCAACCGCATCCTGCTCGAGGGCAACGCCGCCGCCGCGCTCGGCGCGGTCTATGGCGGCGCCACGGTCTGCGCCTGGTATCCGATCACGCCGTCGTCG
Organism: Xanthobacteraceae bacterium; assembly: GCA_031291445.1. GTDB lineage: Bacteria > Pseudomonadota > Alphaproteobacteria > Rhizobiales > Xanthobacteraceae > Bradyrhizobium_A. The sequence continues at coordinate 44,980 of JARLJA010000139.1, read as the reverse complement.
TCGCTCGCCGAGGGCTTCGCGCGCTACTGCAAGCGCTTCCGGCATGATCCCGACACCGGCGCGGCGCGCTACGCCATCGTCCAGGCCGAGGACGAGATCGCCTCCATCGGCATGGTGATCGGCGCTGCCTGGAACGGCGCCCGCGCCTTCACCGCGACGTCGGGTCCCGGCATCTCGCTGATGCAGGAGTTCCTCGGCTTCGCCTATTTCGCCGAGATTCCCGCGGTGGTGTTCGACGTCCAGCGCGCCGGTCCCTCGACCGGCATGCCGACCCGCACCCAGCAGTGCGACCTCATCAACACCGCCTACGCCTCCCACGGCGATACCAAGCACGTGCTGCTGCTGCCCGAGGATCCAGCGGAGGCCTTCGACTTCGGCGCCGCCGCGTTCGACGTCGCCGACCGCCTGCAGACCCCGGTGTTCGTCATGCTCGACCTCGACATCGGCATGAACCACCGGCTGTGCCGGCCGCTCGCCTGGGACGACAACCGCCGCTACGACCGCGGCAAGGTGCTGTCGGCCGAGGATCTCGAGAAGGCCAGGGACTTCGGCCGCTACATGGACGTCGACGGCGACGCCATCGGCTACCGCACCTATCCCGGCACCCACCCCGCCAAGGGCAGCTTCTTCACCCGCGGCACCTCGCACGACGCCCGCGCCCGTTATTCCGAGGCCGGCGCCACCTATGTCGAGGGCATGCAGCGGCTGTTGCGCAAGCTCGAGACCGCCAAGAACATCCTGCCGCCGCCGCTGCGGATCAACGCCCCGGCCGCGACCCGCTACGGCGTGATCTATTACGGCTCGACCGCGCCGGCGATGACGGAAGCTTCCGAGATCCTGGGCCGGGCCGGCCACAGCCTCGACCTGATGCGGGTCCGCGCCTTCCCGTTCCACCAGGACGTCGCCAACTTCATCGCCGACCACGACGCGGTGTTCGTGGTCGAGCAGAACCGCGATGCCCAGCTGCGCTCGCTGATCGTCAACGAGCTCAACATCGATCCGGTGCGGCTGGTGCCGATCCTGCATTACGACGGCACCTCGATCACCGCCCGCTTCATCTCCGGCGCCATCGGCGGCTGGCTCGATACCCTGAAAGTCACGCCCCTGCGAAAGGCGGTGTCATGACCTACCTCGCCAAGCCGAAATTCCATCACCCGTCGCTGCCGAAGAACGCCATCGGCTTCACCCGGCGCGACTACGAGGCCTCGACCTCGACGCTGTGCGCCGGTTGCGGCCACGATTCGATCTCGGCGGCGATCATCGAGGCCTGCTTCGAGCTGGCCATCGAGCCGCACCGCGTCGCCAAGATCTCCGGCATCGGCTGCTCGTCGAAGACGCCGGACTATTTCCTCGGCGCCTCCCACGGCTTCAACTCGGTGCACGGCCGGATGCCGTCGGTGCTGACCGGCGCCAACCTCGCCAACCGCGACCTGATCTATCTCGGCGTCTCCGGCGACGGCGATTCGGCCTCGATCGGGCTCGGCCAGTTCGCCCATTCAATGCGCCGCGGCGTCAACATGACCTACATCGTCGAGAACAACGGGGTCTACGGGCTGACCAAGGGCCAGTTCTCGGCCACCGCCGACCGCGGCTCGAAGTCCAAGAAGGGCGTCGTCAACACCGACAACGCCATCGACCTGGTCGCCATGGCGCTGCAGCTCGGCGCCAGCTTCGTGGCGCGCAGCTTCTCCGGCGACAAGGGCCAATTGGTGCCCATCATCAAGGCCGCGATCGAGCACGGCGGCGCCGCCCTGATCGACGTGATCTCGCCCTGCATCGCCTTCAACAACCATCCCGGCTCGACCAAGAGCCTCGACTATGTCCGCGCCCACAACGAGGCGGTCAACCGCCTCGACGTGCTGCTCGGCCGCGAGCCGATCACCGTCGACTACGCGCCGGGCGAGGTGGTGTCGGTGACCCAGCACGACGGCTCGGTGCTGCGGCTGCGCAAGCTCAACGACGACTACGACCCCCGCGACCGCTTGGCGGCGATGGATTTCCTGCAGCAGCAGGCCGCCGAGGGCCAGATCGTCACCGGGCTGTTGTTCATCGATCCCGACGCCGAGGACCTCCACGCCAACCTCAACACCGTCCGTGCGCCGCTCAACCAGCTCGGTGACGCGGCGCTGTGCCCCGGCTCGGCGGCGCTGGACAAGATCAACGCGAGTTTGCGCTGACCGCGCGGGGCTTGGCGCGCCGGGCGCGGCCCCACGCGAGACCTGTTCCCTCCCCCCTTGTGGGGGAGGGTTAGGGTGGGGGGTGTTGGAGAATCCGCAGCGCGCAGGATCGCTCTTCGCGACGCCCTCACATCAAATTCAGAGCGGGCGGTTTACCCCCCTCCCCGGCCCTCCCCCGCAAGGGGGGAGGGAGGGTTCAACATTCCCGGTCGGCGTCGCGCCGGCGCGGCGACTTCGCGCCCATTTAGAGCTTTTGAAAAGCACCCCGGCTTGGCGAACGCGGGGCGTTGGCGTATAGATGTCCGGAAGATTTGTGCAACTGTACAAATGTTGCGCCGCAACATAAGTGCGGTCGCGGCAGCACGGGATCAAGGGAGCGCGCGCGTGATCATCGACGTCCATGGCCATTACACCACCGCCCCCAAGGCTCTCGAGGACTGGCGCAACCGCCAGATCGCCGGGATCAAGGATCCGGCGGTGATGCCCAAGGTCGCCGAGCTCAAGATCAGCGACGACGAGCTGCGCGAGACCATCGCGACCAACCAGCTCAAGAAGATGCAGGAGCGCGGCATCGATCTCACGGTGTTCAGCCCGCGCGCCAGCTTCATGGCGCACCACATCGGCGATTACGGCGTGTCGTCGACCTGGGCCGCGATCTGCAACGAGCTGTGCTACCGCGTCAGCAAGCTGTTCCCGGACAATTTCATCGGCGCGGCGATGCTGCCGCAGTCGCCGGGGGTGGATCCGCGCACCTCCGTCGCCGAACTCGAGAAGTGCATCAAGGAGTACGGCTTCGTCGGCATCAACCTCAATCCGGACCCCTCGGGCGGCCACTGGACCTCGCCGCCGCTGTCGGACCGGCACTGGTACCCGATCTACGAGAAGATGGTCGAGCTCGAGATCCCGGCCATGATCCACGTCTCCACCAGCTGCAATCCGTGCTTCCACACCACCGGCGCGCATTACCTCAACGCCGACACCACGGCGTTCATGCAGTGCCTGACCTCGGACCTGTTCAAGGACTTTCCGACCCTGAAATTCCTGATCCCCCACGGCGGCGGCGCGGTGCCCTATCACTGGGGCCGGTTCCGCGGTCTCGCCCAGGCCCTGAAGAAGCCGCTGCTCAAGGACCACCTGCTCAACAACATCTTCTTCGACACCTGCGTCTACCATCAGCCCGGCATCGACCTGCTCACCAAGGTGATCCCGGTCGCCAACGTGCTGTTCGCCAGCGAGATGATCGGCGCGGTGCAGGGCATCGATCCCGAGACCGGCTTCTACTTCGACGACACCCGGCGCTACATCGAGGCGTCGACCATCCTGAGCCCGGCCGAGAAGCAGCAGGTCTACGAGACCAACGCGCGGCGCGTGTTCCCGCGCCTCGACCGGGCGCTGAAGGCCAAGGGCAGGTAACCGGGCGCGGCGCGGCCAGGTGACACCATGACGAGCAATCCAACGCCCAATCCAACGCAGTGGCATGTCGGCCTCGTCGGCTACGGCGAGGTCGGGCGGATTCTCGCCGAGGATCTGCGGCTGCGCCAGGTCAAGGTCAGCGCCTACGACATCAAGCTCGACGGCGCGGACGCGGCGCCGCTGCGCGACCACGCCGCGCTCCATGGCGTGACGCTGGCCGCTTCGCACCAGGACCTCGCCCGCCGCGCCGACCTCATCGTCTCCGCGGTCACCGCGAGCCAGGCGGTGCCGGTGGCGGACGCCTGCGCCCCCGCGGTCAGGCCCGGCGCCTGGTTCCTCGACTTCAACTCCGCATCGCCCGGCGCCAAGCAACGCGCCGCCGAGCTGATCGACGGCGCCGGCGGCCGCTATGTCGAGGGCGCGGTGATGACCTCGGTGCCGCCCTACCGCATCAAGGTGCCGCTGCTGCTCGGCGGCGCCGGCTCCGCGGCGCTCGCGCCGCTGCTCGAACAGCTCGGCTTCGCCGCCAAACCCGCCAGCGACCAGCTCGGCGTCGCTTCCGCGGTCAAGATGTGCCGCAGCGTCATCATCAAGGGCCTCGAGGCCATGGTGATCGAGAGCTTCACCACCGCGCGCGCCTATGGCGTCGAGGACGCGGTGCTGGCTTCGCTGAAAGAAACCTTTCCCGGCATCGACTGGGAGAAGCAGGGCGCCTACTTCTTCCAGCGGGTCATCGAACACGGCCGCCGACGCAGCGAAGAGGTGCGCGAGGTCGCCGAGACCGTGCGCGAGATCGGGCTCGAGCCGTGGTCGGCCGCGGGCACCGCCGAGCGCCAGGGCTGGATGGCCGACCTCGCCGACGACGGCGTGTTCGGCGCCCGCGGCACGCCCGATTTCGCCCGCTCGCCGGACTGGCGCACCGAAGCCGACCGCATCCTCGCGCTGCTCAAGACCAAGGATTGAATGATGGAATTCGAGAAGACCCCGGGCTGGCTCGACTGGTACGCCAATCCCACCAGGCCGCAGTTCCGCGTGCCGCCCGGCGCGGTCGACGCCCACTGCCACGTGTTCGGCCCCGGCGCCGAATATCCGTTCGCGCCCGAGCGCAAATACACGCCGTGCGACGCCTCGCGCCAGCAGCTTTATGCGCTGCGCGACCACCTCGGCTTTTCCCGCAACGTCGTGGTGCAGGCGACCTGCCACGGCGCCGACAACCGCGCCATGGTCGATGCGCTGAAGTTCTCCGGCGGCAAGGCGCGCGGCGTCGCCACCGTGAAGCGCAGCGTCACCGACGCCGAGCTCGAGGCCATGCACGCGGCCGGCGTGCGCGGGGTGCGGTTCAATTTCGTCAAGCGGCTGGTCGACTTCACCCCGCGCGACGAGCTCAACGAGATCGCCACCCGTATCGCCCGGCTCGGCTGGCACGTGGTGATCTATTTCGAGGCGGTCGACCTGCCCGAACTGTGGGACTTCTTCACCACGCTGCCGACCACCGTGGTGGTCGACCACATGGGCCGCCCCGACCTGCGCAAGCCGGTCGACGGCGAGGAGTTCGAATTGTTCGTCAAGTTCATGCGCCAGCACGACAATGTGTGGTCCAAGGTGAGCTGCCCGGAGCGGCTGTCGCTGTCGGGGCCGCCGGCGCTCGGCGGCGAGCGCAACGCCTATCGCGACGTGGTGCCGTTCGCGCGGCGCATCGTCGAGACCTTCCCCGATCGCGTGCTCTGGGGAACCGACTGGCCGCACCCCAACCTGAAGGACCACATGCCCGACGACGGCCTGCTGGTCGATTTCATCCCGCATATCGCGCCGACCGCGGAACTGCAGCGCAAGCTTCTGGTCGACAACCCGATGCGGCTATACTGGCCTGAATTGTCCTAACCAGGAGACAGCCCATGTCACTCGACAAGCCCTACAAGGACGTGCCCGGCACCACGATCTTCGACGCCGACATGTCGCGGCAAGGCTACCACCTGAACCAGTTCTGCATGTCGCTGATGAAGGCGGACAACCGCGCCCGCTTCAAGGCCGACGAGCGCGCCTATCTCGACGAATGGCCGATGACCGAGGAGCAGAAGCAGGCGGTGCTCGACCGCGACCTCAACCGCTGCATCGCGCTCGGCGGCAACATCTATTTCCTGGCCAAGATCGGCGCCACCGACGGCAAGAGCTTCCAGCAGATGGCCGGCAGCATGACCGGGATGAGCGAGGACGCCTACCGCGACATGATGGTCAGCGGCGGCCGCTCGGTCGAAGGCAATCGCTATATCGGGGAGAAGAAGTAATGGCCCGCATCACCGCCAGCGTCTACACCTCGCACGTGCCGGCGATTGGCGCGGCGCTCGACCTGCACAAGACCGCCGAGCCGTACTGGCAGCCGGTGTTCAAGGGCTACGAGTTCTCCAAGCAGTGGCTGAAGGACCAGAAGCCCGACGTCATCTTCCTGGTGTTCAACGACCACGCCACCGCGTTCAGCCTGGAGATGATCCCGACCTTCGCCATCGGCACCGCGGCGGAATTCACCCCGGCCGACGAGGGCTGGGGGCCGCGCCCGGTGCCCAAGGTGATCGGCCATCCCAAGCTCGCCGCCCACATCGCCCAGTCGGTGATCCAGGACGATTTCGACCTCACCATCGTCAACAAGATGGACGTCGACCACGGCCTCACCGTGCCGCTGAGCCTGATGTGCGGCGAGGTGCAGGCCTGGCCGTGCCCGGTGATCCCGTTCGCCGTCAACGTGGTGCAGTACCCGGTGCCGTCGGGCCGGCGCTGCTTCAACCTCGGCAAGGCGATCCGCAAGGCGGTGGAATCCTATGACGAGCCGCTCAACGTGCAGATCTGGGGCACCGGCGGCATGAGCCATCAGCTCCAGGGCCCGCGCGCCGGGCTGATCAACAAGGAGTTCGACACCATGTTCCTCGATCGGCTGATCGCCGATCCGGAGGGCCTGGCCGGCGTGCCGCACATCGACTACGTGCGCGAAGCCGGCAGCGAGGGCATCGAGCTGGTGATGTGGCTGATCGCCCGCGGCGCCATGAGCGACGTCGGCGGCGGCAACAAGCCCACGGTGCGGCATCGCTTCTACCATGTGCCCGCCAGCAACACCGCGGTGGGTCACCTGATCCTGGAGAACAACTGACATGGCCAAGACCATCAAAGTCGCGCTGGCGGGCGCCGGCGCGTTCGGCATCAAGCATCTCGACGGCATCAAGAACATCGACGGCGTCGAGGTGGTCTCGGTGATCGGCCGCAAGCTCGACGCGACGAAAGAGGTCGCCGCCAAATACGGTATCGGCCACGCCACCACCGACCTCGCGGAAAGCCTCGCGCTGAAGGAGGTCGACGCGGTGATCCTGTGCACGCCGACCCAGATGCACGCCTCCCAGGCGATCGCCTGCCTGAAGGCCGGCAAGCACGTCCAGGTCGAGATTCCGCTGGCCGATTCGCTCGCCGACGCGCAGGCCGTGGTCGAGCTGCAGAAGAAGACCGGGCTGGTGGCGATGTGCGGCCACACCCGCCGCTTCAACCCGAGCCACCAGTGGGTCCACAAGAGGATCGCAGCCGGCGAGCTCGCCATCCAGCAGATGGACGTGCAGACCTACTTCTTCCGCCGCACCAACATCAACGCGCTCGGCCAGCCGCGCAGCTGGACCGACCACCTCTTGTGGCACCACGCCGCCCACACCGTCGACCTGTTCGCCTACCAGGCGCGCTCGCCGATCGTGCAGGCCCACGCGGTGCAGGGCCCGATCCACAAGGACCTCGGCATCGCCATGGACATGTCGATCCAGCTGAAAGCGCAGAACGGCGCGATCTGCACGCTGAGCCTGTCGTTCAACAACGACGGGCCGCTCGGCACCTTCTTCCGCTACATCTGCGACAACGGCACCTACATCGCCCGCTACGACGACCTGTTCAACGGCAAGGACGAGAAGATCGACGTCTCCAGGGTCGACGTCTCCATGAACGGCATCGAGCTGCAGGACCGCGAGTTCTTCGCGGCGATCCGCGACGGCCGCGAGCCCAATTCCAGCGTCGCCCAGGTGCTGCCCTGCTACGAGGTGCTGCACAAGCTCGACCGCCAGCTCGCGGCGGAGTGAGGCGGGGCTTGTCGCTGCGGGCGGTGGTCGTTGTGCCGTCAGATCCGCGGCATATTCTGCGTCACCCGCGGGCTTGACCCGCGGGTCCACTCTTTGGGGCTGTTGTCCGGAAGTGAAGAGTGGATTGCCGGGTCAAGCCCGGCAATGACGAGGAGTGTAAGGCGCGGTCTCAGTGGCTCTCTAATCCTGCGTCTCCGGCAGCCGCACCACCAGCCCTTCCAGCGCGCCCGTCGCCCTGATCTGGCACGACAGCCGGCTGGTCTGGCGCCGCTCGGCGGCGACGAAGTCGAGCATCGCGACCTCGGTGTCCGAGGCCACCGGCAGGTCGGCGAGCCGCGCCTCGTCGACGTAGCAATGGCAGGTCGCGCAGGCGCACGACCCGCCGCACTCGGCGACGATGCCGGCGACGCCGTTGGCGGTGGCGCCCTGCATCAGGCTCCAGCCCTCCGGCACGTCGATCGTCCGCGCCGTGCCCGACGGCTCGACATAGGTGATCCGGACCATCGCTTCCCTTTGTCTTGTTCGAGCATGATCCTTTTCGGAAAACCGGTTCCCACTTTTCCGGGATCAATGCTCTGTCAGTGGACTGCGAATTCCAGCCGCAGCGGGCTGCGGAAGGTCGACGACGGCATCCACGGCAGATCCCGTTCGGTCCGCCGATAGTTCGGCACCACCTTGTGGAATTCCTCGAACGCGATCCGGATCGCGATCCGCGCGATCGCCGAGCCGAGGCAGGCATGGACGCCGCCGCCGAAGCCGAGATGGCCGCGCGGCTTGCGCGAGAGGTCGTAGACGTCGGGATTGGGCCACTGCCGCTCGTCGCGGTTGCCCGAGCCGTAGGCGAGGCAGACGAAGTCGCCGGCCTTCATGGTCTTGCCGTGCAGCTCGACGTCCTTCTGCAGGCAGCGCCGGAAGCGCTGCGCCGAGGTGTTGAAGCGCAGCGATTCCTCGACCGCGTCGGGCAGCAATGCCGGATCGGCGACCACCGCGCGGCGTGCGTCGTCGAAGTCGGCGAGGTTGAGCGCCAGCATGGTCATGAAACCGCCCAGCGATTCGATGCCGGCCATGATCAGCGTGGTGGTGGTGAGCAGCACCTCGCGCTCGTCGAGCTTGTCGCCGTCGATCTCCGCCGTGCTGAAATGCGAGATCAGGTCGTTCTGCGGACGCGCCCGGCGCTCGGCGATGACGCCGGCCGCGTAGTCCTGCATCCAGTTGTAGGCGGCGATGTGCTCCGGCCCCTTGGCGCGGGTTTTCGGATCGCTCTGCACCATCAGCACGGCCTTGTCGCGTACCGTCTGCTCGTCGCCGAGCGGCAGGCCGAGCGCGGCGAACAGCACGCGGACGGTGTATTTCGACGAGAAATCCTCGATGAATTCGAAGCGGTCGCGGCCGCGCAGCGCTTCGGCCGCGTCGCGGGCGATGGCGCGCATCGGATCGGCCAACGCCTCGAGGTTGCGCTTCATGAAGGCATGCTGCACCAGCCCGCGCAGGCGGTCGTGGCGCGGCGGATCGGTGGTGCCGAGCGTGGCGCCGGCGCGGTCCGGCAGCTCGGTCATCAGGTTGCCCTTGGCCGAGGAATAGGTCTGCCAGTTCTGGCCCGCGGCGATGATGTCGGCGTAGCGCGACAGCACCCACATCTGCGCCTGCTCCGACCAGAAGCAGGGATGCTCGTCGCGCAGCGTCTTGTAGAGCGCGAAGGGGTTGGCGTCGACGGCCGGCGAATAGGGATCGAACGTGAACGTCATGCTATCCTCCCCGATGGTGGCCGGCGCATCGTGGCGCCGGACGATTGCGCCAATCCTAGGCCAAGGCCCGCGGCCGGCGTGAGGCACGAACGCCGGCATAAACTTGTACTTTTCCGACGTTCCGGGCAGGGTAGGTGTCATGGCCCGGTTCGCACGAAAGACCTCGATCCCCGCGTTTGCGCTGTATGGCGAGGCTTCCGCCGTCGCCCCCGACATGCTGCACGTGGAGTCGATCCAGTCGCGCAGCCGGCTCTACCGGTGGGAAATCGACGTCCACACCCATCATGCACTGCACCAAATCCTCTGGATCGCCCACGGGCCGGCGGAGGTCGCGCTCGATGAAGCGCGCGAGCGCTGCCGCGGTCCGCTCGCCGTGGTGATCCCGCCCGGCGTGGTCCACGCCTTCCGCTTTTCCCGCGACACCGATGGCGAGGTGCTGACCTTCAATCCCCGCGCCGTGATCGAGGGCGACGTGCCGGCGACCGGGGAAGCGCTGCGCGACCTGTTCGCGGCGCCGCGGTTGGTGACGTTCGAGCCGGGCGCCACGGCGACGCGGCGGATGGCCACCCTGTTCGGCGACCTCGCCGATGAGTTCGCGGCGCCCGACGCGGCCGGCTCGCCGGTGCCGCTGTGGCTGGCGCGCGCCATCGTCTGGCGGCTGGCGCAGCACTGCGCGCGGCAGGCCAAGGGCCCGCGCGGCGCCCAGCGCGCGCTGTTCACCCGCTTCCTGGTGCTGGTCGAAGCCCATCATCGCGACCACTGGCCGGTGACCCGCTATGCCGCCGAGCTCGGCCTCACGCCCGAGCGGCTCAATCGTCTGGTGCGCGGCGAGACCGGCCAGGCCGCGCTCGATCTGGTCCATGCCCGCCTGGTGCGTGAGGCCCGCCGCCGCCTCACCTACGTCGCCGCGCCGGTCTCCAAACTCGCCTTCGAGCTCGGCTTCGAGGACCCGGCCTATTTCTGCCGCTTCTTCAAGCGCCACACCGGCCAGAGCCCGCGCGACTACCGGCGGACCACCTCCGACGGAATTCCGGCCTGAGGCCGGATCGATTTCGCCGCCGCCGCCAGCGCCGGCGCCACCACGATCTCGAGCTGCTGGCGCAGCCAGCGATGCAGCGGATCCTCCTGGTGGCGCAGGTGCCAGACCAGGTACATCGGCAGCGGCGGGCATTCGACCGGCACGGGGGCGGCGGCGAAGCCGCGCAGCAGGTGCGCGCGCAGCAGCGTCGGCAGCGTCGCCACGAACGGGCTGCCGCCGAGGAACGCCCCGACCCCGGCGAAGCCCGGCACCTGGACCACGAAGCGCCGCTTGACGCCGCGCTCGGCCAGCGCCTCGTCGACGTCGAGCCGGCGACGCGGTTCGTACAGCACCGTGATGTGCTCGGCGGCGAGATAGTCCTCCAGCGTCTGCGGCGCTCCGCGCTGCGCCGGGTCGTAGAACACGCAGTAGCTGTCCTCGAACAGGCGCTTCTGCAGGATGTCGCTGCCCTCGGGCGGGCGCGGCGAGATGATGAACTGGCAGTGGTCCTCGCGCAGCAGCTCGGGGTTCGGGACGTCGGAGGCGATGATGCGCAGCGCGATACCGGGCGCCTGCGCCTGGACGTAGCGCAGCATCGCCGGCAGCAAAAGGTCGCGCTGCATGTCGTTGGCGGCGATCGTCACCGTGGTCGAAATCGTCGCCGGGTCGAAATGGGCCGCGGTCGAGAAGTCGCGCAGGCCGTCGAGCAGGACGCGGGCGCGGGCGGCCAGCAGATGGGCCTGGGCGGTCGGCACGATGCCGCGCCCGGACTTGACGAACAGCGGATCGCCGACGATGGCGCGCAGCTTGTCGAGCAGGTGGCTGACCGCCGACTGGGTGACGTCGAGCCGCTGCGCGGCGCGGGTGATCGAGCCCTCCTCGAACACCGCCAGCAGCAGCTGCAGCAGGTGGCCGTCGAGGTCCAAATGATCGAATTGGCTCATGGATGACATCGTCCGCGGTGCGTTTATTTCCGGTATCCGCCGTCGGAATGTGCCCGCGCCGTGAACGGCGGACTTGATCCAGGACAAATCCGATCGAGACAAATCCGATCGAGACAAATTTGATCGGGATCAAATGGTCCGCCGCACGCCCCTGAAGCGGAGAGGAGCCCATGGATTATCATCCCGACACCCGGCAGCCGGTGCCCGGCACCATCATCTTCGACAGCGTCCAGGCCCGCAAAGGCTATGCCCTGAACAAGATGTGCTACTCGTTCAACGACGCCGCCAACCGCGCCGCCTTCGTCGCCGACGAGGACGCCTACTGCAAGAAATACGGCCTGAACCCGCAGCAGCGCGAGGCGATCCGCAATCGCGATGTGCTGCAGCTGCTGGAGGCCGGCGGCAACGCCTATTACCTCGCCAAGTTCGCCGGGATCTTCGGCCTCGACATGCAGGACATCGGCGCCCAGCAGACCGGCATGACCAAGGACGAGTTCAAGGCCAAGCTTCTGGCGGCACGGGGGTAACGACCATGGCAAAGATCGTCGGCGCAATCACCACCTCCCACGTTCCCGCCATCGGCGGCGCCATCGCCAAGGGCCTGCAGAACGAGCCGTACTGGAAGCCGTTCTTCGACGGCTTCCCGCCGGTGCGCGACTGGCTGGCCAAGGTCAAGCCGGACGTCATCGTGCTGGTCTACAACGACCACGGCCTCAACTTCTTCCTCGACAAGATGCCGACCTTCGCGGTCGGCGCGGCGCCGGAATACCGCAATGCCGATGAAGGCTGGGGCATTCCGACGGTCGCGCCGTTCAAGGGCGACCCCGAATTGTCCTGGCACCTGATCGAACAGCTGGTGGCGGAAGACTTCGACCTCGTGACCTGCCAGGAAATGGTCGTCGACCACGCCTTCACGCTGCCGATGGCGCTGTGCTACCCGGACACCAACTGGCCGGTTCGCGTCGTGCCGGTGTGCGTCAACACCGTGCAGGCGCCGCTGCCGTCAGCCGCGCGCTGCTACAAGCTCGGCCAGGCGATCGGGCGGGCCATCGCCAAGTGGCCGGGCGACGAGCGCGTGGTGGTGATGGGCACCGGCGGCCTGTCGCACCAGCTCGACGGCGAACGCGCCGGCTTCATCAACAAGGACTTCGACCTCAAGTTCATGGACAGCATGGTCCATGAACCGGCCTGGGCGACCAGATACTCGACCACCGAGCTGGTGGAGCTGTCGGGCACCCAGGGCGTCGAACTGCTCAACTGGATGGTGGCGCGCGGCACGCTGCCGGCCAAGGTCGAGAAGAAGCACGCCAACTACTACATCCCGATCTCCAACACGGCGTCGGGACTGATGGTGCTGGAACCGGCGGCGTGAGGGCGGCCGAACGGACGGATGCGGCGCGGGCGCGTGAAGCGTGCGCGCCGCGGATCTTTCCGGAACCGGTTCGAGGGCAAATCAGGCGCGGCGGCGTTGTCCGCCGCTATTCGGTCGACGTCAACGCCGCCAGCGGCGCGTCGAGCACGTAGACGAAGCCGCTGGGCTCGTAGGCCAGTTCGACGGCTCCCTTGAACTGCTTGCCGAGCGTCTCCACCAGGCGCGTGCCGAAACTTCGCCGGGTCGGCGTTTGAACCGCGGGGCCGTTCTTTTCGGTCCAGGTCAGACGCAGGCGCTGCGTCGGGTCGTCGACGGTCCACGCGATGTCGACGCTTCCGCCTGCCTGCGACAGCGCGCCGAATTTGGTGGCGTTGGTGCAGAGCTCATTGAGGGTCATCGCGATGGCGATGACGGCGCCGGAGCTCAGCCGCAGATCCGGCCCCGCGATCGCAATCCTGGTCGCGTCGACCTTGTCGAAGGCCTCGGTGGCGCCACGGACGACGTTTCCGAGGTCGGCGCTGGTCCATCGCGCCTGCAGCAACAGGTCGTGAGCGCGGCCGAGCGCGTCGAGGCGACCATTGAGGGCCTGCCGCGCCTGCCCGGCGCCGGGCACGTCGCGCAGGCTTTGGGAGGCGATCGCGCTGACGGTGGCGAGGGTGTTCTTGATGCGATGGTGCAGCTCCTCCAGGATCAGTTTCTGAAGCTTGTCGGAGGCCTCGCGCTCGCTGGCCTGGATGCCGGCCTGAGCCAGCAATCCCTTGGCGTCGACTTTGGCCTGGGCCAGCTGCAACCGCAGGCTGACGTTCTCGGCCTCCAGAACATCCTGCGAAGGCCCTGAACCGTTGGTCGAGCGGTGCTCGTGCGTCCCGTGGTCGATCGCATACATCATTTGATCCTAGCACGAGGGATCGCGGCTGGCCGACCAATCGGAACGGCGCAGGGTCACGATCGGGTTATCCTTGCCGGCCTGCCGAGGGCCGCTATTCAGGCGTGTCCGATCATGGTCTGCATCACCGCGATCATGGTCCTGGCCTCGAGGGGCTTGCCGAAAAAACGGCTGTCGGAAGGAACGTCCGAATCCGTCGGCTTCAGCTGCCCCGAGACCAGGATGATCTCGATCCGCGGCCAACGCGCTCGCACCGTGTGGGCGAGCTTCAAGCCGTCCAGGCTGCCCGGCATCTGGATGTCGGTGAGCAGCAGCGCGATGTCGGAACGCGATTCCAGGATGGCCACGGCCTGATCGGCATCGACGGCTTCCACCGATGCGAAGCCCGCATCTTCCACCATGTCGACCGCGCGCATGCGCAGCAGCATCTCATCCTCGACGACGAGAACGACTGCGGGACCGACGACGTGATCGATAACTATCATGGTGGCAATTCCGGGAGTGAGCAAAACCGAACAGGGGACAAACGCGTGGCAGACCTTATGGATCCTGTGGATCCTGCTTCATTTCGGCGCGGGCCAGATATCGCTCGACCTTTTTGCATCTTTGAGGACGATTGTCGGTCATCGGAGCGAAAACACCAGCCGCCTCATCGAATAAACCCGTCGATCTCCTTGTTTTCCTGGTCGGCGATGACCACCTGCAAGAGGCCGACAACCCTCCTTTCGCGTCGGCATTGCGGCAAGCATGGCCCGGTCGATTGCCGCCGTTGCCTGACCGACTTCGACAACCGGCGATCACGCCGACGACCTGTCCTCACGATCCTGGACCAGAGACCCTGAGCCTGCCTGTAACTGCGCCACGATGGCCGCAGGTCGGCTGGGGTCGTGGGCCGGGCTGATAGCGACTCCACGACCGTCGAACGTCATGTCATTCCGATCTGAGCGGCGCAAACCGGACCAAACCGATGACGCTCGAACTTGCCGGCATTCGTGCCGTGCGCAAACCCTGGGGTGGCGCCGATCTCAGCCCGTGGAGCCCGATCGACGCGGCCGGATCGCCGGTTGGCGAGCTCTGGTTTGAACGCGCCGAGACCGGCGCGGCGGCGCCGGCGCTGCTGCTCAAGCTGCTTTTCACCACCGAACCGCTTTCGGTCCAGGTGCATCCCGGCGACGTCTTCGCGCAATCGATGGGGTTGCCGAACGGCAAGACCGAGGCGTGGTATATTCTTTCCGCGGCGCCGGATGCCAAAATCGCCCTCGGGCTGAAACGCGCGCTGACACCGGTTCAGCTGCGCGCGGCGATCGACGACGGCACCGTCTCACAGCTCGTGCAGTGGCGGCAGGTCGCGAAGGACGACGTCGTCTTCGTCCCGGCCGGAACCATCCACGCCATCGGCGCCGGGCTGGTGCTGGCGGAGATCCAGCAGCGCAGCGACACGACATTTCGTCTGTTCGACTACGGCCGTGCGCGCGAACTCCACGCCGACGCCGCGGTCTCGGTCGCTTGTGCCGGGCCGGCCGGACCGCAGCCGACCGCGAAGCGGCTCAGCGGCGAGCGGACGCTGCTGATGGCCAATCCCCATTTTGTCGTCGAACGGATCAGTCTTCCGCCGCGCGCGCAATGGACGCTGCGCTCGGAGCGCGAGACCTGGATGCTGATGCTTGAGGGACATGCCAGGGTCCAGGCCCCGTTTAGCCCGACGCGTGGTGCGTTCGACCTCGATGCCGGCCAGGCGATCTTCCTCGAAGCCGATTGCGCCGCCATCGCGGCCGGGGACGACGGGATGACCGCGCTGGTCGCCTATGTCGGCCCCGATCCGCAACGCGTCCTGCTGGAGCATTCCGGCGAACGCCGTGACGTCCCCGGCGGCGACCAGGCCGCCGGCGGTCGCCTGCAGTCGTCCAGCGGTCGGCCCAACGCTTCCCTCACCGCCACGGAGGCCGCATCATGACCAAGTTGAGCCGGATCGCATTCGTCGGCAATTCACTGCCCCGCCGCTGCGGCATCGCCACCTTCACCACCGATCTGCAGCGCGCGGTCGCCATCTCCCGTGCCGACGTCGAAACCGCCATCGTGGCGATGACCGATCGCGGCCAGAGCTACGATTATCCGCCCGTCGTCCGCCTCCAGATCCACGACGATTGTATCGACGACTACGTGCGCGCCGCCGAATTCATCAATGCGGGCCGGTACGATATCGTCTGCCTGCAGCATGAGTTCGGCATCTTCGGCGGCGAAGCCGGCGGTGGCGTGATGGAGCTGCTGTCGCGCCTCACCATGCCGATCGTCTCCACGCTTCACACGGTCCTGCTGGCGCCGACCCCGGCGCAGCGCGGCGTCTTGAACCGGATCGTCGACGTCTCGACCAAGGTGATCGTCATGGCCGAGAAGGCGGCGGGCCTGCTGCGCACCGTGTACCGGGTGCAGGCGGACAAGGTCGTCGTCATTCCGCACGGAATTCCCGACTTTCCGTTCGTCGAACCGGACCAGGCGAAGGAACGACTCGGTTTCAAGGACAAGGCGGTCATCCTCACATTCGGCCTGCTGTCTCCGAACAAGGGCATCGAGGTGGTGATCGACGCCATGCCCGCGATCCTCAAGCGCCGGGCCGATGCGGTCTACGTCGTGCTCGGCGCCACCCATCCCAATCTGGTCAGGGACCAGGGCGAGGCCTATCGCGAAAGCCTGATCAATCGGGTGCGCGAACTCGGCGTCGAGGATCACGTGGTGTTTCTCGACCAATTCGTCGATCAGGCCACCCTGCTCGGCTTCATCTCGATGTGCGACGTCTACGTCACGCCGTACCTCAACGAGGCGCAGATGACGTCGGGCACGCTGGCCTACAGCTTCGGGCTGGGAAAGGCCGTGGTCTCCACGCCTTACTGGCATGCCCAGGAGCTGCTCGCCGATGGTCGCGGCATCCTCGTCCCGTTCTGCGACGTAGCCGCCATCGGCGCCGCAATCGCCGACCTCCTGACCGACGACGCCAGGCGGCAGAACCTGCGCCGCTCCGCATACGCCGACAGCCGCTCGATGACGTGGGAGCGCACGGCAGAGCGCTATATCGCCACCTTCGAGGGCGCGTTGCGGGAACATCGCCTCAGGGTGATCAAGTCGCCGAGCCTGGTCGGTCCGGTGCGTGACGGCGCGGCGCTGCCGGAACTGAGGATCGGATACCTGCTGTCGATGTGCGACGATACCGGGTTGTTCCAGCACGCGGTTCACGCGGTGCCTGATCGCGCCCATGGCTACTGCGTCGACGACAATGCACGGGCGTTGCTGCTGGCCTGCGCGCTGAACGGTCCCGGCGAATCGCCGTTGTCGGAAACGTTGACGAGCCGGTTCGCGGCCTTCGTCCAGCACGCGTGGAATCCCGACAACAAGCGGTTTCGCAACTTCCTGAGTTTCGCGCGCAACTGGCTCGAGGACCAGGGCTCGGAGGACAGCCACGGGCGGACGCTGTGGGCACTGGGGGAGTGCGCGCACAGCGATGCCAACGCGTCGCGGCGACGCTGGGCCGCCGACCTGTTCGCCGCGGCGCTGCCGGCGGTGGAGCAGTTCGGCTCGCCGCGGGCGTGGGCGTTCACGCTGCTGGGACTGGATGCCTATTGCGCCGTGGCGAGCAGCGATGCCGAAGCCCGGCGGATGCGCCATCTTCTCGCGGACCGGCTGATCGCCCTTCTGGCGACGGCCGAGGCCAGCGACTGGGTGTGGTTCGAGGAAGGATTGGCCTACGACAATGCGCGGTTGCCGCAGGCCCTGATCGTGACCGGAACCGCGACCGGACAACTCACCTACACCAAGGCCGGGCTCAGATCACTGCGCTGGCTGATGACGATCCAGACCGCGTCGGCGGGTCACTTCCGCCCGGTCGGAAGCGACAGCTTCGGTGAAAAACGGAAATTGCCGAAGCCGTTCGATCAGCAGCCGCTGGAAGCCACGGCGACGATTTCGGCCTGCCTGGCGGCATGGCGTGCCGACGGCGATGTTGCCTGGAAGGCCGAGGCGGAGCGCGCCTTCGCATGGTTTCTCGGCGGCAACGACCTGTCGGCATCCCTGGTCGACATCGAATCGGGAAGCTGCCGGGATGGATTGCATCCCGGCCGCCGCAACGAAAACCGCGGCGGGGAATCCGTCGTTTCCTATCTTCTCGGCCTTTCCGAACTGCGCCAGATCGCGCACGTGCGCGAAGGCCGCAGCAAGTTCGTTCCGCGCCTGGCGTGAGTGCGACGACCAATTCAACATCCAACGCAAAGACGAGGCCAACGTGCCGCACTCCAGGTTCCTCAACCGCCAGGCCTTGCATCTTCGTCCCGACCCGGGGCGGGTGGTCGTCCGCCCGTTCAAGCCGGCGACCGAACCGCGCGACCTCAATCCCACGGACAAGACGCGGGCCAACCACATCGTCGACCGGGTCCTTGCGCTCGATCCCGCCGTCGCCGCGAGCCAGCTGGTCGACGTGCTCGAGAACTTCGACGGGCGCCACCGCAACCTGCTGAAGATCTTCGAGGCGCGCGCGGACGACATGGAAGACGCGCTGGCCGCCCATGCCAATTTCAGCAATGTCCAGCGCCAGCTGGTCGGCGCCTACTTCCTGCACGAGTATTCCTTCGAGGCCGCCGCCCTGTTCAACCCGAGCATCGTCGCCCATCCCGATCAGTCCGGGGCTCCTCCCGGCGGGCGCCGGTTCATTCTCAGCCTTCGCGCCGTCGGCGAAGGGCATGTGTCGTCATTGACGTTCCGGTCGGGGTCGATCACCGCCGACGGCAGCGTCAGCGTCGATCCGGCGGCACGGCTGGCCTCGATTCCCAAGGTGACCGAGCGGCACGCGGGGCCGGACGGCGACTACATCACGGTGGTCTTCACCCGTGACGAGGAACTCAGCGAACGGGTGATTTTTCCGGTTACCGACGCGCAGTCGAACGGCATCGAGGATGCCCGTTTCGTCGAATTCACCGATGGCGGCCGAACCACCTACTACGCGACCTATACCGCCTACAGCGGCCGCGCCATCAGGTCCGAGCTGCTCGAAACCGGGGACTTCATCACCTTCCGGATGTCGCCGTTGAAGGGGACGGCCGCCGGAAACAAGGGGATGGCGCTGTTTCCCAGGAAGATCAACGGCCGTTACGCCATGATCGCCAGGCAGGACAACGAGAACCTCTACCTGATCCATTCGGACGATCTGTACGCCTGGAACGGCGACGACGGCGTGGCCGTCCTGAAGCCGAAGTTTCCCTGGGAATTCGTGCAGATCGGCAACTGCGGCTCGCCGATCGAACTCGACGCGGGCTGGCTGCTGCTGACCCACGGGGTCGGTCCGGTGCGCAAATATTCGATCGGGGCGGTGCTGCTCGACAAGAACGACCCATCCAGGGTTCTCGCCCGGTCGCGCGAGCCGCTGGTCAGGCCGGAGCCGTCCCAGCGCGAGGGCTATGTTCCCAACGTCGTCTACACCTGCGGCGCGATCCGCCATAACGACCTGATCATCCTGCCCTATGCGATCTCCGACACATTCTCCAACTTTGCCACCACCACGATCCAGTCGCTGCTGGAGACGCTCGATGGCTGACGCCTGGCGTTGCGCGCCGAAGCAATGAGCGGACAAGGATAAATATGAGTCGCCTGCCGGGCCGATTGCGCGCAGGGTGACGACGAAGCCGATTTGACCGGCGAGGACCCGATGGCGCGAGAGACCATCTATCTGGTGCAGGCGTTCAACGCCGGCAAAGGCGGTCAGCTGAAGGCCGACACGCCGATTCCCTGCCGCTCGGTGGAAGGCGCCCGCCGGACGGCGGAGCGGCTCGCCTTGAGCAAGGCCGGGGTCGTCGCCTTTTCCTCGACTGGCGACGCGGAGATGGGCGATTACGACGACGAGCCGACCGTGTTCTTCCGGACCGGCCAGCTGCCCGCGGCGTTCGAATGACGCCCCCGGCCGCGCGGCACCCCGTCGACACCGACGACAATGATTTCTCGCTGGCGATCGACCGGTCCGCCGCGAAGCCCGGCACTTGGCAATGGGGAATCTTCCGCCTCGGGCGCAACAGCCCGATCGAGCGCTCGCGGCGATTGTTCAAGACCGAGGCCACCGCGATCCGCGCGGGCAACGCCGCCTTCAGGCGGCTGATGGCCGATGTCCGCGCGTGATGGTGCGGCCGGATCGGGTGCGGTCAGCGATGCGCAAGCCGCCGCCGCCGTCAGGCGGCACGAACGGTCGCCAGAAAGTTCTGCACCTCGGTCTTCAGGCGGGTGCTTTCCAGTGAGAGCGACTGGGCAGCCGAGAGTACCTGCGCCGAGGCCGAACCGGTCTCGCCGGCGCCTCGTTGCACGTCGGAGATGTTGGCGCTGACCTGCATGGTGCCTTGAGCCGCCTGCTGCACGTTGCGGGAGATCTCCAGCGTTGCCGCGCCCTGCTCCTCCACCGCGGAGGCGATGGTGGAGGAAATCTCCGACATCCGGCTGATGGTATCGCCGATCTCCTTGATGGCGCCCACCGAATGGTCCGTCGCGGCCTGCATCCCGGCGATCTGTCGGCCGATCTCCCCGGTCGCCTTCGCCGTCTGCTCGGCGAGGGCCTTCACTTCGGCCGCCACCACCGCAAAGCCGCGGCCGGCCTCGCCGGCCCGCGCGGCCTCGATGGTCGCGTTGAGCGCCAGCAGATTGGTCTGGGCCGCGATGCCGTTGATCAGTTCGACGACCTCGCCGATCAGGCCCGCCGCCTTCGACAACTCACCGACCCGATCGTTGGTCTTGCGGGACTGATCGACCGCCTGGGTGGCGATCCTGGCGGATACCTGGACCTGACGGCCGATTTCGTCGACCGACGACGTCAACTCCTCGCTGGCTGAAGCAACCGACTGCACGTTCGCCGAGGCTTCCTCCGCCGCGGCCGCGACCACGACCGACAGTTCCTGGGTTCTCTCGGCGGTCGAGGCCAGCGAATTGGCCGACGCCTCCATCTCGGTGGCGGCTGATGACACCGTCTGGATGATTTCGCCGACCGCGCCCTCGAAATCGTCGGCCAGCCTGAACATATCCCTCTTGCGCCGCTCCGCGGCGATGCGGTCCTGCTCTATCTTGGCTTCCGCCTCCCGGCGGGCCTTTTCCGCCAGCATGATCCTGATGTCGTTGACCGCGCGCGCGGTCTCGCCGATCTCATCCTTGCGTTCGGTCCCGGTGATTTCGACGTCGTCGCCCCGCGCGAGCCGCTGCAGCAGGCCCACCAGGATTCTCGTCGGCTTGGCAATTCCGTACTGGCCGACCATCGAGCCGGCCGAAATTCCCAGCAAAATGCCAACCGTCGCAGTGATGATCAGCAACCGTGAGACGCTCTCGTACTCTTCGGTGGCTGTCTTGGCAAAATGATCGACCCGTTCGTTCAGTCGGTCGGCAACATCGCGGATCCTGACCTTCAGCGCTTCCGCGGTAGCCTGGCTTTTTCTTGCCGAATCCCGCAGCGCTTCCGTCTGGCGGCTCAGCTGCGTGTCCGTGGCGCCGTCGGCGATGCGAAGCATGTCCTCGATGTCGTTCTGGTAAGCGGCCATGGCTTCGTTGACCGCGGGCATCATCGCCTTCGCCTGCTCGTCGCGGGTGGTGCCGACATCCTCGATGCGCTCGCGGTAAAGCTTCATCTCCGCGTCGATGATCCTGCGCACCGCCGCGCGGTTCTCCGGGCTCGGGTCCAGCGCGAGACTGAACTCCGCGCGGTTCAGCGCGATCACGTTCTGGTTTGCGCGTGCGGCCTTGAGCGCCCGCCGCGCGGCGACGTTCATGTTGTCGGCGCCTTCGTTGAGCGAACTCAGGGCGTGGATGCCGAGCCAACTCATTCCAGCCGCGACGCCGGACATCATGATGATGACTGCCAGGATTTTCGTTAGAACGCGAAAGCGAGCCAGAACGGACATGAAGACCTCATCAGGAAGTCGTCGGAGCCGGTAATCCAGGAGGGATGCCGCGCGCCGCATTTGCGGAAGCGGATCGAGCTGTTCGTTCGATCGGTTGTATGCCGCAAATATTGCTAGCTCCAGCTTTGGGAATTTTTCCAAATTTTGGATTAACTCCGCATCCGTTCAGAGCCTAAATCGGCGACGTCACCAAACGATTCGCGGAAATGGAGACGTCGTCATCCGGACTGCGGTATTCGAGGATGTATTCATGCGGTGCAGCAGCAGCATGCCGGTATTTTCCGTGCATGACCGGCGACCGCAACGTGCGCGGGCAGCGTCGCCTTGAGGCGGCTGGTGGCTGATTCGATCGTCCCCGCGCGTCTGTCTCGCGCGCCGCTCGTTACCTCCGCCGCCACCACCATCGCGCGGCGACAACGCTCTGGGCCACCATCGCCAGCGCGCCGTTGATCGCCAGGGCATGGCGGGCGCCGAGCCATCCGACGGTGACGCCGGTCACAAGGCTCCCGGCGGCGAGCCCGCCGCGCAGCGCCAGCATGAACAGGCTGACGCTCTGGCCGAGCATGGCGCGCGGCGCGGCGGTCTGCAGCGTGGTGTTGGCCGAGATGTTGCTCATGCTCATGGCGACGCCGCCGACCGCGAGCGAGAGCAGCGTGGCGGGCACCCAGGGCGCCAGCGCGGCGCCGATCTCGGCGGCGCCATAGGCGATGGCGAACAGCGAACAGATCAGGCGGCGGTCGACCGCGGGGCCGAGCGCCAGCAGCAGCGTCGATCCCAGCAGGCCGCCGGCTCCGAAGGCGCCGACCGCGCCGCCGAACGCGGTGACGTCGGCCTGCAGCACGTCGCGGATCAGCACCGGCGAAAACACGATGAGCGGTCCGCAGAGCAGGCCGGTCAGGAACACGGTGGCGAGCGATCCCGCGAGGTCGCGGTCGCTCCAGACCCGCCGCAGGGTGGTGGCGAGCCTGACCGCCTCGGTGCCGCGGCCGGCGGCGGCCGGTGCGCCCTTCGGCAGGATCCAGAGCGCGACCACGATGAACGGGATGAAGGACGCGGCGTTGGCCGCGAAGCAGGCGACCGCGCCGAATGCCGACATCAGCACGCCGGCGAACACCGGCCCGAGCATGCGCGAAAGGTTGAACTGGGTCGCGTTCAGCGCCAGCGCGGTGCCGATCTGGCGCCGTTCGACGATGGTGGGCGTGATGGTCTGGAACGATGGCATGGAGAGCGCGTCGGTGACGCCGACCACCAGCGACAGCACCACGACGATCCATGGCCGGACCTGACCGGTGAGCAGCAGCGCCACCAGCGCCAGCGGGCACAGCATCTGGATCGACTGGAAGCGGGCGATCACCAGCCGGCGGTCGCCGCGGTCCGCCAGCAGGCCGCCGATCAGGGTCAATCCCCACGCCGGCGCCGAGCCGGCGAAGGAATCGAGACCGATGATGAAGGGCGACGCCCCGAGGCTCAGCAGCAGCCAGGGCTCGGCGATCTGCTGCGCCCACGTTCCCATGTTCGACAGCAGGCTGGCGATGAAGAAGGTGCCGAAGCGGCGGCTGAACAGCAGCGCGATGGAATCGCGCAGCGAGTCCTTCGCCGTGGCCCTGCCGGGCCTGGCGTGCGACGGCCGATGGGTCGGCTCGGCATGGTCTGGATCATCGCCGGGCGCGCTGCGGTCGATCGGGCCGTCCATCTGTCCCTCGGGCGCGGCGCGGTGTCGCTCCGCCATCGCTTCTGCTTAGCCCGATGCTTGGAGCCGGTCCACCGCTGGCAACGCGCGCGCCGATACGTCACGCGCTCGCCGTCGGTATCGGAGCAGCGCCGTCCAGCTTCGAGACGACGCCGCGCCTCAGCCGCGCCCGGACTGGGCAACGATCCAGCGCGCGATCGCCGGCCAGTGTTCCTTCAGCGTGTGCGCGCCCATGAACAGCCCGATGTGACCGCCCGGCACGGTTTCCTGCGTGATCAGCGCCGGCGGCGTGCCGAGATATTTCGCCGCGTCGAGCACCTGCTCCGGGGTGGTGATGTCGTCGGCTGCGCCGGCCAGCAGATAGGCCGGGCACGTGATGTCGCCGAGGCGCAGCGTGCGCCCGAGGCCAACGAAGGTGCCCTTGGCGAGCCGGTTGTCCTTGAACAGCTGCTGCATGACCTGGAGGTACCAGCGCCCCGGCAGGTCGATGGGGTTCTCGTACCAGCTCTCGAACGTCTCCTCCTTGGCGATGTAGGCCGGGTCGTCGATGTGCTCGTAGAGATCGACATGGTCCTTGAAGTAGTGCTCCTCGGGATGCATGTTCTTCCATCCCTGCAGCATGAACTTGCCCTGCATCAGGCCGCCGCCGAGCGCCACCAGCTCCCGGTAGAACGACATCGGCGAGGCGTGGGCCATGCGCTTGATCGGCCCGTCGCCGGCGTCGGTGTCGATCGGCGAGCCGGCCAGCACCAGGGCGTTGACCTTGTCCGGGAAGCGCGCCGCCACCATGGCGGCCATCCAGCCGCCCTGGCACAGGCCGACCAGGTTGACGCGGCCGCCGAGATCGTCGATGGCGACCACGAGGTCGGCGAGATAGTTGTCGACCTCGAAGTCCTTCATGTCGTCGGTGGCCGACTTCCAGTCGGTGAGCGCGACATGGCCGACGCCGCCTGCGAGCAGCGTCTCGACCAGGCTCTGGCCCTTCTGGTAGTCGGCGATCATGGCGGTATGGCCGGCATAGGGCGCGTCCACCAGCGTCGGAATGCCGCCCGGCTTGCCGTAGTCGCGCAGCTGCATGGTCCGCAGGTCGAGGCGCACCGTGTTCGGCGTCGCCAGCGCCGGCCGCAGGCCGGCGTTGATCCTGATCTCTTCCTCGACGAATTTCAGGTTGCGGGCGTAGAGCGCCGTGCCGGCTTCGGTCAGCGCCGCCGCCATGGCCATCGGCCAGAATGCGGGGATCGGGCTTGCGACCGGCGCGTCGGGAGCGGCGGCGTTCTCGGGTGCGTCATCCGGCATTGCGGCCTCGTGGGATTGGAAGGGAGAGTGCCGGGCGCCCGGGCTTCGGCGAGCGGAGCAGCACGGCGTCGGTATCCGTCCGCGTGGCCCTGTGCACCAGCGCTGGCAAAGAGTTGTCGATGCGGTTCGTCGCGGCCTTGATCTGTCTCAACTCCATCCGCGCGATTGCGCCTCGACCATGCATGTTGTCGCGTTTCCGCGGCCACGGTCGCGTCACGTTAGCGTGACGAGATGAAGCTGGCGTGATGGCGGCGGGATCGCCCGCTTGACGGAAGCGAGTTGACGGAAGCGAGCGAAGATGCGGAGGCAGCGGGGGGCTTCGAACCGCCTACAGGTCTCGCGCCGCGGCTGCGACCGCCGCCTGGATCTTGGCCGGGTCGCCGACCAGATTGGCGAGCGCCAGCGCCAGCTTGGTCAGCATCAGCGGGCGCATGCCTTCCGGCGTGGCGTCGATGGTCTCGGCGAACAGGTCGTAGACCTGCTCGAGCTCGGCGGTGGAGAGGATCTTCGGCATCATGATGCGGCTCCCCCAAGGGCGACGGTCAGGGCCTGCGCGAGATGTGCGGCGGTGAGATGCCGCCACCTGGCGCAGACGTGCTGGTCGGGGCGCACCAGATAGGCGGCGCCGTCCGGTGCGGCGTATTTGCGGGCGATGCGGCCGTCGGGGTCCGCCACCACGATGTCGGCGAGCGCATCGGCCGCGTCGGCTTGCGGACCGATCACGACGCGCACCACCCGGACCGGCGCGCCGACCGCTGCCTGCAGCGCGTCCCGCAGGTCGCCGCCCGGCCCGGCCGCGCCGGCAAAGCCCAGCAGCAGAAAGCCCGCGCCGGTCAGGTGGTCGAACAGATAGTCGTCGGCCCCGAGCCGGACGTTGCGCAGCGGGTCGCCGCAGCCGACGCCGCCGTCGAAGGCCGCGTCCTCGGCGGCAAAACTGTTCAGCGGCGAATGGGCGTAGGTGTGGGCGCGCGAGGTGCGCCAGTGCAGCAGGTCCTTGGGAAACTCCTCGCTGAGCGACAGTGACAGCACGGCGTCGCGCATCAGCCGGTAGCCCGCCGTCGGCGGCGTCATGAAGCGCGTGCTCTTGCCGCCCTCGTCGCAGATCTCGCGCGCCGCCTGCACCCGCTCCAGCGAGTAGCTGTCGAGCAGGGCCTTGGGCGCGTCGCCCTTCGCCACCAGCGCCAGCTTCCAGGCCAGGTTGCTGCCGTCCTGGAATCCGGTATTGGCCCCGCGCACCCCGAAGATCGGCAGCAGGTGCGCGGCGTCACCGGTGAACAGGACGCGGCCGGAAAGGTAGTCCGGCAGCGTCAGCGTGTTGGCCGAATAGACGGTGGCCCAGTCGAGCTGCCACGGCACTTTGCGCCCGAGCATCCCCAGCACGTGGTCGATCCGTTCGCCGAGTTTTTCCGGGCGCAGCGCGTCCTCGCTGGATTCGCCGTCGGGCAGCCGGAAGTCGATGCGCCAGATGCCGTCGGGCTGGCGATGCACCAGCACGTTGTTGCCCGGATTCCAGTCCGGCTCGAAGAAGCACAGGCGCTCGGTCGGCAGCCCGATGTCGGCCTTGATGTCGGCGATGACGAAATTGCCGGCGTAGGAGCGCCCCTCCATCTTGAGGTTCATCAGCTTGCGGATGGTGGAGCGCCCGCCGTCGGCGGCGACCACCCAGTCGGCCACCAGGTCGTAGTCGCCCTCGGGGGTGTCGACCCGCAGCGTCACCGCCGCGGCGTCCTGCGTGATGGCCGTGACCTTCGAGCCCCAGCGCAGGTCGATCAGGGAGCTGCGCGCGACCGCGTCGACCAGATACTCCTCGATATACTGCTGCTGAATGTTGAGGCCGGGCAGGAAGCGGTCGTCGTCGTCGTGCGGCATCACCATGCTGTAGACCTGATGGCCGCGGAAGAACGAGCGGCCCGACGACCACTGCAGGCCCTTGGCCTCGAACGGCGCGGCGACGCCGGCGTGCTGCAGGATCTCCATGGAGCGGCGGGTCAGCACGATGGCGCGGCTGCCGTGCGAGACCTGCAGCTCCTGTTCGAGCAGCACCGAGCGCACGCCGAACCGCGCCAGCTCGATGGCGGTGAGCATGCCGATGGGCCCGGCACCGACGATCACCACCGGCGCGGCGCTGCGCCCGCCGTCGAGCTCGGGCGGCCGGCGGAACGGGTGGATCCTGTAGTCGTAGAAGATCGAGGATCTCGGCTGCGCTTCTGGAAGGTGCATCGGTTCGGTCCCGGAGCCGTGGACGCGCTTGCTCGCCGCGCCTGGATGTTAGACTAATAGTCGTGAGAGGTCGCGCCCGTCTGTCCCCCCGAAGGGGGACGGCGGCGCCGCCAGCCACGGGAGATGCGCCATGCCTGAGGTCCTGGAAATCCGGAACCCGCGCCGAGCTGCGCGGTCGCGGGGTGCCGCGCCGGCGCGGCGGGATGCCGCCGGCGCCGTCGCCGCGGTCGTGGCCGCGATCGGCGATGCCGAATTTCCCCTCCGTCTGGCAGAGGCGTGCACCGAGCTCTACGACGCCGATCAGGTCACCGTGTTCATGCTGGAGGACGGCGAGGCGCGCTGCCTGCTGGCGCATCGACCCTCGGACCAGCGCCTGGTGGCCGAGCTGTGCCGCGCCTATTCCCGCAGCTTCGTCGGTCGCGATCAGCTGCTCTGGCGTCATCGCGGCGGCGAAGCGAGCGTCGCGACGCAGGGCTTCGCGACCGAAGGCTTCATGACCGAAGGCATCGTGTCGAGCGAGATCGGCGACCGGACCTATCGCAGCCGCCTGTTTCACGACGTCGGGCTCGCGGGTAAGGTCGCGGCCATCGCCGCGTCGCGCCATCGCACCCTCTACATCAATCTCTATTACGGGGCGCAGCCGCGGGCGCGCATCGCCGACACGCTGCTCAGGCTCGGCGACAGCGGCCGCATCCTGGCGTCGTGCCTGCACCGGCACGAGGACCTCACCGGCGGCAGCTTTCGGGCCGGCGCGGCGCGCCAGCGCGTCGAGACCTTCCTCGGCGAGCGCTTCAAGGCCCTGTCGCCGCGCGAGCGCGCGGTCTGCGCCCTCATCGTCTGCGGCCATTCGGCCGAGGCCATCGCGCTGGAGCTGAAGGTGTCGCCGGCGACCGTGATCACCTTTCGCCGGCGCGCCTACGCCAAGCTCGCGATCGCAAGCCGGGGCGAACTGTTCGCCCAGTGCGCGGGGCTGGCGATGTAGGGGCACGATCGTTGCTCTTCGC
Organism: Xanthobacteraceae bacterium; assembly: GCA_031291445.1. Classification (GTDB taxonomy): domain Bacteria; phylum Pseudomonadota; class Alphaproteobacteria; order Rhizobiales; family Xanthobacteraceae; genus Bradyrhizobium_A. Next base: position 17,208 of record JARLJA010000139.1, on the reverse strand, counting down.
CGTCATGCGCTTGCAGCATCGAGAAAAAGCCGCTTAAAGTCAGCCCAACCCACAAGCTGATATTCTCGCAGGCGTACTTCGGGGTGCGTTTGACGGCGGCCATGGATTGAGCCTTTGCGCGGTCAACGGCACGACGAACCAATAGCGAGCGGCTCGAACGACATGCCATGGTGACGGAAACTCAGGTTCAAATGACGGCGGCGAAGTCATCCTCGAATGAACGAAGGGTCTCGCGCGTTGCTCTCTTGGGGCAGCTTCTCAAGCTGTCACACTTGGCAATGCGGCCATTTTCGTTCGTCCTGTCCGACATGTACTCGATCAACACGAACGAGTTGAGAGTGTTGATGATTTTGGCGCCGATGGGAGAAGCTGCGTCGCACGAAATCGCCAAGGCGACGGGCATGCACCCGATGAACGTAAGTCGCGCCGTCGCGACCTTGAGCAAGGCAGGCCGGATCACCGCGCGGCGCGGGGACGACGGCCGCCGCAAGATTCTCTCGCTGACCCCGGATGGTCGACAGCTGTACGAACAGCTTCTTCCCCAGGTCCGCTACATGGCCGACCTGCTCTTTGAGTCGATGTCTTCTCTCGAAACCGATTTTTTTGCGCAGCTGATCGCGAAATTGGTGGACCACATGGATGAGGTCGTGTTGGAGGACCGGACGATGATGAGTCCGGTCGTTCCGGCCGAAGAGCAGGTCGACGCCCGAACGGCAGCAGCAGAAAAGCCTCGTCGACGTTCGAGGCGGAACGTCGAGTAGGTGGTGAGGCGATCGTTGCCGTCCGTCGATCCTTGCTAGATCGCCCTCGATCTGTCCTGCCAAAAGTGTTCCCGCACCTTGCGCCGGAGAAGCTTTCCTACCGGGCTTCTCGGAAGCTCCGCCCAGGTTTCGAATTTCTTGGGCGCTTTTACCCCGCCAAGCCGGGCGCGGCAGAATTCACGCAGTTCGGCGTTCGTCGCGGTTACGCCATCCTTGAGCTGAATCACCGCCGTGACCGCCTCGCCCCAGTCGGGATCGGGCGATCCGACGACCACGCAATCCTGGATCGCCGGGTGAGACATGATGACCTTTTCCACTTCGGCCGGAAAGACGTTGAAGCCGCCGGAGATGATCAGATCCCGCTTTCGGTCGACCAGAAAAACCCATCCATCGGCATCCTTGTAGCCTATGTCGCCGGTGTGGTGCCAACCGAAAGCCCGAGCTTTCTTGGTTTCCTCATCATTGTTCCAGTAACCGAGCATAAGCTGGTCGCTGCGCACGACGATCTCGCCGGCTTGTCCCGGCTGCAGCAGCGTCCCTTCGTTGTTCATGATTTCGACGCGCGCGAACATCGAGGCGCGGCCGCAACTCAAGAGGCGTGTATCGTTGCCGGATGCGAGGGCTTCCATGTGCTCCCGCGGCGAAAAGAAGGTTACGTTCAAACCGGCCTCGGTTTGTCCGAAGCCCGTGGTCATGACCGGGCCGAAAACGGCAATCGCTTCCTTGATCTTTTCCGGCGCCATGGGCGCTGCTGCATAGGTGAAGTACCGCAGCGAGGAATAATCGTATTTTCGCACATCGGGATGGGAAAGAAGGCGGTAAATGGCCGTTGGCGGGAGGAAGAGATGGGTTACACGGTGGTGCTGGATGGCCTCCATCACCCGCAGCGGATTGAATTCCGGCAATATGACGTTCGTGGTCCCCATCGGCGCCATGGCAAGCATGAACCCGCCCGCAGCGTGCGTCATCGGGGCGACGACAAGATGAACGGGCGCCTCGTGGTAGAGTTGGCTGCGGATGGTGGCGACCAGAGTCGCCCATCCGAGATTCGTCATCATGATGCCCTTGGGCGTTCCCGTCGTTCCGCCCGAGCTGAACAGTGTCGCGATATCATCCCGCCCCCTGTCGCATTCCTCGGCAATCGGCGACGCGCCGTCGATGAGGGACTTCAGGGACAGATGGCCGTCAGCCTCGGCGTCGATGCAGATGAACAGCTTGATGGCAGGACAAGACAGCTGAATCGATCGAATGTCGTCCTTGAATTTGGAGGCGTAGAAAAGAACCTCGGCCGAGGTGTTGTTCAAGATGTAGATCGTGTCGTCGATCGAATTGCGAACGTTCGCCGAAACCCAAATGCATCCCGCGCGAAGGACGCCTATGAGGCATTCAAAAGCCGCCGAGGTATTGTGGCTGTAAACGGCAGCGCGGGCTCCCGCGGTGATTCCCCGACGCCGCAAACCGCTCGCAAGGAGATTGGAAGCCAGCTGCACCTGTCGGTAGGTGCGACTGCCGGTGTCATCGACGAGAAAATCTCGATCGGGCACCAAGTCCACGCCTTTGTCGAAAAAATCAATCAGTTGCATCGATCCTCCTCCACACTGCGGCGAGCGAAACTGCGATCCGAGGCTCGGGGACGGCTCGATCGTTGTCTCGATGTCTTCGTCCCTGGTCGTGATCTGCCGAAGCCCTCACGCGGCCGGTAAGGGGTGCAGACCCGGGGCGGTTCACCGGATTCTTATAACAAACGTTATCGTTTTACGGCCGACTTCACAAGGCCAAACCGAGTGGCGTTGGCTGTATAAACTAACATAATTAGAGATTGACTGCGCCTGTCGCCCTATGTTTTTATAACAAAAGTGATGACTTTCGTGCCCGCGCGGGCGCGCCGACTCCAGTTAGCTGACCCCGTTTCGAGGAAGGTATCCGATGAACTTCGATCTCTCTGAAGAGCAACGTATTGGGGTCGACAGCTTCCGTCGCTTTCTTGTTGCGGAGGTCAAGCCCACGATCGATCGCTTTGCGTCCGACGTCATGCCGAAAGCGATCGTCCACGACCTGTTTCGAAAGTTGTCCCCCTTCGGTCTGGGTTCAGGTTGGGTGCCGACGGAGAGTGGAGGCGCCGGTTTGGATCTGATCACCAGCGGTCTCCTGTATGAGGAGCTTTCGCGGGTGAGTTCGGGACTCGCGGCGCAGGTCTGCGTCAATGACAGCGTCAGCCTGTTGTTGCACAAGATCGGAACGGCCGATCAGCAAGCGCGCTATTTGCCGGGTCTGCTTTCGGGCGAGCTCATCGCCAGCATCGCGGTGACGGAGCCCGGCGTTGGCTCTCAACCCGGCGGCATCAGGACGCGGGCCGTCCGCGATGGCGAAAATTGGCGCATTTCCGGCGAAAAATGCTGGATTTCCAATTGCGATGTGTCCGACCTCGCGGTTGTCGTGTGTCGGACCGACGATGGCCCGAGTATGGTGTTGGTAGAGCGCGCCGACGGTTACAAGTCCAGGAATTTCGGAAAATTGGGACAGAAGGAAAAGTCGACCGGCCAACTGTTGTTCGACGATGTGCGCGTCCCGTTGGCCAACCTCGTCGGGCAGCGCGGGGAAGCCCTGAAGATCATGGCGCGGCTGTTCGAGCGCGCGCGGTGTATGGTGGCCCTGTATGCGACGGGCATAGCAAGTGCGGCGCTCGATGCGAGTATCGAATACGCGCGCACTCGCGAACAATGGGGCAAGCCCATCGGGGGCCATCAACTCGTCCAATCGATGCTCGCAGAAATGGCCACGGAGATCGATTGCAGCCGGCTGCTCGCCTTTCGCGGGCTGGCCATGGTGGAGCAAGGGCAGCGCTGCGAGATGCAGGCGTCGATGGCCAAATGGTATGCTTCCGAGGCAGCCATCCGCGTCACGTCGCATGCGATCCAGATTCACGGCGCTTACGGGCTGAGCACCGAATTTCCCCTGGAGCGATATTTCAGGGATGCCCGCATGATGACGATACCCGATGGGACGACGCAGATTCAAAAACTCATCATCGGCCGCAATCTCACGGGGATGGCGGCGTTCGAGTGACTGCGCACCCGAATCGTCACGGAGCAACAAATGAGCGCGACCGCGTCCGGTCCACTTGCCGGTATCAAGATCATCGAGCTCAGTTCGATTGGTCCCGCGCCTTTCTGTGGCATGCTGCTTGCGGATATGGGCGCGGAGCTGCTTCGCGTGGTTCCCCCCAAGGCGCGTGAAGCTGCCATGCCGCTTCCCGATCACCTCGATCCGATCTGGCGCGGGCGCAGCAAGTTGGTCCTGGATCTCAAGAGCCCCGGCGACGTGCTGAAGCTTCTCTCCATCCTTCCCCATGCCGACGCTCTGATCGAGGGATATCGGCCGGGCGTTCTCGAGAGACTGGGCCTGGCGCCCAGCACATGCCTGGAGGCGAACCCCCGCCTCGTGATTGGCCGCGTGACGGGCTGGGGGCAGGCCGGGCCTCTGTCTCAGGCGGCTGGACATGACCCCAATTATCTCGCTCTGACCGGTGCTCTCTACGCAATCGGCCCAGCCGATCGTCCGCCCCCTTTTCCCCTGAACATTCTCGGCGACTTTAGCGGAGGCGCCATGTTCCTGGCCGTCGGTTTGCTCGCGGCTCTGCTGAGCGCCCGAACGACGGGGCGTGGACAGGTGATCGACGCGGCAATGGTTGACGGCGTCGCGGCCCTTATGGGGCCGATCTACGGCTTGCGGAATCACGGCATGTGGAACGATGCGCGTGGCGGCGACATGCTGAACGGCGGATGCCCCTACGCGACCTCCTATGAGACGTCTGACGGGGGATATCTCGCGGTAATTCCTCTCGAGCCGGCGTTCTACGACAACTTCGTCAAGGCGCTCGGGCCCGACGGCGTCGGCCTGCCCGACCGGGCGGACCGGCGCAACTGGCCGGCTCTCAAGGAACGGCTGACCACACTCTTTCGCAGCCGTACCAGAGATGAGTGGGCCGCGATTTTCGATGGAATAGACGCGTGTGTCGCTCCCATCCTTTCGCTGGAAGAGGCGCCGCTTCATCCTCACAACATCGCAAGGAAGGCGTTTGTGGGCGGGGACCGGCCACTCCCGGCGCCGGCGCCGCGTTTCTCGGAGACCGCGACGGCGCACGCGCCCATGGATCTGGGGGCGCCCGCTGAACTGTTGACGCGGTGGGGAATGGCGGCGGCGGCGGTGGCAAGCGTTGTGGGCGCCAGCTGAAGCCGGGCAACCATCCAAGACCGTCACCGCCGACGAAATACTAACAAATGATGCGAAATATTATCCGGGGAAAGCGCCCAGGAGCGCTGAACTATGCCGATAATCCGGTATTTCCGTCAGAGACGCCATCGAGGGGCTTGCGATCCTCTCTTAAAACTTATAACAATTGATATTGTTTTCTAGCCCTGGTGCGGTTGAGCCGGGGCCGGCCACGCCCAAGTCGGCTGGCGGCCGGACGAACTGAAAAACAACCAAATAAAAGCGGGAGGGGAGATCGTGTCTCGGCATCGGAGGTCTCGAGCAGTCAGATTGTCAGCCATCTGCGCGGTGGTTCTGAGCGGAGCGTGGAGTGGCCCGGATAGCCAGGCGCGTGCAGGCGACGTGCAGCCGATCAAGATCGGTTTCATGCTGCCGCTCAGCGGACCTGCCGCAGGCGGTTCGGCCGAAGGCGGACAACAAGGTCTTCGGCTCGCCGTGGACGAGATCAATTCCCGGCATCTCGCCGCTCGGCCGTTCGAGGCCATTATAGCCGACGACGCCTCCGATCCACGCACTGCGGCGGAAGTCTGCAAGCGTCTTATTTTTCAGGACAAGGTCGACGCAATCATCAGCCAGGGGCCGACCGCCAACCGGATGGCTTGTAACCAGGCGGCGCTGAAAGCTGGAATTCCGCACCTTGCCGCTCTCAGCGGTCCTGGCGGAATGTGCATTGCAAATCTATTCATGATCGGCCCCGAGACCAGCCAGACCCTGCACACGCTGGTCAGGCAGATCGTCAAGGACGGAAATACCAAGCTCTATTACATGGGTGCCGATTCGTCTCCGATCCGCGATGCGCTTCCGCCCGCGATGTCGGCCGCAGAAGCAGCCGGCGGCACGATCATCGGCTCCTCCTTTTCGCCGTCCGGAACGACGGATTTCTCGTCCGAACTGGCAAAGATCGCAGCCGCGCGTCCTGACGCCGTCATCATGATGCTGATGGGGGCTGATGCCGTGACTTTCTCGCGTCAATTTGGCGGCGACGACCGCGTTGCGGCCATCAAGCGGGCCGACTTCCTCATGACGGAGAAGGCGCTGCATTCGCTTGGCCGGTCCGGCGCCAACATCTACTCCGCGGCGAGTTACTACAGTTCGGTCCCTGGAGAAGCAGGCATGGAGTTCAAGGCGTCATTGACCAGGATGTACGGCGAGATGGCAGCCCCGGACGTCTGGGCCGTCATGGCCTACAACGCCGTCCACGCCCTGGCCAAAGCCGTGACATCTCCGAGTTCCGGGGCAAAGGAAATTCTGGAGGCGCTACCGAATATCAGCGTGGACGGCCCTGAAGGGCGGATCAAGATATCGGGCAGATACATTTCCACCCCTGTTTTCGTCGGGAAGACAGATGGCGTGGGAAGGGTGCAAATCGTCGCCACTTATTCGGACGTCCCTCCCGCAGCGCACTGCAAATAGAAATTGGCAGCGTCCGATGGGAGTCGTTTTCGACGCAATCTTCTCGGTCTCGGTGTTTCTGCTCGTGTCGATCGGATTGTTCGTCATCCTTGGGCTGATGAACATCGTGAATCTGGCGCATACCGCATTCATGGCTGTGGCGGTCTACGCCGAATTGTACTTCACCGGGCACGGCTGGAACTTCTGGCTATCCGCTGCTGCGGGGGTGGCGGTGACGACCTTGCTGGGTGCGATCGTCGAGTTTGCCATCGTCCGCCGGCTTTACGGACGGCACATCGACGACACCATCCTTGCAACGTGGGGCGTCTCCCTGATCCTCGTTCAGGTCCTGGCTATCGCATTCGGGAGCACCACGACGTCGGTCGCTCCGCCTCTGTCTGGCAGCGTGAAGTTTCTGGGAGAGCTGCTTTCGATCTACCGCATCTTCATCGTCGCCACCGTGGCAACGGTGGTTGCAGCCATGGCGGCGGTCATTCGCTTCTCAAAAGCCGGCCTGATCGTACGGATGGTCATGACGAATGAACCCTTGGCGCGGGGTGTCGGCATCAACACCGGAATGGTGCAGCGCCTGACGTTCGTTGCAGGCGCCGCTTTTGCCGGCCTCGCCGGCACGTTGCTTGGGCCCACCCAGGGCATCAGCCCGTCATTCGCCTCGAGCTTGCTCGCATCCACTTTCCTCATCGTCCTGATGTCCGGCCGGCGCCTCAGCGGCCTGCTGTTCGCGTGCGTCGCCGCGGGACTGGCGCAAACGCTGTTCAGCGCCTACGGCAACCCGGTGATTGCAAACGTCATGGTGATCTGCACGGCGGTCGTCGTGTTGCGCCTGAAGCCCGAGGGTCTGATATGGCCGCGGCACTAGCATCCCGCCGGACCGTATTGGCTTGCCTGTCGGCGGCGGCCCTCGTCGGCGCGGCGATGACGGGAGCTCTCATTGGCGATGCCTATGTCACCATGCTGCTTGCGCAATCCTTCACCTACGCGATCGCCGCAATAAGCCTCGACCTCGTTTGGGGATACGCCGGAATACCGGAATTGGGGCATTCGCTCTGGTTCGGGATCGGCGCTCTGTGCGTTGGATCGATGACGACGAGCGTGTCGGAGACCGGTGGCGTTCTCGCCGCCGGCGCCGACGCGACCACTTACATACTTGCCGCAGCGGTCGGCGTCGTCCTGGCTGCGGCAATGGCGGCCATTGTCGGGTGGTACGCGTTTTCGCGCGGTGCCACGCATTTCTATATCGCTGTCGTGGGACTTGCGCTGGCGGCCGCGGCGCAGCCCGCCTATTCGCAATTCCCGCGCTATACCGGAGGAGAGGGCGGCCTGTTCGGCTTCGCGTACGAAGGGTTTTCCAACGCGGAGTGGTACTATGTCTCGGCGGCCGTGCTCCTGTGCGTGACGGCTTTCCTGATCGTCTTGGTACGCAGCGACTTTGGACTGCTGCTGCGCGCCGTGCGAGATAACGAGCGGCGGGTGCGCTATCTCGGCTTCAATGTCGAGAGAATCAAGATCGCCATCTACTCGTTGGGCGCGGCGCTCGCGGGCCTTGCCGGCGCTCTCTATGCGGCCATGGAAGGCGCGGTATCGGCGCCGCTTTTCGGGACACTCTTCGCGACGGAAATGATGGTCTGGGTCGCCGTCGGCGGCCGTGGGACCATTCTCGGGCCCGCGATCGGCACCATCGCGCTCGGCCTGGGCGGGTCAAAACTCAGCGCCGCGTTTCCCCTGGAGTGGAGCCTGTTTCTTGGCCTCGCCCTCGTTCTGATCGTGGTATTTTTTCAAGCCGGCGTGCTGCCGCCGATAGCGAGAGGGTTGGCGCGGGCGGTTTTGGGGAGCGGCCACAAAGCCGAACAGAATCGGAGCCTGGTCGCCGGGCGGGAGACCGCCGTTCCGGCGCGCGATGCATCCGCGTCGGCTGCCATCGAGATAAGCGGTCTCTTCTTCGCCTACGGAGGCTTGCGCGTCCTGCGAGGCGTGAATCTCGAGATTCTCAAGGGCGAGCTGCTGTGCATCGTTGGGCCGAACGGGGCGGGCAAATCGACACTGATCGAGGTCCTGACCGATGGGGCGCGCAATTTTGCCGGCCAAGTCGCGTTCCTGTTGGGCGATCGCGTGGAGCATCAAGGACGGCAACAGGACGTCATCGCTCGGAGCGGCGTCGTACGGAAGTTCCAAGTGCCTTCCCTGTTCCCCAGCATGACCGTTGCGGAACATATCCTCCTCGCGACGTCCAACGGACGCTGGCCTTCGGTCTGGCGTCGTACGCACGCGATCGGTGTGCCGCCCGTCGTTGAAGCCATTTGCGCCGCGTCCGGCTTGACCGGCCGCCTCGAAGAGGTTGCAGCGGATCTTTCCCATGGAGTGGCGCAGGGCCTCGAGATGGCGATGGCGGTCGCGACGCGGCCGCGGATCGTATTCATGGATGAGCCGACCGCGGGGCTGTCCGCCGTGGAGCGGGCGGTCGTCGGTGACCTGCTGCGCGTGCTCGCGAAGTCGGGAATCACCGTCGTCCTGGTGGAGCACGATCTCGATTTCGTCGAACGCATCGCGGACCGCGTTGCGGTCCTGCATGAGGGGCGGGTGCTCGAGGTCGGCGCCCCATCGCAAATTGCACAGTCGGACGTGGTGAGGGGGGCGTATCTCGGCTCATTCGAACTCGAGAAAGGGGATCACTAGTGGAGCTCGTTCTCGATCGCTTTTGCGCCGGCTACGGCGCTGTCGCCGTTGTCGACCGGCTCAGCCTCTCCGTGGCGGAAGGCGAGGCCGTCGTGATCCTCGGACGCAATGGGATGGGAAAGTCGACCTTGCTGAAAGGTATCCTCGGCTTTCTTCCCGGCGCGAAGGGCTCGGTCAGATTGGGTGGACAGGAGATCATTGGGCGACCAACAAACGCGATCGTTCGCCGCGGTGTGGCCTATGCCGGCCAGGAAGGCGCCGTCTTCGGCGACTTGACCGTTGCCGAAAACATCGAAGCCGGAACGCTGATTTCGCATCCGGGCAAGGCGAGAGAGCAGCAGATCTTTGATTTCTTCCCCGTTCTGAAGGAGCGTCGCCAACAACGCGCCGGCACTCTGAGCGGGGGAGAACAGAGAATGCTGGCGCTCGCACGCGTCTTGCTCGCCTCCCCCAAGCTGATCGTTCTCGACGAGATCAGCGCGGGGCTCCAGCCCGCCAAAGTTGCCGAAGTCGAAGCTGCCCTGCGATGGGAGCGTTGCAATCGCGGAACGACGATTCTGATGGTCGAGCAAAATCTGGGCTTGGCCCTGGCTCTGGCAAGCCGAATAGCTGTGATGAAAGTGGGGCAGATCGTGCTTGAAGCCCGGGCCGATGCTGTCGACATCAAGAGCGAGCTGATGCGGCAGCTGGCTCCCTAAGTCCTTGGCTGCGCCGGGTGGCGCAACCCGTCGCCACTCGCACGACGGCGAATTCCCGCGGAATTATATCATAACAATTGGTATTAAGTGATGTTTGCGTTGCTCGGCCGCCTTCGATGGGCAGGGCATCGCCAATCGGCCACGCCATTAGCGAATGATTACGTCTTCGAGTGCTTCGCCGCAGCTGCGCGACGCGTGCGGCGAGCCGCCAAAAATGGTGTTAAATTACCCTTGAAATCCAAACATTTGTTATTATTATGCGGCGAGATTATCGGAACGATTGACGCGCTTTGGGAGCGCGAGGGGAGGAAAGATGCAGGATGTCTTCATCGTCGGTTCGGGGATGACGAAGTTCGGGGTTCATGCCGACAAGATGAGCGCCGATCTCGGGCGCGATGCAGCCTTGGCCGCGATGAAGGATGCAGGTGCCGATCCCAAAAGCCTGGGGGCGGTGTTCTACGCCAATACGGCTCAAGGCGCGATCGAAGGTCAGCACGCGATCCGTGGCCAACATGCCTTGAGGCCCATCGGCATCGAAGGCGCTCCCCTGTTCAATGTCGAAAACGCCTGTACCGGCTCGGCAGCCGCGCTGCATCTTGCGTTCGGCCAGATAGCCGGCGGCATCGTCGATGTCGCGCTGGTGGTCGGGGCGGAAAAGCTCCACTCCACCGACCGCGCCCGTCGTCTGGCCGTGTTCTCCCAGCCGGAGGATCTGGCCGTCGTGACCGCCTTCGTCCGCGAACACGAGGCGCGCGTGGCCGATATCCTGCCGCCTCCGGAGGTGAAGATCGACGAAGCGATGCGCAGCGTCTTCATGGACGCGTATTCCGTCCAGGCGCGCCTCCACATGAAGAAGTACGGCACGACCTGGCGCCAAATCGCGCAGGCTTCGTCGAAAAATCATCACCACTCCACGATGAACCCGCTCGCCCAATTCACCAACGACATATCGGTGGACGAGGTGTTGGCCGCGCGCGTCATTTCCTGGCCGATGACGCTGCCGATGTGCGCCCCCGTGAGTGACGGCGCCGCGGCGGTCGTCCTGTGTTCGCGAAAGGCGCTCGACGGCTTCGATGCAGGGCGAGCAGTCCGCGTCGCTGCCAGTGCCGCGCAGGGCGGGTCGACCCGTGACGTCGGCGACGTCAGGCGGGCTGCGAACTACATCGCCGCCCGCCGAGCGTATGACCAGGCCGGCATTTCCCCGGGCGACATTTCCGTCGCCGAGGTTCACGACGCCAGTGCCTACGCGGAGCTGAACCAGATCGAGATGATCGGCCTCTGCGAATTCGGCGAAAGCGGACGTTTGACGGAGGCCGGGGCGACTTCGCTCGGCGGCCGCGTTCCCGTCAATACGTCGGGAGGCCTGCAGTCCAAAGGGCACCCGATCGCCGCAACCGGCCTCGGCCAAATCCACGAGCTGGTGACGCAATTGCGCGGGGAGGCGGGCCCCCGGCAGGTCCAAAGGGCGGCCTATGCGATCGCATCCTGTGGCGGTGGCTTCTATGGAGTCGAAGAAGCCTTGTCCTGCGTGACGATTCTCGCGGCCAAATAGCCGAGAGCGAATCCGGCCAGGACCAGCCTATCCGCCTTCCATCGTGATACGCGCCGAGGAAAACTCATGAGCTACACCGATATCATCCTGGAACATCGTGACAGCGTCTCGTGGCTCTATTTCAACCGGCCTCAGTCGCTCAATGCCATGTCGCTGAAGTGCATGGTGGAACTCAAGGACGCTTTTGCCGTCCTCCGCGATCGCGTCGAGACGCGCGTCGTCGTTCTGTCAGGTAAGGGTCGCGCGTTCTGCGCGGGTGCGGATCTCGGCGGGGCGAACCCGTCCCGCAGCGAACCGACGGGAGAGCCGGGTTTCCTCGATCTCGCGGCAGCCATGGAAGAAGCGCTGAATTCGCTCGACAAACCGCTGATCGCCGCCGTGAACGGCATTTGCTGCGCCGGCGGGCTTGAGATGGCGCTCATGTGCGATTTCATCGTCGCGGCGGCGTCAGCCCGCCTGGGCGACGCGCACGCGAATTTTGCGGCCATGCCCGGCGGCGGCGCCACGGCCCGACTTCCCCGGGCCGTCGGTACCACCATGGCAAAATACATGATGTTCACCGGCGATCTGTTCTCAGCCGCCCAAATGCTGGATGCCGGCTTGGTGACGCGCGTGGTCGAGGACGCATCTTTGGAAGCGGACGTGCAGGCCCTGGCGGTGAAGATCGGCGCAAAGAGTCCGCTGGGACTCAAGCGGATGAAGAAGCTGCTGGATCAGGCCTACGACCTGCCGCTGCCGCTGGCCGTGAACCTGGAAAAGCTGACATCCGCCGAGCACATGCGGTCGTGGGATGCAAACGAGGGCGGCCGCGCGTTCATCGAGAAGCGCGCGCCGGAATACCGTGGATACTGAACCCTGGAAGGCGAAACAATCATGAATCTCGAAGGAAAAGTGGCCGTCATCACCGGCGGCGCGTCGGGGCTCGGCGAAGCCACGGCCGAAAAATTCATTGCGGCCGGGGCCCGGGTGGCATTGTTCGACCGCGACGAGGAGCGTGGCCAGGCGCTTGCACGGAAGCACGCCGGCCGTGCGATCTTTGCCAGGGTCAACGTGGCCGACGAGGCTGAAGCCGTGGCGGGTTTCGCCGCCGCGAGGCAAGCCTTCGGCGCGGTGCATATCTGTGTCAACTGCGCGGGCATTCCGGGCAAGAGCGGACGCATCGTGGGAAAGGGCGGTCCATTGGCGCTGGCGGAATTCGCGCGCGTCATCGAGGTCAACCTGATCGGCACGTTCAACATCTGTCGATTGGCCGCTGCCGAGTTGATGAAGAACGAGCCCGATGAGGACGGCGAGCGCGGCGTCATCATCAATACGTCGTCTCTTGCCGGCATCGAGGGGCAAATGGGACAGATATCTTACGCCGCCAGCAAGGCGGGCGTGACCGGCATGATGCTTCCCATGGTGCGCGATCTATCGCAGTTCGGCATCAGGGTGTGCACAATCGCCCCGGGCCTGTTCGATACCCCGATGGCCGCCGGCACGCCCCCTGAAGTCAAGAAGATGCTGGTCGCAACGCTGGAATCGCCAAAACGTCTGGGGAGACCGGACGAATTCGCCAGCCTTGCGGCGACGATCGTGCAGAACGGCTATCTGAACGGAGAGCTGATCCGCATCGACGCCGGGACCCGGGCTCCGCCCCGATAGGCCTTCGTGGGAAATGGACGCCGTCCCGGGACGCCGTCGTGGCCGGAATCAATTGCCGTATCTGGAGGCCGAGGTGTTGGAGAACCCTGATCGTCTGTTCATTGCGGACTTCATGGCGCAAGGGTTGTCGGATATGCCCATCTCTTCCTCAAAGATCTATCAGGACCTTTCGGCACGGCTGGTTGCGGCTGCTCCGGGGCGGGTCACGCTGTGTTTCGCTGCCGGAGAGCGCTCGCGACAGGGGGACGGGATCGTCCATGGCGGCGTGGTGTCGACGATGCTCGACAGCGCGATGGCGTTTGCCGCCCTCAGTACCCTCGGACGAGGCGAGTCTGCGGCGACCGTCAGCCTCACGGTGAACTTCTTGACCGCGGTCAAGGAAGGAGCATGCACGGTGAGTGCCGGCCTCGACAAGATCGGGAAGCGGGTCGCGCATGCGCGTGCGACCCTTTCTTCGGCCAGCGGCACCACGGCAGCGACGGCAAGTGCCGTCTTTACGCTTCTGCGAAGATCGTAAGCGATACTTCGCACCAATATCGCGTGTGCGGGTGAAGAGGGCCCGGACCGCTGTGCGAAGAAAGACGGCGCCGTCCCCCGGCTCGAGCAGATCCCGCGGGACAGTGGATATGTCCTCGCTTCCCCGCCTTGCCGCGCACGCCGCGCGAATGGAAATGGATCAACGAGAGCAACGACGCGGTGATGATCGAGGTTCAGGCCGACCTCATCCATGCCGACAGCCTGGTCGACCATATTTCCCTCGGCTACGATCTCATCGGCGCGGCGCCGGAGGGCGCGGCGGAGCTGCTGCTGCTCGCCCTCGCCCACGGCGCCGCGCATCACTACGATCGGCTAGCGCCGCGGCGGCGGCAGCCCCGGTCGACACCCTGCACGCGCTGGCCGGTGCGCCCGCCCCGGTGCCGGTGCCCGACACCGCCTCGGACATCACGTTCGACGGCGCCAGCGGTCGGCTCGAATTCAATTCGTCGTCGAGCGTGAAGTCGCTCGCCGCCTTCTACCGTGCCGCGACGCCGCCGCTCGGCTGGAAGGAGGAGCCTTCGGTCATCAACGGGCCGACCATGACCGTGCCGGAGTTCTCGCGGAAGCGACCGCAGATTTCGTTCACCGTCATGCAGCTCGGCGCCAAGGTCAAAAGCCTGGTGCTCGGCGCTGACGCCACCTGGGGCCTGATGATCGGTCCCGGCGACGCCGGCGTGCTGGCGTTGCAGGTGTATTGAAGAAACAAGCAGCCACCCGCGCAGCGTTTCGGTGTTCGCGATGCCCCCGCGTGACGGCGTGTCGGCGCCGCGCTAGCGCGGCGGAAAAAATAGGCTCCGTCGCGCGCGCCGTCCGAAATGAATCGAATGCCGACATGCACTGCTACAGCACGCGCGTCGCTATTTTCCCGGACCGCTGGACACATCGATAGTGCGAAGCGATCGTTGCCTCATGGTCGCTCACGCGCGCAGCGGATGTGCGCGGGCGCGGCGGTCATGGTTGCCGATCAGACGCCCGGTCTGGCGAGCAATCTGTCGTCACTTCTCATGCATTGGGGCTTGTCATGCCGTTGGATCCGAAAGGCTCGATTCTGCCGTTCCACCTTCAGGGAAAGGGGCACGGCGTGTTGCAAACCGTCACGATCGAAGGATCGTCGCACACGATCCGGGCGGAAGGGCATCCGGCGTTCGGTGGCAAGGATTCGGCCCCAAGTCCGCTCGACTACGCACTCGGTGCGCTGGCGTCCTGCAATCAGGTGACGACGTTCATCGTGGCGCGCGACCTCGGCATTGCGCTCGGCAATTTCGAGATCGACCTTCGGGCGAAGCTCGACAACTCGGTGCTGGTGTTCGGAGCCGAGGGCAACCCGAATTTTTCTTCCGTCTCGCTCGACGTGACGGTCGAGACCGACGCCAGCGACGCGGATTTTGACAGGCTCGCAAGCGAAGTCGAGCGCCGCTGCCCCTTGACCCAGCTCTATGCGCGCAGCGGCGTCGACGTTACCAACAAGTGGCGCAATCGACGGCTGGCCAAGGCCGCGGGCTGATTGGGCGCCTGGTCGCCGCCCGCTACACGTCCACGCTTGCCGTGAGCGCGTTGTCCTGGATGAACTCGCGGCGCGGCTCGACCACGTCGCCCATCAGCTTGGTGAAGATGTCGTCGGCCTCGTCGACCTCCTTGACGCGGACCTGCAGCAAGGCGCGGGCGTTGACGTCGAGGGTGGTCTCCCACAGCTGTTCGGGGTTCATCTCGCCGAGGCCTTTGTAGCGCTGCAGGGTGATGCCCTTGCGGCCGGCATCGGTCACCGCCTCGAACAGCGACACCGGGCCATGGACCGGCGTCTCGACGTCCTTGCGGCGCAGCAGCCCCGGCCGCGGATAGGCCTCCTGCAGGCTCGCGGCATATTCGTCGAGCTTGCGGGCGTCGGCGGAGCCGAGCAGCGCCGCGTCGATCATGCTGACGTCCTTGACGCCGCGCACGGTGCGCTCGAAGCTGAAACCCTCGCCCTCGACGAAACGGCCGATCCAGCCGCGCTCGGCCTCGTCGGCCAGCGCGTCGAGGCGGCGCGCGATGTAGTCGGCGGCGGCCTGCGCGGTTTCCGGGTTCGAGGCGATGCGCGGGTTGAGCACGCCGGCGATGGCGGCCTGTTCGACCACGCTGCGGTTGTAGCGGCTGTGCAGGCCGTGCAGGGTGGTGCGGATCTGCCGGGCGTCCTCGACCAGCGCCTTGAGGTCGCGGCCGGCGCGCACCTCGCCGGTCGACAGCCTGAACGTGCAGTCGTCGAGCCCGGTCTCGATCAGGTAGTCGTCGAGCGCGCGCTCGTCGCGCAGGTACTGCTCCGACTTGCCGCGCGACACCCGGTAGAGCGGCGGCTGGGCGATGTAGAGATGGCCGCCGTCGATCAGCTGCGGCATCTGGCGGAAGAAGAACGTCAGCAGCAGCGTGCGGATATGGGCGCCGTCGACGTCGGCGTCGGTCATGATGATGATCTTGTGGTAGCGCAGCTTGCCGAGGTCGAACTCGTCGCTGCCGATGCTGGTGCCGAGCGCGGTGATCAGGGTGCCGACCTGCTCCGACGACAGCATCTTGTCGAAGCGCGCGCGCTCGACGTTGAGGATCTTGCCGCGCAGCGGCAGCACCGCCTGGAACTCGCGGTTGCGGCCCTGCTTGGCCGAGCCGCCCGCCGAGTCGCCCTCGACGATGAACAGTTCGGACTTGGCCGGATCGCGCTCCTGGCAGTCGGCGAGCTTGCCTGGCAGCGAGGTGACGCCGAGCGGGTTCTTGCGGGTCAGTTCGCGCGCCTTGCGCGCGGCCTCGCGCGCCGCCGCGGCCTGGATCACCTTGCCGACCACGATGCGGGCTTCGCTCGGGTGCTCCTCGAGCCAGGCCGCGAGCATCTCGTTGACCACGCTCTCGACCACCGGCTTGACCTCGGAGGACACCAGCTTGTCCTTGGTCTGCGACGAGAACTTCGGGTCGGGCACCTTGACCGACAGCACCGCGGTGAGACCCTCGCGGCAGTCGTCGCCGGTCAGCGCGAATTTTTCCTTCTTCGACAGCCCGCTGGATTCGCCGTAGCCGGTGACCTGGCGCGTCAGCGCGCCGCGGAAGCCGGCGAGATGGGTGCCGCCGTCACGCTGCGGAATGTTGTTGGTGAAGCACAGCACGTTCTCGTGGTAGCTGTCGTTCCACCACAGCGCGGCCTCCACCCCGATGCCGTTGTGCTCGGCGCGGATCACGATCGGGTTCGGCATGATGCTCGACTTGTTGCGGTCGAGATATTTCACGAACGCCTCGACGCCGCCGTCGTAGCGCATCTCCTCGCGCTTCTCGACCGCGTGGCGCTGGTCGGACAGCAGGATGGTGACGCCGGAATTGAGGAAGGCGAGCTCGCGCAGCCGGTGCTCCAGCGTGGCGAAGTCGAACTCCGTCATGGTGAAGGTTTTTTTCGACGGCAGGAACGTCACTTCGGTGCCGCGCTTGTCCTGGGCGGCGCCGACCACGGCGAGCGGAGCGACCGCGTCGCCGTCATGGAACTCCATGAAATGCGCCTTGTCGTCGCGCCAGATGGTGAGCTTGAGCCAGGCCGACAGCGCGTTGACCACCGAAACGCCGACGCCGTGCAGGCCGCCGGAAACCTTATACGAGTTCTGGTCGAATTTTCCGCCGGCGTGGAGCTGGGTCATGATGACCTCGGCCG
>JARLJA010000138.1 GCA_031291445.1 Xanthobacteraceae bacterium | reverse complement strand
GTGCATCTGCCGGAAGGCACCGAGATGGTGATGCCGGGCGACAACATCGCGATGGAAGTGCACCTGATCGTGCCGATCGCCATGGAGGAGAAGCTGCGCTTCGCCATCCGCGAGGGCGGCCGCACCGTCGGCGCCGGCGTCGTCGCCTCCATCATCGAGTGATACCGGGCGCCCCGCGGGCGGGGCTTCCTTGGGTCATCCGCGGCATGCCGCGGATGACCGGACGGCCAGAGTAACGTTCGAGACTGACAGGATCGCTGACTTTCAGGGCGATCCCGACAAAGAAAGACAACGGCAATGAACGGCCAGAATATCCGCATTCGTCTCAAGGCGTTCGACCATCGGATCCTCGATACGTCGACCCGCGAGATCGTGAATACGGCGAAACGGACCGGCGCCCAGGTGCGCGGGCCCATCCCGCTGCCGACGCGCATCGAGAAGTTTACCGTCAACCGTTCGCCGCATGTCGACAAGAAGAGCCGCGAGCAGTTCGAGATGCGCACCCACAAGCGCCTGCTCGACATCGTGGATCCGACGCCGCAGACGGTGGACGCGCTGATGAAGCTCGACCTCGCCGCCGGCGTCGACGTCGAAATCAAGCTTTAAGGTCAAGGTCCGCGACGCGGACGAAGAGATAGGAAGAACGCCAATGCGTTCCGGAGTGATCGCTCAGAAAGTCGGGATGACGCGGGTCTTTACCGAGACCGGCGAACATATTCCTGTGACGGTGCTGAAGTTGAGCAACTGCCAGGTGCTCGGTCATCGCACCACCGAGAAGAACGGCTACGTCGCGCTGCAGGTCGGCTCCGGCGTCCGCAAGTCGGTCTACCTGCCGAAGGCGGAGCGCGGCCAGTTTGCCGTCGCCAAGGTCGAGCCCAAGCGCAAGGTCGCGGAATTCCGCGTCTCCGAGGACGGGCTGCTTCCGGTCGGCGCCGAGATCCAGGCGGATCACTTCGTGGTCGGCCAGTTCGTCGATGTCACCGGTACTTCGGTCGGCAAGGGCTTCGCCGGCGGCATGAAGCGCTGGAACTTCGGCGGTCTGCGTGCCACCCACGGCGTGTCGGTCTCGCACCGTTCGATCGGTTCGACCGGCGGCCGTCAGGACCCGGGCAAGACCTTCAAGAACAAGAAGATGCCCGGCCACATGGGCGTCGATCGGATCACCACGCTGAACCTGCGGGTGGTGCAGACCGACGTCGAGCGCGGCCTGGTGCTGGTCGAGGGCGCTGTCCCCGGCTCCAAGGGCGGCTGGATCATGGTGCGTGACGCCGTGAAGAAGCCGCTGCCGAAGGATGCGCCGAAGCCCGGCAAGTTCAAGGTCGTCAATGGTGGTGAGCAGGCCGCGCCTGCGGCCGCCGCCGAGCAGGAGGGCGCGTGATGGAACTGAACGTCACCACGCTCGAAGGCAAGGCCGCCGGTTCGGTCAAGCTGTCGGACGAGATCTTTGGTCTCGAGCCGCGCGCCGACCTGATCCAGCGCTGCGTCACCTGGCAGCTCGCCAAGCGTCAGGCCGGCACCCACAAGGCCAAGGGCCGCGCCGAGATCTGGCGCACCGGCAAGAAGATGTACAAGCAGAAGGGCACCGGCGGCGCCCGTCACGGCTCGGCCCGCGTGCCGCAGTTCCGCGGCGGTGGTCGCGCCTTCGGTCCGGTGGTGCGCAGCCACGCCATCGACCTGCCGAAGAAGGTCCGCGCGCTGGCGCTGCGCCACGCGCTGTCGGCCAAGGCCAAGGACGGCGGCCTGATCGTGATCGACGCCGCCGCCATCTCCGACGCCAAGACCAAGGTGCTGAGCGGGCACCTCAGCGGTCTCGGCCTGACCAATGCGCTGATCATCGACGGCGCCGAAGTGAACACCGGTTTCGCGGCTGCGGCGCGCAACATCCCCAACATCGACGTGCTGCCGATCCAGGGCATCAACGTCTACGACATTCTGCGGCGTCAGAAGCTGGTGCTGACCAAGGCCGCAGTCGATGCGCTGGAGGCGCGGTTCAAATGACAATCGAGGCGAAGCATTACGACGTGATCGTCGCCCCGGTCATCACCGAAAAGGCGACCATGGCATCCGAACACAACAAGGTGGTGTTCAAGGTGGCGCCGAAGGCGACCAAGCCGCAGATCAAGGAAGCGGTGGAGAAGCTCTTCGACGTCAAGGTCAAGAGCGTGAACACGATCGTCCGCAAGGGCAAGACCAAGGTCTTCCGCGGCTCGTTCGGCACGCAGTCGGACAGCAAGCGCGCGATCGTGACCCTCGAAGAGGGCCACCGCATCGACGTGACGACCGGACTGTAAGGCGATACGACGATGGCATTGAAAACATTCAACCCCACGACGCCGGGCCAGCGCCAGCTGGTGATGGTCGATCGTTCCGCGCTCTACAAGGGCAAGCCGGTCAAGGCGCTGACCGAGGGCAAGTCCTCGTCCGGCGGTCGCAACGCCACCGGCCGCATCACCGTGCGCTTCCGCGGCGGCGGCCACAAGAAGGCCTACCGCATCGTCGACTTCAAGCGTACCAAGGTCGACGTGCCGGCCGTGGTCGAGCGGCTGGAATACGATCCGAACCGGACCGCCTTCATCGCGCTGGTGAAGTATCAGGACGGCGAACAGGCCTACATTCTGGCGCCGCAGCGTCTCGCGGTCGGCGACACCGTGATCTCGGGCGACTACGTCGACGTCAAGCCGGGCAATGTCATGCCCGTCGGCAACATGCCGATCGGGACCATCGTCCACAACGTCGAGCTGAAGATCGGGAAGGGCGGCCAGATCGCGCGCTCCGCCGGCAACTACGCCCAGATCGTCGGTCGCGACCAGGATTACGTCATCCTGCGGCTGAACTCGGGCGAGCAGCGCCTGGTGCACGGCCGCTGCCGCGGCACCATCGGCGCGGTGTCGAACCCGGACCACATGAACATCTCGCTCGGCAAAGCCGGGCGCAAGCGCTGGCTCGGCCGCCGGCCGCACAACCGCGGTGTCTCGATGAACCCGATCGATCACCCGCACGGCGGCGGCGAAGGCCGCACTTCGGGTGGCCGCCATCCGGTCACGCCGTGGGGCTTCCCGACCAAGGGCAAGAAGACCCGCAAGAACAAGTCAACCACGAGATTCATTCTCGCCAGCCGCCACAAGCGGAAGAAGTAAGGATCGCACGCCATGGTTCGTTCGGTGTGGAAGGGCCCGTTCGTCGAGGGGTCTCTGCTCAAGAAGGCGGATGCCGCGCGCGCGTCCGGCCGTCACGACGTCATCAAGATCTGGAGCCGCCGCTCGACGATCCTGCCGCAGTTCGTCGGCCTGACCTTCGGGGTCTACAACGGCCAGAAGCACGTTCCGGTCGCGGTCAACGAGGAAATGGTCGGTCACAAGTTCGGCGAGTTCTCGCCGACCCGCACCTTCCACGGCCACTCAGGCGACAAGAAAGCCAAGAAGGCTTGAGGATCAGGTCATGAGCAAACCAAAGCGCGAACGGAGCCTCCCGGATAACGAGGCCAAGGCAGTGGCCAGGATGCTGCGCGTGAGCCCGCAGAAGCTCAATCTCGTCGCGGCGATGATCCGCGGCAAGAAGGCGTCCTCGGCGCTCGCCGACCTCGAGTTCTCGCGCAAGCGCATCTCGGGCGACGTCAAGAAGTGCCTGGAATCGGCGATAGCCAACGCCGAGAACAACCATGACCTCGAGGTCGACGACCTGATCGTCGCCGAGGCCCATGTCGGCAAGGGTATCGTGATGAAGCGTTTCGCACCGCGCGGCCGTGGCCGCTCGGGACGTGTGTTCAAACCGTTCTCGCAGCTGACGATCGTTGTTCGTCAGGTCGAGGCGAGCGCTTAAGGCGCAGGAGACAACGATGGGTCAGAAGATCAATCCGATCGGGCTGCGTCTGGGTATCAACCGGACCTGGGATTCCCGATGGTTCGCCAACAAGGGCGAATACGGCAAGCTGTTGCACGAGGACGTCAAGATCCGCGAGCTCCTGCACAAGGAGCTGAAGCAGGCGGCGGTCGCGCGCATCGTCATCGAGCGCCCGCACAAGAAGTGCCGCGTCACCATCCACTCGGCGCGGCCGGGCGTGGTGATTGGCAAGAAGGGCGCCGACATCGACAAGCTGCGCAAGCGGATCGCCGAGATCACCTCGTCGGACGTGGTGCTCAACATCGTCGAAATCCGCAAGCCGGAGCTCGACGCCACCCTGGTCGCCGAATCGATCGCCCAGCAGCTCGAGCGCCGCGTCGCGTTCCGGCGCGCCATGAAGCGCGCGGTGCAGTCGGCGATGCGCCTGGGTGCCGAAGGCATCCGCATCAACTGCTCGGGCCGTCTCGGCGGCGCGGAAATCGCCCGCATGGAATGGTACCGCGAGGGCCGGGTGCCGCTGCACACGCTGCGCGCCGACATCGACTACGGGGTCGCCACAGCGTTCACCACCTTCGGCACCTGCGGCGTCAAGGTCTGGATCTTCAAGGGCGAGATCCTCGAGCACGATCCGATGGCGCAGGACAAGCGCCAGGCCGAAGGCGAGACCTCGCGTCCGCGCCGCGATGCGGCCTGAAGCAGTCATTGGAAGTCTGAAGGCGTAAGCCAGGAACAAGAACATGTTGCAACCAAAGCGCACAAAGTTTCGCAAGGCGCACAAGGGCCGCATCCACGGCGTGGCGTCGTCCGGCGCGACGCTGTCCTTCGGCCAGTACGGCCTGAAGGCGATGGAGCCGGAGCGCGTCACCGCGCGCCAGATCGAGGCCGCCCGCCGGGCGCTCACCCGTCACATGAAGCGCGCCGGCCGCGTCTGGATCCGCGTGTTCCCGGACCTGCCGGTGTCGAAGAAGCCCGCTGAAGTCCGCATGGGCTCCGGCAAGGGCACGCCGGAATTGTGGGTCGCGCGGGTCAAGCCGGGCCGCATCCTGTTCGAGATCGACGGCGTCACCAACCAGACCGCGCGGGAGGCCCTGACGCTGGCTGCCGCCAAGCTGCCGATCAAGACGCGCTTCGTGGCGCGCATCGCGGAGTGAGGATTTTAGCCATGGCCGAACTGAAAGCCGCCGACATCCGCGCGATGAGCGCCGACCAGATGGACGACGAGATCGTCAAGCTGAAGAAGGAACGCTTCAACCTGCGTTTCCAGCGCGCGACCGGGCAGCTCGAGAACACCTCGCGGCTGCGCGAAGCCCGCCGCGACATCGCACGCATCAAGACCATCGCCGCGCAGCAGCGCGCGAAGACGAAGTAAGGGGCCGAAGATGCCGAAACGAACTCTGCAGGGCGTCGTCGTCAGCGACAAGCAGGACAAGACGATCGTGGTGCGGGTCGACCGCCGCTTCATCCACCCGATCTACAAGAAGACGATCCGTCGTTCGAAGAACTACCACGCCCACGATGAGAACAACGAGTTCTCGACCGGCGATCAGGTGTGGATCGTCGAAAGCAAGCCGATCTCGAAACTGAAGCGCTGGACCGTCGTCCAGGGCGAAAAGAAAACAGCTTAAGCGCGCAAGCGCATAGAAAGAGGACGAGGTGCATCAATGATCCAGATGCAGACCAACCTCGACGTGGCCGATAATTCCGGCGCGCGCCGTGTCATGTGCATCAAGGTGCTCGGGGGTTCCAAGCGCCGCTACGCGACGGTGGGCGATATTATCGTCGTGTCGGTCAAGGAAGCGATTCCGCGCGGGAAGGTGAAGAAGGGCGACGTCATGAAGGCGGTCGTCGTGCGTGTGGCGAAGGACATTCGCCGCGCCGACGGCTCCGTGATCCGCTTCGACCGCAACGCCGCCGTGCTGATCAACAATCAGTCCGAGCCGGTCGGCACCCGCATTTTCGGGCCGGTGCCGCGCGAGCTGCGTGCCAGGAACCACATGAAAATCATTTCGCTCGCGCCGGAGGTGCTGTGATGGCCGCCAAGATCCGGAAGGGTGACAAGGTCGTCGTGCTGACCGGGCGCGACAAGGGGCGCACCGGGGAGGTGTTCGAGGTCCGTCCGTCCGAGGGGCGGGCGCTGGTGCGCGGCATCAACATCGTGAAGCGCCACCAGAAGCAGACCCAGGCGCAGGAGGGCGGCATCATCTCCAAGGAGTCGCCGATCCACCTGTCGAACATCGCGATCGTCGGCAAGGACGGCAAGCCGACCCGCGTCGGGTTCAAGATTCAGAAAGATGGAACGAAGGTGCGCGTCGCCAAGCGTTCGGGAGCAGAGATCGATGCCTGAGACCGCACAGGTTCCGCGCCTTCGCGCGCAGTTCGACCGGGAAATCCGCGCCAAGCTGACCGAGCAGTTTGGCTACAAGAACGTCATGCAGGTCCCGCAACTCACCAAGGTTGTGATCAACATGGGCGTCGGCGAGGCCGTCAACGACCGCAAGAAGGTCGAACAGGCGGCGGCCGACCTGGCGCTGATCTCCGGCCAGAGGCCGGTGGTGACCAAGTCGCGCATGGCGATCGCGACTTTCAAGCTGCGCGAGAACCAGCCGATCGGCGCCAAGGTCACGCTGCGCAAGGCGCGGATGTATGAATTCGTGGACCGCCTGATCAACATCGCGCTGCCGCGCGTTCGCGACTTCCGCGGTCTCAACCCCAAGAGCTTCGACGGCCGCGGCAACTACTCGCTCGGCATCAAGGAGCACCTGATCTTCCCGGAAATCGACTACGACAAGTCCGGCGAGACCTGGGGCATGGACATCACGGTGTGCACGACGGCGCGGAGCGACGACGAGGCGCGCGCGCTGCTCACCGCTTTCAATTTCCCTTTCCGGCAGTGAGATCCTCGCAGGATTTCAAACGCGGAAATTCAGGAGCCTGATATGGCGAAGAAGAGTTCGATCGAGAAGAACAACCGGCGTCAGCGGATGACGAAGAACGCAGCCGCCAAGCGGGCGCGGCTGAAGGCGATCATCGGCGACAAGAAGAAGCCGCTGGAGGAGCGCTTCGCCGCCACCCTCAAGCTGGCGGAAATGCCGCGCAACTCGTCGGCGACCAGGATCCGCAACCGCTGCGAGATCACCGGCCGGCCGCGCGCGGTCTATCGCAAGAACAAGCTGAGCCGCATCGCGCTGCGTGAGATGGGTTCCAAGGGCCTGGTTCCGGGCCTGGTCAAGTCGAGCTGGTAAGGAGGGTCGCAGATGTCAACGCACGATCCGATCAGCGATCTCATCACCCGCATCCGCAACGCCCAGATGCGCAACAAGTCCAAGGTCTCGACCCCGGGGTCGCGGATGCGCGCCAGCGTGCTCGAGGTGCTGAAGAGCGAAGGCTATATCCGCGGCTTCACCAGCATCGAGCATGCCTCCGGCCGCAGCGAGCTCGAGATCGAGCTGAAGTATTTCGACGGCGAACCGGTCATCCGCGACATCTCGCGGGTGTCGAAGCCGGGCCGGCGGGTCTACGCCTCGGTCAAGAACCTGCCGCGGGTCAACAACGGCCTCGGCATCTCGGTACTTTCCACCCCGAAGGGAATTATGGCGGATCACGACGCGCGCGACGCGAACGTGGGCGGCGAAGTTCTCTTCACGGTGTTCTAATTCAGGAAGGGATTGAACTATGTCCCGCGTTGGCAAACGACCAGTCACGGTGCCGTCGGGTGTGACCGCCGCCGTCGAAGGGCAGACCGTCAAGGTGAAGGGGCCGAAGGGCCAGCTGCAGTTCGTCGTCCACGACGACGTCACGGTGGTGCTCGACAAGGGGTCGATCACGGTCGATCCTCGGTTCGAGACCAAGCGTGCCCGTTCGCTCTACGGCACCGCCCGGGCCCAGATCGCCAACCTGGTCGAGGGGGTGACCAAGGGCTTCGAGAAGAAGCTCGAGATCACCGGCGTCGGCTATCGCGCCGCCGTGCAGGGCAAGAACCTGCAGCTCGCGCTCGGCTACAGCCACGACGTGGTGTATCCGATCCCCGAGGGCATCGCGATCGTCACCCCGAAGCCGACCGAGATCGTCATCACCGGCAACGACATCCAGCGCGTTGGCCAGGTCGCGGCCGAGATCCGCGACTTCCGTCCGCCGGAGCCCTACAAGGGCAAGGGCGTGAAGTACGCCAACGAGTTCATCTTCCGCAAGGAAGGCAAGAAGAAGTAACGGAGCGGGTCATGTCGAAACTCAAAGTCACGAATGCCCGGCGCAAGAAGCGCGTGAGGGCCCAGGTGCGCCGCGTGGCCGGTGGCCGTCCGCGCCTGTCGGTGTTCCGCTCGTCGAAGCACATCTACGCCCAGATCATCGACGATCAGAAGGGCGAGACCCTGGCCTCGGCCTCGTCGCTGGAGAAGGACGTCCGCGGCGGCAGCAAGACCGGTGCCGACATCGAGGCGGCGTCGGCGGTCGGCAAGCTGGTCGCCGAGCGCGCCGTCAAGAACGGCGTCAAGGAAGTGGTGTTCGACCGCGGCCGCTATCTCTATCACGGCCGCGTCAAGGCGCTCGCCGACGCGGCGCGCGAAGGCGGGTTGAGTTTCTGAGCAAGACCGCGCGCGCCGCGACCGGGGGTCGCGGCGGAGCGCACGAACTGATCGATACGGACACAGGACAGGGGCGTACGAGCTCCTCAAGGATTGGACAGCACCATGGCAGGTGAACGCGAACGCGGTGGCCGCGAACGGAGCAGGGATCGTGAAGAGCGCGACAGCGAGTTTGTCGACAAGCTCGTTCACATCAACCGTGTCGCCAAGGTCGTGAAGGGCGGCAAGCGCTTCGGCTTTGCCGCGCTGGTCGTGATCGGCGACCAGAAGGGCCGGGTCGGTTTCGGCCACGGCAAGGCGCGCGAAGTTCCCGAGGCGATCCGCAAGGCGACCGACTCGGCCAAGCGCAACCTCACCCGGGTGCCGCTGCGCGAAGGCCGCACGCTGCACCACGACATCGCCGGCCGTCACGGCGCCGGCAAGGTCTACCTGCGCGCGGCCCCTCCCGGCACCGGCATCATCGCCGGCGGCCCGATGCGCGCGGTGTTCGAGACCCTCGGCATCCAGGACGTGGTGGCGAAGTCGATCGGCTCGTCGAATCCCTACAACATGGTACGCGCGACCTTCAACGCGCTGAAGCACCAGGATTCGCCGCGCTCGGTCGCGGCGCGCCGCAACCTCAAGGTTTCCGTGCTGCAGTCGCGCCGCGTCGGCGGCGACGCCGAAGCCGCCGCGGATTGATCCGCCGCCCGATTGGAGTGACGACAATGGCCAAGGCCGCAAAAACCATCAAGATCGAGCAGTTGGGCAGCCCCATCCGCCGCGAGGCGTCGCAGCGTGCGACGCTGGTCGGCCTCGGTCTCAACAAGATCGGTCGCGTCGCGGAGCTGGAGGACAGCCCCTCGGTTCGCGGCATGATCGCCAAGGTTCAGCACCTCGTTCGCATCGTCGACGAGAAGTAAGGAGACAGGGCGATGAAGCTCAGCGATCTCGCCGACAATCCCGGCTCGCGCAAGAAGCGCATGCGGCTCGGCCGCGGTATCGGCTCGGGCAAGGGCAAGACCAGCGGCCGCGGCGGCAAGGGCCAGACCGCGCGCACCGGCGTCCGCATCAAGGGCTTCGAGGGCGGTCAGATGCCGTTGCATCGCCGCCTGCCGAAGCGCGGGTTCAACAACATCTTCCGGCTCGACTTCACCGAGGTCAACCTGGACCGCATCCAGGCCGCGATCGACGCCAAGAAGCTCGATCCCAGCGCGGTCGTGAACGCCGAGACGCTGGTGAAGTCCGGCGTGCTGCGCCGCGCGCGGGACGGCGTGCGGCTGCTCGGCCGCGGCGAGCTCAAGGCCAAGGTCACGATCGAGGTCCACGGCGCGTCGAAATCGGCCATCGAGGCGGTCGAGAAGGCCGGCGGGTCGGTCAAGATCCTGGCGCCGCAGCAAGCCGCCGACGAGCAGAAGGCGGGTTGAGAATTCGTCCGGCCCGGCCTTGTGCCGGGCCTTCACGTCTTTACCTCTTGGGAAGTCGCTTTCCAGGAAAGCCGACGTGGATGGCCGGGACGAGCCCGGCCATGACAACTGAAAGGACCGGGCTGAGATGGCCTCCGCGGCGGAACAACTTGCAGCAAACCTGAATTTCTCGGCCTTCGCCAAGGCCGACGAGCTGAAGAAGCGCATCTGGTTCACCCTGGGTGCGCTGCTTGTTTATCGGCTCGGCACCTACATCCCGCTGCCCGGCATCGATCCCTCGATCTGGGAGCAGGTGTTCCGCACCCAGCAGGGCGGCATTCTCGGCATGTTCAACATGTTCGCCGGCGGCGGCATCCACCGCATGGCGATCTTCGCGCTGAACATCATGCCCTACATCTCGGCGTCGATCATCATCCAGCTCCTGACCACCGTGTCGCCCACCCTCGAGGCGCTCAAGAAGGAGGGTGAGGCCGGCCGCAAGATGCTGAACCAGTACACCCGCTATCTCACGGTGCTGCTGGCGGCGTTCCAGTCCTACGGCATCGCCGTCGGATTGGAGGGCGCCGGCAACGTCGTCAGCGACCCGGGGCTGTTCTTCCGCGTCTCCACCGCGATCACGCTCACCGGCGGCACCATGTTCCTGATGTGGCTCGGCGAGCAGATCACCTCGCGCGGCATCGGCAACGGCATCTCGCTGATCATCCTGTCTGGCATCGTCGCGGAGCTGCCCACCGCGATCGCCAACACCCTCGAACTCGGCCGCCAGGGCGCGCTGTCGACCGGCATCATCCTGCTGATCATCATCATGGCGGTGGCGGTGATCGCGTTCATCGTGTTCATGGAGCGCGCGCAGCGCCGGCTCCTGATCCAGTATCCGAAGCGCCAGGTCGGCAACAAGATGTTCGAGGGCCAGACCTCGCACCTGCCGCTCAAGCTCAACACCTCGGGCGTGATTCCGCCGATCTTCGCCTCGTCGCTGCTGTTGCTGCCGACCACGGTCGCGAACTTCAACGCCGGCAAGGGCCCGGAGTGGTTTCAGTGGCTGACCACCCAGCTCAGCCACGGCCGGCCGCTGTTCCTGATCCTTTACCTGGCGCTGATCGTGTTCTTTGCGTTCTTCTATACTGCGATCGTGTTCAACCCGACCGAAACCGCCGACAACCTCAAGAAGCACGGCGGCTTCATCCCGGGCATCCGTCCCGGCGAGCGCACCGCGGAATACATCGACTATGTGCTGTCGCGAATCACGGTGCTGGGCGCTATCTATCTGGCGATCGTCTGCCTGATCCCGGAAATCCTGATTTCCTACGCCTCGGTGCCGTTCTACTTCGGCGGCACTTCGCTGCTGATCGTGGTCAGCGTGACGATGGATACGGTGGCCCAGGTGCAGGGCTATCTGCTCGCCCACCAGTATGAGGGGCTGATCAAGCGATCGAAATTGAGGGGCCGTCGTCGATGAGGTTGATTCTTCTCGGGCCGCCGGGGGCGGGCAAGGGAACGCAGGCGAAGATACTCGTTGAGCGTTATGGCATCGTACCGCTGTCGACCGGCGACATGCTGCGTGCGGCGGTGGCGGCGGCAACGCCCATCGGCCTGAAGGCCAAGGACATCATGGCCAGCGGCGGGCTGGTGCCCGACGAGGTGGTGATCGGGATCATCGCCGACCGCATCGAACAGCCCGACGCCGCCAGGGGCTTCATCCTCGACGGTTTCCCGCGCACGGTGCCGCAGGCCGAAGCGCTGGACGGCCTGCTCAAGGAACGCGGCCTCAAGCTCGACGGCGTGGTGGAACTGCGCGTCAACGAAAGCGCGCTGCTGCAGCGCGTCGAGGCTCGCGTCGCCCAGATGCAGGCCCGTGGCGAGACGGTGCGGATCGACGATACCCCCGAGGTGCTGAGCAAGCGGCTGGCCGCCTACCGCGCCCAGACCGAGCCGCTGGTACATTATTACTCCGAGCGGCGAATGCTGATGACCATCGATGGCATGATGCCGATCGACGAGGTCACCCGCGAGATCGAGCGCGTGCTGTCCGCCGTGGTCGCGGCTGGCGGCAAGGCGGCCGGCAAGGCAAGCGCCCGCCGCACCGCGAAGCCGGGGACCGTGGGGCGGACTCCGGCCAAGCGGGCTTCCAAGTCAGCTTCCAAGTCGTCCGCCAAGCCTGCCCGCAAGACGGTCAGGAAGGCCGCCAAGAAGGCTGCTGCCAAGGCCAAGCCCGCGGGCAAGGCCAGGAAGGCGGCCAAGAAGGCCGGCAAGCGGACCGGCCGGGTGGCGGCCAAGGCGGGCGCGGCGAAGGGGCGGGCCAAGGCAGATCGGGATACCTCCGGCCGGGGCCGCAAGGCGGCGCAGGGCAGGGGTGCGGGGACCAAGAAGGCTGCAAAAAAGCCTGTTCGGGCCCGCGGCAAGGCAGTGAGGCAGTTGACGAAACGACGTTGAATCCTTTAATAAAGCCCGCATCCAGTCGGATCCGTTTGAAACGATGCCGGGCCCCAAGAGAATCATGGGGAGGGCGTCGTGTTTGCGTTTGTAGACACCGCCCGACGACAGACCAAGACAGCCGGCCGTAGACGCCGGTAACAGGAGCAAGAACCGTGGCCCGTATCGCCGGCGTCAACATTCCGACCAACAAGCGCGTGCTGATCGCGCTGCAGTACATTCATGGTATCGGCCAGAAGAATGCGGCCGACATCCTCGAGAAGACCAAGATTCCGGTCGATCGCCGCGTCTCGCAGCTCTCCGACCAGGAAGTGCTGCAGATCCGCGAAGTGATCGACCGCGACTATCTGGTCGAGGGCGATCTGCGCCGCGAGGTCGGCATCAACATCAAGCGCCTGATGGATCTCGGCTGCTACCGCGGACTGCGGCATCGCCGCGGTCTTCCGGTGCGCGGCCAGCGCACCCACACCAACGCGCGCACCCGCAAGGGTCCCGCCAAGGCGATCGCCGGCAAGAAGAAGTAACGCCAGCCAGCGTGCGCGAGGGCCGGGCGGCGTGATCGTCGCCCGGGCAATGACATTTCAGAGAATTCCCCAGCGTCCGGAATGACGGACGCGCTTGAAGGAAGAGAACATGGGTAAAGAAGCCACACGCGTCCGCCGTCGCGAGCGCAAGAACATTGCATCCGGCATCGCGCATGTGAATTCGTCGTTCAACAACACGACGATCACCATCACCGACGCGCAGGGCAACACCATCGCTTGGTCGTCGGCCGGCACCATGGGCTTCAAGGGCTCGCGCAAGTCGACTCCCTACGCCGCGCAGGTCGCCGCCGAGGACGTCTCCAAGAAGGCCCAGGAGCACGGCATGCGCACCCTCGAGGTCGAGGTCGCGGGCCCGGGTTCGGGCCGCGAGTCGGCGCTGCGGGCGCTGCAGGCGGCGGGCTTCACGGTGACCTCGATCCGCGACGTGACCACCATTCCGCACAACGGCTGCCGTCCGCGCAAGCGCCGCCGCGTGTGATTGCCGCGCGGGCGGGAGCGTCCGCGCCGTTTCGACCGATTTGTTGCGCGGCATGATCCGCGGTCTCCAACGCCAGTAATTCAGATGGCATGGGTGAAACAGTGACGATCCAGAAGAATTGGCAAGAACTGATCCGACCGAACAAGCTGCACGTCACGCCGGGTTCCGACCCGGTCCGCTTTGCGACCGTGGTCGCCGAACCGCTCGAGCGCGGCTTCGGCCAGACGCTGGGCAACGCGCTGCGCCGCATTCTGCTGTCGTCGCTGCAGGGCGCGGCGGTGCAGTCGGTGCACATCGACGGCGTGCTGCACGAGTTCTCCTCGATCCCCGGCGTGCGCGAGGACGTCACCGACATCGTCCTCAACATCAAGGACATCTCGATCAAGATGCAGGGCGAAGGCCCCAAGCGCATGGTCGTGAAGAAGCAGGGCCCGGGCGTGGTGACCGCCGGCGACATCCAGACCGTGGGTGACGTGGTCGTCCTCAATCCGGAGCTGCAGATCTGCACCCTCGACGAGGGCGCCGAGATCCGCATGGAGTTCACCGTCAACGCCGGCAAGGGCTACGTCGCCGCCGAGCGCAACCGTCCCGAGGACGCGCCGATCGGGCTGATCCCGGTCGACAGCCTGTTCTCGCCGGTGCGCAAGGTGTCGTACCGGGTCGAGAACACCCGCGAGGGCCAGATCCTCGACTACGACAAGCTGACGCTCACCATCGAGACCAACGGCGCGATCACGCCGGAGGACGCGCTGGCCTATTCGGCGCGCATCCTGCAGGACCAGCTCAACGTCTTCGTCAACTTCGAAGAGCCGCGCAAGGAAGTCACCACCGAGGTCATCCCCGATCTCGCCTTCAACCCCGCGTTCCTCAAGAAGGTCGACGAGCTCGAGCTCTCGGTGCGCTCGGCCAACTGTCTCAAGAACGACAACATCGTCTACATCGGCGATCTGGTGCAGAAGTCGGAAGCGGAAATGCTCCGCACGCCGAACTTCGGCCGCAAGTCGCTCAACGAGATCAAGGAAGTGCTGGCCCAGATGGGGCTGCATCTCGGCATGGAAGTGCCCGGTTGGCCGCCGGAGAACATCGACGAACTGGCCAAGCGCTTCGAGGATCACTACTGATCCCTTTCACCCGGTGGCCGGATGCGTCGGCCGCCGTCATCATGGGCGAACGCAGGAAGCCCACCTGAGACCATGTCCGACGAGCAGTCGCGGCAGACCACAACGAAGGAATAAGTCATGCGTCACGGCAAGGTTCACCGCAAGCTCAACCGGACCGCCGAACACCGGCGGGCGATGTTCGCCAACATGTCGGCTGCGCTGATCAAGCACGAGCAGATCGTCACCACTTTGCCGAAGGCGAAGGAGCTGCGGCCGATCGTCGAGAAGCTGATCACGCTCGGCAAGCGGGGCGGGCTGGCGCTGCGCCGCCAGGCCATCGGCGAGATCCGCGACGTCGACCAGGTCAAGAAGCTGTTCGACGTGCTGGCGCCGCGCTACAAGGACCGCCAGGGCGGCTACACCCGGATCATCAAGGCCGGGTTCCGCTACGGCGACAACGCCGCGCTCGCCGTGATCGAGTTCGTCGACCGCGACGTCGACGCCAAGGGCAAGGACTCCGGTCCGGTCCAGGAGACCACCGAGCAGGCCGCCTGAGCCGCGTTCAAACGTCAGGATTTTGCAGGAGCGGCGCCCCGGGGGCGCCGCTTTTTGTTTGAGCATCGGCGTGCGATCGCGTCATGCGCGCGGTTGCATCGGCCGCCCGGCACCAGATACCATGCTCTTGGCAATCGGGAGCGCGACAATGAAGATCGACCTTTCAGACAAGACCGCCATCGTCACCGGCTCGACCGAAGGCATCGGCCACGCCATCGCCCGAGGGCTCGCGGCGGCGGGCGCGGCGGTGGTGATCAACGGCCGCGCCCAGGGCAAGGTCGACGCGGCGGTGGCCGCGCTGGCCGCCGCGGTCCAGGGTGCCAAGGTCCGCGGCGTCGCCGCCGACGTGTCGACGGCGGAAGGCTGTGACAAGCTGGTCGCCGCGGTGCCGCAGCCGGACATCCTGATCAACAGTGCCGGGATCTTCGAGCCCAAGGACTTCTTCGAGATCAGCGACGACGACTGGCGGCGGTTCTACGAGGTCAACGTGCTGTCCGGGGTGCGGCTGTCGCGCGCCTGTCTGAAGGGCATGCTGGCGCGCAACTGGGGGCGCATCGTCTTCATCTCCTCGGAATCGGCGCTCAACATCCCGGTCGAGATGATCCACTACGGCACCAGCAAGACCGCGCAGCTCGCGGTGTCGCGGGGGCTCGCCAAGCTCACCGCCGGCACCGGCGTGACGGTCAATTCGGTGCTGCCCGGCCCGACCCGGTCGGAAGGCGTCGAAGAGTTCCTCAAGGCGATGGCCGCCCGCGACGGTGTCAGCGTGGACGAGGCCGCGGCCTCCTTCGTCAGGCAGCATCGCCCGTCCTCGCTGCTGCAGCGCTTCGCCAGCGTCGAGGAGGTCGCCAACATGGTGGTCTATGTCTCCTCGCGCGAGGCCTCGGCCACCAACGGCGCCGCGCTGCGGGTCGAGGGCGGCATCTTGGACACCATCGCCTGACCCGTGGCTTGGAGGGTGCCACCGCGACGAGCCGGCGCTGCCGCGCCGGCTACCACCCCTCCAGCACCAGCTTGCCGGTGGAGCGGCCGCTCTCGATTGTCTCGTGGGCCTGCCGCAGCGTTCCGGCGTTGATCCTGCCGACCACCTTGTCGAGGGTGGTGCGCAGCACGCCGTTGTCGACCAGGCTGCCGACGTCGTTGAGCAACCGGTGCTGCGCGATCATGTCCGCGGTCTGGAAGGTCGAGCGCGCGAACATGGCCTCCCAGTGCAGCGAGGCCGCCTTGGGCTTGAGCAGCGAGGCGTTCAGTATCGCCGGATCGTCGATCAGGCCGATCTTGCCCTGGGGCGCCAGAATGTCGGCCAGCGCCGGAAAATGCGTCTCGGTGTTGGTGAGCGCCGCGATCAGGGTGACCGGCGGCAGCTTGAGCGCCGTGACCTGTTCCTTCATCGCACTGGCGTGATCGATCACCGCATGGGCGCCGAGATCGAGGCACCAGCGCGTCGACTCCGGCCGCGACGCGGTGGCGATGACGGCAAGGCCGGTGAGCCGGCGCGCCAGCTGGATCAGGATCGAGCCGACGCCGCCGGCGCCGCCGACGATCAGCAGGCTGCGCGGATCGATGCTCTTGCCCGGCTGGACCGCGAGCCGGTCGAACAGAAGTTCCCAGGCAGTGATCGAGGTCAGCGGCAGGGCGGCGGCCTGGGCAAACGACAGCGATTTCGGCTTGCGGCCGACGATGCGCTCGTCGACCAGGTGGAATTCGGCGTTGGTACCGGGGCGCAGGATCGAACCGGCGTAGAACACCTCGTCGCCCGGCTTGAACAGCGTGACTTCGGGGCCGACGGCGTCGACCACGCCGGCGGCGTCGTAGCCGAGGATCTTCATTTCGCCCGCCGGCGGGGCGGCGCGCATCCTCACCTTGGTATCGACCGGATTGACCGAGATCGCCTTCACCGCCACCCGCAGGTCGCGGCCCTTGGGCTCGGGAGTGGGCGCCTCGAAATCGATCAGGGATTGGGCGTCAGCGATGGGCAGGGATTTGGCGTAACCGACGGCCTTCATGGATGTCTCCAGGCTCTGCGTGCGCGTTGGCCCGCCGCAGGCGACGGACGTCCACCTAACTGTTGGATTGGGGCGATTATTGCAAGTACGGTCCAAACAAGCATATAGTACCCTTATGTATACTATTGGAGCGCCGATGCGACAGAGGAAGCGTGGCAGCGATCCCGGCTGCCCGGTCGAGGTCACGCTCAACCTGATCGACGGCAAGTGGAAGGGCATCATCCTGTTTCATCTGCAGGCAGGAACTTGCCGGTTTGGTGAATTGCGCCGGCGGATGCCGCGGATTACCCAGCGCATGCTGACCAGGCAGCTGCGGGCGCTCGAGGAGGACGGCTTGATCACCCGGAAGGTCTATGCCGAAGTGCCGCCCCGGGTGGAATATGCGTTGTCGGACGTCGGCGAAGCGCTGCGTCCGGTCATTGACGTGCTCAACGCCTGGGGCGAAGCCTACCATGCCCGCCGCGTCGCAGCGTCGCCACCACAGCGCCCCGAGGCCGCGGCGGGGGCGTGACCGCGCCGTCAAAATCTCAGAGAATCCGTTGTCTTTGCAGGATGTCCGAATGTTTCGCCTCAAGTTGAACGTCGCCACCGCGCTCGCGATCGCGACGCTGGCCGCCGTGGGAGCGGCGCCCGCCCAGGACCGCGTGGTGCCCAATTCGCTGAATCAGTTGCGGCTCTCCTACGCCCCGGTGGTGCAGCACGTGCAGCCGGCCGTGGTCAACGTCTATGCCGCCAAGGTGATCCAGAACAACAACCCGCTGCTGGAAGATCCGATCTTTCGCCGCTTCTTCGGCGTTCCGGGCCAGCAGCCCGAGCAGATGCAGCGCTCGCTGGGCTCCGGCGTGATGGTCGATCCGTCGGGCCTGGTGGTCACCAACAACCACGTCATCGAGGGCGCCGACCAGGTCAAGGTATCGCTCGCCGACAAGCGCGAATTCGAGGCCGAGATCATTCTCAAGGACACCCGCAGCGATCTCGCGGTCCTGCACCTCAAGGACACGCACGAGCGCTTTCCGACGCTCGATTTCGCCAATTCGGATGAACTGCAGGTCGGCGACGTGGTGCTGGCGATCGGCAACCCGTTCGGTGTCGGCCAGACCGTGACTCACGGCATCGTCTCGGCGCTGGCGCGCACCCAGGTCGGGATCACCGACTACCAGTTCTTCATCCAGACCGACGCGGCCATCAATCCCGGCAATTCCGGCGGCGCGCTGGTCGACATGAACGGCAAGCTGGTCGGCATCAACACCGCGATCTTCTCGCGCTCCGGCGGCTCGCAGGGCATCGGCTTCGCGATTCCCGCCAACATGGTGCGCGTGGTGGTGGCGTCGGCGAAGAGCGGCGGCACCGCGGTGAAGCGGCCGTGGCTCGGCGCCCGGCTGCAGGCGGTGACGCCGGAGATCGCCGAGACGCTGGGCCTGCCGCGGCCGACCGGCGCGCTGGTCGCCAGCGTGGTGCCCGGCAGCCCCGCGGCGCGCGCCGGCCTGAAACTGTCGGACCTGGTCATGACGATCGACGGCCAGGCCGTCGACGACCCCAACGCCTTCGACTACCGCTTCGCGACCCGCCCGCTCGGCGGCACGGCGGTGGTCGACGTGCAGCGCGCCGGCAAGCTGGTGCGCCTGACGATCGCGCTCGAGACCGCGCCCGACACCGGCCGCGAGGAACTCACCATCACCTCGCGCTCGCCGTTCCAGGGCGCGAAGGTGGCGAACATCTCCCCGGCGCTGGCCGACGAGATGCATCTCGACGGTGCGACCGAAGGTGTCGTCGTCGTGCAGTTCGCCGAGGATTCCGTCGCCGCCAGTGTCGGCTTCCAGAAGGGCGACGTCATCGTCGCGGTCAACGGCCAGAAGATCCAGCACACCAGCGATCTGGCGCGGGCGACCCGCGACGCCAGCCGGGTCTGGCGGATCACGCTGCAGCGTGGCGGCCAGCAGCTTTCGGTCGTGCTCGGCGGATGAGAAAGCCCGAACCGCAACCGACCTTGTTCGCCGCCGCCGGACTGGCGCACGATGCGCCGCATCCGCTGCCCGATCGCCTGCGTCCGCGGGAGCTGTCGGACGTGGTCGGGCAGGACCACATCCTCGGCCCCGACGGCGCGCTGACGCGAATGCTGGAGACCCGCACGCTCGGCTCGCTGATCTTCTGGGGGCCTCCCGGCACCGGAAAGACCACCGTGGCGCGGCTGCTGGCGGACGCCACCGCGCTGCATTTCGAGCAGATTTCGGCGGTGTTTTCCGGCGTCGCCGATCTCAAGAAGGTGTTCGAGGCGGCGCGGGCCCGGCGCGAGACCGGCACCGGCACGCTGTTGTTCGTCGACGAGGTGCACCGCTTCAACCGCGCGCAGCAGGATTCCTTCCTGCCGGTGATGGAGGACGGCACCGTGGTCCTGGTGGGCGCCACCACAGAGAATCCGTCGTTCGAGCTCAACGCGGCGCTGCTGTCGCGGGCGCGGGTTCTCGTCTTCCATTCGCTCGACGCGGCCGCGGTGGAGAAGCTGTTCGCCCGCGCCGAACAGATCGAGGGCAGGGCGTTGCCGCTCGACGCCGAGGCGCGCGCCGTCCTGGTGCGGATGGCGGACGGCGACGGCCGTGCCGCGCTCACGCTGGCCGAGGAAGTGTGGCGCTCGGCCCGTCCCGGCGAGACGTTCACGGCCCAGGAGCTGCAGACGATCCTGCAGCGTCGCGCCCCGATCTACGACAAGTCCGCCGATGGCCACTACAACCTGATCTCGGCGCTGCACAAGTCGGTGCGCGGCTCCGATCCCGACGCGGCGCTGTACTATCTCGCGCGCATGCTGGACGCCGGCGAGGATCCGCTGTTTCTCGCCCGCCGGATCGTGCGCATGGCGATCGAGGACGTCGGTCTCGCCGATCCCCAGGCGCTGGTGATCGCCAACGCGGCGAAGGATGCCTATGATTTTCTCGGCAGTCCCGAGGGCGAGCTGGCGCTGGCGCAGGCGGTGATCTACGTCGCCACCGCGCCGAAATCGAACGCCGCCTATGTCGCGTTCGGCGCGGCGATGCGCACCGCCAAGGAGGCCGGCTCACTGCTGCCGCCGAAGCACATCCTCAATGCGCCGACCAAGTTGATGAAGTCGGAAGGCTACGGCGGCGGCTACCAATACGACCACGACACGCCCGAAGGATTTTCCGGCCAGGACTATTTCCCGGACGAACTCGGCCGGCAGACGTTCTACGATCCGCCCGAGCGCGGCTTCGAGCGCGAGATCCGCAAGCGGCTGGACTACTGGGCCAAACTGCGTGGGGAGCGGCGCTAGAATTCACCGCACCGGCCGCCGGTCACGGCTTCGCGCGGTCGGTCTTTTCGACGGGCTCCGGCGATTTTCCACCGTTGACGAAGGCGACGAGCTGCCTGAACAGCGCGGAGCCCCGGCCGTCGATCGATTGCACCGCGTTGGCATGGCGGTGCTGCGGCAGCACGCCGGTTTGGACGCAGCCGCGCGGCGAGGCGCAGAGCCGGTCTCTGAGTTCGTCGAACTGCTGCGCGAACACTTCCGGTTCGGTCTCGGCGCGCAGCACCAGCAGCGGAGTCCTGCTGGCGATCAGCCCGTCGAGCGAGGAGCGATCCTTGTAGGTCGACGCGTCCGATCCGAAATACGCGCGCCTTTGATCGGTCAGTTCCATCGAGGTCAGGTCGTAGAAGCCGGATATCAGGATTGCTCCGGCGAGCAGGTCTCCGTGCGGGCCCTGGAATTCCCGATGCGCGAGGTAGGTGGCGACGTGCACGGCGCCGGAGGAATGTCCCATCAGGTAGATGCGGGCCGGGTCGCCGCCGCGCGCGGCGATGTTGTCGGCTACCCAGCGCACCGCAGCGCCGACGTCTTCGGCGCCCGCGGGCCACGGCGAGCCCGGCGCCAGACGATAGGTCATGTTGACGCCGACGAAGCCGTCCGCGATCGCCGCCATCATGACGTTGTCGTAGTACGGCTTGCCGGGCATCTGCTTGTCGCCGCCAACGAACGCGCCGCCGTGGACGAACACCAGCACCGGCCGCGCGCTTCCCGAGACAGGTCCAGGCGACACGACGTCGAGCAGGTTGCGATCATCCGGCCCGTATTTGATGTCGCGTTCGACCTTGGTGCCCGGCGGCAGTGGCGTGACGTTCGCCGGGGCGCCGGGCGCCTCGATCGCCGCTGCCGTTTCCTTGGCCGCGATGTCGCGCGACAGCTGGCCGGCGACCGCCGCGCCTGCGAGCAGGCCGAGCATCAGGGCGAGCGCGCAGCGGGGCAGGTGATTCATCGGACTTTTCCCTTCCTGTGCCCGGACCCGGGTCTGGAATTGTCCGGTAGCACGAAGTAGAAGTGGGCATGAGCCGTCGCGTGAAAAGACCGTTGCAGAAATTGCGGGGCCCGGCGGGCCCGCGCGGCAAGTCGAAGGGAGCTCGTCCCGCCGGTCCGCGCGACCGCGCCGAGCGGGCGAGCACCGAGTGGTCGCCGCGGCCGGGGCCAAAGAAGCCGACCGAGGCGCGCCAGCGATTTCAGCAAGGTGCCGGGCCAAAACCGGCGGCGGGCCGGGCGGGCAAGCCACGGCCCGGTGCGGACGATGGTGCGGCTCCCCCGAAGCTAGCGGCTTCGGAGCCGGCGCTGCCGACCAAGGTCCAGACCGTGACCGTCACGGCCGACGAGAACGGCATGCGGGTCGACCGCTTCCTCGAGGCGCGTTTCCCCGGCCTGTCGTTCTCCCATATCCAGCGCATCGTCCGCAAAGGCGAGTTGCGGGTCAACGGCAAGCGCGCCGACAGCAAGGATCGCCTCGAAGAAGGCCAGAACGTTCGCATCCCGCCCTTGAAGCTCGACGCGCCGAAGGGCGGCGGGAGCGAATTGTCCGAGGCGCAGCAGAAGACCCGCGACGCACTCAAGGCCATGACGTTGTACGAGGACGACGACGTGCTGGTGCTCAACAAGCCCGCCGGCCTCGCCGTCCAGGGCGGCTCGGGGACGGTGCGTCACGTCGATCAGATGCTCGAGGTCCTGCGCGACGCCAAGGGGCAGCGGCCGCGCCTGGTCCATCGCCTCGACAAGGAGACCTCGGGTTGCCTGCTGGTTGCCAAGACCCGCTTCGCGGCGACGATGCTCACCGGCTCGTTCCGCTCGCGCTCGGCGCGCAAGATCTACTGGGCCCTGGTCGCGGGCGTGCCGAAGCCGAAGCAGGGGCGGATCTCGACGTTCCTCGCCAAGGAGGAGCGTGAGGACGATTCGGTGATGCGGATCGCCGAGCACGGCGACGAAGGCGCGAGCCACGCGGTAACTTACTACGCCGTGGTCGAGACCTCGGCTCAGAAGCTCGCCTGGGTCTCGCTCAAGCCGGTCACCGGGCGCACCCATCAGTTGCGCGCGCACATGGCCCACATCGGCCATCCCATCGTCGGCGATCCGAAATACTTCAACATCGAGAACTGGCAGCTGCCCGGCGGGGTGCAGAACCGCCTGCATCTGCTGGCGCGCCGTATCGTCATTCCGCATCCGCGCGGCGGCTTCATCGACGCCACCGCGCCGCTGCCGCCCCATATGCTGCAGAGCTGGAACCTGCTCGGTCTCGAGGCCGATCGGTTCGACCCCATCGAGAACGCGCCCGAGGAGTGAGGTTGCGCGCCGCGCTTCGCGTGCCGATATCCTCGCCATGAAGCCAGATCTCGACAGACCGGGTTCCCGCTCTATCCGGCGTGCGATGCTTGCCGCGACCGTTGCCCTGAGCCTCGCAGGACTACCGGCTGCGGTGGGGGCCCAGCTTGGCGTCGGCGCGTTGCCGACTTCGCCGTTGCTGTTTCCGCCGCCCCCGGCGCCACCGCCGCCGCCAAAAATCGAAGTGCCGCCGGTGCCGCGGTTGGATGCGACGTCACCGCCGCCCACGGCCAATCCGCCGCGGCGCGGGTCGTTTGGTGACCGGATCGGGCACTGCCTCGACGAGGCGTCGGGGCGGGGACTTGGTGCCAACGACCGCGCCGCCTATTCTTCGGCGTGCGCCAACCGGGAGTGATGCGCTAGCCATGCGGGAATTGTTCGAAGAGGGCACCGGGCCGTCGCCGCTTGATCCCATGGAATCGGCCCGGCAGTCGTCGCGCGCGCCGTTGCGAAACCGCTTCTATGCCACGGCGGGCGTGGTGCGCGGGGCGGAAGGATTTGCGATCGAGCTCGACGGACGCACCGTGCACACGCCGGCGCGGCGGCCGCTGGTCGCGCCGGCTGCCGCGATCGCGGAGGCGATCGGCGCCGAATGGGACGCCCAGGTCAAGGTGATCGATCCGCTGTCGATGCCGCTGACGCGGCTTGCCAACAGCATCATCGACGGCGTGACCGACCGCGCCGGGGAGGTCGCCGACGACATCGTGAAGTATCTGGGCACGGACGCGCTGTTCTACCGCGCCGATCATCCCGAGGCACTGGTGGCACGGCAGGCCGAGCACTGGGATCCCGTGCTGTTCTGGGCGGTCGACACGCTCGGCGCCCATTTCATCCTTGCCCAGGGCGTGTTGCACGTCCGGCAGCCCGAACAGGCGATCGCCGCGGCGCGGGCGGCGTTGCCCTCTGATCCGTGGCGGCTCGGCGCGCTCCACACCGTGACCACCTTGACCGGCTCGGCGCTGCTGGCGCTGGCCCAGTTGCGCGGCAGCCTGTCGGCCGATGCTGTGTGGGCAGCGGCCCATGTCGACGAGGACTGGAATGCCGAAAGGTGGGGCGCCGATGACGAGGCCGCGACTCGCCACGCGGCACGGCGGCGCGATTTCGACGCGTCGGCGCTGGTGCTCGCGGTGCTTGGCACCTGATCTGGCCGCCGTGGCCGACTCATTTGCAGCTTCCCGACGCGCGAATCCGCGGTGCTGAAGGCTGAAGCCTGAGGTTGAGCGGGCCCCGCGGGAGGTACTCAGAGGTTGACGAGAGAACGTGTCGCCTGAGGCTGCAAAAAACGTGGTCAAACGCCTAAAATGGCGGCGATCAAGGGCGTTTAAGCCGTTGAATTGTTTTAAATAATCTTAACTGTTGCGGGCTTGTCACAGCCAGCGGGCCAGAGTTTGCATAAAGTGGCCCCGAGATATCAGCACGTGGGGGCTATCGCGTGCTCAACACTGGGGGTTTCCTTGAAGAAGTTTGCTCTCTCGCTTTCGATCGCGCTGGCCGCGGCATCCACCGGCGCGCAGGCCGCGGATCTCGCCGCGCGGCCCTACACCAAGGCTCCGGCGCCGATCCTTGAGGAAAGCTGGGCCGGCATCTATCTCGGCGGTCAGGTCGGCTATGCCTGGACCAGCACGAGCTACAACGTGCTCAACGTCGCCAACGGCGGCGCCGTCGATCCGTATGTGCCCAACATGAACTCGGTCGCGGGAGGCGGACATCTCGGCGCCCAGGGCCAGTGGGGCCACTGGGTGCTTGGCGTGGTCGGCGACTACAACTGGACCTCGTTGAAGGAGACGGATGGCAGTGGCGGCGGCGTGATTCCGTCCGTGGTGAATGGCCGCTTTGGTACGGTCGACATCAAGGGTATCGGCAGCGTCGCCGGCAAGGTCGGGTATGCCTTCAACAACTGGCTGCTGTACGGCAAGGGCGGTTGGGCGATCGCCGACATCAGCACCTCGCTCACGATGCCGACGGCGAGCGTTGACAAGTGGCAGAACGGCTTCGTCGTCGGCGGCGGCGCCGAGCTGAAACTCGCCCACAACTGGGTGCTGGGTGCAGAGTTCGACTACTACGACTTCAAGTTCGATCGCTCGGCGCTCGGCTCCGACGGCTCGACCGTTTCCTGGTCCAGCGTCCATGCGCCGGTGTTCACGCTGCTGTTCAGCGCCAGCTACCTGTTCAATGTCGGCGGCCCGGTGATCGCCAAGTACTGATCTCGCATCTCGTCACGACGACGAAAAGCCCCGGCAGTTGCCGGGGCTTTTTTGTTGGCGGTTCTGAAGCGACGGTGAAGTGATCATCCGCGGGCGGCGTTTGATGTCGTCATCCCGGGGCGCGCGCATCGCGCGCGAGCCCGGG
The DNA here is from genome assembly GCA_031291445.1 of Xanthobacteraceae bacterium. GTDB lineage: Bacteria > Pseudomonadota > Alphaproteobacteria > Rhizobiales > Xanthobacteraceae > Bradyrhizobium_A. The sequence goes on along the minus strand of JARLJA010000138.1, from coordinate 20,169 downwards.
ATCCATAGCCACAAACGCCAGCGGTAGTTCTCCGAATGCGACCAAACCAACGGCTGAGTGTGGGGTCGTAGCATCAGTGAATCTCCGGAGAGCCACAGCCGCCGCAGGGGCTATGGTTTCCGGGCTCGCGCCGCTATCGCGGCGCGCCCCGGAATGACGAACGTAAAGCTCGCCACCCTCGCGCAAGAACCGGCCCGTCACTCCAGCAAATGGAAATGCCGGCTCATCTCGCGCTCGACGCAGCGGATGGCGCGATCGGCGACGCGCTTTTCCGAAGTGCCGTACAGGGTGACGCGCACCGCGAATTTCCAGCTGGCGCCGCGAATGATCTGAATGCCGGTGATGCTCTCGCAGCCCGGCCATTGCCTCACCGCCTCGAGGCACATCCTCCGCAAGTCGTTGTAGGAGACCGCCATGGTCCGGTTTCGGGCCGCGGCAGTTCCGGACCGCAACGGGGCGGTTTCGGCGGGCTCATTCTTGGTCGGCGCCATGTCGTTTCGCCTGGGAGTCGTGTCAGCCGGTATGCGGTTCACGGCCGCGGATGCCGCGATCCTGCGCGGCAGCAAACGTTGCCGCCAGGATTCGGTGCGTGGAGAAACAGTCGCCATGTCGCCAAGGGCCCTGGAACATTGAATGATGTGCCTTCACTGGCTTGCTGCAAGAACCGGGCCGCACGGTGGGCAGGGCAAGTGTTGTTCGGGACGTGGGCGAGCGGGCAAAGGTTGCAGCAAAGAAAAGCCCCCCGGTGAAGGGGGGCTCAAGCGTCTGATCCGGATGTCTCGGTCCTCGATAGCCGAAGGCGATGGCCGGCTCGGCCATCGCCTTCGGCCCGTTGGCTCAGAAGTGGATGATGACGTCCGCGGAACCGATGACCGCGTAGCTCTTGGTCGGGAGGATGCCGGCATTGGAGTTGCCGTTGAACGCCGGCGCATCGAGCGACCTATAGTAGCTCACTTCGGGGCGCAGCTCGATCTGAGGCGACAGCCAGTGCTGCCAGCCGATGCCGGTCTCGACATAGCGCGTTGCGGTGCCGGTGCGCTGGCCTTCCTCGTCGTCATAGAACTCGATACGGTACGAAATGTTGTCCAGCGGCGTGGGCTTGTAGTTCAGGTACGCCAGCGCGGTGTAGACGCGCGCCGTGCAGGTCACGACTTCCGCCGGGCACTGCGCCAGGAACGGCGAGTTGAATGGCATCTGTTGCGGACCGAACGGATAGCCGCTGTTGGCGGCGATGTTCTGCGCCGTCGCGTTGTTCTGGTTCAGCACGTTGCGCTGATAAAGCGTGTAGGCTTCCGTCGAGATATGCCACTGGTCATTGAACTTGTGGTAGTACGTGAGGCCGTACCACTGCAAGTTGTTGTAGCCCCAGTTGCCGCTGTTGATGCCGTCGGCGACGATGTTGATGCTGTCGTTGCCGTCGCTGCTGGTGAGACGGATGCCGGCGGTCAGTGACGGCTTCGCACCCGGATCCTTCAGCATGGTGGCGTCGGGGTAGACCTGGTTCGGGAACGGGTTGATGGTCCTTGCACCCCAGTGCCACGGCATCGCCTCGGTGCCGACCGTGACGCCGAACTGGGTGATGACGTTCTTGTTCCACGCCAACGTGGTCTGGATGCCGGTGTTGGTGTAGTTGTCCCACGAGTAGGTCATGGAGTGGGAATACATGTAGTTGTTCGGCGCCAGCTGCGCCTCGATATCGGGAATCGAGATGAAGCGGCCGACCCGGATGTTGATGCCGTCCATCAGCTGCGGCACGAAGATTTCGCCGTACACCATCGGCATGTCGAAGCCGTTGACGGAGTTGTTCTTGAGAAGCTGGTTGCTGAACAAGCCGTAGGCCGTGGTGTAGCGATAGTTCTCGCCGTAGATGCCCGAGATGCGGAAGCCCCAGTCGACATGGTCCTTCTGGACCGTGTCGGGCAGGCGCTCGATGTAGATCACGGCCTGGTCGAGCTGCACGGTGTTCGGCGTGTAGCTGTAGGCCGCCGGCGCGTTTCCGCCCGGCTTGACGGTGTTGGTGCTGAGGTTCGCGCCCGGATCGATCCAGCCGTAGACCTGGATGTGGTTGTCGGCCATCCACTTGCCGGCGCTGGTGTTGGCGATCGCCACCATGAGCGGGCTGTCGACCGAGTTCGGGCGGGTCACGCCGAGATTGGTGGTGCCGCCATAGGGCCATTCGGTGAACGGCATCGGCGGAACGGTTTCGGGCGTAGCGGGCCACTCGGCGCGGCGGCCGGGAGGGGCTTTGGGGTCGGCCGGCGCGGCGTCGTGGCCCCACTCGAGCTGGTAGTAGCGGATGAACCGCGTGAACACGTCGTCGCCCAGATAGGCGTCGAGACACGAGTAGTTCTTGTACGGATCGCAGACCCTCTGCGCCTTGACCGGCATCGTGCTCGCGGGCGTCGACAGATCGAGATTGGCCGCCTGCGCGCCCGCCGAGACGAATACCGCAGCTGCCGACGCACCTGCCAGAAATAGCTTCTTCATGACCCCACCCGCGAGTTCAGACCAAGTTGCATTGCGCGAACAGCACACCCCCGGGTGCTGTTGCCGACTCCGAGAAGTCGTTAACCCAATTGGAACGGGCGGATAAAAGAAATCTATGTGGACCCGGCCGCCATTAAATATACAAAAGATAATCAGACCGGTTGCTCAGAGGGAAATTGCTTTCCGCATCATCAACTGCCCAGCGGATTTGCTCAGCGAATGAGCGAAAATGCAGCTGAAAAGCGGCTTTTGCGAATACCGCCGGAAACGAAAGCTTGCTGCTGTTGCATTCGGGATACAGGGGCGCCCGGTGGGTATCCAGATGCATCGCAGCCCTCGGCCTGCGCGACACGGCGTGGCTGGCCCAGTCGCCGCTTATGACTTTCCTATGAAATCGCTCCCTCAGCCGTCTCGAATTCATCCCCGCCAGCAAGCATTTGTGCATCGCCGAAAGCGATCCGGGGCGATGGCCTTGGAAAAGCCCGGCAATTAGGTCCGCAACCCTGACATTTGGCACGGTTCGTGCCTGAGAACGGCAGGGTGGGCAACGGGAAGCTGGCGATATGCGTCGATCAATTTCGAGCACGGCTGCCATCCGCGCGATTCGCTTCCGCCGGGCCATGGCTGTGCTGGCGTCCTGCCTGATCTGGAGCTGCGGCGCGACCGTCGCGGCCGCGCAGCCCGAGAACGCCGAGATCAGCGCCCGTCGCGCCTCGGAGCGCACCGCCTTCAGCGACGAGGAAATCAAGGACGGTTTCGTCAAGACCGCGCTGGGCGCGGAGCTGCAGTTCGGCCGCGCCGACAAGCGCATCCGCAAGTTCGACGGGCCGGTTCGGGTGTTCGTTGCCGGCGGCGAAGCACCGCAGGCGCGCGCCAGCATCGCCAAGGTGGTGGAGGACATCCAGGGGCGGGTCGAGCATCTCGATGTTGCCATCACCGACGACCGTCAGGCGGCGAACGTGGTGGTGACCCTGGTGCGGAAGAACGAGCTCGCCGCGACGCTGCGCGCGCGCTACGGCGCCGCCAAGGCGAGGCAGATCCAGCAGAAGCTCAATCCGGAATGCCTGTCGGGTGTTGGCGTGGACAAGGAATTCCACATCAAGCGCGCCGAAGTCTTCCTGCCGGTCGATGCCGGCGAATTCCGACTGTTCGACTGCGCCTATGAGGAACTGCTCCAGGTGCTCGGCGTCGTCAACGACGACCGATCGGTGCCGTGGACCATGTTCAACGATGACGTGCAGATGGGGTTCTTCGACGTCTACGATCAGCACCTCGTCAACATTCTTTACGACCCTCGCGTTCAGCCCGGCATGACCCGGAGCGAGGTCGAGGGCGTCATGCCGGAGGTGCTGCCGGCAGTGCGCAAGTGGGTTGCGGGAGTCAACCCGGAGAAGCTGGTGAAGGCCGACGACAAGCTTGATCAGCGCTTCGACGCCGCGTGCTACTGCGACGTGCCCGACCGCGACGTAGCGAGCCTGAGATAATAGAGGCTGAAAGAAAGTGTGCGACAGCAGCGATGCTGTCGCACATCAACTTCCTCCGAGAAGATCAGCCAGCGCGCCCGCTGGAACACCAGGTTAGTGATGATGGCGGTGGTGGCGCGGCGCGGATGACGACGTGAACTGGGTGATCTCCACCTGGTCGTTCTGGCCGTTGTTGGCCATCTGCACCGCATGGCTGGAGTTCTTCATGGCCGCGCTCGAGGCGCCGCCGGCCTGAACCTGGCTCGAGAAGATGGTTCCCGTGGCGATCATCGACAATGCGGCAATCAGGGCTGTATTGCGCTTGGACATCGAACCCTCCCTTAGGGGTTACTGGGATGCGTGCTTGCAATTGTAGGGTAGCCTCATTGTGAAAAGGCTAATGCAGATCCGGGATCTGCACAAATAAAAAACAGGATTTGACTGAAAAATGAGCATTCATCCCAGCGGGATGAAGCGCTAGGCGCCTTGGCCGGACGTGGCAACTCGCCCGGCCAAGGCGCCCCACGCAGCGAATAAGTGGTTATGGCCAAGCACATGATGCGGCCGCGAACACCGTGTTGCCGAGTCCTTCGCGATGCAAGGACAAGCGATCGCCGCTTGCCCGAGGGCAGGGTCCGCTCGATCAAGGGCAGCGCGAGCCCGGCCGGAAGGCGAATTCGTCGGGCTCGGGAGCGTCCGGCAGCAAGGATCCGGATGCCAGGGCCTCGAATCATGCCGCAGTTGGGCCGCTGCCACACCCTTCAGCGGGCGGTCGGCCCGTGTCCGGCTCAGAAGTGGATGATCACGTCCGCCGAGCCGATCACGGCGTAGTTGCGCGTCGGCGCGATGCCGGCATTGGAGTTGCCGTTGAATGCGGGGGCGTCGAGCGAGTGGTAGTAGCTGATCTCCGGCCGGACCTCGATCTGCGGCGAGTACCAGTGCTGCCAGCCGATGCCGCCTTCGACGTAGCGCGTCTTGGTACCGGTGCGCTGGCCCGCCTCGTCGTCATAGAACTCGCCGCGGAACGACAGGTTGTCGAGCGGCGAGAACTGGTAGTTCAGATACGCCAGCGCGGCGTAGGAGCGCGCGGTGCAGGTCACCACCTCGGCCGGACACTGGGCGAAGCTCGGCGCGTTGAACGAGATCTGGGTCGGATTGAACGGATAGCCGTTGTTGGCGATGATGGTCTGCGCCAGCGGGTTGTTCTGGTTCAGCACCTTGCGCTGATCCAGCGTGTAGCCTTCCAGCGAGATGTGCCACTGGTCGTTGAACTTGTGGTAGGCGGTGAAGCCGGTCCACTGCAGATTGTTGTAGCCCCACTCGCCGTTGTTGATGCCGGTGGCGACGATGTTGATGTTGTCGTTGCCGTCGTTGCTGGTGATGCGAATGCCGGCGGTCAGCGACGGCTGGGCGCCGGGATCCTTCAGCATGGTGGCGTCGGGATAGATCGGGTTCGGGAAGGGATTCTGTATCTTCGCGCCCCAGTGCCACGGCATCGCCTCGGTGCCGACCGAGACGCCGAGCTGCAGGATGACGTTCCGGTTCATCGCCAGCGTCGAATGGATGCCGGTGTTGGTGTAGTTGTCGTAGGTGTACGTCAGCGAGTGCGAGTACATGTAGTTGTTCGGCGCGAGTTGCGCCTCGATGTCGGGAATCGAGATGTAGCGGCCGACCCGGATGTGCAATCCGTCGAGCACCTGGGGGATGAAGACGTCGCCATAGACCATCGGCATGTCGTAGCCGTTGTACGAATTGCTCCGCAGCAGCTGGTTGCTGAACAGGCCGTAGGCGGTGGTGTAGCGATAGTTCTCGCCGTAGATGCCGGAGATGCGGAAACCCCAGTCGACGTGGTCCTTCTGCACGGTGTCGGGCAGGCGCTCGATGTAGACCACCGCCTGGTCGAGCTGCACCGTGTTCGGCGTGAAGCTGTAGGCCGCCGGCGCGTTGCCGCCGGGCCTGACCGTGTTGGTCGAGATGTTGCCGCCGGCGTTGGCCCAGCCGTAGATCTGGATGTGGTTGTCGGCCATCCATTCGCCGGGACCGGTGTGGGCGATCGCGGCCATCAGCGGGCTGTCGATCGAATTGGGCCGGGTCACGCCGAGATTGGTGGTGCCGCCATACGGCCATTCCGTGAATGGCATTGGCGGCAGGGCTTCCGGCGTCGGTGGCCATTCCGCGCGGCGTCCCGGGGGGGCTTTGGGATCGACCGGCGGCGCATCGTGACCCCACTCAAGCCGGTAGTAGTTGATGAAGCGGCCGAACAGGTCAGCGCCGAGATAGGCGTCGAGGCACGAGTAGTTCTTGTAGGGATCGCACGAGGGGGAGGCCTTGAGGGGCAGGGACGCCGGCAGACCATCGGCGCCGGCGCCGTTCGATGCCGCGATCACCACGGCGGCCACCAGGCCCGAGAAAACAACTTTTCGCATTCCAGAACTCGCCTTCGTTGGACCGCGCCTGCGATCGCTGCGCCATTGCCCGCAATGGGAACGCGCCTCCCAGCCGCGGCTCGCTCGGACCGATCCGGCTCGCTTGCCGCCCTGGCGAAAGTCACGCAGGGAGCGTCCCGGAGCGCCGGCGTTTCGAGGGGCGGGTGTTGTTGCTCGCAGGCCAGACCAGGACGCCGTGACGCAGGTTGCTCGGCGCCGGTGATCGCCCGCGTTACGGAAAAGACAGGCGGGATGGTCCGTTCGAACCACCCCGCCTGCCGCGGTCGTCAGAAGTGCCAGATCACGTCGGCCGCGCCGATGATGGCGTAGTTCTTGTTCGGCAGAATGCCGGCATTGGAGTTGCCGTTGAAGGCCGGCGCGTCGAAGGAGTGATAGTACGAGACCTCCGGCCGGACTTCGATCTGCGGCGAGTACCAGTGCTGCCAGCCGATGCCGGTTTCGATGTAGCGCGTCGCGGTGCCGGTACGCTGGCCGTTGACGTCGTCATAGAACTCGGCGCGGAACGACAGGTTGTCCAGCGGCGTGAACTTGTAGTTCAGGTAGGACAGGGCGGTGTAGACCTTTGCCGTACAGGTCACGACTTCCGCCGGACACTGGGCGAGGAACGGCGAGTTGAACGGCATCTGCTGCGGGCCGAACGGATAGCCGCTGTTGGCGGCGATGGTCTGCGCGGTCGCATTGTTCGCGTTCAGGACGTTGCGCTGCGACAGCGTGTAGGCCTCGAACGTGATGTGCCACTGGTCGTTGAACTTGTGGTAGTAGGTGCCGCCCAGCCACTGCAGGTTGTTGTAGCCCCAGTGGCCGTTGTTGATGCCGTCGGCGACGAGGTAGATGGCGTCGTTGCCGCTGTCGCTCTTGATCTGGATGCTGGCGGTGAGCGACGGCTGCGCGCCCGGATCCTTCAGCATCGTGGCGTCAGGATAGACCGGGTTCGGGAACGGGTTGATGACCCGCGCACCGATGTGCCACGGCATCGCCTCGGTGCCGACCGTGACGCCGAGCTGGGTCTGGATGTTCTTGTTCCAGGCCAGCGTCGTGATCAGGCCCGTATTGGTATAGTTGTCGTAGGCATAGACCATCGAGTGCGAGTACATGTAGTTGTTCGGCGCCAGCTGCGCCTCGGTGTCCGGGATCGAGATGAAGCGACCGACGCGCACCAAGAGGCCTTCCATCAGCTGCGGGATGAACACTTCGCCCCACATCATCGGCATGTCGTAGCCGTTGACCGAATTGTTCTTCAGCAACTGGTTGCTGAACAGGCCGTAGGCGGTGGTGTAGCGGTAGTTCTCGCCGTAGATCCCCGACAGGCGGAAGCCCCAGTCGACGTGGTCCTTCTGCACCGTATCGGGCAGGCGTTCGACATAGATCACCGCCTGATCGAGCGTCACCGTGTTCGGCGTGTACATGTAGGCCGCCGGGAAGTTGCCGCCCGGCTTGGTCGAGTTGCTCGAGACGTTGGCGCCGACGTTGACCCAGCCGTAGACCTGAATGTGATTGTCGGCCATCCAGTCGCCGGGCCCGGTGTGGGCGATCGCCGCCATCAGCGGGCTGTCGACCGAGGAGGGACGGGTCACGCCGATCGAGGTGACGCCGCCCTGGGGCCACTCGGTGAACGGCATCGGCGGAACGGTCTGCGGCGTGCCGGGCCAGTAGTCGCGGCGGCTGGGCGGCGCCTTGGGATCGGCCGGCGCAGCGTCGTGGCCCCATTCCAGCTTGTAGTAGTTGACGAAGCGCGTGAACACGTCCTCGCCGAGATAGGCGTCCAGGCAGGAATAGTTCTTGTACGGATCACACACCCTTGGTGCCTTCACCGGAATCGATGCGTCCGCCGCGAACGCAGAACCCGACGCGACGAGCCCCGCCAGCGACGCGCTTGCCAATAGAAGCTTTCTCATGATGACCCCAAACCCCGTTTTTGACGACGCCCCCTGAACTCGCGTCGCCGCCGATTCCTGAACAACCGGTAATGTGATTTGTCCCGGTCTGGATTCTAAAATCGATATCTGTTCCAGAGGAAAAAAATATAAAAAACATATCGAAATCCACCGTAGATATATCTTTGCACATAAAAAACACAGATGCCTAGCGCCGCAGCACAAATAGTGTGCGCGTAGTGTGCGGTGCGATGGCGAGTGGATGGCAAGTGACTGACCGGTTGAGTTCGGGCCGGTCTCCAGCAGCAATGGAATTGGCTCGGGAAAATCGGCCCATGGAGTATCGAAGTACCGCTTCGCGCGAGACGCAAAGCTGCGTCAGCGTCCACTGGCCGCCATTCGGCTATTTTAATTCAATGTAAGCCGCGCTTGAGGTGCATCGAATAGCTATCCGCGAAATCGTAATCTCGATCGATAACGCCGGCTACGCGGAAACCATCGTATGAGCGCAGGGAAGGCTGGCCGGCGCAAGTTGGCTGATCCGATCGCCAAGGACCACGAGTTTGGGTTCATTCCCGAGGACCTGCGGTCGCAGTGCCATCGGCTGGTCGTGACCTATCATGAGATGCATGGCTACCCTTGCCTGCCGGACATGCTGTGGAAGGCGGGCCTGGCCGGTTTCATCGAGCAGCATGCGTCCCTGAAGGATGCGCTGCAAAAGGCCAGCACCGCCCGCAGTGCGCGGCGAGCGAACGAGTTTTTCGTCATTATTGCCGCGGAAGCGCTCGCGCTTGAAGTCCTGGCCCGGGACTACGGCAGCGGGAGCAATGCGCTTGCAGCCGCAAGGACCAGAGCGCGCGAACTGCTCGAGGGAGGGACGCCCGCCGTGCGAACCTGGCTGATCGAGCACTATCTGTATCCGCCTCGCCAGGACAACCCGCCGGTGCGTGCCACTCCATCCGCCATCGGACAGTAGGCGGAATGGATCTCGCGCTCAGCCGGTACAGTGCTGGCGCCCATCGTGGTCGCCTTGGGCGGCTCAGACCAGAAAGATATCTAAAAGATATTATTTCAGCCAGAGTGGCATATAGAAAAAATATGCCGTTTTCGGCATGTTGGGAACTGCCGGGGCAGGGTGGGGCGTGGCGCGGATCGCGTGCCAGCCCGCGAGCGACCAGTGGTGAGGTCTGGCTTCGGGCGCACGCGGAGGAATGTCGGTTCACCGCAGCACCACCTGTAGTCTAATAACTTTCTGAATACGTGTTGCATCTTGGCAACGAAGCCAAGCTGCGTATTCCGGGTTCAACGCGGCGAACTCGGGCCTGGCAGGTCGATGTGAAGCAAGTTGATGCCAAAGGCGCCATCTCCCGGGCCATCGTCGGCAGTGGCCGCCCGGGCGGTGCCATCGCGCCGGACGATCCATCGCGGCGATCCCGGCTCCAGCGGCCGGCGCTTGTCGCGGTGAGGCCGACATCGCGGGAGGCCTTCGGCAAGCCGCGTGAGCGTGAGGCCGCTGAGAGCTTGGCATGAGCGCCGCGCGCAACACCGTCCTCATCATCGACGACGAGCCGAAGATCCGGCGTTTCCTCCGCGCCGGGTTCGAGCTGCACGGCTATGCGGTGGTCGAAGCCACCAGTGGAGCCGAGGGGCTGAAGGCGGCCATGCTCAGCAACCCGGACATCATCACCCTCGACCTGCTGCTTCCCGACATGGGGGGCAGCGACGTGCTCGAGCGGCTGCGCGGCTGGGCGTCGATGCCGGTCATCATCCTGTCCGCCGTATCGGATGAGGCGGAAAAGGTCAGGCTGCTGAAGGCCGGCGCCGACGATTACGTCACCAAGCCGTTCGGCATCGCCGAACTGGTCGCCCGCTGCGAGGCGGCGCTGCGCCGCTATTTCAGGGGCAAGACCGAGCGGCCGGTGGTGGTGGCCGGGCCGCTGACCATCGATTTGGTGACGCGCATCGTCACGGTGGGCGGTGCCGAGGTCAAACTCACCCGCAAGGAGTATCGGCTGTTGCAGATCCTGGCCGCGCATGCCGGTCTCGTCGTCACCCACGACCTGCTGATCCGCGACATCTGGGGCGACAGCCAGGGCGACAACATCCAGTATCTGCGGATCCTGGTCCGCAAGCTGCGGCAGAAGATCGAAGCGGACCCCAATCTGCCGCGTCTCGTCGTCACCGAGTCCGGGGTCGGCTACCGGCTGCAATCGGCGCGGACCGACGTTCTCGAACCTGCCGAGGATCCGGCCTGAGCGAGCCCGCGCCGGCCCTCAGGCGCTTTGCTAACGATGGATTAACGCGCGGTCCCTAGCGTGAGCCGGCAATGTGATCCGTCGAATCGGGATCGCTGACGGCGGCATCGTGCCCCAGCCGGTCTCCCATCTATCAGCAAGTGCGCCGAAGGGCTCCGGCATGGCGGTTTCGGGTGTTTCCGTCGTTTCCACGGCGACCGTTCAGGGCGCCGCGGCGCCGACGCTGGTACTGCAGCCGGGGACGGTGGTCACCGCGCAGGTGCTGAGCGTGCTCGACGCCAACCTGGTGCGGATCGCCATCGCCAACATGTCGCTCGACGTGCAGTCGCTGGTGCCGCTCCAGACCGGCGCCACGCTTCAGCTCGCGGTGTCGCAGACCGCTCAGGGCATCCAGCTCACCATCGTTCCGGAGGGCGCGGCGCAGGGCGCCGCGGGCACGGCCGCCACCGCCGCGACGAGCCAGGCCACCGACACCTCGGCGATCGCGCGCACCGTGCTCGCGGGTGACGTCGCCGCGCCGACGAACGTCACCCTGTTGACGCCGGCCCAGGCGGCGGCGGTCGCGGCCGCGGCGCAGAACGCGGCGGCGCGCCAGAGCGGATTGTCGAGCCTGTTCGCCAATCTCGCGGCCACCGTCAGTAGTCTGCCGGCGCCGGTGCAGCAGGCCGCTACGGATCTGCTGGCGGCGCGCCCGGTGCTGACCACCACGCTGGGCGCCACCGACATCCAGTCGGCGTTCGCGAACTCAGGCCTGTTCCTCGAAGCCGGGCTGGCCGGCGGTCTCTTGATGCCGGGCCAGGCGGGCGGCCCGCCGGACCTCAAGGGGGCGCTGCTCGTGCTCCGCCAGCTGTTGACGACGACCAGCGCCGAGGCGCCGGCGACCGCCGAGGCGGTTGGTCCGGCCGTGCCGGTGGTGGAGGTGCCCGACGCCACCGCCCACGGCGCCGGGGCGCAGACCCCGTCGAGCCCGCTTGCCCCGCAAGGCGGCGGGCAGGTGCTCGAAGCGGCCGTGCTTCTCGCTGGCGAAGACGCCGCGGCGCTGATGCCGGGCGGCTCCACGCCGGCGCAGATCGATGCGGCGACCGCCGCGCCGACCCACCTTCCCGAAGCCGAGGCCCCGCCGACGGCGCCGGGCGGTGCCGCCGGGCCAGCCGTCGGGGCAGCCGGTGTGCCGCCACCGTATCGTGGCGCCGCGCCCTCGGCGCAGGCGGTGGCGTCGCCGTCGATCGCCGCCGGTGCCTCGTCCCACGAGATCGTTCAGCATCTCGTCGCCGATACCGACGGCGCCATCGCGCGGCAGACCTTGCTGCAGATCGCGTCGCTGCCGGGGCAGGGCGATGCCGGTGCCGCGGACCGCGCCACGGCGCGCTGGAATTTCGAGATCCCGTTCGCCACGCCGCAGGGCACCGCGGTGGCCCAGTTCGAAATCTCGGGCGACGGCGGCGGCCAGACGGCCGGCGCCGGCCAGCGGGTGTGGCGCGCGCGGTTTTCGCTCAATGTCGAGCCGACCGGGCCGGTTCATGCCATCGTCTCGCTGGTCGGCGGCACCACCTCGGTGCGGATGTGGGCGGAGCGGCCGCAGACCGCGGCCCAGCTGCGCATCAGCGCGCCGGAGCTCGGTGCCGCGTTGCGCCAGGCCGACCTCGAGCCCGGCGACATCGTGATCGGCGACGGCGCGCCGCCGCTGCCGGCGAAGGCGGCGGCTGCCGGCCGCTTCCTGGACCGCGCCACATGAGCACGACCGTCACCCCGCCCAGATCACTCGCGGTTGCCCTGCACTACGACCGTGACCGCAAGGGCGCGCCGCGGGTGGTCGCCAAGGGCAAGGGCGCGATCGGCGAGAAGATCGTCGAGCTCGCCAAGGCCAACAACATTCCGATCGAGGAAAACGAGGTGCTGGCCGGCGCGCTCTCGAACGTCGAACTCGGCGACGAGATCCCGGAAGAGCTCTACAAGGCGGTCGCCGAGGTGCTGATCTTCGTGCTGCGGCTGTCGGGGAAGATCAAGTAGCTGGTGCCGATATTGCCTAGGCGCGTCACCGTTCTCCGACGTCGTCACCCGGCGCGCAGCGACCGTGTGATCCAGTAGCCGGGATCGCCAGCGACTGATCCGCGACGTGGCGGCGTACTGGGTCGCCCGGTCAAGCCGGGCGACGACGGCGGAGTGTGAGGCGGGCGCCTTGCGTCACACGCGGTGTTACTCTCCCCCGGTCAAGCCTGGGACGACGGGGAAAGCATATCGCCATGGTTTCAACACGATGTTCGCCGTAGTGGCCACAACCTGCAACCATGGACATTCCGCTGATCACGCGTCGTCACATTCTCGAGGTTTCGTTCGGCCTCGCCGCGGCGGGCTCCGGCCTGTCGCCGTCGCGCGGCCGGGCCACGGTCGCTCCGATGAAGAACGTTATTCGCACCGAGCTCGCCCGGCACTTCGCCGAAAACGGCACCGAGGGCACGTTCCTGGCCTATCGGGTCGACGACTACGCGCTGATCGCCAGCGACACCGAGCGCTCGGGCCAGGCGTTGTTGCCGGCCTCGACCTTCAAGATCCCGCATTCGGTGATCGCGCTGGATACCGGTGTGGTCGGCGATCCCGACAAGGACGTGTTCAAGTGGGACGGCGTGACCCGTTTCGTCCCCGAGTGGAACAAGGACCATACCCTGCGCTCGGCCATGGCGGTGTCCGCGGTGTGGGTCTATCAGGAGATCGCGCGGCGGATCGGCGAGGAGCGGATGCAGCGCTACGTCGACGCCTTCGACTACGGCAACCGCAACATCGGCGGCGGCATCGACCGTTTCTGGCTGACCGGCGACCTGCGGATCGATCCGGTGCAGCAGGTCGATTTCGTCGACCGCCTGCGCCGCGGCGTGCTGCCGGCCTCGCCGCGCGCCCAGGACCTCACCCGTGACATTCTGCCGGTGACGCGGGTCGGCGACGCGGTGATCCGCGCCAAGACCGGGCTGATCGGCGTCGACGACCGCACCAAGCCCGGGGAAGCCGTCGCCAGCATCGGCTGGCTGGTGGGCTGGGTCGAGAACGGCGAGCGCCTGACCGTGTTCGCCCTCAACCTCGACATCCGCGACGGCCGCCACACCGCCGCGCGCATGACGCTGGCGCAGCAATGCCTCAAGGAGATCGGGGCGCTCTGAACAGGGTGCCGGCGGCGCACCGCCATCGCGCTCGGCCGCGGACGTTTGCGCGCACGGCGCCCAGGTCGGGCCGACGCGTGCGTGCGCGCCGGAACGTCTGGACAGGCCGCGCTGCGGTGGGCTTCAATGCCGCCACAACAAGCCTCGTCCCCGGGAGAACATCATGTCCGCCGCGCCCGCTTACAAGGACCTCGCAACCCGCTATACCGCGGCGTGGAACGCGCATGACGTGCCCGCGATCATGGCGATGCATGCCGAGGACACCAGCTATCGCCGCCACGGCAGCGCGAGGATCTATCGCGGCAAGGAGGCGGTGGCCGAGCAGTTCGCCAGGGATCTTTCCGGGCTGCCCGGCTACAGGATGGAGCCGGTCTCGCTCCATGGCAGCGAGGACCACTTCGTCGCCGAATCCATCCTCACCGCGACCACGCCCGACGGCGCGCCGGTGACCATGGAGTTGATCGACCTCATCACCCTGCGCGACGGCAAGGTGGTGAGCAAGGACAGCTATTTCATGCAGAGCCGGCCGCCGCGCGACAAATAGCCCGCGGTGACAAGGCTCGGATTTTGAACCGGCAGCGCCGTCGCCGCGTCCCACATTGAACCGAAACCGGTAGACCGTGCCGTCCGCAAGGCTGCTTGATCCATGAAAGTCACGCTCGATCTCACACAGCTGGTCGAGACCGGCAAGATCACGCCAGCCGAAGCCGAGCGGCTGCACGCGCTTGCCGCACGCGACACCGGCTCGCACTGGATCAACCTGCTGGTCGGTTTCGGAATTGTCGCCGTAGCGGCGGGGGCCGGGGCGCTCCTGCCATCGCCCCTGACCGCGCTGGCGCTTGGCGCGGCGCTGGCCGCGCTCGGCTTGGTCCTGATGTCATTGGGGGCAAGAGCGTGGGATCTGCTGGCCCAGATCTGCATCGTGATCGGTGTTCTGGCGTTCTGCGGCGGGCTCGCCGTGCTGGACGGCGGATCACTGCGTGCGATGCTGGCTTCGGCGGTCATTCTTGCCGCGGCGGCGGTGGCCGCGAGGTCCGGGTTGCTGAGTGCGGCGGCGGTGCTCGTGATCGGCGCCAGCCTTGGGAGCAGCTCGGACTACCGCCACGCGATGTATACTCTCACCGTGGAAGAACCGACGCTGACCATCGTGGTTTTCGCGCTCGTCGCGCTCGCCACCTACCTGGTGTCGCTGCGCGTCAAGGCGCAATATGAGCGGCTGGCGTTGATCGCGGCGCGCACGGCGGTGCTGATGATCAATTTCGGCTTCTGGGTGGGGTCGCTCTGGGGCGACAACCTGCTGCGCCTGCGTTCGATCGTCCATGGCGATCCTTCCATCCTCCATGACTACAGCGCCAGGTCGGAAATGGTCTCGCCGCTGGTGTTCGGGATCGGCTGGGCGCTGGCCTTGGCGGCAACTGGGGGCTGGGCGGTGAGGGTCAACCGCCGCTGGGTCGTCAACGTCGTCGCGGTCTTCGCGGCCATCCATTTCTACACCCAGTGGTTCGAAAGACTCGGCGCCACCCCCGCGACCGTGCTGTCGGCGGGCCTGCTGATGCTCACCTTTGCGTTCGGGCTGTGGACTTTCAACCGGCGCGCCGACGCCGTCGCCGCGTAGCGCCGCCCGAAACCGCCGGGCGATTGCGGCGCCGCCTAGCCTTCGCGCAGGCCGGCCGTGAATGGAGGGCTGATCTGTGCCTTGGCGAGGGATCGTAGACTTGAGGTGTCGCCGGAGGGGGTTCGGTGGCGATATCAGGTGAATCGTTCAAGCTATTGGAATATCGTGATTTAAATCGCTGGATCCGTTGCCTTGCCGATCCGTCCGAGGTGGGTGAAGCCAAAACCCACGTCGTATTTCAGCCCATAGCCCAAGGCCCGGTCGATGCCGATATGGGCGAGCCAGATCAGCGCCAGATGCTGGGCAAGCGCGTTGCCGGTGGTGAGACCCGCAAGGCCAAGCGCCAGCGGCAAGGCGGTGACGTGCACGGTATTGTAGGTGATGGCGCCGATCCGCGGACCGGCCAGGTAGCCGAGAAAGCCGAGGTCGGGCGCCAGCAGCAGGGCCGCGAACAGGACCCACGAGGCCCCCGACCAAGCGTATAGCGTGATCGACGCTGCAGCCAGCGCGGCTCCTTCAAGTTTCAGCAGAAGTTTCGGGATGCCGGTCACCGGGCTGGCGGACAATGGTGAAGCGTCGGTTTGGTTCATCCAATACGTCCTCGGGCGCGGCGGGAGCCTCCGAGATGGGGACGGCAGGTCCAGAGTGCCAGCCCTGCGACGGATGGCTGAGAGCAAGGCGGTTTTCCCGGCCGCCGACCCCATGCTAGACACCCCTCAAGGCGTGGGACCCGGCCCGGGACCCGGGCCAAGAACCGGTTCGTTCGGCGCGGCGGCAGCCGCCCGCCGCGGGGGGAAGTCGCATGAAGCATATCGTCGAAAAACTCGAAGCCCGTCGCACCGGCGCCAAGCTCGGCGGCGGCGAGAAGCGGATCGAGGCGCAGCACGGCCGCGGCAAATTGACCGCGCGCGAGCGCATCGAACTGCTGCTCGACAAGGGCTCGTTCGAGGAATTCGACATGTTCGTCGAGCACCGCTCGACCGAATTCGGCATGGAGAAGACCAAGGTCCCCGGCGACGGCGTCGTCACCGGCTGGGGCACCGTCAACGGCCGCAAGACCTTCGTCTTCGCCAAGGACTTCACGGTGTTCGGCGGCTCGCTGTCGGAGACCCACGCGCTCAAGATCACCAAGCTGCAGGACATGGCGATGAAGGCGCGGGCGCCGATCATCGGTCTCTACGACGCCGGTGGCGCCCGCATCCAGGAGGGCGTCGCCGCGCTGGCGGGCTATTCCTACGTGTTCCGCCGCAACGTCCAGGCCTCGGGCGTGATTCCGCAGATCAGCGTCATCATGGGGCCGTGCGCCGGCGGCGACGTCTATTCGCCGGCCATGACCGACTTCATCTTCATGGTGAAGAACACCAGCTACATGTTCGTCACCGGCCCCGACGTGGTCAAGACCGTCACCAACGAGGTCGTCACCGCGGAAGAACTCGGCGGCGCTTCGGTGCACGCCACGCGCTCCTCGATCGCCGACGGTGCGTTCGAGTACGACGTAGAGGCGCTGTTGCAGTTGCGCCGGCTGATCGACTTCCTGCCTTCCAACAACACCGACGGCGTGCCGGAATGGCCGAGCTTCGACGACATCGGCCGGGTCGACATGTCCCTGGATACGCTGATCCCCGACAATCCGAACAAGCCCTACGACATGAAGGAACTGATCCTGAAGGTCGTGGACGAGGGCGATTTCTTCGAAATCTCCGAAGCCTTCGCAAAGAACATCGTCACCGGCTTTGGCCGCATCGGGGGCCGCACGGTGGGTTTTGTTGCCAACCAGCCGATGGTGCTGGCCGGCGTTCTCGACTCGGATGCCTCGCGCAAAGCGGCGCGGTTCGTTCGCTTCTGCGACGCCTTCAACATTCCGATCGTGACGTTCGTGGACGTGCCGGGCTTCCTGCCGGGCACCGCGCAGGAATATGGCGGATTGATAAAGCACGGCGCGAAACTGCTGTTCGCCTATTCGCAATGCACGGTGCCGCTGGTGACCGTGATCACCCGAAAAGCCTATGGCGGCGCGTTCGACGTGATGGCGTCCAAGGAAATCGGCGCCGACGTGAACTACGCCTGGCCGACCGCGCAGATCGCGGTGATGGGCGCCAAGGGCGCGGTGGAAATCATCTTCCGCAGCGACATCGGCGACTCTGACAAGATCGCCGCCCGCACCAGGGAATATGAAGACCGCTTCCTGTCACCCTTCATCGCCGCCGAGCGCGGTTATATCGATGACGTCATCATGCCGCACTCGACTAGGCGCCGCATCGCGCGGGCGCTGGCGATGCTGAAAGACAAGCATGTCGAGATACCGATGAAGAAGCACGATAATCTGCCGTTGTGAGAATATCCTCGATGCCCTTGTCGTCGACACCGCGTAGCCCGTAAGGCGGATTAGCGTAGCGCAATCCGCCTTTCCAAAATGCTATCATGCGACCATGAGCTGGGCGATGATAAGAAGTGATGGCTAAGGAGCAGGGCTGGTTAGCTCAGCTTGATCTTCCATTTTTTATTTCATCCTTGGCGGTGGGTTACGGCTTCGCCTAACCCACCCTACGATCACGATCTTGCACCCGTTCCCTCATCGCCGCTGTGTGCCGCGATCATGGCGCGGGGCTGATGGGTTTGATCTTCCTTTCGTCATTCCGGGGCGCGCATAAGCGCGAGCCCGGAATCTAGAGCTTATAATCTCCGGATTCCGGGTTCATCGCTGCGCGATGCCCCGGAATGACGACAAGGAAACGCTTGGGCGAGAACCGCCGACGCCTTCAGGCGTGAACCTGAACGTGTAGTTCAGCGACTATTCATTTCGACGCATTCAAACTCTTCGCGCATCACCATAGCCCCGAAGAGGAAGATGTCATGGAACGACGCCATTTTCTGAAACTTGCCGCTGGAATTGCCACGGGCGCCGCCGCGCTGGCCGCGGGCGCGCAGGCAGCGCCGCTGCCGCTGCAGCCTTTGGCCGGTGATGAACGGCTGAAGCCGGCGAATACGGATGTGCATCCCGCTGTCGCCACCGAGGCCGAGGTCGAGAATCTGAGGCCGGAACAGGTGCGCTGGGGACACCACTGGCATCGCCATTGGCACCGCCGCTGGCACTGGCATCGCCGGCACTGGAGGTAAGGCCGGGTTTTCGTGGCTGGCCTGCGATATTTTTCTGCGTTGACCGTGCAACTGCCGCGTTGCGGCAATATTGAGAGGAAGGGAAAGGCCCATGAAGATACTTGTCGCATCTGCGTTTGCTGTTTGCCTCAGCCTTGCAGCGGTCACCGCGTCGCGCGCCATGCCGCTGGCTCCGCTCGACCAGGCCGTGTCGGCCGATACCATCCGTGTTGCCGGTGGCTGCGGACCCGGCTGGCACCGCGGTCCCTACGGCGGATGCCGCCCGATGTATAATTGCCCGCCCGGCTGGCATTCCGGGCCGTTCGGCAAGCGCTGCTTCCGGAACTGGTAGGCGTAAAAGAGGGCGGGAATTCCCGCCCTCTTCGTATCCGCACGCCCGCATCGCGTGGGAACATCCGGCCAAATAAAACCCCGCATCAAGCGGGGCTTTGCCGTGACGGGGTGACGAATTGGCGCTCAGAGCGGACGGCAGCGTCCATAACGCCAGCTGAAGCCAACGGGGCAGATGCGACCGCGCGGCACCACCACGACCGGCCGCTCCACCGCGCGGGGCGCGACGACCACGACCCCGCGATTGGGACGGCACCCGCCATAGGGGCCGCGATGGAAACCGAGGCCGCAGCCGCCGGCGGCGTTGGCCGCGCCAAAGCCCGCGACGGTGCCGGCGACCAGGACTGCTGCGAAAAGGTATTTCATGTGTTCTCCCTCCTTAAGCCGCGACGCGGCGGAATCCACCTATCATTCGACGCGTTAAATATTTGCGACGAATATTTGCGTCGTCGAATTGCGCGTCAACCTAGCCACGGCGACCTGAATGCGGAATGAATGCAGGTTGCGCGGATTTTTGCGCCGCGCTGGCGGGAGCCGAGGAACGCCAGCATCAGCTCGTCGAATTTTTGCGTTGCATCGAGAAACACCAGATGTCCGGCGTTCGCGATCACCTCGGCGCGGGCATTGGGCATCAGTTGGTCGTCTTGGCTGGGACGAGCCCGGCCATGACGACAAGTTCATGCGATCGGGGACGTTGCGCCTCTATTCGTGATCGCCGAACAGCGCCGCGAACCGCTTCTCGCCAATCCGGCTGAAATTGACGACGCGGCTGCCGGGGGCGGCGTCGCGGGCGGCCCATTTCAGTTCGGTGAAGCGGTTCATCAGCGCGGCCCCGAGCGTGCCCGCGAGATGATGACGCCGCTCGCTCCAGTCGAGACAGGCTTTGCACACCGGGCGGCGCGGATGGGCCAGCGCTTGCGGCGATATCTGCAGGGCGTTTTCCAGGAAGCGTTCGCCCTCGGGCGTCAGCTCGATGTCCTGTTTTCGTTGCCGCACCAGCCGCTGTTTCTTCATGCTCTCGAGCATCTGCACGCCGAGGTCGCCGGCGAGATGGTCGTAGCAGATCCGCGCGCGGCGTAGCGCCGGATCCTTCGGTCCGGTGCGCACGCGCATGTGACCGGCGCGCGCAGCGAGCCCCGCCAGGCCCTCGAGCACACCGGCGACGTCGGGATCGCTGAGCCGGTAATAGCGGTGGCGGCCCTGTTTTTCCGGCTCGATCAGGCCGCCGGCCTCGAGCTTGGACAGATGCGAACTCGCGGTCTGCGGCGTGACGCCGGCCTGATGCGCCAGCTCGCTCGCGGTCAGCGCGCGGCCGGTCATCAGCGCGGTGAGCATGTTGGCGCGCGCGGGATCGCCGACCAGCGAGGCGACCATGGCGATATCGGGACCTGCTTTCATGCTTCGATGGTAACCGA
Organism: Xanthobacteraceae bacterium; assembly: GCA_031291445.1. GTDB lineage: Bacteria > Pseudomonadota > Alphaproteobacteria > Rhizobiales > Xanthobacteraceae > Bradyrhizobium_A. The sequence continues at coordinate 14 of JARLJA010000138.1, read as the reverse complement.
AGCATTGATGTCGG